>JBMNPB010000015.1:0-48574 GCA_050943375.1 bacterium
TTCCCCGGTCACGGAAAAGCCGACCTGGGGATTGGCAAGAATGTTGTCAATCTTGTGGCCGCTTTTCGCGCAGTGGATGTAAAGCTTGTCGCCGTCAACGGCGTAATTTAAGGGGACCGCATAAGGTGGGCCGGACGGGTCGGCGGTGGCGAGATAGCCGTAATCCGCCTTCGCCAGGATTTCTCTCGCTTCATTGTCGGGCAGGGCCAGTTCCTGCCGTCGCATTTTTTTTTGCATCGTTTCACCTCCCGTAGCGGCGAAGGCCGGCATCGATATCCCGGCCTTCGCTGTTGTCTGGAATGTTTCCAACTCGGCAGTAATAATCTCGACACCCTGCCTCAACTGGTCCTTGATTTTTCCGTACAGACTCTCTTCGCCCGGCGCCAGCGGCTGAACGAAGGGGCCCATCGGAAAACCGCGCGTCTCAAGAGCAGCCTTGAAGCCGACCGGGAAAGGCACGGTCAGCATCTGCCGCAGCAGAGGCAGCAGCAGAAACTGTGCCCGCTTGGCGGCGGCGTGGTCGCCGGCCAGGAAGCTCCGGTAAATCTTGACCATCAGTTCCGGGACCACTGAGGCCGAGCCGGTCATGCTGCCTTTGCCGCCGGCGCACAGAACGGGATAGAAGATCTGCTCGGAGCCGGTCAGGACATTGAACTCCACCTTGGCGTTTGCGGCAAAATCAATCACATGGGTCATGTTCGTCAGATTGCCGCTGGAATCTTTGATGCCGACAATATTCGGGCGAAAACTGAGACGCCCGATGACGGCCGGGGAAATCTCATTCGCAAAGGAAGGGATATTGTACAGAATTATCGGCATATCCAGAGCGTCGGCGATGGTCTCGAAATGCTTTTCCACCATCCCTTGGCTGATGGAGTAATAATACGGTCCGCAGATAACGACGGCAGCGCAGCCGGCCGCCTGCGCGTGTTTCGCCACCTCGAGCACATGGCCCGGGTACGTGGCTCCTACGCCGGGGGTAACCGGGACCCGGCCTTTCGCCTGATCGACCACGATATCAATCAGTTTCTTCCTCTCATCGAGAGTCAGGTGGGCGAATTCGCCGACGCTGCTGACGGGGAAAAGTCCGTCTACTCCTTTGTCGATAAAGAAGTCGACGATGTCGCGCATTACCGGCTCATTGATTTTTCCGTTTTCGTCAAACGGGGTCAGCATTGCCGGATAGACGCCTTCCGGTCTGAACATGACATTATCTCCTTTCCGCCTGATGAATTTTGGGATTACCGCCGGCCCGTACCGGCTTGGCGCTCCTTCTATTTATTCGCCGGCCAAAGACCTGTTTCCCTCTCTTTCCCTGCGCCGGTTGATAATAATTCCGCCGCCGGACGGCACCGCGCCGGATGTTATTCCCCCGCCCGCTCCGGGGCGGCGCTGATCTCCCGCGCAAGGCAAACATACTCTGCCGGGACCAAGACGCGTACCGCCGCGAGGGGACCGGCAGTCAGGGCGTAAACCGAACTAAGACCGCTTCCCAGCAAGCGCACCGGTATGCCGGCCGCTTCCAGCCGGCTGCGGCGGAGTTCGGCCGCAAGCTCATTGGCCTCCGTCCCAATCTCCACCCAGTTGTCTTTGCCGATTATCTCAGCCGCAGACACAAGACCACCTCCGGCTGCAATTGTCCTGCCGGCCTAATCCACCCAAGCCCGGAACGGATAATCAGCCTGGGGCAAAAGTGAATCCTCCTGTCCTTCTCCGTTTCTATTTAATGGTATTCGCTTTCTGCCAACAATATCCTTGTCGGTTCACAATCCGGCAAACCGGGAGGGGAAGGCAGCTGGTGCCCAGAAAGAATAACGGGTATTCCGCGGAAAGGAGTCGGATTCATGCTGAAAACGGTGCTTTTTGATCTGGACGGCACGCTGCTACCTCTGGACACAGCGCAGTTCATTAACGAATATCTGCAATCGGTCGCCCGGGCGGCGCGGGCTACGCCTGGTGCTGGCGATCAACCCGGTTTTCCCGGCGTTAGCCATCCGCGAACGCATGCGCTGGGCCGGCATCGCCCGCATGCCATGGGAACTTATCACCAGTTATGAGAATATGCACAGCTGTAAGCCGAACCCGGAATATTACCGGGAAATTGCCGCTAGTCTGCAGCTCAGGCCGGAAGAATGTCTGGCGGTCGGTAACGACACGGTAGAGGACCTGGCGGCTGCCGCCGCCGGAATGCCGGTCGCGGTTATCATCGATTATCTGATCGACCCTCATTTGAGCCTGTCCCGGGCCGACTGGCACGGCACCCTCGCCGCTTTCGCCGCTTGGCTGCCGGCGGTCGACCTCTCCTATCCGTTCAGGCGATGAACAAAGCGACCGGGCAATGGTCGGAGCCGGTCACTTCACCAAGGATAGATGCATCCCGCAGAGCCGGGAGGAAACTCTCGGAAACATAATAATAATCAATCCGCCATCCGACATCCCTCGCCCGGGCGTTGAAACGATATGACCACCACGAGTATTGCACCTTTTGCGGATAAAAATGGCGGAAGGAGTCGACGAAGCCGGCAGCAAGGAATTCGTCCAGTTTCGCTCTTTCCACCGGCAAAAAGCCGGAATAATTCTCGTTCTGTTTGGGATTCTTCAGGTCAATCTCCCGGTGGGCGGTGTTGAAGTCCCCCCCGATCACAATGTTCTTCCCGGCCGCCGCCTCCCGGCGGCAGTAAGCAATGACGGCATCGTAAAAAGCGAGTTTATAGGCCAGCCGCTCCTCCCCGGACTGCCCGTTGGGAAAATAAATATTGAGCAGGCGAAAAGCCGGGTAGTCGGCAACGATAATCCGCCCTTCCCGGTCGAACTCCTCGATCCCAAGCCCGTAAGCGACGGCGAGGGGTTCTTCTTTTGTGTACAGGCCGACGCCGCTGTACCCTTTCCGCTCGCCGCAGCTCCAGTAAGAATGATAGCCGGGAACCTCCAATCCGGCACCCGCCAACTGCCCGGCGGCGATTTTCGTTTCCTGGACGCCGAGGATATCCGGCTGCTCGGCCGCCAGCCACTCTTTGAACCCTTTGCTCAAAGCGGCCCGGATGCCGTTGACATTCCACGAAAATAACTTCATATTGTCTCTCACCCCTTTTTTTCATTTCGGCGGTATTTTACCGATACCTTTCCCGTCGGGCGGCGGGATTTTTGCAAATTATCTTGACAACGAGAAAAGAGCTACTTATAATGTGGGTGGCGCGTATATATAAAACATGTACGGTATAAACGGTATAAACGGTACGGAGGTGAAGCAATGGCCATCATTATTTCCAATACGGCAACGGAGCCGATCTATGAACAAATCGCTCGCCAAATCAAGGACATGATTCTGCGGGGGGAAATGGCGGAAGGCTCACTCCTGCCGTCTATCCGCAGTCTCGCCCGGGAACTGCAGGTCAGCGTCATCACTACCAAACGAGCTTATGATGAGCTGGAGAAAGAAGGTTTCCTCGAAACGGTCGGCGGCAAAGGCACCTTTGTCGCCGGGCAGAGCCGCGAATTGCTGCGGGAAAGAAAACTCGCCATGGTAGAGGAGAAGCTGGCGGAAGCCGTGACGGAATGCCGGCGGCTCGGCATCTCGCCGGCCGAGGCCGCCCATATTCTGCAATTATTATTCCGGGAGGAGGAATAACATGGATAAGTGTTTGGAAATTATCGGCCTGACGAAAAAATTCAAAAACTTTTCGCTCCAAGACGTTACCTTCAGCCTGACCAGAGGTTATATCATGGGTTTCATCGGTCCCAACGGCGCCGGAAAAAGCACCACCATCAAGCTGATTATGAATCTGCTGCGCAAGGACACCGGGACAATCAAGGTCTTCGGCCTTGACCACATTGCCGACGAAAAAAAAGTCAAAGAAAGAATTGGTTTCGTCTACGATGAGAACCATTTTTACGAAGAGCTGACTCTGGAAGAAATGAAGCGGATTCTCGCCCCTTTTTACCAAGGCTGGGAAGAAACGACCTATCGGCAATATCTGAAGCTTTTCGGCCTGCCGGCCGGCCGG
This sequence comes from bacterium, assembly GCA_050943375.1. Lineage (GTDB taxonomy): Bacteria > Bacillota > SLNR01 > SLNR01 > JBMNPB01 > JBMNPB01. The sequence goes on from JBMNPB010000015.1 coordinate 4,005, forward strand.
AAAATTAAAGACTTATCCAAGGGCATGAAGATGAAATACTCCCTGGCCCTTGCCCTTTCCCACCGGGCCGACCTGATTATCATGGATGAGCCGACCGCCGGGCTCGACCCGATTGTCCGGAGTGAACTCTTGGACATCCTGTACCGGTTCATCCAGGACGAGAACAAAGCCGTCCTTTTCTCCACCCATCTGACCTCGGACCTGGACAAAGTTGCCGACTACATTACCTTCATCAATGAGGGACAAATCGTCTTCAGCCTCCCCAAAGAAGATGTCCTCACCGATTACGCGATTGTCAAGGGCGACACCGCTCTCGGCGCGGCCGTCCGGGAGAAAAGCGTTGGCATCCGGGAAAACCGGTTCGGTTTTGAGGCGCTCGTCCGGAACGCGGCCGGGCTGCGCCGGGCTTACGGCGACAAACTCGTCTACGCCAAACCGACCCTGGAGGAAATCATGCTCTACACCGTAAGGAGGGATGACCATGTCAACCTTGATTTATAAGGAATTTATTGTTCAGAAGCGGTCGCTGCAGTTCACCCTCGGCTATGTCCTGTTCCTGCTCGTCGTCTTCGGCCTGACCGGCGGTCCTTTCACCGAGATGGCGTACATCATGGGCAGTGTCGCCGCCGCGTTCATGTTTGTCCAGACCGGCTGCGCTTACGACGACAAAAATAAAGGCGAAATTGTCATCAACAGCCTGCCGCTCCCACGCCGGGATGTGGTCCGCGCCAAGTATCTGAGCGTACTGCTTTTCAGCGGGGCGATGCTGACCGTCATGGCGCTGTGCGGTGCTGCCCTGACCCGCGTCCCGTTGCTTAAACTGCAGCTGCTTCGGCCCCGGGACGTGATCGTCGCCCTGACCACGATTTCCCTGCTCGCGGCGTTGTACTACCCATTCTTTTTTAAACTTGGCTACATCCGCTCCAAACTGTTCACGATGTCCGGGTTCTACCTCTTCTTCTTCGGCCCCAGCTTGGCTGTGTCTTACGCGGCCAGCAACCCGGACAATCCGGTGGTCCGGAAGGCATTCACCTTCCTGACGCAGACACCGCCCTGGCTTATCGGGCTGCTTGCCGTCCTTGCCGTCCTCGCTGTCCTGGCCGTTTCCCTTCGGCTCTCGGAGAATCTTTACCATCAGCGGGAGTTCTGAACTCTCGCTTTTTTGTTGGGGAATTGATGCTTTACCGGCGCTGCCGCGATATGATACAATGATGTGAGATATGCGGACTGCGCGAAGCGAGGTGGGATTTTGGAACGCAGGGGCTTTTTGTTCATCCTCCTGTCGGCTGCCTGTTTCGGTTCCGGCTCAATTTTTGCCCGTTTCGCCTACGACGGGGGCATCAATGTATATACACTGTTGGCAATGCGATTCACCATCGCTGCTTCGGCGTTGTATCTGTACTGTCGCCTGACCCGGACCAACCTCCGGCTCGGGCGGCGGGACCTGCGCATCGTTCTCCTTCTGGGCGGCGTCGGTTACGCCGGCATGGCCTTTCTCTATTTCGGCTCCATCCAGTACATACCGGTATCGCTGGTTGCCCTGCTCACCTACACGTATCCGTCCATTGTCACCGTTCTCGCTTTCTTTTTACTTCACGAGAGCCTTGACCGGATCAAAGTGTTCGCCCTGCTGCTGGCCAGCGCCGGCTGCGCCCTCACGGTCTGGTCGCCGGGTCTGACCGTCAATTTGTACGGCGCCGCTCTTGCTTGCACGGCATCCTTCGTTTACTCCTTCTATATCATCGCGGCCAGCAAATATACGTCGCATCTGGACGCCAAAGTAATGACTTTCTATATCACTCTGTCCTGCGCCGTCGTTTACGTCGGGTACGGAGCGGCGGCGGGGCGCCTCGACTTCGGTCTTCCGGCCGGGACATTCGCCGCCGTGGCGGCGCTTGCCCTCTTTACCACTGTCCTCGGCAATATTTTCTTTTTCTGCGGACTGCATCTGCTCGGGGCGTCGCGCACCGCCCTCCTCAGCACGGTCGAGCCTTTTTACACCGTCCTTCTGGCCACCCTCTTATTCCGGGAGGCTATTACACTAACGCAGATTGGTGGCGGCCTGCTGATCGTCGGCGCCGTCATCCTGCTCAATCGGCGGCGGGAAACCCCGGCCGCATCAGAGCAGTCCCCCGGAACGTCGGTCTGAGACGGAGCTGGTCGCCCAGCGTTAAGAAAACCGCAGCCTGCCGCGTGGCAGGCTGTTTTTGTCCCCGGGCTAAATTGCCTATTCGGCTCTGCCCTAAGACTGAATCTCCCGGAAAGGTCCTTCCCGCCGCTTCACTTGTCCCAGCAGTTCCGTCCAACTCTCTTGCGCCGCGTCTGCGGCGTCGGTCGGCAGGTTGGTTGCCGCCAGACGTTTATATTCTTCCTCGTCAAGCGTGATCCATTTCCCGTCCGGATAAACGAATAAATCCAATTCCAGGTCAATGTAGGTCAGGATATTGCCGCGCAAGACTGGCGGCGTGGACAGATTGCAGTAAATGCCCAGCAGCTCGGTTCCGGAGCGGTAAATCCGGCAGATATTGAACCAGGCATCGAGAGGATAATGTTCGATCGTCTTATCACCTGCCCGGAAGTGGCAATAAGGCGTCCGGTACTCCCGCCGGAAAGAGCCGGCGACGACGATTTCCGCGTCGTCCCGGGCGACAATTTCCCCCGGCCATTTGTATTTATGACTTCCGTCCCATTTAAAAACATCAACCGTAATCTTCATTTCCTGCCTCCCGGCCGTTTTATTACCGGTATCGGTATTGAAAATAAAGCCATTCTTTACCCCGGTTGCGCTATAATCTGATTGATTTGGCTTCGCTTCCGGCCGGAAAAAGTCCTGCCTTCGACTCCAAGGCAGGACTTTTTCGGTTCAGTCCTTTACTTTGACAATTATTTCGATCTCGACCGCTGTCCCGTTGGGAAGTTCGTTCACCCCGATGGCGGAACGGGCGCCGACGCCGTTCTCCCCGAATACTTCCGCTAGCAGTTCCGAAGCGCCGTTGATAACTTTGGGCTGCTGATCGAAACCGGCGGCGCTGTTGACAAAGCCGAGGACTTTGACGATCCGCTCAATTTTGTCCAGGTCGCCGATGACTCCCTTGATAGCGCTGAGACAGTTGAGAATGCAATAGCGAGCCGCCAAATAGCCGTCCTCAATGGAGACCTCCCGGCCAAGCTTGCCCCGAATATCTTTGCCGCCTTCCCGGCGGACGCCCTGGCCGGATGTGTAGACCATGTCGCCGACGCGCAGGGCGGGGACATAGACGCCGGCCGGCTTCTGCGTCTCATGTAAAGGCCAACCCATCTCCGCGAGTTTCTGTTCGATTTTCACGCTGTCGCCTCCTTATTTGATATCGGTACCGTGACCGAACGCGCCATAATACCTGCAGGCAGCCGAGGCAGCTGCGGCAGCCGCCTGCAGGGCACCGGGAATCGCCGTCCCGGAAAGGTAATCGGTCAGGAAGCGGGTCAGGAAAGCATCGCCCGCGCCCAGGGTGTCAACCGGCCGAACCGGCACAACCCCCTGGCGGTAATATTCCGTGCCATCGTAAAGCAGGGCCCCGTCCGACCCAAGAGTCACCGCGGCAAGCCGCGGGCCCCGTGTCAGCAGATCCGCCAGACGCTCCTTCACTTCCGGCTCGGACCGGCCGCTGCCGGAGAAAAAGATGAAATCGATATAAGGCAGGACGGCAGGAAGACGCGGGTCGTCCCATTTATCGGAAAAGTCGTAAGAGAGAAGCGGACAAGCCTCCTTCAGAGCGGCCAAATGCCCGTCAATCCGGCTGTAAACACTGGTGTGCACAAGGTGGGAATGGCTGATGAAGGAAAAATCCGCCGCGCTGAGCTGCAAGCGATCGTAGATGCTCAGGTCGTAACCGGCGAATTGCCGGTCGCCGTTTACCAGATTGACATCGCAGTAAGCCGTCCTCCCGTCCGCGACCTGCACCCGGGAGATATCTACTCCTTCCCGGCGGAGCGAAGTGAGCAGAAGTTCTCCGGCCGCGTCGCGGCCGACGACCCCGATGTAAGCTGCGGTATGGCCGCAACGCCGAGCCAGAACAGAGAAATTGACGGCGTTGCCGCCCGGGAACATCCTCCCCAGATGCAGATACCGGTCGACGACATTGTCGCCGACCCCGATCACTTTCAGCATGCTCTACCTCCTGTCCGGCAGCAGTATCTCAATAATCGACAACTCCCATGTAGCGGCGCCGGTCGAGGGAATGATCCCGCGCTTCCGCCAGGAACTGAGCATAGAGATAAAGCACGGCCCAGCCGATGAAGGGGCCGGCAATGGCCCTCTGCTCCGGAGTCAGTCCGGCGGGGGCGAACTCCCGCGTGTCGACGACGGTCAGACAATCCGTGTGCTTTGTTGCAAAGCGAACGACTCGCTCCGCGAGTGACCGGGATAAGTCCTCACCAACCAGCACAACGAGAGGAACGCCTTTCTCGATGATTTCAAAGGGTCCATGGAAAAACTCCGCCGCCGGAAAAGGGGCGGAACTGATCCACTGCATCTCCAGAAGGATACAAACAGAGTAAGCGTACGCCATACCGTAAAGCGGCCCGGCTCCAACAGTATAAATCGTGGTCTTGTCCCGGTGCAGTCGGGCGAATTCCTTCCCTTTCCCGAGCGCCGCTTCCTTCACCCCGACCAGGATGTCGGGCAGACGATCCAGGAGGGCGGCGCCGGCGGCGGGAAATTCAGGGTTGACAGCCCGGAGCAGTCCGAAGGCAAGCATATGCAGGAAAAGCATTTTCGATTCCGTGATGGCAACCTCACCTTGATAACTGAAACAATAATCGACTTTCTCAGCGAGTCGGGAGTCAGCGGAGCGGGCAATGCCGATGGTGACGGCGCCCTTCTCCCGGGCGGTAGCCGCCGCCTCCACCGTTTCCGGCGTATTGCCGGAATGGGAGCAAAGGATGACGAGGGAGCGTCCGTTCAGACGCCCGGCGCAGCAGATCCCAAAATCGCTGCTGCTGTATAGCTCAGCCGTGACTTTCCCGCCGTAACGGTCAAAAAGATATTTGATCGGGTACATCACGGCGAGTGAACCACCGCTGCCGATCAGATAAACCCGGTCGATATTCCGCCCGGTTACTCCCCGCAGACAATCGGCCGCCAAAGGTCTCTGCTTGACTACATTCTTCATGACTTCCCGGTATTCGGCAAATATTGCGCTGTTCATTCTGCCCCTCCTCCACCCGGAAGCCGGGCGACTCTCTCGGCAATGGCCAGATAGCCCGCCGCCGCTTTCTCCACTTGCTCGATTTCCACATATTCATCAACCACGTGCGCCTGATTTTCCCGTGATGGGCCAAAGCCAACGGTAGGGATACCGGCGATGCCGGCGCTATAACTCCCGTTGGTGCAGAAAGAATATGTGGTTATTGCCGGGTCGAGTCCGGTCGATCGCAAGGCCGCAAGGGCTTCCTGCACCAGAGGATGCTCCGGCGCCAGGAGCCAGGCGGGAAACCAACGCAGCCCTTCAATGACGGCCCCGGTATAACACTTGGCCGTCGCGCGGGCAATCTCTGCGCTGACCGCCCGGCCGCCGTCGTCCGGGCGAGCGGCCAAGGCCGCCCGGACGGCGCCCAGAACGCTTTCAGCCGTTTCGTCTACCAGCAGGCGCCGATCGAAAGTGGCCTGACACAGGTCCGGAACCACCGAGGCACCAGGATAAGGAGAGGAAATAATATCGGTCAGTTCAATAATCGCAGCGCCGAGCACAGGATGGCTGGCCAGTTCCATAGCGCGGACAGCCTGCAGGGCCGGCAAGATTTCGTAAACGGCGTTGACGCCGGCTTTCGGGTTGGCGGAATGGGCCGTTTTGCCTTTCGCCTGCACTGTGATTTCCGCCCGTCCCCGCTGTCCGATTTTCAAGTTCAATTCCGAGGCTTCTCCGATTACAACGCAATCGGGCCGCACCTGGTCGATGACTTTGCCGAGGGCCACCCCTTCGAAAATCTCCTCTTGCACGGAACCGCAAAAATATACGTCACCGGCCGGCCGGCTTTTTGTCCCGGCCAAAGTCCCCAATGCATAAACCATGGCGGCGACCGCACCCTTCATATCCGAAGCGCCGCGACCATAAATCCGGCCGTCGGCAACCTCGCCGCCGAAAGGAGCCCGGGTCCACTGCTCCTTATTGCTGACCGGAACGGTGTCAACGTGCCCGTCAAACAAAACCGACTTGCCGCCACCCGTTCCTTTCACTTTGCCAACCACGCTGCCGTATGAATCAGTCCAGACCTCGTCAAAGCCCATCGCCTTCATTTCTTCGGTCAGCAGGGCGGCGACACCACCTTCCGCGCCGGAGAGACTCTCCCGCCGAATTAATTCCCGGCAGAGGCTGATCAGACCTTCCTTGTCGATGCGCATTTACCATCCCCCTCAGGCCAGAATAAACAGTTTTTCCCTTATCCGTATTCTTCCTGAACCTGCCTTTTTCCTCCAGGCAGCGGCACAATAGAATGCCTCTCCCGCCGAGAGGCAGTATCCTTAAGGCAGCAGTCCGCTGCTCCGGAAGATATAACGAGATTATTTTTGTCTCTTATTCCGCCGCCGCAGTACTTGGCGGCTTTGATTTGCCGCCAGCGGGCCGGAGCCCCCATGGCCGGAAAGCGGCCGAACGTATCTCCCGCCATTCCTTTAGGCCAGCCACGGCTTGGCGTCAAGTTCCTCCGGGGAATACGGATTCGGTGTGAAATCACTGACATTCACTTCCGCGGCCAAAGCATCCAGGGTATACTGGACAGTAACAGCAGTGCCCAGGACGAGCACATCATCGTCTACTTCGAAGCGGGGATTGTGGCGGGCAGCGCCGGTCCCTTTTTCGCAATTGTTGATGCCCAGAAAAGCAAAAACCCCGGGCGAATATTTCAGACACATAGCCATCGATTCCGAAGCCATCCAGGGCGGAGTTGACTGCAGGTGACTTTCACCCAGTAGCTTCCTGACCGATTCTTTGGCCAGGGCGGAATAGCCGCTGTGATTGCTGACTACCATGCCGCTGGGATTTAGCCCACGCTTGATTTCGTAAGTGCAGCGATGCTCCAGAACTTCCCGGGTCCGGGCGACAGCTTTTTTGGCTTCGTTCAAGTCGTTAACCCGGAAGGAGCCGGCGAAGGTAAGGGTTTCCGGGATAATATTGGAAGCCGACCCCATATTGACCCGGCCGACGCTGAACGTGGTAGCTATGAACGGGTCAAGCGCTGTCATCCTCATCGCATTAAGATTAGAATAGACGTCCACGAAGCAGTCCAGGGGATTGCGGGAGAGGTCCGGACGGGAACCGTGACCGCCTTTGCCTTTGATCTCCACTTCAGAGAATACTGCGGCGGCCATCCGGGGCCCCGGATCCACGGAAAACTGGCCGGAAGGCAGGGCGTTGTAAAGGTGGATGCCCCAGATGCTATCAGGTTTCTCCTCAATAATCATGCGGGCAATGCCTTTGCCTCCATAACCCATCTCTTCCCCCTGCTCGAACAGGAGGACGACCTGGCCCGGCACTTCCTCGGCGTGTGCAGCGAGAACTTTAGCGGCCGCCAAAAGCATGGCGGTATGCCCATCATGGCCGCAAGCGTGCATTGCCTTATCCGTCAGGGAGACAGTTCTCCGGACGCCGGCAAGATTGTCCGGTGCTTCTGCCATGGGCAAGGCATCCAGGTCTGCCCGGAGAGCTACTTTTTTACCCGGCTTCCTTCTGCTGATTCAGCCGATAATTCTCGCACTGGGCCGATGCTCGCAGGGGATGCCGAATTTCTTCAGTTCTTCCATGACTACCCTGACAGTGCGCTCTTCTTTTCCTCCCACTTCGGGGTGGAGGTGAAAATCGGTATACATTTCCTTTATATATTGCTCCTCTTTCTTTGCCGCGGCGAAAACATCAATCATCATCGATCCTCCTTATTTTTTCCTGCTTGACTTTTCGCCGCTTTTGACCAAGAACCTATCTCCCAAAAGAGGAATTTAGTCCAAAATAACTGCATCGGCAACCTTTTTGCCCGCCTTAAGTCCTGCCCTCTCCACCGACTTCTTCCCTCCCGCTAACGCAAAAAAACCGGGGGACGCGGCAAAGCCTCATCCCCCGGATACAAAAACACTATTGCATCAAATCAGTTTTCAAGGCGTTAAACTGAGCTTTGATCGCACTTACTTTCTCCGGGTGGGTAAAGAGATTGTAAGCCGAGACCGCAAGAGCTTTGCCGGCCGTAATCGCTGCATCCGCAGCCTCGGGAGTGCCGGCGGCGGCCATCTGCTCATTGGTGTGCAGGGCACTGCCTTCCGGCGCAATCGGGAACCATAGATTGCAGGTCGGCAGCATGAATCCGACATCGCCCAGGTCGGAGGAGGCAAGCGCTGTCCAAGGCTTGACCCGGGCAGGATCGGCGCCGACGAGAACGGCATGTTCCAATACCACATCGTCCAAAGCCGGTACATTAATCGGGGCGGAAAGCCCGGAGTTCCAACTGTAATCAACCTTGGCTCCGGTCGCCATGGCTGCACCTTCGGCAATTTTGGATACGCGCTCCACGAGTTGGTCAACATACGGCCGGTCCAAAGCCCGCACCATAATCCGGATGTCAGCTTTCTCCGGCACAATGTTGGCCGCCGCACCACCGTTCGTGATGATCGCATGCATCCTGGTATCCTGGCGGACATGCTCCCGCATGGCGTCAAGGCCGTTCATGAACAGAATGGCCGCGTCAAGGGCGCTGACACCTTTCTCGGGTGCAGCCGCGGCATGGGAGGGCACTCCGGTGTACTTAATGGTGGTAGACCGGATTGCAAGCCAGTCAGAGCCGGTATCCCACCGATCGCCGTCGTGGACAATGAGCGCGACGTCGACACCGTCAAAATGGCCGGCGTTCATCAGCCAGACCTTGCCGCCGAGAGGGCCGGCGCCCTCTTCGTTCGGGGTACCAATGGCGATGAGGGTACCGGGCAGATCGGCCATCACCTTGCTCAGGCCAATGGCGGTAGCCAAGCCGGATGTCGCCATGGTATTATGGCCGCAGCCGTGACCCATCGGCAAAGCGTCGTACTCAATCATAACCGCAATGGTTGGACCACCGGGCTTGCCCGCAAAGACAGCTTTGAATGCGGTGTCAAGTAAGTATTCGGGATTCTCGCCGGGCGCCAAATCGGCGGCAGGCTTTATCCCTTTCAGACCTCTGGTCACCTTGAAGCCGTGCTTCTCCAGCTCGCCCGTTAGCAGTTCTGCCGCTTTGAATTCCGCGTTCCCCAGCTCAGGATTGTCCCAAATAAACTTACTGATCTCATGCAGGCGCGCCTTCTCGGCGTCAATCGCGGCGGTGATCGCCTGCGCCGTGGCGTCCAGTTCGGCCGCCGGCGCAGCCGGCTCAGTCGCCGGGACAGGTACGGCCGGTTCGCCGGCTGGTGAATCCAACTCGCCACCGGTTACATAAATCGTCCCATTCTTCGCATCATAATCAACTGTGAACCCAAGAATTTCCGAAAGGGCCCGGAGTGAAACCATCGTCCTGCCTTCCTGGATTGCCGCGGTCACCCGCGCGCTGACATCCTCGCCATTGACGAACACTTTCAGAGGAGTGTCCGCGAGAGCGGAGATTCCGCTGCCCAGCAGTAGCAGAGCCGCAACCAGGAACGCGAGACATTTCCGGTGCATCAGTTTCATCTCTCTACCTCCTTTGATGTAACTTCCATATAAAGGATTCTTTGTGGAGACTCTATTCCCTCTTTTTGGCAATTAATTTTTTGAAGTCTGTCTCCGGTCAGAAAGAAAATTATGAAAAAATCATAATTACATAATTCATTCTCCGCTTAATCTTTTTCTTAGCCGGCTGGATTTTACCAGAAAAAAGCAGTTATCCTGCCATTTGGATAACTGCCGAAAAAATTGTGAAAAATTGCACAAAAAGGTTTGGAAAAGAAGGATATCGCTGCCTGCAAACCGTATTAATAAAGTAAGCGGTCTTATTTATGGTAAGTGAGCAACTGTTGCGGGCAATTGCAAAAGGCAAGATTCCGATGCAACATCCGGGTGACGATAATTACGCAAATACTGTCCTCGACTATATTCCCAAAACAGGTTAGCCTTTTCCTCTTTCAGATAAAACATTCCCGAGAAGCCGAATCTCAGTTTCTCTAAGTAAATCGGCTGCATATAATAAAATACAGCCGAGTGAGGTGAAGACTCATGTGCACATGTTCCGAGTTCTTCTGTTGTCTCACCTTCGCAACGGTCGTGGAAACATTGGTAATTGCCTGCGCTCTCTATATCGGAAAAAGAAAGAAGAGCGTGGAAGCCGACACAGCAATGTTCCGTTTAGGGCACTTCCGCATCCCCGGGTAACCGGGGTTTATTTTTTCTCTTCCACCGCCAACTGCTCCAGCCGCTCCAGGCATAGGCAGGCTTTTTCCCGCGGACGGACTTCGAAAATGAAGTTCGTGTCATTGCCATAGAGCAGTTCAAACAGATGTCGGAAATCTACCTCCCCGTCTCCGAGCACGATGTGGTCGCTGGTTCCGTCGTGATCGTGGACATGGCAATTGCGGACATAAGAAGCATGCTCGTGCATGAAATCTGCCTGCTCCGGGTTATTGTGGGAATGACCCCAGTCCCACGTCAGATAAAGACCGCCTTGGGGCAGCAGTACCGCCACAGTTTCCTGCACAACCGAGTAACCGAAGTAATTGACGTTTTCAATGCAGGGGAGAGTCTTCCCGACGGCGTAATCGCGCAGTTCGACCAACGCTTCCCGCAGAATATGCCGGTACAGATCCGGGTAGACATCGTGCAGAGAAAGCCTCCCGTCCACCATGGTGAAGTAAACGCTCGTTCCGATATGAATGGTCACCCGGCTGGCGCCGATGTCGCCGGCAAAGCTGAGGACTTCTTTCATCCTATCGAGTCCGGCCCGGTGCACTTTCGCGTGCAAGTTAAGCAGGCAGATGTCTTCCGGAGCGTGGAGCGAGAGCGCGACGCCGCTGTCGTTCGCGTAGGCACGGATTCTCTCTCGGTCGCCCTTTGAGTATTTTTCCGGGAAAAATACAGGAACGTTGGTATTCAGTTCAACCGCCCCGAAGTTCTTCTCCCGGGCGAAGTCCACTGCCCCGATTATTCCGGTTTCCCCCACCGTTGCCGCATAACCGAGGCGCGGCCTGACTTCCGCGAAAACATTCACCCTATGTCCCCCTCTCACAGTCTGACGAACCGGGCGCCGACAATGCCGTCCACCCGGCGGATTCTGGCTATCTCCCCGGCTCCGACCGGATTATCAACATTCAGAATCATCAAGGCCTTGCTTGCACCCCGGAGACGGCCGACATGCATTGTTGCGATATTGACATTGCATTGCCCGAGGGTCGTTCCAACCGTCCCGATCATTCCCGGCTGATCGATGTTTTCCACGAAGAGCATATATTTGGATGGCGACACATCAACCTTATAGCCGTGAATGGCCACAATCTTCTGCTCTTCCCGGCCGAATACGGTACCGGCGAAAACCACACTCTCCCTCTCTCCCGTTATGGTGAACCGCAGCAAATTCTGGTAATCCCCCGCAACTTTCCCTTTGCTCTCTACAACCCGAATTCCCCGATTTGACGCGAGAAAAGGAGCGTTCACATAGTTAACCCGGTCTTTGAGGACAGTCTCCAGCAGCCCTTTAAGGAAGGCGACTGTGACCATCCTCGTTTCCAGTTCCGCCAGATCCCCGCCGCAGTCGATTTTGACCTCACGCACCAAATCGCTGTGCAGTTGATAATAAAGTTTCCCCAACTTTTCCGCCAGGTCGACGTAAGGCCGTAGAGAGGACAGTTCTTGTGTCGGCAGCGAAGGGAGATTAACTGCCCCGGCCACCAATTCCCCGCGCAGGACGCCAAGGACCGACTGCGCCACACTGATTCCCACATTGTTCTGGGCTTCGACCGTGGTCGCCCCGAGATGCGAAGTCGACACAACGTTCGGCAGACCGAACAGAGGATTATTGTACGACGGCTCTTCATCAAAAACGTCCAGGCCCGCGCTGGCGACCTTTCTGGCCCGCAGCGCTTCGTACAGTGCCCTTTCGTTGTAAATGCCGCCCCGGGCGCAGTTTACGACCCGCACTCCCGGCTTAGCCAGTTTTAGCTCCTCTTCTCCGATCATTCCGTACGTTTCTTCCGTTTTAGGGGTGTGGACAGTGATGAAGTCGGCTTCCCGGAGCAAATCGGCGAGAGTGGCCATTCTTACCGCCCCGCATTTATCAAAACGCTCAGCCGTGATATATGGGTCATATGCGACTATCCGCATCCCGAAAGCCTGTAGCCGGGCGGCAACCAGTGAACCGATCCGGCCCAACCCGATAATTCCCACTGTTTTGTTATATAACTCCACTCCTTCGAACTGCTTTCTGCCCCATTTTCCGGCCTGCAGGAAGGCATTCGCCTGCGGAATATTCCGGCAGGAAGCAAGCAGGAGACCGATTGTGTGCTCAGCCGCCGAGATGCTGTTCGCTTCCGGACTGTTGACAACGACCACCCCATGCCGAGTGGCGCTTTCGATGTCAATATTGTCGACTCCGTTCCCGGCCCTGCCGACTGCTTTAAGTCGGGGAGCATGGGCGAGGAGTTCTTCGTCAACCTGAACGGCGCTCCGGATAATCATCGCGTCGTAATCTTTCAGGCAGGCCAAAAGCTCGTCCCTGTTAATCCCATAACGGAGATCGACGTCCGCTTCCCGCCGCAGGCATTCGATCCCCGCCTCCGCTATTGGTTCGGTCACAATTACTTTCATTCCCTATTTCTCCTCTCCGGTAAATATTTTTTGAGCGGCGCCGACACCGGCGCCGAATGAAACGGCAAAAGCATGACGGGCGAGCGCCATCTCAAGCGCGGCGGCTGTCGCCACGATATCCAGGAGACTGACATAACCGAGGTGGCCGATGCGAATAATTTTATTGGCCAGGGCTTGCTGCCCGCCGGCAACGGTCACCCCGAATTCCGCATCCAAGGTTTGCCGCAGCTCCCGCACGCCGACTCCTTCCGGCACCCGCACTGCCGTCACCGTATCGGAAGCGCACCTCTGATCGGCAAACAGCTCAAGCCCCATGGCCGCAACTGCAGCCCGGATGGCCCGGCCCAGCAAGGCATGGCGCCGGTAAACATTTTCCACCCCTTCTGCCGCAATCATCGTCAGGGCGCGCTGCAATCCGTACAGAAGGGACACGGCCGGAGTGTATGGCGTCTGGCCCTTTGCCGCCGCCGCCCTGGCAGCTTTCAGATCCCAATAATAGCGCGGCAGGGAGGCGCTCTCCGCCGCCGCCCAGGCCCGGTCGCCAAGGCAGATGAAAGCAAGGCCGGGTGGAGTCATCAAGGCTTTTTGCGAGCCGGCGAGGACGACGTCGATATTCCACGCATCGGCCGCCAATTCAACCGCCCCGAGGGAACTGACCGCATCTACGATAAGCAGGGCCGGATGCCGGCCGCGCCCGGCACTGACCGCCCGGATATCCTGAGTCACTCCGGTCGATGTCTCATTTTGGGTGATAATGACAGCCTTGATTGCCCTCGTCCGGTCCCGGTTCAACCTCTCCCCGATCACATCCGGGTTTACCGCCTGGCCCCATTCCACCGGCACCGTCTCCACCGCCAGCCCATACGTCTGCGCTATCCGGCCGAAGCGGCTGCCAAATACCCCGGCCTCGACGACAAGAACCTTGTCCCCCGGAGAAAACAGGTTGACAATGACGGCTTCCATCGCTCCGGTACCGGCGGCCGGGAAAATAAGAACTTCTTTCTCCGTCCGGAGAATGGATTGCAGCCCCGCCGTGACCGTTCGGAACAAATCGGCAAAAGCCTTACCCCGGTGGTTTATCATCGGCCCGGTTGCCGCCTGACGGACCGCCGGGGGCAACATCGTCGGCCCTGGCAACATTAACAGTTCTTTTTTCATTTTTTTCGCCTCCTGCAAAATTAAAGTCCTCGTCCCATAATAAATCAGGGACGGGGACTTACCCGCGTTGCCACCCTGGTTGACGGCATGCGCCGCCCACCTCGGTTTCGCGTTACCGGGCGAATCCCGTTCGGCTTCGGACCAGCTCGCGGTGACGGAATAACAAAACTCCCGTTCCTGCTAAAACAGGGACGGGAGTAATACCCGCGTTGCCACCCTGGTTGGCGGCATACGCCGCCCGCCTCGGTTTCGCGTTAACGGGCGAATCCCGTTCGGCTTCGTCTTTCTGCCAACATCTCCGGGGTGGATTCATTCTGCTTTCATACCGGTTCGCACCTTCCACCGATTCTCTGCCAATCCGGCAGGATTACTGGTCCCCTTCATCGACGCGTTTATATTCAAGTGTAATGTCTACCATTATAGCGCTCTTCTACCGGACTGTCAAGAGAAGATTTCATTCTTTTTCAGCCCCGTGCGAGGGAGGATAACGACTACCCGCGTTCCTTCTCCGGACCGACTATAAACATTAATCGTCCCGCCGTGATTTTCCACAATCCGGTGCGAGGCATAAAGACCGAGCCCGGTACCTTCCTCCTTGGTGGTGAAAAACGGGTCGAAGATTTTGTCGAGATGCTCAGCCGGAATCCCCGGGCCGTCGTCGAGCACTTCCATCCGTACACAATCCTCGCCTTTCTCCCTCAGGGTAATATGGATGCGGGAACCACCGACGGACGCCTCGGCGGCGTTATTGACCAGATTGAGTAACAGTTGCCGGATTTGCTGCGGATCGACCGAGCAGACAAAGTCCTCCCCGTCTACGGTTAATCCAATCTCACAATTGCGCCTTGCCATCTCACTCCGCAGAAAACCGGTGACCATACTCGCCAACTCTGCGAGACAAGTCTGGCGGCAATCTGGCGCCGACGGTTTAGCCAACAGCAAGAACTCATTCAAGAGATGGTTAACCCGGTCAAGCTCGCCAAGAATGTCCGGTATATATCCGCGCAATTCACCGCCGTCTTTCTCTTCGCCCATCATCTGCACAAAGCCGCGGATAACGGTCAAGGGATTGCGGACTTCATGCGCCAGAGAAGCCGCCAGTCGTCCCAATGTCGCCAATTTCTCCGAGCGAAACAAATTATTCTCGAATTCATACCTTTCCGTATTGTCCTCAATGACGGCTACCGCCCCGCTGATTTCCCCCTGGCTGTCCCGTGTCGGGAAAGAGTCAACAATCATCGACATTCTCCGACCGTCCAACGTATTCAGATACGCTTCCCGGTCGCGGATATATCGCCCCGTCCGTAGCGACTCCACCGTAGGTGCAAGATAGTTGCCTTCCGCATCGAAAATCCTGCCGTCATACCAGACATCCCAAATATAACGCCCGATAATTTCCTCGCGTTTCTTTCCGTTCGCAACGCTGTAAGGCCGATTAAAATCAATAATCCGGCCCTCCTTATCAATCACGGTGATGAACACCGAATCTTTCCGGTAAAAATAGTCGGAAATAGTTTTCATTTCGCGGCTAAGATTATAACGGCTTTCCATCGCCTGCACCGCCAGGGCGGCCGAAACGAACATACTCAGATTGGTGTGATTGTTCGGGGTGGCAAAGCCGAGCGCCCCGATAATTGCGCCCCGGCGGTCATGAATCGGTATCCCCATTGCCGTCCAGTCCTGCATAGCAAGACAATAATGTTCTCCGCCCTGGATGCAAACCGGTTCATTCTGCAATATCGCCGTGCCGATGGCATTGTTGCCGATAAAAGGTTCGCTCTGGTTCGCCCCGGGATACATGCCGACAGTTTTTGACCGTTCCACCGTTGCCGGTTCCCCTCTGACATCCAGCAGATAGCCGTCCTCGTCACTCACCCCGATAATATACGGAATGGCGCCGAGGGAATAAGTCAAAGATTCGAGCAATGGGCGCAGAGCGTCCAGCATCGCCTGACGGCGGTTTTGACGCCGGAACAGTTCTTTATCCGTCAAAGGAGTCTGAGATTCCGGCTGGTAAGGGTTAACCCCGTTCGCGTAAGCCCGCCGCCACCATTTGGCTACACTGACGCTGATTTCCGCTTCATCCAGTTCACCCGTCTCAATAAACCGCTTCCAGACGTCCCGGTGCCGTGCATCACCCATCAGTCAACCCCTCCGCCGTCCAGCGAAATAAAATGTCTGATTATATCAATATTTAGTTTTTATTGTCGATTTCCTGCTTGCTGTAATAAATATGTGCGAAAGTCGCAAATGACTTGCTTTCTGTCGGCACATCGTCTCCCGCCGACACTGAAATTGTGACGGTGAAACCCAGGAGCAACAAATTTACTGATTAGTAGGAATCAGCCGCTCCACCCCGAAAGTGATGAACGGGCGGAATTGTGGTTATCATATAGACGCCGGCTTTCATAAAGGATTGGTTGCAGTCCGGAGCCTACTTCTTTTAACGATACCGGCGGCTGTAATCATGCAACCCAACAAAGGAGGCTGAAAATGCCGGAACTGCCGGAAGTAGAAACAATTCGCCGCGGACTGGCCGCGACAGTCAAAGGAAAAACAATTACCGGGGCGGAAGTGCTGATTGTCAAAATCGTCAAAGCGCCCGACCCGGAAACGTTCATCCGTCTCGCCGCCGGGAAACGAATCGAGACAATCGGACGGCACGGTAAATATCTTCTGCTCGCATTGTCAGACGGTTACACATTGGTTGCTCATCTGCGAATGACCGGTCAATTCAATTACTGCCCTTCCGGAACTCCTGTCCGCAAATCGACAGTGGCCATTTTCCGTCTGGACGACGGCCACGACCTGCGCTTTGTCGAGCCGCGCGGTTTCGGCATCCTGTATCTTATCCCTTCCGGCGATCTTGACACTGTGCCCGGTCTGAACCGCCTGGGCCCGGAGCCTTTCTCGCCCGAATTCACGGTCGATTACTTGACTGGCATCCTGGCCAGCCGAAGAGCAAAAATCAAATCACTTCTCCTGGATCAGAGCCTGATTGCCGGCATCGGCAACATCTATGCTGACGAAAGCCTATTCCGGGCCGGCATTCATCCGGAAAGAACGGCCGCCTCACTCTCCCCGGAGGAGATTAAGCGCCTTTACCACGCCATCCGGACGGAAATAGCCGCCGGCATCGAATACCGCGGGACATCAGTCCAATCATACTTCGACGTGGACGGGCGAAAAGGAAGTTATCAAGAGCATCTGAAAGTCTATCAACAGACCGGGCAGCCCTGCCCGAACTGTGGGATGCCGATCCAAAAGATAAAAGTAGGCGGCCGGGGCACTCATATTTGCCCCAAATGTCAGCACTGACAATTCAAGACTGGGGCAAGGGCTGCCCCAGTCTTGATATTGCTGCTTCTATTCGGCTTTGGTCTTGGCGATTATCTCCTCAATCGCACTGAGGAACCACTTCTCAACTTTCTCGATATGCTCCAGAATCTCTTTCACACTCCAGGCGTCTTCCGCCGGCTTCTTTCCGATCTCCTCGTCGTTCATTCCCATAAGAGATGCAATCAGGTCACCTCGCGATTCCCATGCCTGAGCGAGAAGCATCTGCACTTCCGTCGGCTGTGAGCCGATCGCCCGGCGGGTTTTCTCGATCTGCACGATATGGTTCCGCTCGTGGCTCATGTACATGGAAATAATTTGCCGGATAGAGCGCTTCGTCTCTGGATTGGCTAATTTCAAGTCTGCCGGCGGCAAATCCTTTAGTTTCGCGAAGACGGCTTGGCGTGTCTCCATCATTCCGGTCAGAGTTTTCTCCAGTTCACTGCTCATGAGCATCCCTCCTCAACATTATGGCCATATTCTACCATAGGAGGAAGGCGATTACAACCTCCCGACCACCTGGATAGAATTCAATTCTTCCGCCCGGTTTCCCCCTTCACCGGGCCAAAAAGGTATTAAACAAGCCCGGCAGTTAATCTGCCGGGCTTGCAGTACAAGCGTCGTTATTTCATCAGCTTTTTGATAACTTCCGCAAAGCGGCGGATTCCCTCGGTAACCTTCTCCTCATTGACCATACTGAAGCAGAGGCGGGCTTGCGTGAGGCCTTTGCTGTCGTCAATATAGAAGGAAGGCCCGGGACGGTAGGAAACTCCGGCTTCCACAGCGCCCTTTAACATCTCAATGCCGTCAATGCGATCTTCCGGCGCCGTTACCCAGAGGAAGTAACCGCCCTTAGGTCTGGTCCAGGTGACGCCTTCCGGCATGTACTTCTCGAGAGCCGCGAGCATGGCGTCACGGCGACTCTTATACAGACCCTTGGAAAGTTCGACATGCTTGGCCAGATAGCCGCGCATGCTGAATTCGGCCGCCATCGCCTGAGTCAGCGGGCTTGCCATCAGGGAGGTCACGCTCTTGGCCAAAGTCAGCCCCTTAATCAATTCGGGCTCGGCGACAATCCACCCGAGGCGGGTGCCAGGAGCGAAGGTCTTGGAGAACGTCGTTGTGTATACAACGAGTCCGCTGTCATCGAGAGAACGCATCGTCGGCAGTTCTTCGCCTTCGTAGCGGAATTCGATGTAGGCGTCGTCCTCGAAGATGACAACATTATATTTCTTGGCAATCTCAATTAATGCTTTTCGCCGTTCCAGGGAAAGACTGACGCCGGCCGGATTCTGATAGTTCGGCAGGATGTACATGAACTTGACCTGGATGCCTGCCGCTTTCTTCTCGGCCAAGACTTTTTCAACCATTTCGGGAATAACGCCATTCTCATCGATGGGAACGGGGAGCAGATTGCAACCGTGCGCTTTGAATGAGGTAATCGCCCCGGAGTAAGACGGCTCTTCAATGATAACATAGTCGCCCGGGTTCACGAATACCTTGCACATCAAATCGAAACCTTCAGTAGAGCCGTTGACAACCATCACATTGTCAACGGTAGCCCGCTGGTTTTTGGAATTGGCAATGTCGACAATGTGATTCCGCAACTTCGGGTAGCCGGCCGGGCTGCCATACTGCAGAGCCTGGTCCGCTTCATTGTCCATGATGTAGGCGGTGATTTCCTTAATCTCTTCCCGTGGGAAATAATCAGGATCGGGATAACCGCCGGACAGGTGGACAGCGTCCGGTTTCAGGCCGGCCAAAATTTGATTGATCTGCGAGGGTTTCGCCATCTGCATCATGGGAGTATACAGATGAGCATACTTGGACATTGAATAACCTCCTTTGAATTATTATTGCCCTGGTCGGGTCTTTGAAAGTCATCGCACATCGGCTGTATACCCGTACCCAATCATATATTCGCGTTTTATGGTTGAATCCCTCTTACCCCGGAAAAAATTCGACGGCTTCCCAACTTGCGCCCGCCGCCGCTCATACAGCCGGAAAAGCCGACGGCGGTTTCAATGTTTTATTTCCGGATCAACGAATTCGATGGAATCTAAAAGGGATCGGAAATTTGCCCGAAAAGCCGCCAGATACTCTCCCCGCAGGCGCTTCTGTTCCTCTTTCTCCGTTTCCGTCAGACTGTCCTTCCGGCTTTTGCGTGCCAATTCATTTATACGCTGCATCTTGTCGCTGCCCAGCAACCTCTTCACCTCCCGGACGCCCCGCCGGCGGCTAATCGTAGAGACACCGGACAGTCAGTCCGGCGGCAGCCAAATAGCAAACCATATCTTGCTTCTTCCGTCTGTGCAATGTCCCGGCCTGCCGCGGGTCGCTCCAGGCCGGATGGGAGAAAAGACGGCGGACAGCCGTCCGGACCACACGCTCCTCAGCCGTGTCAAATCGCTCCCCATAACAGACAGCTCCGGACAATTCCCGCCCCAGAGCCTGCCGCAGTGCTTCAGCCAGAAGCCGTGTCCAAATCAGCATCACCCTGGTCCGAAACAGGATTTCCGGCCGTACGCTCCCATCGTCGCCGGCCGGAGCAATTCCCTCCTCGATGATGCAACGGAGAAGACAGACAAGATTGGCGTGTTCCTCCGCCCGCAGATTTTCCGCCGCCGTCAGCGGGACAATTAGCGGTTCCCGCCGAATCAGACGGCCGACCAGAAATAGGAACATTGTCTCCGTCAGCGGTTTCTTCCGCGCTGGACCGACAAAATCGGCGGCACCGGCTGCCGCGGCGGCGAGTTCGGCGGCCAGCCGGACAATGCGGTCCCCTGCCTTGGCCCGAGAGAGGCCGAGTTGTTCGCACAGCAACCCATATTCACTGATATCTCGGTCGGGATGCCGGAGTTTCCAATGTCGAATCGACTCCGAATAGCGGCGCCGGAGCTGGATCGCCAGCGGCGAGTTTTTGCGCCGTTCCGGCCCGAATTGACCGCCGTGCCCGGCGGCGACTGCCTCAGCCAGAGCCTCGCCCGGCCATTCCACATAGACTTTGCAATCAATTACCGCGTTTTCGTTGCCAAGAAGCTGGGCTGCCGCCCGGTGTTTCCCGTCCAGAAGATAAATCCGGCCGGCTGTCAGCAGACAAATAACCGGATTGAGCTGCACCTGCCGTTTGAGTAAAGCCGCAAAGCGTACAACCCGTCCGCGGTTAATCTCCGGCGTGATGTCGTCGGTGGAAGCTTCGATGAACCGAAATGGAATCTGATGATAGAAGTAATCCGCCCCGGTATTGGGACAACGGTAGAGACGCAGCACTTCTTTCTCGAAAGAAACCCGCATTTTCTCCCGTTGCACGACAATCCGCGGTTTCTCTTTCGGCCCGCGGTATATCTCGCCGAAATCCGGGGCGTAACCCCGGTCAATCCGGGCAATTTCCCGCGCCCCGGCCGGATCAGCGCCGTCGTAGCGGCGGACGCAAAATCCGTGCAGGGGCACGATGCCGCCGGCTCCGGCCTGATCCGCTTCCGGGTTAACCCGGCTGTAACAGATGTCTTTAGGGTCGATAATATCGCCTAGGCAGATATAGCATTTATATTGCCAGGCTTCGAGAATCCGCTGTTTGTCTTCCTCGGAAAGAGAGAGAACGTCCGCCACCATCAACCCTCCAGTCTTCGGTATGAGTTTTCCGCTACCGGCACAGACGGCCGTTCCTCGCAGCAATTTTCCTTCATATTCTTCCGAGGTTTGACCGCCCGCTGTTACAGTTAATTCAACAAACAGCCCCGTTCTCCTCTCCTAGCCGCCCGGCTCAGGGCCGAAAAGGGTTTAATTATAGAGCGGGTAATGATATATTAAATATTGACCGGAATTTACCCGTCTCAGACGCGGCGCCCGGTTCTTATCCGCCGCAGCCTGAACGCCGGGGAAAACAAGCCGGGACGGCGCGAGCACCGCCGGCATCCCGGCAGGCATGAGATTATTTGAGGAGGATAATATGGGCTTTAATTTGATTGCGATTGATCAATGGGACAGAAAAGAATATTTCGAGCATTATTTGAACCAAGCAAGATGCACTTACAGCCTGACGACCGATATCGATATTACCGTTCTAAAAGCGAAGCTAAGCAGCCGGAACATCAAGCTGTACCCGGTCTTGCTGCATATGCTGGCAACAGTGGTGAACCGGCACCGGGAATTCCGGACGTGCTTCGGCGCGGACGGTCAATTGGGCGTCTGGGACAAGATGTCGCCGTGTTATACTGTCTTTCACGCTGACGATACGACATTCTCCAATCTTTGGACAGAATATTGTGGGGATTTCGCACTCTTTTATCAGCGTTATTTGGCAGATATTCGTGAATACGGTGACAGCCGGCAATTCTTCCCTCAGGGCGAGGAACGACCCGATACTTTCCCCGTTTCCTGCCTCCCCTGGGTCAGTTTCACCGGTTTCAATTTGAATATCTACACCGAGGGAACTTATCTCCTTCCTATTTTCACTATCGGCAAATATTCCGCCCGGGATGAGAAAATCTTGCTGCCTCTGGCCATTCAGGCTCATCACGCTGTCTGCGACGGTTTTCACACGGCCCGTTTCGTGAATGAACTGCAGAGTCTGGCTGACAACTGTGAAAACTGGCTGCCGCCCGCGGAATAAGCCTGCACCGAGGTTCTTTTTCCGGCGCAGGCTTCAAAAGATATTGCCGAACATCGCGGCATTCATTTCCGGGATATGGCCGACAATTTCCATTAAAACACCGATTTCACCCAAACTGTCAACCTTTACTTTTTCGCCCGCATATTTCCTCAGCCGGGCAAGACTCTGCTCAATAGTGTCAATTTCCCGGTGGTTGATCAGCATCTGCCAGATTGGGCAGACTTTCCGCCATTGTGCTTCAACGGCGGCCGTCTGAATTGCAACGAATGCCCATTCTTCCCCTTCCAAACTTTGTTGCAGTTCGCTCAGCCCGTTCAGGAGAGTTTCCGCCGTCCGGCCGATATACCAGTCGGAAGACAGTGCTGTCAGCAAAACAAGCATTACCGTCAGGATAATTGCCCAAGGTTTCATTGTTTCCCCTGCTTTAGCTGTACATGCAGCTTCCCGTTGCTGCTGCCGGAAGCAAAGAAGATTTCCTCCGGACGGTCCGGATAGCCCTGCGCCCGTAGCTCGCGCCGGAGCCAGTCCGCATCTTTGCCCAGCAAATTGAGACTATACCGGTTGATTTTTCCGTCCAGGACAAGGGCAACGGGGAAACCCGCATCAGTCACCGCAAGATTAAAATCCCGGGGAGTGGCGGGACGGTACGCCGCTTTCGGCAAAATGCTCAAGTCCCCGTTCGTCTCCAGAATAGCGTAAGCGATTTCGCTCACGTCGGGGAAATTCTTCGCCCGCAGCTGTTCCAGAAGGTCGTTAATATTGTAATTCAGGCGGTACAATTCCGCCTCGTCGATATGGCCGCCATTAATTAGGATACTCGGTTTGCCGCTGAAAAGAGCGCGCGCTCTTTCGCTTTTCAGGCTGACATATGAGATAGTCGCCTGCAGGACGAGCAGCATGAAAATGGGCAGCAGTCCGTTCAGCAACGGAATCCCGGTTTCTCCCATCGGAATGGCAGCCAGTTCAGAAATCATCAGAGCAACAACGAATTCGACCGGCTGGAGCTGACCGATTTCCCGCTTGCCCATTAAGCGCATAACAATAATAACCGCGGCGAAAAGAATGACTGTCCTTACCAAGATTACGAGCAATTTTCTCCCTCCTCTCCGCCTATTATGGCCAGAGAAGGAGGAAAAATGCAAGCAGCAGCCGCCGGTTATCCCTTTCAGTTGTTGCTGCCGCTGCCGGAATTGGAGCGATGGTCATCCTTGTACTGCCAATACGCCGCCGTGAGGACGGCGGCTGCCAGCAGTGGAGGGAAGCCAACGACCCTCCCCCTCACATCAGCCCCGAAAACGAGACCGCCGAAACGGCCGGCGACCGCTTCGCCATTCCAGACCAGTTCTACGGAAAAGCCGACAATCTCACCGCCTACCCGACCGGTCACGGCGCTGCCGCTCAATGACAGATCAATATCCGCTCCGGCCAAGAGCCCGCCGATCCGCCCGGTGAGGGCAGCCGAGCCATATGTGAGTTCAATATCCTTGCCGTCAACAACACCGCCGATGCGGCCGGTGACTGCCCCGTCCGCCACCGTTAATTGCACATCTTTGCCGAAAACGGCACCGCCCAGACGGCCATCCACGCGGCCTTCTCCGTAGTTGGCCCGCACATCCCAGCCGCCGATAACGCCGCCGATCCGGCACTCCAGAATCCCCAAATGAGCACCCCCAAAACATTCCGGCGGGTTGCCCCGCCGGATATCACCTTACTCTTTTTTCTGTCCGTAGCTACTGGCAAGGAAAGCCTTTTCCCGGTTCATCGTCTCCGCATCCAGTGCAACCGGCTGCCCGATGGCGCAGGCACAAATATAAGTGTACGCCGCCCGCTCCACCAGTTCGGCTCGGGCGTAAGCCTTGGCCATATCGGGACCGACACCGACGGCGCCGTGGTTCGCCAACAGGGCACCGTTTTTGCTGCCAAGCGCGGCAGCCGTGGCTGCCGCCAGCTCCGGGGAACCGGGGATGCCGTATTCGGCGCAGTCAATACTGCCGCCAATGCCGGATACCATGCTGTCCAGAATGGGCGGTATCGAGACCCGGGCCGCCGCCACGGCGCTCGCGTACAGAGAATGGGTGTGAACAATGGCTCCCACATCCGGCCGCTGCCGGTAAATCCCGGCGTGCAGTGATGTCTCGATGGAAGGCTTGCGGTGACCCTCCAATACTTTGGCATCCAGGTCGGCCAGAACTATGTCCTCCGGCTGCAGGATTTCATAATCCATACCGCTCGGAGTAATCAGAAATCTGTTGTCACCGGGCAGACGAGCGCTGATATTGCCGCCGGTGCCGGTGACGAGCCCGGTCCTAATCAGTTTCTTACCCGCTTCGATAATTTCCTGTTTGAGTCGGTGCAGACCTTCACTCATTGTGTTAACCTCCTTCAGATTAAGCCTTTGGCGCTCGCCAAGGCGCTCATCGCTTCGAATTGATCGTAGAAGAAACGCCATTTCTCGTACAAAGCGCCGTACTCCGTCGCCAGGCGGATATTGGGAATGACATTTTCCGCAATAGTAACCAGAGCGGCCGCCCCGGTCGTGAAATCAGGGTAAACACCGGCTCCCACTCCGGCGCAGACAGCGCAGCCAATTGAAGAGACTTCCCGGCAGCGGGGAATAACCAGAGTCCGATTAGTGATGGCGGCTAGGATTTCCAGCCAAACGGAACTGGCGGCGCTGCCGCCGCCAACGCAGATCCGCTCCGGATCGCTACCAGTAACAGCCGTGATTTGTTCAATATTGCCGCGAATGGCGTAAGCCATATTCTCCAGAATAGCCCGGGCAAACTCTTTCCGGCCGGAGATATCCGGCCGGCGCGGCCGGATGCCGATAAATCCGTTCTGGAGAGAATAGTCGCGGCTGACATTGCTGATCAGCGGGCCGGCGAAGGCCATTACTCCGTTTGCGCCGGGCGGCACAGCGGCTGCCGCAGCATTGAGGCGCATAAATTCATCGCCGCCCGGGCCGTTATCCGGCCCTTTCCTGTCGGTCGGGAAGGCATCCCGGAGCCAGCGATAAGATATTCCGGTCGCCCGTGCGTTGCTTTCCAGCACCCATTGGCCAGGCACCACATGGCAGCCCGACCACATCCGGCGCTCCGGGTCGAGAACGGGCGTCCCGGTCACCATCTGGACCGGGGTGGTCGTCCCGGCCACGGCCGCCATCTCGCCGGGATTAATTACTCCCATGCCCAGTAAACCACATTGCGTGTCGGCGCCGCCGACAACGACGGGGGTGCCGGCGGCGAGGCCTGTTTCCGCCGCCGCCCGGGCTGTAACCCGGCCGACAACCGTCCCGGCCGGGACCACCGGGGCCAGAATGGAGGGGTCGATTCCCAATTCAGCCGCCAACTCTCCCGACCAAGCCTGATCGGCGATATCATAAAGTAGCGTCTCGCATGCATTCGACGGTTCCGAGGAGAACTCGCCGCTCAGCCGGTAAATGACCCAATCATTAATCAGCAGCAACCGGGCGACGGCTTTATAAATCGCCGGACGGTACTCTTTCAGCCAGAGAAGGCGGCTGGGGGCGAACATCGCTTCCGGCCAGTGGCCGGAAACCTGATAAAGCCGCTCCCCATACCGTTCGACCAGCCATGCGCTCTCGGCTTCGGCCCGGGAATCCAGGTTGGGACCGGCGTAAATCTCTTTTCCGTCCCGATCCAGCAGGACAACGCCTTCCCGCTGACTTGTCGTACTGACGGCAACGATATCTCCGCCGTTGATGCTCCCTTGCCGCATCGCCGCCTGCACCGTCTCGCAAATGGTCCGCCAGAAATCCCCGGCGGCAAATTCCATCCCGCCCGGCGCATCCGGGGGATTATAATATGACCATTCCCGGTAGGCACTGTAAACTTCCTTCCCGTCCAGGCTGACTAAAAGACACCGTCCGGCTCCCGTGCCGGCGTCGATTGCCGCCAGATATTTCCCCGCCAACGGTTTTGACCCCCTTCGCAATATTTATTTCAGCACTTCGGGATTCGCAACAAAGCGCGGCTGTTTGCCTTCCAGATACATCGCCACGTTTTCCGCCATAATTAGGGAATGATGTGCGACGACGTCGTCAGTCGCCCCGCAAATATGCGGGGTCAGCAGCACATTGGGCAAACCAAGCAGGGGGTTGTCGGGATTAATCGGCTCCCGGTCAAAGACGTCTAGGGCCGCCCCGGCTATCATCCGTCCGGCCGCCGCTCTATAGACGGCTTCCTCGCTGACGACAGCGCTGCGTGAAGTATTGATGAGATAAGCCGTCTGCTTCATCAAGGCGATTTCCGGCGCACCCAGCAGACCTTTCGTCTCCGGGGTGACATTGACATGGACAGTGACGAAGTCGGATGAATGGAGTAGCGTCTCCAAATCAACCGTCTTCACCCCGATTCCGGCCGCCACGGCCGGGTCAAGATACGGGTCGAAGGCGAGAACCTCCATGTCGAAAGCGCGCAGCCGTTCGGCCACCAGACGGCCGACCGCACCCAGACCGATGATGCCCACCTTCCGGTGCCAGAGTTCAGAACCACGGAACTGCAGATAAGGGCTTTCCCCATCCGTCCCCCATTCGCCCCGCCGTAAGGATGCGACAGCGGCTTCAACGTTTCTCGCTAGCATAATCATGTAACAGACAACCATCTCCGCTACGGAATATGCGTTCCGGGCCGGGGTATACAGGACGGGAATGCCGTGGTCCGTCGCCGCCCGAATATCCACGTTGACGGGATTGCCGCGGCAGCAACCAATGAGTTTCAGCTCAGTGCCGGCCTCAATCACCTCGGCCGTCACCGGATCAAGCTCCACAATCAAAATATCCGCGCCCTTGACCTGCTCCGCCATCTGTTCCGGCGTCTGTTTCACCTGCGTCTGTCCCCAGCCGCCATAAGCAATCTCCGCATACTTTCCGATCCGGGCGGCTCCTTCAGCTGTAAACGGTGCCGTAATATAGGCTTTCATGCCAGTCCCCCTTCCCATTGTCGATCCCAAGTGGAATTCTATTCGTTATTCGACGGCGAGCAGTCTTTTCCTCTCCTTACCCTTGTCTTCCCAGCCCTTCTTATGTTTTGCTCTTCCGCACCTGTTATGCGCAGCGGGCACAGCAGCGGGCAAAAGAAAGCACCGGGCGCTTCCCGGTGCTTTCTTTCCTATTTATTTTTTAGCTCCTTCAAGCATCTCAATTGTCTTGTCGGCCACCCAGACCGCTTTCGCAGCGAGCACCAGGCTCTCCGCATTCCGCCGGCTCATGCCTCTGTCCCGGCCGACGACTCTGACCGTCTCCACGACTCGCCCTTTACGGAAGGATTTGCATTGCGCCGCCCGGGTCCTTCCCTCTTCCCGGGTAATATCCGGCTGTTTCTTATTAAAACAATGCATAACAGCGGCACATTCAAAGCAGCTGGAAATCTCCGTCCGGCGTACGGCCATGCCTTCACCCCCCAAAAAGTCATTGCCTTTATATTTTCGTCTGCTTCCGGCAATTTACTTAGGGCAATTTCACGCAATTTTGAACGATAAGCCGCAAAACATCCGACTTGTATTTAAAAATCCCCATATATTCTCGGATTACCGGCCTAATTCTCCTATTTCAGGAAGCCCTGCAGTATAGTATCCTCCGCTTCCTGCTCTGTCAAGCCGAGCGTCATCAGTTTGACAATCTGTTCGCCGGCGATTTTGCCGATTGCCGCCTCGTGGATAAGCTGAGCCTCGGGCGAGTAAGCGGCGACTTCGGGAATAGAGCGAATCTGTGCTTCTTGCATGATGATAGAATCGCACTGCACATGACCGCGGCATTTACTGTATCCGGCGAGGCGCGGGTAAAAAAGCTGACGCGATTTATCCTGCGCAACGGAACGGGAAATGATTTGAGCCGAGGCCTCTGCGCCAAGCATGTTGACCGTTACTTTTGATTCCGCATACTGCTCCCCGTGCGTGAGCAGCCGTTCCGAAATGAGAAGGAAAGCGTCTTTAGCCAGTTTCGCCTCCGTCTCCCGAATCGTGTTATCCACACCGCGGATTTGGACCATTTCCATTTCCGCCCTGCCGCCTTCTTCGATTTCGATGATTGTCTTCGGATTTAGAATCCGCTGCCCCTTGCCCGTCCCCTCCCCGTAATGCTTCTCAATATAGCGAACCCGGGCGCCGGGACGGATGATGAACGTGTGGATGCCGTTATGTTCGGCATCGGTGTCGCCCGGGTTATGAATCCCGCAGCCGGCAACAATTGTCACATCGGCGCCGGCACCGATGTCAAAGGTGTTGTAAACCATATCCTGCAGACCGGCGGCGGTGAGAATAACCGGAATGTGGACACTCTCGCCTCTTGTCCCCGGCTTGATGATCACATCAATACCCGGTTTGTCTGCCTTGGGAATAATATCAATGTTGGCAGTCGAGGAACGACCGACACTTTCTCCGTTCTTGCGAATGTTGAACGCCCCCGCCGGAACGGCGTGCAGATCGGCGACAGTCTCAAGGAGGCGGTTATCGGTAGCATTCAGCATCAGTGTCCCTCCTCTCTGCGCAGTCAAGGCCGCAGGCGCAGGCGGCGTCGTTCACAATCTGCGGCCAGATTTCTTCTTTGCGGCCCATTTCCCGAATCATGCCGTCAACCATCAGGATAATCTCATCGGCTTGCTCCAGAAGTCGCTCCTGATGCGAGATGATCACGTACGTCGCCGTCGTCTCCCGGTGCAGGCGCCGAAATGTATCGGTCAGCCGGCCGAAGCTCCACAAATCGATCCCCGCTTCCGGTTCGTCATATATCGCCACTGCTAATTTGCGGGCCAACAACGTCGCGATTTCGATCCGTTTCAGTTCACCGCCGGACAAACTTGCGTCAACCTCCCGCTCCAGATAGTCCGAAGGGCAAAGGCCCACTTCATACAGCAGGCCGCAGGTTTTTTCATCCAAGCCTGTCCCGGCGGCGAGCGCCAGCAGATCTTTGATCTTCAGCCCCTTAAAGCGCGGTGGCTGCTGAAAAGCATAGCCGATACCGAGCTTCGCCCGCTCGGCAATTTCGAGGTTGGTGATATCTTGGCCATTCAGTAGGATGCGACCGGACGTCGGACGGTAAATGCCCATGATTGTCTTGACAAGCGATGTTTTCCCGCTGCCGTTCGGACCGGTAATAGCGTACATCCGACGGCTGTGCAGAGTTACGTTTATGTTTTTCAGTATCTCCGCCGGGCCTTTCTCCCCGGTGACCGTCAGCGTCAAATTCTGCAGTTCCAGCACTGTCTTCACTCCTCGTACTCGGTGTAGCGACCAAGTTTTATTATACCTCTTTTCCCGTCGAAAGAAAATAGCCCCGC
Organism: bacterium; assembly: GCA_050943375.1. Classification (GTDB taxonomy): domain Bacteria; phylum Bacillota; class SLNR01; order SLNR01; family JBMNPB01; genus JBMNPB01. The sequence goes on from JBMNPB010000015.1 coordinate 33,167, forward strand.
CGGCTGCCCTTGACCAAGTGTTTAGCCCCGCCCGAAAGCCCGGACGCCGCTGATGATTTCCTCGGTTTTCGCCGGGTCGCCGGCGATGTCGCCCGGCGCCTCGACCCGCGGCAGGAAAACGCCGCCCCGGTAATCAGCTTCCAGCATCAGGGAGAAAATGCGAATCGACTTCACCGCACAGTCGAACATATCAGGGAAAGCAGTACCGCCGCAAAGCAGGGCGTAGACCCGGCGACGGCGGCGCAGTTCCGGATCACCAATCAAAGACTTTTTTTGGATGTATTTGACGGACCAAAAAGGTTGGCTCCGGTCAATAAAAGCTTTGGTTAACGCCCCCAAATTTTGGAAGTAAATGGGCGCGGCCAAAATAACCATTTCGGTCGCCAGCAACGCTGCCGTGACAGGCGTCAAGTCATCCGTCAGGACGCAGAGTCCATTTTGGGCACAGGCGCCGCAAGCCTGGCAAGGCACAAACCGCAGATCCCGCAGATATACCGTTTCGGCCGCGATACCTTCTTGTTCCAGAGTGCGGGCAGCAATTGCCGCCATGGTATCACTGTTCCCGCCGCGGCGCGGACTGCCGACGACCAGCAGGGCTCTTCCCATATTTCTTCTCCTTTCCGGTGCCGCCGGCGGCGCCGGAAACGGCGGCTATTCTGCCGCTTCCAGAACGCTTTTTGTTTTATCGAAGCGGAGCGGCACTTGGCCGAGAACCCCGTTCCGGTTCTTCCGGATCTGCAGGTTGACTGGGCAAATCCCCCCATCTTCTCCGTTCTCCGGCGACATTTCCAATTCCATGACCACATCGGCCGTATACAGAACGGCGGGCGGCGGCGCCGCATCGCCGGCAGCCTTCCCGACGGATGCCGCCAGCACCGGGCAGCTATATTTCTGAGAGATCCGTTTCAAGGCCAAAACATTGAAGCTGTCGCTCATCTCCTGACTGAGTACAGTTTGAGCGCTTTCCACCGGCAGCCGCTGCAGATAATCAACGCAGACAACCGGCGGCACCCCCAGTTCATTGACAGTCTGGTAAACGTAAGAATCGATAATGCCGGCTGAGGCTGGCCCGCTTCCTTCGACCGTCCAAATATAGGCGGCTAATTTGCTGTATTCCTGATTAGCCTGCCGGATGGCGTCCGGATCGGCTTTCCCGGTGAACACATCCTGAACCGGCACCCCGGCGAGGCGGGAGATGCTCTTGGCCCAGAGTTCAAATGCCGACATCTCCAAAGAAATGAAGATAACCGGAATCCGGTTCGCGGCCAGATGATCGGCCGTATTCTTCAAGAACGTCGTCTTTCCACTGGCCGGCGGGCCGTAAAGAATGTAGAGGCCGGGCAACAGGCCGCCGAATAAAATCTCGTCGAGTTTCGCGAAGCCGGTAGGAAGCCCGACCATTTTTTTCGCGTGGCGACGGGCGTATTCCTGGACAAATGCGTTCAGATTGCGGGCGTCGGACGGAAATTGACGGTACTTCCCCCATTCCGCCGCCTGGTACGCCAGCAGAGAAAAATTCTGAGCCGCGTCTTTGACCCGCCGAAAAAAATCGTTGACGTCTTTAATACCTTCCGGCAAACTCACAAAATAAACGGCAGCTGCCTTTTCACTGATCAGCCGGGCTACTTGATCCCGCCCGATCCGTCCGACTTCGTCGTTATCAAAACAGATGAAAACATGTTTACTGGTGAATTTCTCCGCCCAGCCCGGCTTGAAACTATTCGGCCCGAAGATGCCGACGGCCGGGAAATTTACCTGAAGCAACGTCAAGGCATCAATAATCCCTTCACACAGGAAGATGGTATCGCTGCTGCCGATTACTGCCTCGTTGAAGAGCACATCCGGATTGATAACCAGATGGCTGGGCAGATTCTTGTACGACGGCTGCCTGTTGTCCCCGGCCCGACCTACAATGTTAACAACTTTGCCGTTTATGTCTTTAATCGGAAAGATAAACCGATCCTGAAAATAATCGCCCAACGCACCGGCGTTTTCAATAAAGCCGAATTGCACTCCGTCATCGTAACCGATCTGGAACGCCTCAATCGTCTGGTCGCTCAAACCCCGCTCATATAAATAAGTTTTTGTCTCAGCCGTCAATCGATCATGATAATAGCGCACCAATGAATCAAGATCCGGTTTTTTAATTTTATCCTCTTGCACCGTCAGGTTCGTCTTCGGCTCATGCATCGTTATCCCCCCCAATTATGATTCTTTCGGCCGAATCCAACCCCGTCAATTATTTATTCGTTAATTCTGCCGGTATTCCTGTTCAGCGGCGTCAACTGTCGTATCCGGAGGGTATACAGTCCGAACAAGCATGAAAGCAGCGCGGAAATTTTCCGCGCTGCCCGCAGTTCAGTTGATATCCAGACGGCGGGTCCTGGCCTGTCCGGTCTGGGTCTTCGGGATAGTTACGGTCAGAATGCCGTCCTGATAATCTGCTTTCGCTTCCGCCGTCCTGACTTCCTGCGGCAGGGGGACAACCCGGGAGAAACGCCCGTAGAAACGCTCCGCCCGGTGAACATTCTCGTCCCTGAGCTCGCCGCTGCGCTTGAATTCGCCGGCCAGACGCACCGCGTCCGCGTCGATGGTCACGGCAATGTCCTCTTTAGCGACACCCGGCAATTCCGCAGCAATGCGGAACTCGTTCTCCGTCTCATAGACATCGACGCGGGGTGTATTCAGACCAGCGGAAAAGGCGAGCGGATTCGTCAGGAACAAATTATTGAACTCGTTGCGCATCCGGTCGATATCCCAGAATGGATTCCATTGTGTCAAGCTCATCTCTTCCCTCCTATCTGTCATATTATATTCTTATTATCTTTCAGTCCTTTCAGTTTATTCGACTTCCGCCCGCCAATCTTGACAGATTCTTGACAACGTGCCGACAAGATCCCAACAGGCCGACGGTATACTAATATTACCGGAACCAAAAAGAAAGGAGCGAAGAAAATGAAATTTAACAAATTAATGGTTGCGGCACTTACGGCTGTCCTTGCCGGCGCGCTGCTCTTCTCCGCCGGAGCCATCGCTGCCGCTCCGGCGGACGCCACCCCGGGCGAATGGCGGACGGGCGGTCTTTGCCTTCGTATTGGCCGGAGTCAAGGCGGTCTTCTGCCGTACATCGCCGACATCCTCGGTTTGACGCCGGACGAAGTTGCCGCCGGGCGGCAGGCCGGGAAGTCAATGGCCGAAATCGCAGCATCGCAAGGTGTCGAAGCAGCGGAGCTGACGGAGGAAATCGTCGCCGTCCGGACGACCGGATTTGACGAGTTGGTCGGCGAAGGCCGGATCAGCGCGGAGGAAGCGGCGGCCCGCCGGCAATATCTATCGGAAAGAGTGGCGGAACAGATCAGCTGCGACACCGTCTGCCCGGTGGACAGAACTGTCGCCGGCGGCCGGATGAGGCGGGGCTGCGGTTGGCAGCATCGCGCCCGCGCAAATCAATAATCAAAGAGAAATGGGGCTGTCCGAATGGACAGCCCCATTTCTCTTTCCGTAAAAGGCAACTTACTGGGAAAGCCTGCTTTGACCGGTCGCGGGGAATGGCCATTCCGGCGTTGTGCTACCCCAGTCACCGGCCAGATCTTCTTAGCCCGATATTCCGGCATCCGGCGGGGGTCGATCACTTTCAGATAAGTGGCGACGGCTGCTACAAGCATCAGCCCTCCGACAATGTAAAACAAGACTACATAAGAATAACGGTCGGCGATAATCCCGGCCAGGATGGGGCCGAGGATGCCGGCTACACCGGCGACAAATGTAGTCGTAGCAATGTAGGTCGGCCGGTTCTCGGGTTTGCCGAATTCCATCTGCAAAGTGTCGAAGCTCAACACCTGCCCCCCGCTGCAGAATCCGCTGGCGGCGAAAAAAATGATGAAAGCTAAGTAACTATTCAGCAGAGGACTGGCAAAATAAGTGAACGTCAGCAGGACAGTGCAGACTTCCATAATCCGCTTGAAGCCGAGCCGGTCGGCGAAGCGGCCCCAGACATACGTCCCGAAAGCCCAGGCTGTCAGATTGACCGCCGTGAATACCCCAAGGCGGGAACCGGTTATTTCAATGCGCTGACTGGCGTAGATAATAAAAAAAGACGACCCGTAAAAACCGAGCTGGAGAAGAGAGCGTAGTACACAATAACGGGCGAAATTCAGGTCGGTGCGGAGGAGTGCCGGCACGGCCTTGATTTTTGCCCAGACGGTAGCTTTGACACCGGTCGTCGGCATTGGTTCCTCTTTCATCCGGGCCAGGAGCCACAAGTCAATTAAGTGGACGCCAAAAGCCAGGACCAGACAGAGAGCATACCCGTAAGGCGACCGGTATTCGGCTCCTCCCAGATAAGAAAAGCGCCCTACCAAGAGTCCGGCCAACCCGCCGGCCGCAGCCTGCGCTCCGATTGACAGGGAATTCCGGCGGCCGAAATAATCACCCCTTTGCTTGAGCGGAATAATATTCGCCATCAGATCAAAAAAGGCGAGCAGATAAATGCCGTAGGCAAAATGGCCAAGGGCGTAAAGGCCGATAATGGCGACTAAAGCCAGATGGGAAGGCAGCAGCAGCAAAGCCAACGCCATCAGAAACCAGGGCAACCGATAAAAGACTCCGTATATCAGCATCGGCCGTTTCTTCTCCCGAAGATGTTCGATCAAGGCCATCCCGATCATCTGGGAAGAAGCAAAACCCAGGTTCATGACCGTCCCCATCAGACCGACGATCCGATTGGAGCCGCTCAGGTCGAAAATTAATTTGGAAAAGATGCTGGAGGCGTTATAAAGGCCGAGACCGGCGTAAAAAAAGAGCCCCTGCGCGATTCCGTAAGGATAATTGTGGCGATAATTTTCCGCCACCCGCGCCTGGTATCCGACCGTTTCTTCCCTGTCCAAATCCGGTGCCGTCATCAACACATTCTCCTTTTCCATCCGCAGTTATTCAGGTAAACAGGCTTATTCGACCCGGGTCGGCCGAATACCTCCTGCCCCGGTCAGGAATCGTCTATACTAACTGGATAACTGTTAATTAGACAGATTGGACCGCCCGGGCAGGCGGCCTGATCTGTCTCACTATTTACGGGGATGTTATTCGATCTCCACATAAATTGCCTGCCTTTTCATTGCCAATGAACGCCGGCCAGACTGGAAAGAGCAAGACGAGACGCCCGCCCGGGCGGCGGAAAAAGCAAGCGCTGTCGGATGGTTGTTATTTACAAATTTGGGCATAATAACAATACGGAACAGGAGGATAATTGCCATAATTGTCCAATTCGATATTGGAGGAGGTGGTATTATGGCTCAGAAATGTTCAACCAGCTACTGCCGGAACAATAAAAATGGAAGCTGCACCAAATCGGATTCCGAATTGAATGAGCTGACGAAAAACGGCGTTGCTTTAGGCGGCAACAAATGCCCCGGGTTCAAGTCGAAACTCCCCTGATGCCGTTATGCCTTGAACAAGCGACGGTAAAGCCGGAGGATAATCATCCCCGGCTTTTTCTTTCCGGCCCGTCAACTCGCTCCGAAGCGATAGGTAAAGCCATCCGGCGTAAGAACGGCAAACCCATAGCCCTGCTCCCGCAGCTCTCTGATAATTTCCGGCAGCGCTTCCACCGTCGTCGTCTGTTTGGCGCCGTCATGGAAAAGGACGATTGCCTGACGCCGGCCCGCCATTCCCTCTCGGACGGCAGCGACGATATCGGGCCCCGGAGTCACTCCGGGCGCCGCGTCTCCCGCGACCACGTTCCAGTCAAAATAATGGTAACCTTCTTCGGTCATCCGCTGCGTGAGTTCAGCCATGAAGTCCTTCCCGCCGTACGCCCAGCTCGAGTGGTTGGCCGAGCCGCCGGGAAAACGGATGATATTTGGCCGGACGCCGGCCGCGTCTGACAGCAAGTCATTCAGTTTTTCCGTATCGGCGAGATATCCCGCGACGGAAGAATAGATGAGGGCATAATCGTGACTGTAAGTGTGATTGCCAAGTGCATGCCCTTCGTCAACAATTCTTCGGTACATCTGCCGGGCGAATTTGTTATCCCGGCCATTGACGAAGAACGTCGCCTTGATCCCGTTTTCCCGTAATATGTCCAGAACGAGCGGCGTATTCTTGCTCGGCCCGTCGTCGAACGTCAGAAAGACCGTCCTTTCCTCTTCACCCACGTTAGCTTCCGGCGGAGCCGGCTCCAATGGTACCGGTTCCGGCGGAGCCGGCTCCGCTGCGCCGCCGCCGACGGGAGGAGCCGGCAGATCGTCCTCCCCATCACTAAAGGCGGGACGGACAGCATATGCTTTCGCCAAATCCCAGCCGAGGTAAAAACCGGTGCCCAAGGAAATTAGCAAGACAACAATCAGCACGGCATTTGACCGCCTCACCATAATCACTCCCTAATCCGCAGTCAATTCGCTTCTCTCTATAACAGTACGGATAAACAAAGCTGACGCCGGGCTTGTCCCTGCTCAGACGGAACGGGGTTTCACCGGTTTGACCGGATGAGGCGGCGCCGTTCTGGCTGTTTTGGTGTAAGGCCGGACCGGCTCCGCCGCCCGAATGAGGATAAAAGGCGTCTGCTGTCTTCCCTGCCCGGAAGGATTGTCACCAATTAATTCGGCTAAGATTGTCCGGTCAGACCCGATATCCCGGCTGGTGCCAAGAATCTGGACGGAAATATCATTGGCGTCAACAATCATGCACTCAATGCCCAACTCGTCCTTAATCTTTTGGCAAGCTCCGTCCGGATCGGTCGGGGCCATAATCCCCTTATCGGCATAATAATCGTACCCAACGACGCAGAAGCCATCAATATTTCTGGCCCCGTGTCCGACGAAATTATAAAAGAGACCTTTTATGCCGAACAATTTGCCGATACCGCCCAGCACCGCTCCCACCGCGACGCGCACCGGGCCGGCCAGGCAGATGGCGGCCTGCATTTTGTAAACGTTGTCCATCGCCGGTCCGGCCGGATTCCGGTACGCGAAGCGGGACAGCAGACGGGCCAGCCAACTCACCTTCATGTCCCGTTGTAAAATCACATCCCTCTGGCAAAGCGAGACAATTTTTTCACTGATTGACAAAATGTCGCCTGGCCGATAATGCGGCAGTACATATTGCCGGACTAAACCGAGCAAATCTTCCCCCATCGCAACGAAATGCGTCCGGAGTGCGTAACGCGCAAATTTTCTTCCGTCTATGTCGATAATCAGTCTTTTCCCAGGATTGACTGTCAGGCTTGGCCGCTCACTCATCGTTATCCCCCGTTTCATTTCTGAATTTACAATCTTTCGTAATTATTCTTTCTCCTCCGACCGCCTTTAGCCGCCTAAATTCATGGTACCGGAAGAATAATACGGATGAATAACGAAGTGTTACAAAAATGTAAAGTTTGCTCGAAAAAAGAAGGTCCGCATCGAACCTTCTTCTTCGGATGATTATCACTGCACTTCCGCCCCGAAAAAGGCGAGTAAACCATCGCGCAAAGCCGCCGCCACTTTCTGGCGGAAAGCCGGGTCGAAGAGAAGCTTCTCCTCGGCTGGATTGCTGATAAAGGCAATTTCGACCAAGGCCGAGGGCATCGTCGTCTCCCGAATAACGATAAACCTTTCCTTTTTTACCCCGCGGTCGGTAAGACCGGTCGCCGGCCGCAAATACTTATGGATGTTTTCCGCCAGTTGCTTGCTCTTCGGATTGGTTGTCCAATAATAAGTCTCAGTTCCATTGGCACCCGGATTAGTGAACGCGTTGGAATGGATGCTCAGAAAAGCGTCGGCCGTAGCGTTATTGGCGATATCCGCCCGGGCGTAGCCGTCCAGATAATTGTCCACTGTGTTCGTCATCACTACCGTCGCGCCCAGATCCTCCAGCAGCCCCCGCAGGATTTGGGCAACGGGGTGATTGGCGTCCTTCTCGTATTTACCGGTCGCCCCGACGGCGCCCACATCACTCCCGCCGTGTCCCGGGTCGAGGACAATCGTCTTCCCGACCAGCGGCCTGGCATTCAGTTCGATAATTATTGAGCGGTCATCTTCGCTCTCCCGCTCCTGCCATTCGTAACCGCGGGCCGGCACGAGAGTTAATACCGCTTTTCCCGGTTCGCCGTCTACCCGGGTGAGAGTAATACTCGCCATGACGCTGTCCGTCAGTTGGCAGCCGCCGGCCAGCATCGTGAAGGGAAGAACCGTTCCCGGCGCCTGCTCGCCGCTGAAAGTCAGGCTGCCGTCCGGTTTCAGACCAGCATCCGGAATCTCCAGGACCAGACCTCCCGTCGCCGGGTCAGCCGCCAATGTGTAATTCAAAGGCATTGGGGAAAGCAGGTGCAGGACTCCGTCATGGCCGTCCCGCTCCAAGGTCATCCCGGTCAGGAGCGGATCAAAAGTCAGGCTGATGCCTTCGCCGCTCTGAGCCGTTCGATAAGTCACCTTTTCCTGCAAATTGACGGTAACCGTAACTGTAGCGGGTGGCGATTGGCTCCAGCGCACCGTATTAATATACCCGTTGCCGACGGTAAGCTCATTGTCCGGTATGGCAAGCACGGCGCCGGTCAGCTGCAAGTCAATTCCAAGCGGATCAGCCGTATCGGAAACCGCGAACTGCAATGGGCCGGTCGTTGCAATCTGCAAAATGTCCTTGCCGTTGACCGTCACCATTTCGAAGCCGGTAATCCGGGCTGGGAATTTCAGCGTCAGAGTCTTCCGATCCGGGGACAATTCTGTCAGATAAGTCTGCCCTGCCGTCAATCCTATATTAACGCGGACACTATCCGCTACCTGCTCCGTGTCAACGCTCCGAACAGCGGCATCATCGATCTCCCTGGTCTCTTCCGGCCCGGCCAATACGGTCCGGGGCAACTGAATCGAAAGGGTATTTGTCTCCGTCTCCAGCATCGGCTCAAACGCGATCGGCGTATCGGCCGTGAGGACAAGACGGGTGCCCGCCGCATCCTTCACCCATTCAACCCCGGTAAGTTCCGCCGGTTTAGTGCGGATGCTCACTGTAAAGCTCGCTTCATCCCAGGCAACAATAGCCCCCATGGCCTCGCTGATGAAACGTAATGGAACGAACGTCCTCTTCTCAATAATCCGGGCAGAGACATCAAGAGGAATTTCAGCCCCGTCCACCAGGGCTGTTTGAGTACCGATTTTCAAGATAATAGTTTTTCCGGCGCCGACTATCGTCACCGTCTCCGTCTTATCGGACCAGTCAACCTGTGCCCCGAGGTTTTCCATAATCACCCGGATCGGGACTAGTGTCCTTCCGCTTTGGAGAACCGGGGCAACATCAGTCACCACGGGATTGCCATTAAGCACCAATTTGATTGCCGGGGTTTCGGCCGCCGCCGCTTCGGCCAGGAAAAACAAGATTATTAATGATAAAAGGAAATAAGACAGTAAACGTTTTCGCATACATTTCTCCTTTCTGCAGCCGCGGCCGCCGATCAAGTATACATAACATGGATATTCGGCTTGTCCCCTGACTTCACCTGCCGGAAACGGGAAAACATGCCGCTGACCATGCCGGTTTCTATATAATTGTCGATTTATTTCCTAATTTGTTGCGGTGAACAGAAAACTTTTGTTTTTTTACCGGCCGCCGCGGAAACAGATAAAAATAATGCCGAAAACCGCGGCCGTCCGCCAGAAAAGTATAATCTCTGGTATACTATCAATAATAAGAGAAAGGGAGATGAATATGGATCCAAAACCGATCGTGACCATTGAAATGGCAGATGGTAACAAAATGCAAATCGAGTTGGAGGCAACGGCGGCACCGAACACCGTCAGCAATTTCCTCTCGCTCGTCCGGCAAGGCTTCTACGACGGCCTCACTTTCCACCGGGTTATCCCCGGCTTCATGATTCAGGGTGGCGACCCCGCCGGAAACGGCAGCGGTGGCCCCGACTACCGCATCAAAGGGGAATTTCCCGATAATGGTTTTCCCAATCCTCTCAAACATGAGCGCGGCGTTATCTCCATGGCGAGAACCCCGGCACCGGATTCGGCCGGTTCACAATTTTTCATCATGGTTGACCGGGCGCCCCATCTTGACGGCAGTTACGCTGCTTTCGGCCGGGTAACGGAAGGGATGGAAGAAGCGGACCGGATTGCTGCCCTCCCGCGGGACCGTCAGAATAAGCCCAATTCGGCGGCCGTGATAAAAAAAATGACAGCCGAGACGTTCGGCGTCGCTTATCCGGAACCGGAAAAAATCACATAAGGCGGTGCAGTCATGGGTGAAATACCAGATCATCTGGCCACCGACCTGCGGGTGCTCTTCGTCGGATACAATCCGGGCAAAACATCCGCCTTGGTCGGTCATCATTACGCTGGTCCTGGCAACCAGTTCTGGCGGCTGCTCGCGGACGCGGGAATAACGGAACGGCGCTACGCGCCGGAGGAAGACCTTCTGCTCTTGCAAAGCGGCTTCGGGTTCACCAATCTGGTCGCCCGGTGGAGTCCGGGTAGTTCCGATCTTACCCCGGCGGAAATGACGGCCGGGGCGGCCCGGTTGCGGGAGAAAGTGGTGCGCTGCCGGCCCCGCCTCATCTGCTTCCTTGGCAAGGAAGTATACCGGCGTTATGCCGGCCTGAAAACGAATACCGCAATTGCCTACGGACCGGCGCGTCCTCCGGCCCAAGTCCCCGGCACGGCCGAATTCGTAGCCCCCAATCCCAGCGGCCGCAGCACCGTTCCCTATGCGGAAAAACTTGCTGCCTTCCGGGCACTCAAGGTGTGCCTGAACGAAATTCCTTGAGCTGCCGGCATTGTCTTCACTTTCTGCTCCGGCAACCGCCGGAGCAGATAAAAAGAAGCAGGGTATACCGTCCTTACCCTGTTTCTTTGTTTGCCCGTTCGTAATTTCGCGCGGAATGGCCGTCTGGCCCTCTTCAATTACTATACATTCCCAATATCTAAACCCAGCAAAACGACGCAGACAAGAAATTCCCCACAGCACTGCGGAGGCCAGGTTATCACCTTGAGCGGGAGGGGTGGCCAAGGCAAGAAGCGATCGTTAAATGCGAGCTCCGCAGCCGGGAACATTTTGTCCCTATTTTCGACCGCCGCGACAAATAACTACCGCGACGCCGGGCGGCAACAAACTACTTCTGCACCGCTTTTTTTACGTCGATTGCCAAAAGCAGGAACAAAAAAATCGCTCGTCCGACTAATCAGGCAGAAAGGAGGGTTATCAATGTCAAGAAAAAATACCGTCGCCCTGCTCGCCGGGCTGCTTATCTTCCTGGCTGCCGCCGCGCCGGCCGGTCCCGCCGGCGCCATCACCGTTACTTTGAACGGGAAGGAACTGGCAGCGCCGGTTGAGCCGAAGGATGTGAACGGAACACTGTACGTCCCGCTGAAAGAAATTGCCGCCGTCTTCGGGGCGCAGGCCGCCTGGAATGATGCAGTCAGGGCGGTAACAGTGGAAAGGGAAAACATGACCGCCAGGTTTTTTCTCAACCGGACCGATTGCACCGTCAACGGGGCCTCGGTCGCTCTGAAATCACCGCCCTGCCTGTTTGGGGGCCGGACGTACATCCCGCTGGAAGCGGTTCGCCAATTGTTCGCAGTTGAGGCGGACTGGAATGCCGCCGCCCGCATTCTCGCTTTCAGCGGCCCCGTCCTGCCCAGCGTCGGCTCCTTTGCGAACCTCCGGCGTCTCCTGGCGGAGGCCGATCAGATCGGCGGAGGCATCCGGCGTCAGGCCAACATCGACATCGACTTCGATCTGAATATCACGGCAACCATGGAAGACTCGGCGGAAAAGGCAGCCGCCCCCGCCGCCGGGGCAGAGGCCGAATACAGCAAAGCGAACTACTCGGACACCAATGTCCAGGTCCGGGGCGTCGATGAGGCGGACATCCTCAAAACGGACGGCGAATACATTTACCAAATTAATCGGAACCGAATCCTGGTCATCAAGGCATCTCCGGCCGCAGCCATGGAAGTTGCCGACACCGTGGAGTTTGACGAAAAAGAATTCACCCCGCGGGAGATCTACATCGACGCCGGGCATCTCGTCGTTATCGGCGCGAGTTACGACGTCTTCCCTTTCCCGGCCGACGTCGCCAGGCCGGCGGAGCCGCAGGACAAGGCGATGATTTATCCGCCTTATCGCCGCACCGGGACGGTCAAAGCCCTCATCTATGACCTGACCGACAAATCCGATCTCAAACAGCTCCGGGAGGTCGAACTGGAAGGGCATTACGTCTCATCCCGCAAAATCGGCTCCTGCCTCTATTTGATTGCCAACAAGCATCTCGACTGGTACTACATCATGGAGCAAAGCGGAAAGGAAGGGACTCCCGTTTACCGTGACACGGCCGGCGGCGGCGAATTTACCGCCCTCCCGTATTCCGATATCCGCTATTTCCCCGGCTCGGTCGAACCCAATTATTTGCTCGTCGCCGGGCTTGACCTGGCGGAGCCGGAGTCAGAAATGGCAGTATCCGCCTATCTAGGCTCCGGCCAGAACATTTACGCTTCCCCCGACAGTTTGTACGTGGCCGTGACCCAATACAAGGCGCCGGAGAAAGAAATCATGCCGGCCGAAAACAGCATCGCCGTCTACCGTCCGGCCCAAGTCACGACGGGCGTCTACAAATTCGCCCTCGACAACGGCAGCGTCAGGCACCGCGGCCAGGGGGAAGTTCCCGGCACCATCCTAAATCAATTCTCGATGGACGAACACGCCGGCCATTTCCGGATTGCCACCACCGGCCACAAACGCCTCGGGGACGAAACAGTCTCCACCAACAACGTTTACATTCTCGATAGCGCCATGGACATAACCGGCAAAATCGAGGATATCGCGCCCGGGGAAAGGATTTATTCCGTCCGCTTCCTGGGGGATCGGGGATATGTGGTGACGTTCAAGAACGTCGATCCCCTTTTCGTCATCGACCTAAAAGACCCGGCCGCCCCCGCCATCCTCGGCGCCCTGAAAATTCCCGGCTACAGCGATTATCTCCATCCATACGATGAAAACCATCTCATCGGCTTCGGCAAAGATACGATCGAGTTGTCCCAGAAGGACTGGGAAGGCAGGGAGACGGGAACGATGGCGTTCTATCAGGGAATGAAATTAGCCGTCTTTGACGTCACCGACGTCACCCGGCCGAAAGAGCTGTTTAAGGAAATCATCGGCGACCGGGGTACCGACTCGGAACTGCTGCACAACCATAAGGCACTCCTTTTCGACAAGGAAAAGTCCCTGCTCGCTTTCCCGGTGACTGTCTTGGAAATCAAAAACCCGGTCGAGAGCGATTACGGGTTTCCGCAGTACGGCGAATTCGCCTTCCAGGGCGCCTATGTTTACAACCTTGATTTGGAGAACGGTTTTGACCTAGAGGGAAGAATAACGCATCTGGCTGCCGACGACTATCAAAAGTCCGGCTACGGCGGATATTACGGCGACCTGGCTGTAGAGCGCATCATTTACATCGGCGACGTCTTATACACGCTGTCTCAGGGTAAGATCAAGGCGAACAATCTCACCGACCTGTCCGAGATTGCCACTCTGACACTGCCGCGATAAGCAAAGCCGGCTTCCCAAGCGGGGAGCCGGCCGTCTTTCTTGCCAAATCTTCTATTTTACGCCCGCATCCGAAGCGCCCATTTGATCAGGAGCGGCAGGAAAGTGACGATGCTCAGCATCCGCGCCAGTTGCATGAGCGCAACCTGCGGGGCGTCCCCGCCGGCCGACTCGGCCATCAACGTCATCTCCGTCATTCCCCCCGGCGAACTGCTGAAAAATGCGGTGATAATGTCCATATCCGACACCCGGGATATGATGTAGCCGGCCAGGAGGCCGAAGCCGATCATCGAAATTGCTAATACCGCCGCCGGCAACGCCAGAGCCTTCAGCCCCGCCATCGTTTCCCGGGTGATATTGAGTCCGACGATACCGCCGATACAAATCTGGGCGACCGTCCGGAAATCCCGGGGAATTTGACCGCTGAAGCCGAGGAGATTGGCCGTTCCCACGGCCAGCATCGCGCCTACCATCGCTCCGGCCGGAATTCTCAGCTTCAGACCGATGTAGCCGCCGACGCCGGCAATAACAAGAGTGTAAAACACTTTCTCCATTTTTCTTCCGCCCTCCATATCGAACCCTCCCATACCGCCGGAGTAATATTTGCCTCTGCCGTAATAATTCTCCCGCCCCGGCCGTTTTCCCTTTCCGCGCCATAGCTTCCCCGCTTGGCAGCCCGGACAAGATATAGTAAAATATTGGTGAGGAAAGAACCGGAATACATAAAAAGCGGGTGATGTTATGAGCGGTTCCCAAGTGCTGATCATTGTTAACGGGGCCATGGATGATTACTCGGCTTATCTGCTGGCCGTCGCGGCCAGCGACTATATTATCAGCGTCGACGGGGGCACGAATCACGCCTATCGGATGGGCCTGCGGCCTGACCTGATCGTCGGCGACCTGGACTCCATCGCGCCGGAAGTCAAGGAGCATTACCGACAGCAGGGCTGCCGTTTCCAGACCTTCCCGGCCGAAAAAGACGAGTCCGATCTGCAGCTCGCCTTGGACACCGCGGCGGAGCTGAAGCCTTCCCTGGTGACGATCATCGGGGCCCTCGGCCGGCGTTTCGATCATGCTTTCGGCAACGTCGCCCTGCTGGCCAAATTGTGCGAAAAAGGCATCAAGGCGCAAATCGTCGACGCGACCCACACCATCCGCGTCTTTGACCGGGAACTCGCCGTCAGCGGCAAAGCCGGCGACTACCTATCCCTGTTCGCCCTGACGCCGCGGGCGGAAGGAGTGACGACCGAGGCGCTGAAGTACCCGTTGCACGCTGAAACCTTATATGCTGGCGATACCCGGGGGCTGAGCAATGAACTGCTCGGCCGCACCGCGAAAGTCACGATGAAAAACGGGAAACTGCTGGCCGTCCAGGTTAAGAAATAAGCCGCCGTTCCGGCGGCTTTGTTTTTATGGGGTTCGGAAGCCAGCAGCGATTGCCATGATGCTGAAAAAAAACTAGCGCAAGCTTATTTGACTGCAGCTAGACGGATTATTGATGAACATCAAAATCGTTGGCTACATCCATATTCCAAAAGTCTTTTGGTGAATCACCCATAAATTGCAAAAATATTCCTGCAACCTATATTTTTGGAGTTATGCGGTATTTAAAGTGGAAACTTATCAAGAAAAGTATAAACTTAGAGACTTGTAGACAAGCGGCAATACACACAATATGATTGGAAATACCAAACTGTTAAACAAATAAGGAAGCGTATGGGTAATCGGGTGCCGTTGCGCTGAGGTCACTGAGGAACGATAATAATGGGGTCTGTAAATAGTTTTGTGCTTTCACCGTCCCGGTAAAGATCAGGATAGGGATGATTTCACCTTATCTGGGAAGAAGACCGAAAGCTGTAAGAGGATCTGTCCCCAGTTCTGGACCCGGCCGGT
>JBMNPB010000016.1:0-48368 GCA_050943375.1 bacterium
CCCTGAGTCTGGTCGAGAGCCGAACCGGCTTCCGGCAGGATCTCGCACCCATCGGCGCTTTCTGTCGGGAGCACGGCATTTATCTCGCCGTCGACGGCGTGCAGGCCATCGGCGTCCTGCCCGTGGAAGTGGCGAAAATGCGCATCGATTTCCTGGTGGGCAACGACTACAAATGGATGATGCATTACTGCGGCACGGGCTTTGCCTGTGTGAGCCAAGAGATGCGCGGTGTCCTCCGGCAGCGGGGGGCCGGCTGGATGTCGGACAATGAGAGGTTTAATTCGGATAAGGAACGGCTCCGACTGCGGGAAGACGCCGGCCGGTATGAACTCGGCTATCCAAACGCGGCCGGCATTTGCGCCCTGGGCCTGGTCGCGGCGCATTACCTCGCCCTCGGCGCCGAAACGATCGAGGAATACGTCCTGGATCTGACGGATTATCTCTGGGCAGAGATTGAAAAAATCCCCGGCGCGGGAATCTGGGCAAAATACGAGCGGAAAAATCGTTCCTCCATCACCTTTGTCCAATTGGACGACGCCCTGGAGGTGACGAACGAAAAACTGCTGGCAAACGGCGTCTTCGCCCAGACCCGGGACGGCGCCGAATACGACGCGGACAGTGCGATTCGCATCAGTCTCCATTATTTCAACGACCGGAGCGACATCGACCGCCTGTGCGCAGTCATCCGGAAATGCCGGACACTTTGAAGGAGAGAAAGCGAAAAATAAATAAGGAGGAAACAAAATGGCGATAATTGAACAACGACTCGCGGAACTGGGCATCGAACTGCCGGAGCAGCATCCCCCAATGGCGCATTATGTGAGTGTGCAGCGCGAGGGCGATCTTCTCTTCCTGTCCGGCGCCGGCCCCCTCAAAGACGGCAAGGCCACCGTCACCGGACGCCTCGGCGAGAATCTGACTGTGGAGCAGGGATACGCCGCCGCCCGGGAGGCGGGCCTGAGCCTCCTTGCCACTCTCAAGCGGGAACTGGGAGATCTGGACCGGGTCGAGCAAATCGTCAAGCTGCTGGGCTTTGTCGCCAGCACCGACGATTTCTTCGCCCAGCCGTCCGTCATCAACGGTACTTCCGATCTGCTGAACGAGGTGTTCGGTGAAAAAGGCCGGCACGCCCGCTCCGCCGTGGGAACGAATGTGCTGCCTTTCCGAGTGCCAGTGGAAGTGGAAGCGATTGTGCGGATCAGGGACTAATTCCTGTCAACCGGTTCCGCGGATAAGTTAAAATCCCCTCCCGTTGCACCCAACGGAGCACGGGAGGGGGTCAGTTTGCGCCAATTCATTTATCCGGCGCTGACCGGTTTTATTCAAACGCAGCCAGCGGTTGCTGGCATGCCGGTGGGGCACCAGCATAAATTGTGCTCTTGCCGCGCTTGCGGCCGACTGCACAGTAGTTCACGCTTTTTTCAGCTTCATGCATTCATATCGTAATTGCCGTTTCCCTGCTCTTGCCCCATTCGCGCATCTCCGCGTGTCCGGGATGACCGGGATCGTTCCATGCCTCCAGGAACTCATCATACCCAAATACGCCGTCCCAGTCCTCCGGCGAGCAGTTCCCTTTCTCTTCAAACACCCGCGTATAACCAACCGGGTAATCTCCTCCGCAACGTTCAATACTCCACCGTATGCTTTCACTCGTCGCCGCAATCATAGTTGTATGGGAAGATTTTGCCTTTCTCCGGATATCTGTCGATCTTGGTACTGCCTGACTTCCGCACTTTTATTGACAAGTCCGGCGCGCTTCCGCAACAACCACATTTTCACCCATCTGCGCCTGACCTTCTTCGGAGCGATAGTACCGGTACTCATCGTAAACTGCTTCGTCATTCGTGGCCCGTAATTTCAAATCCGCAAACTTAAATTCGTGCAGGTGCTGGACAATGCCGGCAATTGCCGATTTCTTGCCGCCGTGCCGGCTGTTCCAGGTCAGAAATTTGACGGGAGTAGCAGTGATCATCAGCACAATCAGTTCCTTTCCGGTGGGGAATTGGTGGTTCGCTGTTTGGTGCCGTTGGTACAGGTAAGCCGTTATTATAAATATCGTATAGCAGCCTGACAGGTAAGTGTCAGGCTGTGTTATTTCAGTGGGGAGGGCTCGGGATGCGGGGTAGCAAGACAGGGGGCGGAACGCGAAGCAGGAGATTGCCGCGGCGCCGGTGATATTGGGGACGGATTGGCGGTCAGATTTGGTGGCGCCGTTATACCCGGAAGTATGGCAAAAGTGCCGCCCGGCACTTTTCGTCACAGCACCGCGTCGGACTTTATGGGAGCACCGGCGTCAGTTTGGCAGGAAGGGAAAAGGGTGCCGAGATAGGCCAACAGTTCTTCGTCTCCGGCGGTGTTCAGCCGTCTTGCCAGCGCCGCCAGCTGCTCCTCCACTGCCGGCAGTTCCGGAAAAACCGGTTCCGTTTTGGTGATCTTGGGATATCCGGTCGCGGTAACCTTCTCCCCGGCCGGAAATAAATCCTCGCTCAGTTTCTCGCCCGGGCGCAGGCCGGAAAAGACGATCGGGATATCTCGGTAAGGCTCCAGCCGGTTCAGACGAATGAGCGATTCCGCCAGGGTGAGGATGGGGACCGGCCGGCCCATGTCAAGCACGAATATTTCCCCGCCGGCCGCCATAGCGCCCGCCTGGATAATGAGCCGGGCCGCCTCCGCTATGGTCATGAAATAGCGGGTGGCCTCGGGGTGTGTTACCGTCACCGGTCCGCCGTTCGCGATCTGCCGCTGAAAAACAGGCACGACACTCCCGTTGCTGCCGAGGACGTTGCCGAAACGAACAGCCGCAAACCGGGTCCGGCTGACCCGGCTGAAGGAACCGATGATGTTTTCGCCGAGTTTCTTGGTCATGCCCATGATGCTGCGCGGGTTCACGGCCTTGTCGGTGGAAACAAGGACGAACTTGCCGCCCCGGCTCCGATCGGCCGCCCGCGCCGTATAATAGGTGCCGAAGACATTGTTCCGAACGGCCTCTTTCGGGTTCGCCTCCATCAGCGGTACGTGTTTATGGGCGGCGGCGTGAAAAATGACGTCGGGCCGCAGGTTGGCGACCGCCTCACCGATGCCCGCGGCATCGGCCACCGAAACAATGACTGCCCTCAGCTTCAGCCCGGGATAACGCTGCCGCATTTCGTTCTCCAGATCAAAGACGGAATTCTCGAAAATATCGAGAATGATCAGTTCTTCCGGTTGATAGCCGGCCACCTGCCGGCACAGTTCCGAGCCGATGGAGCCGCCGCCGCCGGTAACCATGATCCGCTTGCCGGCCAGATAGCCGCAGATCGGAGCGGTGTCGAGAATGACTTCTTCCCGGCCGAGCAGATCTTCCGGGCGGACTTCCCGCAGGTCCCGGAGAGTCACCTTTCCGCCGATCAGTTCATAAAGGCCCGGGACGATACTCAGGCGACAGTTCGTCGCCCGGCAGGCCGCAATAATCGGTCGCAGCGTCTCCGGCAAAGCGGAAGGAATGGCAATAATGATCTCATCAATGCGCAAAGCGGCAGCCAGACGTACGATATCGTCGCGCCGCCCGAGCACCGGGACGCCGCACAGGCGGAGTCCGAGCTTCCTCCGGTCGTCGTCGACGACTACGATCGGCCGGCGGCCCAATTGCCGGTGGTGCTGCAGTTCTTTGATTACCATCACCCCGGCATCCCCGCCCCCGACGATCATGGTCCGGGTAATGCGGCCGGGCGGCGTGATGTCGGAAAAGAAATCTGCCAGCCGCCGGCTGAACCTGGCCCCGCCCAGGAGAAGGATATCAAATAGGGCGGCCAGGATGTAGACGCTTCGCGGCAGGCTGACCCCCCGCAGCACAAAATACGCCCAGACCGCCGCATTGGCTCCGGTAACAGTCAAAACTATTTGCAGCAGTTCCCTAATTCCGGCGTATTTCCATAGAACCCGGTAAAGACCGCCGACGAAAAATCCGACCAGCTTAACCGCCAGCACCGCAACCAGCTCCCCGGCCAGAACCTGCCGGTATTCCCCCGGCACGGCGCCGTCGAAGCGGAGCTGCAGCGCCCCCCAGAAAGAAAAAGTCAACAGGGCGCCGTCCCGGAGCAGCGGCAGGACATTAGGCCGGACCGGGCGCCCCCGGAGCCGGCAGAAATGTGGTAAAATTTTTTGAACCGGTAAAGACATTTCCCTCTTCCTATCCCCGCCGCCGGGACAACTTCCCTCCGCGCCAGCCCAAAACAGGGCACCTCAGACAGTAGCAACGGCGACGGCCTCGCTCAGTTTCTCCGCCACATACTCCATCTCGGTCTCCGTCAGGGTATTGAAAAACGGCAGCGCCAGGCACGCCCGGCCGGCTGCTTCGGCCCGGGGAAAGTCTCCCGCCCGGAAGCCGTATTCCCGCCGCAGATAGGGCTGCAGATGGATGGGAGTGAAATATGGTTTGCACTCCACCCCCGCCGCCCGCAGGTATTCCATGACCCGGTCCCGGTTAATCCCTTCATCCAGCCGGATGACGTAGACGAACCAGCTCATCCGGGTGACTTCCGGGGCGGCCTGCGGCAAAGTGACGCCGGGAATCCCCCGCAGGAATCCGGCGTAAGACTCGGCAATCCTCTCCCGCCGGGCGACAATGGCGTCAATTCGGCGCAGCTGGGTCAGACCGAGAGCGGCGTGCAGTTCGCTCAGACGGTAATTGTAACCCATCCGCTCGTGGTACAGCCAGGACCCGTCCGCCCCCCCGGCCCTGGCTGCGCAGACTGCGGCACAGCTCCGCCAGGGCGGCATCGTTGGTCACAATCATCCCGCCTTCGGCGGTAGTAATCTGCTTGTTCGGGTAGAAGGCGAAAACCGCCCCGTCGGCCGCCGTTCCCGCTTTGACGCCGGCGTATTCCGAACCGAGCGCCTCGCAGGCATCCTCGACAATCTTCAGGCCGTGCCGGGCGGCGATCTCCCGCAGGCGCGGCAGCGGCAGGGGATGGCCGAAGACGTCCACCGGCAGGAGCATTTTCGTCCGCTCCGTGATGGCGGCTGCAATACCGTCAATATCGATGTTCAGGGTAAAAGGATCAATATCCGCGAACACCGGAGTCGCTCTTTCGAACAAAATACAGTTGGTGGAGGCAACGAAGCTGAACGGGGTGGTAATCACCTCGTCGCCCGGTCCGATATCCAAGGCCCGGACGAGCACATGGAGACCGCTCGTTCCGCTGTTGACCGCGACAGCGTGAGCAACCCCGAGATAGGCGCAAAACGCCGCTTCGAAAGCTTCGACCCGGGGACCGATGCTCAGGCAGTCCGTCCGGAGGACCGCATTGATTTCGTCAATATCCTCCGGCGTGATTTCCGGTTTCGCCAAAGGCACGCGCATTAATCCGACACCTCCCGCATAAGAGACTAATTTCGGCCGCCGGCCTCGTTTTCGCGGTAAGTTCCCCGCCGGGACAGAACGATCCGGACCGTTTCCAGCAGAATCCGACAGTCCAGCCCCAGAGTGAAATTTTCCACATAAAAAATATCATAACGGATCTTTTCCGGCCAACTGAGACTGTTGCGGCCGCTGACCTGCGCCAGTCCGGTAATGCCCGGCTTCATCCGCAGCCGTTTGCGCTGCTCTTCCGAATACTGCTCGACCTGGTACAGCAGCGTCGGCCGCGGGCCGATAAAACTCATCTCCCCTTTCAGGATATTGAACAGCTGCGGCAATTCGTCGAGGCTCCAGTCCCGCAGGTAGCGGCCGACCCGGGTGATCCGGTCGTCGTCCCGGCTGACTCCGTACCCGCCCCTCCGGCTCACGGCATTCGGCACCATGGTGCGGAATTTAAAAATCCGGAACGGCCGCCCGTACCGCCCGGCTCTTTCCTGCACGAACAGAACCGGCCGGCCGTCTTCCGCCATGATAATGGCGGTAATAAGGAGGAAAACCGGTAGCAGCAAGCAAATCAGGATTGCGCTGCCCAAATAATCGAGAAATCCTTTAAGCATCAGCCTGCCGGACATCTTCTTCACCGCCTGTCTTATTCTATGGCTGAGCAGCTCAGCATGCTCCGCTCTGTCCAGCGCTCATCACTGTGCGGCGCTAACTACAAATATGCTTCGCCCGCTTTCCGCTCTCGGACCGGCTTGCACGGAGTCCCGAAGGCGACAGTGTAAGAGCCGATGTCCTTGACTACTGTTGAGCCGGCGCCGATGACCGTATGCTCGCCGATTCTGACCCCGTTGATGACGTTGACGCCCACGGCCAGCGTGCTGAAGGAGCCGATCCGGACATCACCGCAGATGTTTACACCCGGATGGACATTGACGAAATTCCCGATGTCGCTGTCGTGACCGACCAGAGTCAGCGGATTGATTAGGCAGTGTTCGCCGATCCGGGCGGCATGCTCAATGACAGCGCCTTGAAAGATCTTTGTTCCGGCCCCGATTTCCCCAACCCGCCGGTTGATTGTACTGCCGGGGTGAATGGCGGTGATAAACCGGAAATCCGGCCGCAGTTCCCTGACGCGGCTGACCAGCAGGCTGCGCAGCCAATTGTCGCCGATACAGACGATGCCGTGCGCTATGGGCAGCGTCGCGATCGCCTCCGGACGGCTCAGCACCTCGTAACCGAACACCGCTGCCCCGACCGGCAGGTGATCGTCGACCAATCCCGCAATCCGGTACCGCCCTTCCAATTCGATAATATTGATGACCGACCGGGCATGATCCCCGGCCCCGATGATCAGACAATCCTCCATTTAACCGCCTTCCTTTCCTTCCGCCGGATGCCGTTGCCAGCCAATAAACCCGCCGCGCGCCGACGGCTTAAAGATATGCTTCGCCGGCCTGGCGCTGCCTGACCACCCGGCAGGGCACCCCGTAGGCGACGGAATAAGCCGGGATATCCTGCACCACCGTCGACCCGGCCCCGATCACCGTGTGCTCCCCGATGGTGACTCCCTGAATAACATTGGTTCCGACGGACAGAGTGGAACATTCCCCGACTCGCACCGTGCCGCAGATAGTCGCTTTCGGGTGGAGATTGACAAAATCGCCGATTTTGGTGTCGTGGCTGACCATGGACGATGTGTCGATGATGCAGTGCCTGCCAATGTTGATGCTGCTGTCCAGGTAGGAAAAGGCGGCGACAAGCGTCCCTTCGCCGATTTCCACCTCCCGCTTGTGCACCCGGCTCAGCGGACTGATTATAGTAATGTACCGGAAACCGGGGGCGGCAGCTTCGACCGCCTCGGCGACCAATCTTCGGTTCCAGTTGTCGCCGATCCCGATTATTCCCAGTCCGATGCCGATCCGCCGCAGATCGGCAATTCCCCCGAGCACCCGGTAACCGAACAAGGTAAATCCGGCGGCGCGGTTGTCGTCGATGAGACCGGCAATCCGGTATTTTCCCTCAAATTCGATACACTCGATCAAGCCCCGGGCGCATCCCCCGGTACCGAAGACAAGAACGTTTTCCATGTAGCACCTCCGGTCTGCTTATCCGCCAGCGTCTCCGTTGAGATTAATAATACGCGTAAGCGAGGTCACGGCCGCTGCTCCTGACCTGATTGAGCACCACGCCGAATAATCTTGCCTTGGCGTTTTCGAGAATCTCCTTAGCCTTTTCGGCCTGGGCCGGCTGAGTTTTTCCAGCCGCGACCACCATGACAGTCCCGTCAACCAAGGCAGCAATCAAAGCCGCGTCAGCGACAGCCGGCACCGGTGGCGTGTCAAAGAGGATAAAGTCTCCCCTCCGCTTCAGCTCATCAACGGTCTGGCGCATCCGTTGTGAATTCAGCAGCTCCGCCGGATTGGGCGGCAGCGCCCCGCTCGTCAGAAGTCTGAGGTTGGCGACTCCGGTTGGACAGAGTGCCTCGCCGACCGCACATTCCCCGATGAGAACGTTTGTCAGCCCTTTCTCATTCTTAAGGCTGAAGACAGTATGCAGGCTCGGGTTCCGCAGGTCGCCGTCCACCAGAATCACCCTGGTCCCGGCCTCGGCTATCACCACCCCGAGGTTGGCAGTCGTCAGCGTTTTACCGGCCTGCGGGCCGGCCCCGGTGACTACGACGCTCCGGATCGGGTTATCAATGCTCAGAAACTGCAGATTCATCCGGAGAATCCGATAAGCCTCGGTGACCGGCGACTTGGGAGCGAAGCGCGACACCAGCTTGTCGCGGCTGCCGCCGTCTCGTTTATTCATGGGGGATGCCCTCCTCTGTCCGGACCGGCGCGGCGCTCCCGACTGCCGGCAAACCGGCTTGTTTCAGCTCTTGGGCGGCGTTGATCCAAGGGATAGTGCCGAGTACCGGCAACTCCAGGCAAGCGTAGACATCCTCGGCCGTTTTGAGCGAATTGTCCAGATATTCCAGCAGGAAAACCGCCGCCAC
Organism: bacterium; assembly: GCA_050943375.1. Classification (GTDB taxonomy): domain Bacteria; phylum Bacillota; class SLNR01; order SLNR01; family JBMNPB01; genus JBMNPB01. The sequence goes on from JBMNPB010000016.1 coordinate 8,340, forward strand.
GCCCACCAGCAGACCGAGAAGCATCCCGGCCAGGATATTTATCCGTAGCTGCGGCTTCACCGGAATACGGTTGACGACAGCCGGATCAATCACTTGAATATTCTCGGCATTCACCACCAGGCGTACCTGCCGGATAAAAACATCGGCCGTTTTGTCGGCGATCAGCCGGGCCCGGGTAGGACTCGTGTCCTCCACTTCAATCCGAATAATCTCCGTATCTTCCAAGGCATCGACTCTGATTTTGCGGCTGACCGCCTCCGGCGGCAAATCAAGCTGCAGCTCCCGGGCCACGGCTTCGGTTACTGTCCGGCTCAGGGCTATCTGCCGATAAGTCTTTACGAGCTGTCGGCTCAGGAGGACCGAAGTGTAATCGAGCGGCGCTTGAGTTTCCTGACGGAGCACCAGCAGCGTCGTGGTAGAGCGGTAAATCCGGGGCAGCAGATAGTGGCTCGCCAGCCCGCTGCTCACCGCCGCCCCGACCGTGAGTACGACAATGAGCCACAGGCGGCTGCGCAGAATCCGGAGTATATCCCTCAGTTCGGTTTTGCCCTCCACTGTTCTCCCCCCTCACGCACCGATACCCGTTGAAATTAGTAATATATATCGCTTCGTTGCCATATTATTACATTTATTTCGCCGCCCGCCGGTTTGCCCGGAAGCCGGGCCGAAGAGAAAAGGCGCCTCATTCCAGCCCCAGATACCGGGAATAGATCCGGTCCAGTTCGCCGATCACGTTTTCCACCCGGTATTGGTTGACCATTTCCCGCCCCCTTGCCCCGAACTCCGCGCGCAGCGGCGCATCCGCCAGCAGCCGCCGCAGCGCCGCGGCCGTCGCCGTGCTGTCGTGGGGAGGCACCAGAAAGCCGTTTATTCCGTCCCGTATCAGGTCCCGGCTGCCCCGGACGGCGGTGGCGACAACCGGCTTGCCCGCCGCCATCGCTTCCATGAGGCAGCGCGGCAGACCTTCCCGCAGGGAAGTGAGCAGGAAGATATCGGCCTCCGCCAGCAAAGCCGGAATATCCTCCCGGTAACCCAAGAAGACAACCTGCTGCCCGAGCCCCGCCGCCCGGACGTACGACTGCAGCCCTTCCAGAGCCTTCCCCTGTCCGGCGATGAGATAGCGGATACCGGTGTTTCCGGCGGCCGTCAGTTCACGCACCGCCGCGAGCGCCTGCCGGTGATTCTTGTTCCGGTTCAGTTCGGCCACGGTGAGTAATGTGGAATACTTGCGCCCGCCGGCCGGCCCGCCGGCGGGCGGCGCGGCGTATTTATCGATGTCGATTCCCACCCCGGGGACGAAATGAACCGCCGTCCTCCGGCCGGCGAGGCGCCGCGCCCACCCGCGGTCTTCCTCATTCATGACCAGAATCCCGTCCGTCGCCTTGGCCAGGAGCCATTCCGGCGGATAATACAGGAGCCAGTTCCGGAGCGGAGCGCCTCGGTAGAAATGAAAGCCGTGAACAGTGTACAGCACCGGCCGCGTGCCTGTCGCCAAAGCGGCGATCCGCCCGAGCAGGGCCGCCACCGGGGTATGCACATGGACCAAAGCGAAACGCTCCCGGGCCATCAGCCGGACAAGCCGCACCAGGACCAGGATATTGCGCAGCGAATAGGGAGTCCGCACGCTGCCGATCTCATGGCAGACGACCCCCGTCCCGACGAAATTGTCGGCGGCAGAAAACCGCGCCGCGAGATGCACTTCGCACCCCCGGCGCTGCAGATGAGCGATAAACTCGCGGTGGAAGTGGCGCACATGCGAGGCAACGGACGCAATCAGCAGCACTTTCATCATCGCCGCATCTCTCCCGGCGCCGACCCGGACCGCTCCCGGCCGGCCGCCCCATATCCAAAGCCGACCACCGCGCCTTCCGGCCCCGGCTGCTCAGTTCGGACATAGATAAAAGCCAGGAGCAGCCAGAGGAAACGCATATTTTCCACATTGATGGTGAACGCCTGGACCGCCGTTCCCCCCAGGGCAAAGAGCAATAGCGCCGCCGGTGCGTCGCCGCCGAGTGCGCGGCGGCCGAGCCGTGCGGCAAGCAGCACCGGGAACCAGATGAGGGCGGCCAGCCCGCAGAGGCCGGTTTCGGCAAAGGCGCCCAAGTAAGTGTTATGGGGAATATTCGTTATCTCCCTGGCCAGCAGGTCCGAGGCCGCCGGAGCAAATCGCATTGGCCCCACCCCCAGCAGAGGTTCCCGCATTCCCAACCGGAGCGCGGCCTTCCAGAGCAAAAGCCGACCGCGGCTGCCGTTGTCGGCTGGGTTAAAAGTGCCGGCGAGGCGATCCAGAAATACCCGGCCGGGGTCAAATTTCTCTCCGGCCAAAGCAAATATGATCAGGATGGCGGTAAGGCCGATGGTCACCCTCAGCAGACGGCTGTTTTCCCGCCGCACTGCGTCGATACCAAGAAGGAGAAGGCAGCCGGCGGCAAGGCCGGCGTTTCCCCCCCCGCGAAGCGGTGAGAAGAAGGGCGACGCCGGGCAGAATGGTATTCGGGCGCAGCAGCGGCCGGCCGGCCTGCCGGTTAGCCGCCAGAGCGAAGCCAAGGGAAACAAGGAGATAACTGGCCGCCAGATTGGGGTCGGTCACCGTCCCCGTCAGCCGGTACGCCAGTGTCAGTCCGGTCTGCCGCCCCAAAAAATACAGGACAACCCCGGCGATACCCAGACCGGAAAAAACCATTGCCGTTCCGCCCCAGACAGCAGGCAGGCGCTCGCGGTATTTTTCCTGCCGGAAGTAGGTCTGGAAAAGGAGAAGGTAGACGATGTTCACCAGAAGCTTGACCAGATTGACAACCCCGGCCGGCGCGTAAGTGCCGGAGAGGATCAGGTTCTTAAACAGGCTGGCCGTGACGGCAAGAAAAAGGCAAAACCCGTAAACGGCCGGCAGTCCGAAATCCCCGGCCAGGCCCCGCCGCCTCCCGCATTTTCCGGCGAGACAAACGAGGATAGCAAACGGCAGCATCGCATCCGATAAGGCGATATTCAGTGAAAAACCGCCGCCCCCGACGATAGCCATTACCGGCAGCAGGACGATCAGGCCGTCGAACAACAGCGCCGATAGATCGTAACGGTACAGGCGATGCAATACCACGCCGCCGGCAATCAGCAGCACCGTCCCGAAGACGCGCCAGTCTCCGGTGACCGCTAACAGGCCGCACATGCTGCCGGCAACCGCCGCCCCCGGCAGCGCCAGGCGGGGTTTCGCCGCGCGAAACAAAACGGAAAGCCGCATAGCGCCACCCCTTTCCGGCCGCAACTCCACCGCGACTTGTCCCTTCTTTCCTTCAGATAATATATTGAGGCCGCCGCCGGAGTAGAACAGCGGTCACCCGTTCCGTCCGGCAAAATTAAACAGCGGCAGGTAAAAACCCGCCGGGTCATCCGGCGGGCGGCGTATTGGGTGTTCGCATCCCTTGTTTTAGCACCGCAATCAAGTTAATCTCGCGGCGGTGAATAATCCAACCGTGTAACGAATGGAAGCGGATAAACTGGTCCGCGCACAGCAAAAATCCGGCGGCGCCGAAAACGGAATACCGTCGGAGACAGAGCATAACACAAACGACCGGCTCGGAATGAGCCGGTCGCCTTCGCTATTGCGGTGCCGCCGGAAAAAGGGCAAGGCGGAAGAGACTGCCGCGACGCCGGCGAAGCGCCGGCTCCTGGCAGTGACAACAGCCGGGCGATACCGGCATGAAGGAAATGGCGGCATCCCACTTCAGCCTGGCAGACAACGGCAATGGAAACCGGCGGCAGGAAACACCGTTGCTCAGCTATTCCCGCTCCGGGCCGAACAAATTCCCCCGGTTCAGCCGCCATTCCGGGTCGAGCGCCTCCTTCACGGCCTTCATCTGAGCGATACCCTCTTCCCCGTACATTTCCCGCAGCAAGGCGGCCTTGAGTTTGCCCACTCCGTGCTCGGCCGAAACAGTACCGCCAAGTCCAATGATTTCCTGCGCCCAGGCCGTGTACAGTTCCCGCCCGCGGCGGTAATCCTCCAAAGTAACCGGCAGGATATTCACATGAATATGGTTGTTCCCGATATGGCCGAACATGACTGATTCCAAACCTGAGGCCATGAGATCCCGGTTATACATATCCATGACAGCGGTGAGAGCGGCGTCGGGGACGGCCATGTCGGTGCCGAGCTTAGTAAGCTTGGGCTCACGGCGGCGGCGGCGGTCAATCAGGAGGTTTACTGTCTCCGGCACAGCGTGACGGAAGAAATGCTGCTGTTCCATTTCTCGGCCACTCATCGCCATCCATGTCGCCCCGTCGTCACCGCCGCTGGCGAGAAGCAGTTCGGAGGTTTCCCCAACGGCGTCAATCAAAACATCCTCGTTGTCGCCGTGGAATTCAATATAGATGGCCGTATGGTAATCGGCCGGCAGTTCCGGAATACCGGCGAACGCCGGGTTCGCCCGCTGCTCACGCAGCAGATCGAGGGCGCTGTGGTTGAAATACTCGATTGCCACCGGTTTTTGCTCTTCCGGCATATCCCTCACTTGCTGGACGAAGGCAATTGCAGCCGCCTCGACCGGAAAGAAGGCCGTCATCCCCCACCGCAGGGGTGGCTCCGGCCGCAGGCGGAGTTCCATTTCGGTGATAATGCCCAACGTCCCTTCGCTCCCGATGAACAGATCGATCAGTTCCATGTCGTCGGCGGCGTAATACCCGGACGCATTCTTAACTGCCGGGAGATTGTAGGCGGGGAGATTTCCCGCCGCGATCACCCGGTCACCCTGCCGCAGGCAAAAGGCACGCCCGTCCGCCTTCTCCCGCCCCCGCTGCAGCGACAGCGCCGTCCCATCCCCGAGGACGACGCGCAGCGCCTCGATGTACGGCCGGACCGGGCCGTACCGAAAAGAACGAGCCCCCGAAGCGTTGCAGGCGGCCATCCCACCCAGCGAGGCCGAGGTCTCGGTTGGATCGGAAGGTAAAAACCACGCCCCGGCCGCGCGGAACTCATCCAGGCAAGCGATAGCTTCCGGCGTCCAGCTATCCGTGGCAAACTCCTTCGCCGCCACCGCCTGCCGCATTTCCGAGAGCAGTACGCCCGGCTGGACTGTGACATAAAAAGTTCCGGCCGCGTCGCGGTGCAGACCGGTAATCCGGTTCATCCGGCTGAGATTCAAGATGTGCCCGCCGTCCGGCACCGCCCCAGCCGCGATGCCGGTGCGCGCTCCCTGCGTCGTGATGGTTGAATCCGCCGCCCGGATTCGGGCCAATATATTAATAATCTCCGCCTCACCGGCCGGGAAGGAGATCGTCTCCGCCCGCCCGACGCTGCGGGACTCATCCCGCAGATAATCGGCATATTCATCCGTTACCTTCATGATTTCCGCCTTCGCCATTCTATCCGCCTCCCGCCCGCCGCCGCCCGGCGGCGGATGATAATATAACTTGTCCTATTCGCCATTGCCTGCCACTTCCCTGCCCTATTAAAAATGCAAATGCCGGGCACGGCATGCTGGCAAGTCTGCGCAAAACCCAACAGTCAAAAGCAAAGGAAGCCGGCTAGCCGTTTCCTTAAGCGATGCTGCCGCACCATCCGGGAACCACCGGCTTCTGCCGTTGCTCCACACGATCCCGCGTCTCCGCAAGCAGCTATCAAATGTTAACGGAACAAACGAAACTTTTATTAAAATATCATACAAGCGGGACATAAGGCTTCTTGTTCCGCGGACAGCATAAACGGCATCACACAACTTATGGATGACCGTTTCGGTTGCTGCCATACACTTCTTTCTATCGGCTCGCTTCTTTTCATAATAAGCAGGCAAGATGGTGTTCTTTCGGAGAGAAGTTGCAGCTGCATTCCGGATTGTTTTGCCTAAGTATACCGACCCTAGCTTGGCATATAATTTTCTGCCCGCAAAAATTCCCCGACTGCCGAACCGCAGGATCGATATCAGCATAAGCCATGAACTTCTTGGGACTGTTAAAACGTATCCCTATCCCCGTCTAGATAGCTGCCCCAAACATGCTGCCGATCCATTCAATACTTATTGAGGCAACAGTCACACTTGACATAGATAGTAGTGATTTCGGCCACAGTCTCGCAATCCGTTCTTCCGCGAAAGTTGTCTGCATAACCATCTGCTGGAACAGGAAGACGAGGCGTAATACTCTTTTGCAGCAGGATTTGGTTGCCCGTCTTAATCTGCTCGGCCTTCTCTGTCCCCAAACAGCCCCGGGATCATCGATCCGGGAATTTGGCCAGAGAATAAGTCTGACTGCCGTAATCTCCTCCGGGGAAGTGTATTTAAGAAGGATTTCTCAAAAATGCGGCCCCGAAGATATCGGAAAAGAGATAGGGTATTCCGGGAAGGCTCGGTCCAACAGGCTAACGACTTGTTTTATTACTATCCCCGCCGAGCCCACCGGGCAAACACGGCGCCGGCAGAGCCGGCGCAGCTCGGTCAGACCACCATCACCGACGACGGCACCGGAGGAATTGCCCATCCGGATGACAGCGGCAATGTAACAGCAGTCCGCTGTATCATCTTGACTTTCCGGTTATCCTCGCTGCCCATGGCCTTAGTTTGTATGGAATAGATAACATGCAACTCACTTGCCGGCCCGGAAAGATAAACGTAAAGGTTCAGCCGGCAGATTCCATTCCAATGCAAATGGCATCGGATACCTGATGAGCGGAGAGCAGCGCGGCAAACTGGTCAAACCCGCTACTCCGGTATTCAAGCGTTTCCATTTTATGCGCCGTCTCTCAGCTGCTGATATACACGAGCGGCGGGCTTCCGCGTCAGCCTGGCCCTAAGTCCGGGATAAATCGTCCCCGCGCCTCAAAAACCGAGGGCGGCCGGTGGCCGCCCTTCCTCATTCTCCAACCATCTGATACCTTGCCGCCGCGATCCGTAGCAGCACTGCGTACGGTACATACCCAGCGACAACCGACAACAACAGCAGCAATCCATAAACTGTCCATTCGTTCCAGCCTGCCCTGTGCAGTCCTTGCCCTGCGAAGAAGAGCAGTACCAGCACCCCGCCGCCCACGACCATCGCGAACAGCACATTCATATTCTGTTTGATGGCCTTTTGCGGATTGTCCCAATTTAGGTAAGGCCGCAGCAAATCAATCAACAGACTGATGCTGATTGCCGGGAAACTCATGGCCAGCCCCAGCAATAGCGCTACTGCCAATTCCGTCACGCTCCAATTCGCCACCAGCCGCGAAAAAGCCACCACTAACGGCAAAGCCCAGGCAGCGAAGAAAAAAGAATACGCCATCTTCGCCTTCACCTGCTCCGCCGGCTCCACCGGTATAACCTTGGACAGCCAGAACTGCCGCCCTTCCCGCGAAAACGCCGTCGACGCGCCCGGCGTAAACATGGCCATCATCCCGATAAAAACGGCGGCGCCGAGGATGCTGGAGAAACTGCCGGCCGGCGACCGGAGCAGTCCTAAGATCGTCTCCATCCCGGTGCCGCCGCCGGCAAGCAGCGGAAAAACAAAGCTGATCGGGACAATAATCAGAACCGAAACCGTATTGAAAGCGTAAATCGGCGTCCTGAGCAGGATTTTTACCTCCCGGGCAGCAATTGCACGCCGCGGCGAAGTGCTCTGCGACAGACGCCGGCCCAGCGCTGCCGCTGATATTTTGCGCCGGGCCGAGACTTCCTGCCCGCCGATGAGGCCCTGATAGAAGAAGCGATCTGCGAGATAAGCGAGCAGCACGATGCCGGCGCCATTCATGCCCAGAAAAGAGACTAGCCCGCCGAGCGCTTCGCTCCCTTCCCCGGCGAGTGCATTCGTCGCCGCTATCGCGGGCGGGAACACCCGCCCGATGTAATTGACCATTCCCGCCCGCTCGCCGATTAGGCTCTTGATAAACTCTATTTCATTCCCTTCCGGGATCCGGGACAAGAAATAATTGAAGCCCATGATTAAGACTAGGAGCAGGACCATCCCCAGAATCCGGAGCGAATCCCGCCGCCGGGAAAGATGCGTCACCCGCATGAAAACAATGATGAAAATCGTCACCAGCGCGAGCGGGATGACCGGCAACAACAGGAATAACAGCAGCCCCGTCAGCCAGTACAGCGGTCCTTCCGGCGTCCCGCTGACGCCGTAGACCCACAACGCCGATAAATAAAAGGGCAAGATCAAAAGATAATTATTGATTAGAACGACGATAAATTTCGCGCCCAGGATATCCCGTGGCACCAGCGGCAGCGGGACAAGAAAATTCAGGTCATCACTGAAATAAAACGCCGACATCACAAAAGCGATCCCAAACATGGCCACCAGCAAGCCCGCTGCGACCAAGCCCAGCGTCAGGACCGCCTGCGGCTGCCGCAAGGCCAGAAAAGCTGTGTAGGCCGCCTTGACTATCTGCAGATATAAATAGATGAGCGGTCCCAGGCTAACCGGAATAAGCAGCATAATTCCGATGCTGCCGAGAAACTTCTTCCGGTCGTGCTGCCGGTACCAGGCCAGCGCCGATAACCCGAAATTGACTTTCATCTGGAGAAAGATTAATTTGTACAGACTCATCTTTCCGTCAGCTCCAGGAAAATATTCTCCAGTGTCGCCTTATCCCGGGCGTGCTCCCGTAGTTCATCCATCGTCCCGCAGGCCGCCAGTTTCCCCTGGCTGATGATACCGATCCGGTCGCACAGCCGCTCCGCCACCTCCAAGACATGGGTGGAGAAGAAAACCACGTTCCCCTTATCGCAATGCTCCCGCATATACTTCTTCAAGCTGTTCGAGGACTTCGGGTCAAGACCGACCATCGGTTCGTCCAGAATGAACACATCCGGTTCATGCAGCAGTGCCCCGATGAGGACCAGCTTTTGCCGCATCCCATGCGAATAGCTCTGGATGAGATCGTTCACCGCCCCGGTCAGCTCAAACATCTCCAATAACCGCTCAATGCGCTCACGCCGCACCGAACCCGGCACCCGGTAAACGTCGCCGAGGAAATTCAGATATTCAATTCCCGTCAGCCGCTCATACACCTCCGGGTTGTCCGGGACATAACTAATTGACTCCTTGACCAGAATAGGTTCCTTTTCAATATCTCTTCCGTTGATGCGAATTTCTCCGCTGTCCCGCCGTAGCAAGCCCACCATCATCTTGATGGTCGTCGTCTTGCCCGCCCCGTTCGGGCCGAGGAAGCCGAAAATCTCACCGTCCCGCGCCGTGAGCGTCAGATCGTCCACCGCTTTTATCGCGCCTTTGTTATAACTTTTTGACACGTGCACCAGTTCAATCATCTTTCTCCTCCTTATCCCAACGGCGGCATTTCCTATTACGTTCCCACCCGCGGCAAAATCTCCTGCCCCATTCCGGTCAAAAATCTTTTCGTTTCCCGGTCTCGGCGGGCCGGTGCCTCATTTCAGCCGCAGCTTGGCATAGTACAGAAGAAAAAAGACGTTGGCGAACAACGAAAGCCAAAGGATCAGAATCAAAATTGTCCCTCCTCATCTGATTGAACAGCGCAGCCGACTCCGTCGGCACCCGCCTCATCGGTTCCGGCAGAGCAGGAAAGGGTTGACCGGGCCGTCGCGCAGGGCAGGCGGCTCATCGTCTTTTTCTTCCTCATTACCGACCCGGCCGTCAGCCGCCTTCCCGACCGCTTCCCTGACCCGGAAACATTGCACCGATGTCATATCCCGCGTTATGGCATTGAAGTCAAGTGTGCATTCCCCGTCCCGCTGATGCATACAATTAGAAACGCAGACAATCTTGCCCACGCCCTCACCTCCTTTGGATTATTTTGCCCGGATCCGGAAAAATAATCAGTCACGGCGGCTGCCGATTCGGGAAGGTGACTTCCGGAGCAAGCCATTGTCAAGGCAGCCGGCGGCAAACACCGACTGCCTTTTGCTTGCGCAGCAAAGCCAATGTCACCGCGAAGAGCCGCTCTATTATTATTGCGTGAGGATGAAAACAATGACAAGGTGATCTCATCCGGCGTCACGGAACCGCAATTTTCAGATCCCTGGCGGAAACGACGAAAGCTGCAGCGGGTTTCTTTCCCGAACCCATCCCGCTTTTTCCTATTTCTTTTCCGTCCACCCGCCGCTAATAATGCAATAATAAAAGCGGAAGCTGTCCGGAAGGCCCATTTTCCGTTTTTCTCCACTCGCCCAGCTACCGGATTAGCCTGCTGAAACCCGGAACCAACAAGTCATGTCCAGGGCCGCTCCGTCAGCATAGATGATTTTCGGCTCTGACAGCAAATCTGGCCCAAATTTAGCAGAGTTTTCATAACAGACCGTGCCGTTTCGGACGCCGCTGCCAGAGATTAATTTTTCTCTTTGAAGGGATGATGTAAAGCGACGGGGTGGTCATTACTTCAACACGAGGTTGGTGTGACGCCGACCCAAACCACCCCCGTCCTTCCGCTTACTACCCGCCATCCGCAGTTTAACAGACAATTCCGCTAACAAAAAAGCCGGCCCGCATCTTCCCACCCGGGTCGGCTCCCCATATTTTTTGTCGTGTTTTCTCCGCTCAGTCGAAATCGGCGGCCTGCGCCAGCACAATCGCCTCCACTACTGCCTCCGCTCCGACGTCGCTGTTGGCCAGCGCCCCGTCCTCCCGGTCGAAGTCAAATATCAGCAACCCGCCGTTTTCTACCCGGAACCAGCCGGGAATCGCTCCGTCGCTGTGCAACCCTTCGTATTCCTCATAAACCGTCCGGTATTCCGCCAAGACGTCCGCCGCGCTGTCACCGACCCGGACGCCCAAATTTGTCGCGCAATCCACCGCCGTCACCTCCAGATGGACCATCCGGTCCGATTTCAGACTGAAAGTGACCGTGATCCCTTTCGGGTAGGCCCAAATCCGCGTGCCCTGACTGTAAAAAGGATCTTCCGGCAAAATTTCCTCCGCATAATTGTTACCCAACATCAGCTGCACCCGGGCTGTGTCGTCCCCCAGGCTGACGCCGCCGAGAGTGGTTCGCTCCGGCGGGGTCGGCGCTTCCGGCTCCGGCTCTTCCGACGCCGGCGGTTCTTCTCCCGGCGTCTCCTCCGGCGTTGTTTCCGGCGGCTCGGTGGCGGCCGGCCGGCTGCACCCAGTCATGATCAGCAACATAAGGCAAATGAGAACGATTGTTCCGACTCTCTTTCCGGACAATTTATCTCCTCCCCCGACATTGTCCCTCATAATTCGTTCCCGCTCAGCCTTTCTCCTTCTGACCGGCACTGACAAAAACCGAAAAGCATACCCTTTCGGATATGCTTCTGCTTCACATCTCCGCCGGAATCTTCATATATTTCTGCCGTACCCGGTCAATTTCCCCTTCCACCGAGACCGGGATGACCGCCCGGAAGAAAAGAAGCCGCTCCGTTACTTCCCCGGCCAGGACGGACAGCGCCACCGCCCAGACCGGATAATGTCCCGCGCCCAGCCCGTAAATTAACAACGCCGCCGGCAGCAACACTCCCAGCAGCAGGCGCATTCCCATGACCGCCCCGTACCAACGCTCGATCCCCAGCGCCGCCAGCACCCCGGCGGCCTGCAGATATTGCCACCGCCGCAGGGAAATGAGACCACCCAGAGCAGGGAACGCGGCCCGGAGCAAGGCGACCGGAAAACTGATAGCCGCCGTCGTAACGGTGGTCGCCGTCAGTCGCAAAGCCGCCAGCAGAAACGTATCCGCCAGGACCGGCCCGAGGGTGAGCAACGTGAAACCGAACAATATCTGCCCTGTCCAGTGGCTCCAGGCCGGCCGGGTCGGGATCGCGTAGACCCGGGCCGTTGCCGCTACGGTGAGCAGCCCCAGCGCTGTCGCCATCCCGGCGCAGAAAGACGCTGCCGCCGGGGCGATTCCCATCTGGCGGAGCAGCCAATGCAGTCCGGCAAGACCGGTGAAACCACCGAACAGGAACGCTTCCCGGGAAAGCCAGGACCGGAAAATGTTCCCCGTCACCCGGTAAAATCGCTGCGGATGCCCCAAATGCGATAAAGTGATTCCCATCGCGAGCCCCGCCGCCACCAGCACCCCTACCCCGGCCGACGGTGGCGCCTCCGTCATCTGCAAGACGGCAAAAGCGCCAACCACGCCCGGACCCAACACGCTGAACAGGGCCAGCGGCAAAAATTCACTCAAATTATATCCCGTCCCGGTTTTTCGCGCCATCCCTGACGTCACCGCCCTTCCCGGAAGAATTCGCCGGTTCGCCGCAACACTTTGAAGCGCACCGCGGGCCGCGTCCGCGCCGCCGGGAAACCTGGAATCGTTTCCGACAAGGCCGGTTCCGCCGCCCCGCCGCAGTCGGCAATTTGCAGCGCTCCGGTCGGGCAGGCCTGTATACAGGCCGGTTCCCGCCCGGCGTCAATCAGATGGGCACAAAAATCACACTTCTCCGCTTTCCGCGTCACCGGATTATATTGCGGCGCTCCATAAGGGCAGGCCCAAGTGCAATAACGGCAGCCGAGACATTTGTCCTTATCATGCAGCACAATGCCGTCTTCCGGCCGTTTTGTATACGCTCCGGCCGGACAGACGCGACGGCATTCCGGTTCGTCGCAATGATTGCACGCCAGAGAAAAGCGGTACGTCGGCGCCGCCGGATAATGCTCCCGGTTCACCGTGTGGACCTTCCGCCAGCGGATGCCGGCGGCGACGCCGTTTTCTTGTTTGCAGGCGATTTCGCAGGACTGACACCCGGTGCACTTATTCAAATCTATGATAAATCCCAGTTGTTTCTTATTCTTCATAATTTCACAACCTCGACCAGGCAGTCGTGGAACGCCGTCCCATTTCCCATGTCCGCCATCCGGTCCTGGGAGAGCAGGTTCACCGACCCGCCCTGCTTAAGCCACCAGCCTTCATAAATATTGACGAGACCCGGCCGGACGCCCCAGTCGAGCACCGCTTTCAGCCTGAGTTCCCCCCGGTCGTTATAGACGCGAACCCGGTCGCCATCCCCGATCTGCCGCGCCGCCGCGTCTTTCGGATGCAGCATGATTTCCGGCTCCGGATTGATCTCTGCCATCCAGGCAAGATTATTGAATTGAGAGTGAATACGTTGCCGCGGATGAGCCGTCATCAGCTGCAGCGGGAACTTCTTCTGCCGTTCCGGCGTCGCCGGTCCTTCCACCGGTTCGGTGAAATCGGGCAGTGGATTGACGCCCCATTTTTCTTTCGCCTCGGCGGCATAAAACTCGATTTTCCCGGAGGGGGTCGCAAAGCGATAGTCCGACCAGGCGATTTCCTGAGCCCAGGGTGCAATTATCGGCCCTTCCCGCAGACGCGCCAGCGACAGATCGGGATGGCATTGGGTGAGCACCTTATCCAGCGCCGCCTCCGTATCCACCGGAAAATATTCGGACGAAAAACCCATTCGCGCCGCCAGTTCCCGGAAGATCTGCGTCTCCGGCTTCACCTCGCCCGGCGACTCAATCGCCTTATCCCGGATCTGGATGTAGGAATGCCAATAACCGCTCACCACATCCGTCTCTTCAAAAAGTGTCTTGGCTGGCAGGATGATATCGGCTAGTTCCGCCGTGTCTGTCATGAATTGTTCTACCACCACGAGAAAATCCAGCTTTTTCAGCCCTTCGATGACCTTGCCCGCGTTCGGGTTGCAAGTCGCCGGATTACCGCACTGCACCCACCCGAATTTCAGCGGCGGGTTGTCCGTTTCCGCCAGCCCCGTCGCCAATTTGCCGATGGGAATGGAAACCCGGACTTGTTCCGGTACCGGTGGCAGCGGCAACGTATGGGGAAGAAAGCCTTGCAGATTAGCGTACGTCCATCCCCCGCCCCGCTTCCCTACATTCCCGGTCAGAGCCGGCAGCAGAGAAGCTGCCCGGACCGTCTGCCCGCCGTTTGAAAACCGCTGCGGGCCGTAGCCGAAGATGATGTTCGCCGGTTTTGTCTTTGCGTAACGTACTGCCAAATCAACGATATCTCTGGCCGCGACGCCGGTGATTGCTGCCGTCCGCTCCGGCGGGTATTGCGCCGCAAGCTCTTTGAAGGCGGCAAAACCAGTCGTGCACTGTTCAATAAACTCCTCGTCCTGCAGTCCGAGGGAAATGATGACATTCGCAAGGCCCAGCGCCAGCGCCCCGTCCGTCCCTGGCCGCGGCTGGAGATAAATATCCGCCTTGTCCGCCGTCGGCGTCTTCATCACGTCGATGACGACCAGTTCCGCCCCTTTCTCCGCCGCCGCCTCGATATACTCCATTTCCTGAATATTGGTAGATGCCGGGTTTTTGCCCCAGACAATGATTAACTTGGCATTGGTCAGATCCCACGGCGCGGAATGTTTGTTTTCCCCGTAACTGAGGCGCGTCGCCTCCAGGCCCGCCGCCCAGCAAAGACTCCCGAACGTTCCCGTATATCCGCCGTACAGATGCCAAAAGGCAAGCGGAAAAGCTTCCGCCAAAAGCCCGCTCGCCCCGCTGTATGTGTAATAAAGCACGGCTGCCGGTCCGTATTCGGCTTTAATGCGCTGCAACTGCATCGTGATTTCCGTGTACGCCTCTTCCCACGAGATGCGCCGCCACTTCCCCCCGCCCCGTCGTCCGTTGCGGCGCAGCGGATAAAGGAGGCGGTCTGGCGAGTACACCCGCTGCGGGTAAGCAAGCCCTTTCAGACAAAGATGCCCGTGGGTCGCCTTATTTGCCGGGTCGCCCGCCACTCTGACCAGTTTGCCGTCTTCGATTTCCGCCAGCATGCCGCAAGTGCTGTAACAATTGCGGGGGCAAGCCGTCCGCACCGTTTTCCCCATCATCTCTCCCGCCTTCCGTAGCCAATACTTATTATGCGCTAACCTTATTATAGCACAACGTCCTTCTGTTGACAGCAGACCGCGCGGCACCCGGTGGTCCGGATTTTTGCGGGCCAGCAGGATATTGTCGGACAAGCAAGAAATATTATTACTTGGCGCATAACATGCAATAATTTGTTCAGGAGGGAAAGTATTTGAACAAAAAAAAGATTCGAATCGTTTCCATTAATCCTGGCTCCACATCCACCAAAATTGCCGTTTATGATAACGAGGAACTCGTCAAACAAACGAATATCACCCATACCGGTGAAGATCTCGCCCCGTTCAAGATGGTTCGCGACGAATATGAGTACCGTTTCAAAACGGTGCTGCGGACCTTGGAGGAGATGGGCATCCCCCTTGACAGCATCGATGCCGTTTCCGGCCGCGGCGGCGGCCTGAAGCCGATCCCCAGCGGCACCTTCCGCGTCACGGCCGCAATGGTCGAGGACACCCGGAACGCTCGGATTCAGCACGCCTCCCTTCTCGGCCCGATGATTTCCTATGCCCTTGCGCAACAGTTGAATATTCCGGCTTTTACCGTCGATCCGGTCAATGTCGATGAACTCGACGACGTCGCCCGCGTCACCGGCCTCGGCGGCACGACTCGCGTCGGCGGTTTCCACCCCCTGAACCATAAGGCCGTAGCCCGCAAAGCGGCGCAGGAACTCGGCAAGACTTATTTCGACGTCAACTTCATCGTCGCCCACGTCGGCGGCGGCATCTCCGTCGGCGCCCACAAAAAAGGCCGCGCCGTCGAAGTCGAAGGGACTCTTTTCTCGCCGGAGCGGGTTTCTCCCAAGGCTTTCGACATGTTCGAGCTTTGCACCGGCGGCAAATACACGAAGGAAGAAGTCCGCAAGCTCATGATGGGCACGGGCGGCATCTATTCTTACTTCGGTACTAAGGATATCCGCGATATCGAGAAGATGATTGACGAAGGTAACAAGGAAGCTGAGCTTGTTTTTCACGCCTTGGCTTACAATGTGGCCAAAGCCATCGGCGCCTGCTACTCCGTCCTCCGCGGCGAAGTCGACGCCCTCGTCGTCACCGGCGGCGTTGCCCATTCCAAGCGTTTCGTCGCTTATATCAAAGATTATTGCCGTTACATTAACAAGGTTCTTGTCTTCCCCGGCGAAAACGAACTGGAGTCCCTCGCCCTGGGCGCGCTCCGCGTGATGCGGGGTGAGGAAAAAGCCCGCGTTTATCCCAGCGGCGCTTTCGAGGATTAAACAACTGTCGAATCAGGCAGCGGACAAGCCCCGCTGCCTTTTAACGGCCGTCCGCGGCAAAAATTTCCCACTTTTCCGCCGGCGGGGAGGAAACCCGCCGGAGCGGGGCGAAATTTTATACCGTATGTCTTTCGCTGCCCTTATTGCATTTTTTTAAAAATAAAGGAGGGAAAGCTTTGGAGAAAAAGTACAGAGTACTCGCCATCAACCCGGGCTCCACTTCCACCAAGGTTGCCGTGTACGACGATGAAGAACTCATTATGCAGGAAAACATCCATCTTTCGGCGGAAGATCTGGCCCCTTTCACCCGCGTTATTGATGAGTACGAAATGCGCAAGGGCTACATCTTAAAACTCCTTGATGCGAAAGGAATCACCCTCGACAGCATCGACGCTGTCAGCTGTCGCGGCGGCGGCATGAAACCCGTCTCCAGCGGCACTATCGCCATCAACGAAACGATGCTCGATGATATCCGGGCGTCCGGCGGCGGCCACGCTTCCGTTCTCGGCCCCCTCATCGGCGATGAACTCTCCCGACAGCTCGGCATCCCCGCCTTTACCGTTGACCCCACTTCGGTAGACGAGTTCGAAGATATTGCCCGGATTTCCGGCTGGCCGGAGCTGCCCCGCCGGAGCGGCTTCCATCCTCTGAACCACAAAGCAGTCGCCCGCAAAGCGGCGAAAGAACTCGGCAAAAAATATGAAGAACTGAACCTTGTCGTCGCTCATATCGGTGGCGGGGTCTCCATCGGCGCCCACAAGAAAGGCCGGATTATCGACGTCAATATCGGCGAAGGCGGCCTCTTCACTCCCGAGCGGGCCTGCCCCCCTGTCGGCGCCGCGGTCCGTCTCGCCTTTTCCGGCAAATACACGGAGCGGGAAATGATTAAAATGATGCTTGGCAACGGCGGTCTCCAGGCGCTTCTCGGGACCAAGGACATGCGCGAAGTGGAGCGGCGGGTCAAAGAAGGCGACAAAGAAGCCGAACTCGCCTTCAAAGCCATGTGCTATCAGATTGCCAAGGCCATCGGCGCTCTTTCCACCGTCCTCAAGGGCGAAGTCGACGCCATCGTCCTCACCGGCGGCTGCTCCCATTCCAAGCTGCTGACCGATGAAGTTTCCGGCTATGTCAAATATATCGCCCCAATCATGGTCTTCCCGGGCGAGAAAGAAATGGAATCCCTCGCTTTCGGCGTTCTCCGCGTTCTCAGAGGTGAAGAGAAAGCGAAAGTCTACCCCTGCTAGAACGGCAAACCAAAGCAACCGGAGCCGCTGTCCATCGACAGCGGCTTTTTTTCTCCGCCGTTTGCTCCTTCTGCGCCAATGTTCGGGCCCGGCAGCCTTTCCAAACCGGCGTCAGGCACCGGCTTTCGCTGCAGGCACCTCACTCCGTGTTGCAAGCCCTTTCAATGAAGCTGGTGGCAGGAGCCAGGCTCTTTTCCCGCGAAGCGGCCATCTCCACCGCATAGCACAACTCCCGTTCTTTTGCTCGCGTAGCCGAGCCAGTGTCACTGCGAGGAGCCGCGGACGGGATGTGACGGACTCCCCCGCTGAACCGGATCAACGCATGACCTCCAAGCTTTTGCCAGACACCACAATGCCTTGGATAAGATTCATTCCCGCATCGTTCTCGCTTCATACTCGGTTTTTTCCATCCACAGGCCAAAATTTTTACGATAATGGCTGCAATAGAAGCCGTCCGAGATGCCTGCTCCCTTTTATTCTCGGCTCGCCCGGCCTGGCGAGCGTTCGGGCGCAATCCCTGCGCCTTATTCTTTCCTTCGGCGCCGTCTGGCACCGGGCACATATTTCCCTTACTCCGAAAGACTTGGACAAGAAAGAAGGCCATGACTGCGCAACGGCAAATCACCCATCCACTTGACCCGGCCACCATGCTTGGCCTGTTGAAATTCCGGCCGGCAAGATATGTCCAAAGCCGCCCGTAAAAAAGGAAGCCACAATATTGCGGCTTCCTTTTCCGTCCTTTCCTTCTATGCCGTCTTCTTCTGCTCCATCGTTTCCTTCGTGAAACAAATCGCCACCGTTCCGATGAGCATGCTTCCGAACAGAAATCGGAACCCGGCCCGGAACGCTTCCAGCGTCAGATCACCGCCAGCCGGCACGAAAAAACCGATAATAATGCCGAGAAGCATCGTGTAAACACCGCCGCCGAACATGACGAAAAAATTGTTTACCCCGTTCGCCGTCCCGGTCAATTCCGGCGGGAATAGTTCCTTCACGATCGCGTTGCTGGGCGTGCCGAGACCGCCGGCCAGTCCCATCAGCGCCATAAGAATGAAAATATTCGACGGATTCAGCCGATCCGGAAAGAAAGCGAGCGGCACCCAAGTCAGAGTGCTGAGTACGGCCGCGATTACGACAATTCTCTTCCAGGACTTCAGGACCTTGTCCGACAGATAACCAGCCAGCGGCGGACTGACAACCGCCCCCACGGCCAGAGCCATTAACGCGCTGCCCGCTTCCACTGTGGGCATTCCCACTATTTCCGTAAGATAAGGGCCGGCCCAAAGGCTCTGGAAACCCATCTTCACCCCGTAATTAGTAAAACCTCGAATGGCAATGGGCCAAAGATAACGGTTGCTGATCACCGTCTTCAAACCGGCTAGGACTGGGATATTCTTATTCTGCGATCGTTGGGCTGCCGGAACGTTATCGATTTCCTCCAGGGACGGGAGCCCCTTTTCTTTCGGATTGTTATAGACGACCAGATAAATCAAGGCAGCCAGCAGCACCGTCACAATTCCGATACCGGCCAGGGACCAGCGCCATCCGGCGGTAAGAATCAGCATCGCGAACGGGACGGAAGCAAACAGACCGCCCACATTCCCGGCGGAGACCATCATGCCGTTCACCGTGGCGAACTCATTGCGCCGGAACCATGTGGAAAACACTTTGACGCTTGGCACATAAATGCAGGAGAGCCCCAAGCCGATCAGAAAACGCCCGAAGACAGCAACGCCGTAATGCGGCGCCAGTCCGAACAGAATAACTCCCAGTCCGGCAACCGCGAACATCATACTCATCAGTTTCCGGGCGCCGATTTTGTCGGCGAGGACCCCGGCCGGGACTTGCATGAGTGAGTAAGGATAGAAATACATCGAGCCGAGAATTCCTAGCGCTTCCGGACTGATGCCGAATTCCCGGACCAGGTTGTTGGCAACCATCGTGTTGGAAAGACGGTGGAAATAAGCGATTAAGTACGCAGTGGCCAAAAGGCCGAAAACCGCCCAGCGATAAGAAAGCATTTTTTGGGCCAGATCTGTTCCCTGCGGCCGAACCGACTCGACCTGGGTGTCCAAAATAGACCATCTCCTTGTCTTTCCGTGATTTGCCGGATAGCAGATGCGATGTTTGTCGCCTGTCCTGCCTAAAAGGCGGACAATAAAGGTGTCTCACAAACTTTGACGATAAAACTATTATAAACGTTCGGGATAAGCAAGAAAACCCCTGCCTGCACAAGGGTTTTCCGAATAATCCGGCTTACGGCCCGTCAACCGAGATAGCCGCTTTCCTGCAGACCTTTCTTCGCCTTTTCCTTATCTTCGCCGGCGACCATGATTACCGGACCGGTGCACCCCATCCCGGTGGTGGCGAAGATGCCCCGCCGCCAGAGGATCCGGACGGCGTCATCAATTTCCAGGATATCAACGCCGGGAATTTCCTCCGTCACTGTTTTCGCCGGCGGCGGCGCCGCTTCCGTCGGCGCTTCCGGTTTTCCGCTCTCTGCCGCCCGCCCCAAGCCGACCGCCCGCACCGCCGCGAACTCCTTCGCCGCGACTCCCTTCATGTCCCCTCGGACCAAGTCGCCCGCGTAGCGGACGGCGCCGGCCACCACCGGCGCACCGGAGGCGCGGGACAGGATTAGAATGATCGGCTCATAGCCTTCACCGATGCCCGGTCCATACCCAAAGCCGCTGGCCTCGTAGTCGCCGCCGCTCGTATAAGCCGAAAGGACTTTCATCATGACATTCCCGGTCAGCGTATCCATAACCATCACATCCGGCGTTCCCGTCAGCAGGTCGTTCCCACGCATGAAGGCCCCGCCGTCGGCCCGCTGCGACCCGGCAAATGTGAATTGATAGCCGCCTGCCTGCAGGCTCCTCAAGCTGCGTTCCGCCTGCCGCGCTCCATCCACATTCAGTATTCCCACCGTCGGGTCTGATTTGCCGCACGCCTTGGCGGCGATAATCCCGCCGACGGCGCCAAGCACCATCGCCTCGGCCCGGTCGGTGGCCATTGTCCCGGTCGTCGTCGCCAGGAACATTTCCCGCCCGCGGCCCGGGGTGAACACCCGTCCAATCGTGGCGACTCCGATCGGGAAATTGTAATGCATCGTCACGGCCGCATCTACTGTTTTATCAGCCAGAGCTTTTTCCATGACCCGATGCTCTTCGCTCAGGCAGTCGCCGGCCGGAATTTGACTCAGATTACTCTCCGCCCGGGGGCCGATTAGGATCACTTCCAGGTCAGGACACATCCTCTGCGCCATCTCGGCACCCCGCACAATTTCCGCCGTCCCGTGCTCGCTTCCGGTCGTGGTCACGCCAATACGTGGTTTCGGGCCGGAAAAGCCGCCCGCGGCGGTATCCGCCATTTCTCGCAGAACCTCACCCAGCATCCGTTTCAGATTATCATTTAACATCTTTCCACCTCCCGCCGCCCGATCACTGCTCATCCCGCAGTGTGTCGGCAAACGAGCGGAGCATCTCGGCGACGACTTTTCGGACGTCCTCTTTCGCAACCCCGGCCGACGGCGTTGTTCTTCCCACGTTTCTCTCGATAATCAGAGAAATTCCGTCGAACTGATTCGTCATCCGGCCGAGAAAGAGACTTCCCTTGCCGATAATCATCGCCCGGTTCATTTGTCCGGCCAAAATCGCGTCCCGGGCCGGTCCGATAAAGGGGACCCCGGAAGGTATATGCCCTTGTGTCGGCGCGTACCCGGTTATGCCGTGCTGCCGTACAAAAGCTTCTATCTCGCTGCGGGTCAGATCGCCTTTCCTGACGCCGAGGGCGGCGATCATTTTATAATTCGCTTTCGGCACGTCCCCGGCCCCGGCCGCCTCGGTGATTTCCGGATTCTGCATTTCCGGCGCGTATTTATCGATGTCAGTAATTTTCCAGCCGATCTTGTCAAGAGGGTCAGTCACAATCGCCGACATGACTGCCTGGGGCGAGGAGCCCGAACCGATTTTATGCCGTCCTACGCAGTCCGTGCGCAGCACCGGGTTCAATCCGTCGTTTTTGCCGATCAGTACGGCAAAAGCCCCGAGAACGTCTTCCAGAATCGGCAGTCCTTTGGCGACATGATCTCTTCCGTTCATGCCCAGCTTCGCCGCCGCCCCGCCGGCGACGACGACGACATTCTCGAAAATCCCGGCCTGGACCAGCGCGCTCGCTTCGATGAGAGCATGCGCCGGCCCGGCGCAGAATGAACGTGTGTCAGATCCGGTGGCGCCCACGCAGCCGGCCAGCTCACCGATGGCCTTGGCGAAATTGCCGCCGCCCCGCTGATTCATGTCACCGCAAGCTTCCTCTGACGCCTCGATGATATAATCGATCGCGGTCGGCTCAATCCCCGCATTGGCCATCAGCTGCAGGAGTGCAAGCATCCCGGAAGACTTGGTCACAGTGTTTTCAAGAATGATATGGGCACTTAAGTTGTCATCCCGGTCATGGGCTCGCCGGATATAGCCGACCGCCTTGTCGCCGCACCGGAGCGGCACGGCGTGCTGCTCATTGACCGCCCGGTCCACTTCCGCCTGACTCACTCCCGCCGTAAGCTTCTTCCGGTCGTAATGGGCAAACAGCGGATGGGCGGCCAGTTTCTCCGCCGCTGCCGCCGCGAAACTCTCCTCCAGAAAAACCAGATCGAAGGAATCGGCCAATTTAAGCAGCCCGAAGAACTCATCTTCCGGCATAATTTCCCCGTACTTCCCGAAACGGCCGGCCTCATTGCTGCAGTTTTTGTACCAGGGCCGTTCGATACCGGCCAGTTCTTCGGGCGGCATCGCCCCGATGAAAACCTGGTTCGGTGGGTAGGCAACAACTTCGGCATAAGATCGCAAATGTGCCGGCAGTTTTCGCAAATATTCCGACTCCGTCCCTCTCGTCTCTTCCAACATCTGAGTTGATCCGCCCACCCGGAGGATACCGGGGGCGTGCACCAGGGAATAACTCGCTCCTTTCACTACCGGAAAATCCATCGTTTCACCCCCTGCCCGGCGTGTCAGCCGGGTACTGCTGAATTTGTCGGAAATCGGGCAGATGGGCAATAGCTGCCGCTATTACCCATCTGCTTACTTGTTTATTGCTCAAAAATCGTCTGTTCTTCCACTTCCGTTTGGAGCGACTGCAGCGCTTTCTTCACTAACCGTTTCCGCATTGCTTTCTCGTCCGCCGGCGAAAGAGCCGGATTCCCCAGCGGATGCGGTATGGCCACCGCTGGGACGATTCGGTTTGCCCCCACTGTCATCGAAATCGGCACAACTGTACAGACGTGAGCGACCGGAATACCGGCCCGTTCAATTTCCTTGACCATCGTTGCCCCGCAACGAGTGCAAGTACCTCATGTCGACGTCAGGATAACGGCCTGCACCCCGTCCGTCGTCAGTTCCTGCCCAATGGCAGCGGCGAATTTCTGCGCATTCGCTACCGACGTCCCATTCCCAACCGTGGAGTAATAATAGCGGTGCAGCTCGCCGATTTCCCCTCCCCGCTCCAGTTCCCGCAAGGCGTCAACCGGTAAGACCCGGTTCGGATCATCGTTCGCGTATACCGGGTCGTAGCCGCCATGTGCCGTCTGGTGCGTCTGAGGAGTCAAGCTATCCATTCCGGCGATGTCGTACTTACCGAATCTGGAGGCGCTCGAAGCCTCAATCCGGTCCGGGTTCCCACGGGGGACGATGCCGCCGGAAGTGACGAGGGCGATTTTTGCTTTCCGGATATCGGCTACCGCCGGCTGTGGCGGCACCCGGTCGAATTCTGGCATCGGATATTCCGTTCGGTATTCCCGTCCGGCGAGTTTAGCCACAAGCATATCTACCGCCCGTCTGGCCCCCCGCTCCGCCGCCACATAGTTTTGCCTGATGCCCCGGCTGAAGATACCTTCCTCCTCCGCCGAACCGAGCATCTCACCTTTGGCCAGCTTCCGGGCGAGGGCCGCCAGCACCGGGACTGCTTTGCGCATCCCGGCGGCGGAGTCGGTTGTCTCAACAATATAAACGCTCTTTCGATACAGATCCAGCCCCGGATTCTCGGCGAACATCCCGGTCACCGCCGGTATGCCGAGCTTCGTCTGCGCCATCTCCGCCACTGCCCCGCAGGCGACGCCGTACCGCCCGGCGTTGAAAGCCGGGCCGGCCACCAATACATCCGGCCGGCATGCGGCAATCAATTCCAGGATGCGAGCTTCGGCCGCTGCTCTGTTTTCATTGAAATAAGAATCGCCGCAGATTACGGTGCCAACAATCGCGGCGCCTTCCCCCAAAGCCGCCTGCAAAGCGATGCCCGGACCGACCGAGCCGTCCCTGGCAAAAGGTTCCGTCCCGGCTTTATCCTCACCGCCGACCTGGCCAAAAAACTGATTCAGATAATGAACGACGCGCAGCTGACCGTCCGTCTGTTTCACTCTTTTCCCCCCTTTCGCAGTACTACCCTGTTTAATGCTTGGAATACTGCTCCCGGATGCCTCTCACCTCAGCGGCAATTTTGCCCACATCAAGCACCATTTCCATCATGCCGACCTGCTCGTCATATACTGCCGGGTCAACCGCTTCTTTCACTTCCGGTTCCAGCATGTGATAAACGCTGAGTCCCAACTGGACTCCGGCCAATGGACCGGCAAAGGTGGGGTCGCCGTTGGCGACGGTTTCGGCCGTCAGTCCGGCCGTTTCCGCTTCCGCGCCGCCCAGAATAACAACGATATTTTCCGGGCCGTGCTTTTCCGCCAATTCCTTCACCCGCGCCTGATTCTCCAGGTCCATCGCGCCTGCCGCCGTTCAGACAAAGCACTCGGTCACGGCAAAAATCACTTCACCGCCGGCGGTTTCAACGCATTCCGCGATGGCCGGACCGGGAACTCCGTCCCGGTCGCCCAAGACGATTACTTTCTTCCCATTAAACATATGCACCCTCCTTGCCAGAAAATATCCGCCACTTTCTCTCAGGCCCCGCGGGCGGAAATGCGGCTGAAGCCAAGTTCATTCGTCACTCCGGTAATCACTTGAATTTCCGCTTCAATGCTGCCATCCGGCCGCAGACTCCCGTCAAAGCCGCCGGCAATCACTTCTGCTGTCTCCGGATAGCCGATTACACGCTCCATCGGCGGCAGAACAATAATCTCATTCGCATTCCCGGCCGTAACGACAGCGTCAGCTTTCGGACTCGCGTCGGCCAATGACTGGGACGCTCCGTCCCGGCCGGCATATTCGTCCGTGAGCAGGACCGTCTTGATCCCCCGGCTCTCCAGTTTAATACAGTTCATAATCAAATCCGTATCCGGATTACCGAAGCCTTCTTCCGTGATGATGGCCCCGGCCGCGCCCAGATATTCGGCCAGACGGGCCGTTCGGTCGGAGGAACGTTCCTTGTCGGCCAGAGTAACGTTCTCATTGGTGATGATCACCCCGATGAAATTGAACGCCTTACCATGCTGTTTGTACAATTCCTCAATCAGCGGGTTGTTCTGATGGTGATACGTTGTGTTCTTATCGCAGGCGGAAACGCAGTTCCCGCTCACAATCGCCCCGTCCATCACCTCTATCGGGCTGATCAGGGTCGGCAGGATACGCTTGGCGTCCACCCCGTAGACGTATGTATCATGCAGCAGCCCCTGGCTTTGCAGCATATAGACATAGACGACCCGGGGCAGTTCCGGATATTTCGCGATTGCCTCCGGCAGCGGCAAATGCTCATATGTTTCTATCGTATCAGGCTGCACGTTCCGGGCAGCCTCGCCTATGTAAGCAGCTGCCCGCAAGCCCGCACTTCGGACGATCTCCTCGCGTTCGTGTTGCGGCAGTCCTTCCGTCGGCTCGATGACAAGGACAATATTGCGCGTTGCCGAAAAAGGTGTGTGCTCCGCGCCCGGTCCGGACATGTCAATTATTCCTTCCTGGAAGCCGACGATTCTCCCCGTTGTCACAATTGCCGCCCCTTTGAGGACATGGGTCCGGCCGCTGCCGACCGCCGCAACCTTGGCCGCCATCCCCGGAAAAATTCCACCCTCGCCCACGACTTTGACTCTCGGCTCGATCACATCCTTGACCGGCATAATCCGGACGCTTTCCCCCGGCTTGGCGATTTCCACATCCGCCCGGGTGATTCTCTCATCTGTGGCGATACGCGAGAGCAATTCTTCTTTGTTGACGAAGAGGACGCCGTCCTCAACATGCGTCGCCGCGCCAAACCGGACATCACCCACTATGATGTTCCCAATTTCCAGCTTCACAGCCTCACCTCCCTTAATGCACTTCTTTCCGAAATATCAAATCTTCTCAGCAATTTCCGGCTCAGTCAGTTTTTCCAGTTCCGCCTCCAATATTGCCGGCGTTACCCGGCCGGCCACATCGGCCTCCTTCTCGCCGTCCCGGTAGATATGAAAAGCTGGCAGGCCCATGACTCCCTGGCTGACGGCGATATCCCGATTCGTCTGAATATTTATTTTGGCAAATTTCGCTTTCCAGCCGTATTTTTTCTCCAATGCCTCCACCTGAGGCATTATCAGCATGCAGGCCCTTCAGCTGGGACTCCAGAAATCTACCAATACCGGAAGCTTTGACTCTAATACCTCCGTCGCAAAATTATCCTTATTCACCTCAATCATTCCCTCACCCCCTTTCACTGTCATTTCCCAGCGGAATGAAGTCAGGCTCATCCCCCCAGATGATTACTTTGTTGCCAACCCGTTGCTTTTCTCTCCGCGGCTCCTCCCATCTGCCGCGGCCGGCCGTTGACGAAGATGTCCGGCCTGGCGTTGTACAGAATATCCGCATCAATCAACTGCAAGTCCGCTTCCATTCCACCGCTTCCTTGCTCCGACACCTTGGGCTGCCGGCCGGCTGCGGCGATCGCCATTTCGATCAATTCCAGTGATCGCAAATCCAATCTATCTTCCGGCCCGGTCAGGACGAGCGTTTTATACCGGAGCCGCTCCGGCCGGATATTGCCGGCCAAAGGATGGACTGCGAGTTGATAACCCTGGTGAATCATATCCCTGGCCTGCCGCAGCACGGCGAGAGTGTCTTCCGGTACAAAATCACAGGCCATCACCCCTGCGCGCACCAGAGGATTGTTCGTGATTACCGTATCCATCCCGCATCAGTCCCTCGCCTTTCTTTTCGGATGCTCTCCCTGCCGTCATTCTGTCCGTACTGTCATCTGAACGGCTGTCCCTTGCTTTAACAGCCCATTCTCTCCGCCCGCTTATCTTCCCGGGCGGCTTCCTGCCGGCGAATACACCTGGCCCTGCCACAACACCTGAACTCTAATTAATCCGCGGCAATCAAGCAATTTCGTCTTTGCGGCCTTCGCGCTAACAGTATTTTAGCCTTACCGCCTCTTTTTATTCCGGCCGGCACCGTACCGGCCGGCGACAAAAAAACAGACAGGAAAATAATACTAGCTACTTTCCCCTCTGTCTATTGAGCCTGAGAGATTAATCCGGTCCCGGGCGAACCCCGACAACCGGGTTGCACCTTCGGCGTCTCCAGCGGCTAAAACCGGCCGTGCAGAACTTTCCAGAGCCTTGTCCCCGCCGGGTACTGTTGCCTGAGAGTTTCGGTCACTCGCATAGCTGGCGGAGACCTTTCTCCTTCGGCGCCTGCTGCCAGGTCTCTCCCCGGAAGTTCATCCAAGAGCATTATTCATTTTTCCGGGGCGCTCCGCGCGTTCCCCTTTGCCAAGCCCAGTTTATTTACCCTATACCTATACACCGGCGCCGCCATCAAATCCTTCCGGATTGCCAATTCTGGGAAAAATAAATTCGACCAACCCGCTAATTGCCGTTGCGGCCGGAACATCAGAACGGAATATTTGGCAATTCGCCCCACCCCGCTGTCACCGCACCCGGCCCGGGTAAATATTATGAATAGCAAATGGATAAAATATTACCTGCAGAACCCTGGCGAGATGGACGGGTGGGCGAAACCGTACGGTTCGCCTTCCGTCGGACGGCATCGATAGTCAGGGTTCTGCAGGTATTTTATTAATCTGGCGGCAATTTTATTATCATTGCCGCCGCTTTTATCCCAAAAATCCGTCTCGGATCTGCTGCGCCGAGCACAGCAAACCGACCAAGCCGGCCGCATTTGGCCATCTCTTACTGCGGCCGCCAATAAAGCACTGCCCGTCGTCCCGGACGGCGGCAAAATAGTATCTGCCTCACGTTTCCCAGAGGATTTACCTCTCCTCATGCCGGACGGCCGGCCTCAGTCCTTCTTCCTCCGGATCAGTCCGGGGCACCGGTTCCCCGCAGTACGGACAAACCCATTCCTCCAGATTCGCGGCGCAATAAGATGTGTTCCCGCAGGCGTTGCATTTCCGGGCAAACATAGACCGACCTCCAGACGATGCCTGTGCGGCAAGAGAATTTTAGTGCACCTTGGCCCTTTATTTTTCTATTCCGCGGCCGGCCGCGGAATTCCTTTCCAATTATTGCTATTTTTATCGTCCCATTCCGCCAACATTCGCCTTATAATACCGACAGCCGCCTGTTAGGCGGCTGTCGCGAAATTGCGGAGTTAATCGTCGTTCTCGATTGGCTCCGGCTGTGGCGGGTTGAAATTCGGCGGCTCCGTCTCGCAGCGGAAGATGAAATCTTCGCAAGCAGTCGGGATTTCCCGGCAGCGCGGCGGCACGCAGAACCCAAAGGCCGGGACGAGGAGCTGAACATCGGCGGCTGTCTTGAACAGAAGGCTCATGCCCAGATCGAAGACGATACTGCCGTTCACGATTCTGATCCGCAGGATTTCGAAGTTCGCGAAGAACTTGCAGAACATCAGACTCTCAAAGCCAGGCGCCACATACAGCGGAACATCCTTCGTGAAGGTGAACGTTGCGACGACCGTCTGAGTGCTGCCGTCGGTAGCAAGGTATTCAATCGTCACTTCCACAACCCACGTAAAGGTAATCCGCCGTCGGCCGGGCAGGCCGGGAATGTTCAGATCTTCCCCAAACACGCAGTCAAAACTGCAGACAACAGCATTGGCTGAGAGCACCGATACCGGTGCCGGCTGCCCATCTTCCGGAGTCACGGTCAAATCTTCGATACACTCGCACTGGAAACAGGAGTCATAGACTTTCACGACCTCGATACATACCGTTTCTGTTTCCGGCTTCGGCTTCGGCTTCGGAGGGCACGGACCGATTGCTCCAGCCTTCCCGTCGATGATTTTCATATCATCCATTGCTTTTTCCCCCTTTCCTCTTCTGTACTTTTAGTGAAGCTGGCTTTGCCACGCTTCTAGAATAGGTTATTCAAGCGGAGCCTGCCTTGGTATGAACCAAGCATACCATTTAAATACCGGAGTTGCCCTTATTTGCGGTCGGGCAGCCATTTTCATCCAAATAGGCGAACAAGTTAAAAAAAACGCCCGCCGCTTAATTATGTAAACACTATTAAGTCTAACGCCGCTTCAAGCCATCTTCGCCGCTTGCTCTGATTATCACAATCGAATAAAATTAGAGAAACTATAGCCAACTATGGCGAAAAAACGCTTAATCCTGTTTGTAGGAGCGGGGGAACCATTTACGGGGTGAAGCCGGTGCCGCCGGCCGGGCTACTCTTTCAACCCGAACCCGACAGCTAACCTCGTCAGCGTGGAAAGGGAATGGCCGGTGGTTGCCGCCGCCGCGCCGTTACCCGCGCCGCCGACGCCGCAGCCGGTTGCGAGCTGATCGCCACCGGGCGGTATGATGGCAAAGGGGGAAAATTGATGAAAAAGAGATTCCTGCTTTCCGGCCTTCTCGTGCTTACTCTGCTACTTACCGCCACCTTCTCAACTGGGGCCGAAGCGGCCTGGTGGCTCTCCTCGCCTCCGGGCGGCGGTTCCAGCCTGTCAAAGCCATCGCCCAGTCTGGCCGGCAGCCAAACTGGAACAGTGATTAAACTGGGCGGCGGAACGACCAAACCATCACCCGGTATCCCCGGAACAAGCAGGCCTCCGACCGGCACGCCCGGCACTGCCGCGCCCGGTACCCCCGGAACGCCGGCGCCTTCCGCCGGAAAAGGTACGGGATCGATCCCGGGAACATCCGGGAATGTGATTAACCTGTCGCGGAACTGGTCCGCCCCGGCGGCTCCCGAAAAACCGACAACTCCGACGACTCCGGCCACCCCCCCAAGCCCGCCGGCCGACCCTGCCCCGGAAACGCCGGTCAGCAACCTCACGGCTCAGGAAGAATATCTGCTCAGTCTGATCAATAAGGCCCGGGCCTCGGAAGGCCTTGCCCCGTTGCAGGCCGACCTTCGTCTCGTCCATCTCGCCCGGTTAAAGGCGCAAGACTTGGTAGAAAAGAATTATTTTGACCACAACTCACCGACTTATGGCTCACCTTTTGAAATGATGCATGCCAATGGCGTCAAATTCCGTTATGCCGGCGAGAACATCGCCGAATCCGGCAGCGTCGGCGGCGCCCATGCGCAGCTGATGACGAGCCCGGGTCATCGTGCTCATATTATGGAACCGCATTACACCCATGTCGGGATCGGGGTTTTCCCGGCGAAACCGGCCGGAGTGATGGTTGTGGAAATGTTCATCGGCAACTGAGCCTGAAATAGTGTGAAAACTGGGGTGACCGCTCACCCCAGTTTTTCTTTTTCCGCCGGTCGCAAAGGGCTCGACATCCCGTGCGGAACGAACCGTTCTGAGATTTCGCTGGAAGCACCCGCCTCCGCTTTACCGCCTCACGTTGATTCTGCCGTCTTGATACCGAGGTTGCCGATGAGAGTCATAATTCTTTGCGGTGACAGCAGCCCGCTGTCATAAGTGACATGGACCATCCGCGGCAGTTGTACTTTTGCTTCCGCGATGCCTTTAACCTGACGGACCAAGGCCTCCACTTTCGCCGCCTGACCCGGGTCGCGCAGCCGCTCGACTATCAATACCGTGCGCTTCATTTCTGCCATCTTCTCACCTCCCTCGGTATTATATCCGCCAATCCCGCCGCCTGTGCCGCCCCGGAGCGGCGACCGAAAAGAAAAGCCCTGGGCGGGCTGACAATAAATCAAGCAGGAGGGATTTGATTTATCTTATTCAGGGCGCCGGTCGGATTCCCGCCCCGCCAACCCCAATTTCGCCCCAATCCACGTCCCAATTCCGCCGCACTGCCGCCGGAAGGAAAAATAAATTCCGGTCCAACCGCCCCGGCCGAGAAATTCTTCCGCCCCGGCGAATATAATATCTTTGACTCATCGCTTTCTTGCTGCAAGCCATCTTGGCCCGCCCTGTCAGTCGGTACACGTTCTAATGCCGAAGGGAAGGAGGTGCCACATGCCCGCGAAAAAACCGGCTGCCAAAAAGCCCGCCAAACCGTCCGGAAAAGCCAAACCGAAGAAATAGCTCCGACCCCAAAAACCCGCGCTGGCTTAAGATGGTCAGCAAAGCCTCCCGGTTTGTGCAACACAAACCGGGAGGCTTTGCTTCTCAGGTAAATATGCTGTATAGTGTAAATTGACTTCACTTTCTAAACTGTGCGGTAACAGACGAATTAATTGGCAGCAGATGATAGGATGGTGTGTTTTATGGATGAATACACGAAAGAAGAATTGCTCGAAGCGATCCGGGCAATTACTTCAATGATTAATAAAGGTGAGAAAGCACAGCTAAAATTGAAAGCGGATACGTGGCAACACAAAATGACTGTACAAGCACTAAAGGCTAATTACATCGCAATTGCCTTGTTAAGAAGTGAATTAGAAACAGATTCAGCCGGACGCGCAGGCAAGGGCAAATATTCGGTAGAAGAATTGGAAAACGCCCTTGCAGCTGCAACAGCAACAATTAGCAGGGTTGAAAAAGTACAGCCTAAATTTGCCGCCGGCACTCCCCAATGTACACTTGCCGTACGCAGAATAAAGGCATTAAATATTTCGTTAGAATTGATAAAGAGGGAATTGAATTCTTAGCCTGATTGGTTTTAACCCAAAGCCACAGATGCTTATCACGAAGGAGTGGGGTAAATGGCGGGGTTAAATGTTAGGGATATCAGGTTGTTTCGTCTGCATGCTCATCATTTGTCTGGGCGGCACAAGAAAGAGGGCATTCCCCAAATCGTGGGTGCATGCGGAATGCAGAATACCCCGCCCGGCACATGGGAAACTGCCTTATTCAATCGTGTTTTCGATTGCAGACTCCCGGAAATAAATGCGCTTCTTTGGGCTCAGAAATCCCTTTTGCAAGCCTGGAGTTTTCGCGGCGCACCCGTCGTATTTCCCGTCGAAGAAAGCAATATTTTCCTATCCGCCCTTATACCCGGTGCTGGCGAAGAATGGATTTATACCAATGGTATTTCCGCGGCTCTCAACTGCCTGCAGATGCCTTTGCATGATTTACTGGGCAAGCTAAAACAGGTTATCTGCGGTCTGGATGACAGAACTATCGTTAGCAAAAGCGCTTTAGACCAAACATTGGCGGATTGGCTATTGCCTCTGTTACCCGCTGACAAGAAAAGTACGTGGAATGCCCCTTCTATATATGGCCGCCCGGACATCCAGACGGTGGGCGGGGCAGTTGTATCCTTTCCGCTGCGGCCCTGCTCTTTCTTGGGATTGGTAGTGTTCGGCAAACGCAGCGGCAACAGCCCGACCTTTACTTCTTACAAAGGTTGGCTGGGACGACCGCTTGAACCCGATCAAGCGGCTGCCAAAAAGCTGGTGCGAAAATATCTGCATTGTTATGGGCCGGCAGCTTCCCAAGGCTTTATGGCTTGGCTGGGCTGCTCAAAGAAGCAGGCTCTGCGCCTATGGACATCTGTTTCCGACGAAATGGAGCCGGTCATTCTCTTCGGAAAGGAAGCCTTCATATTATCCGAGGACAAGGAATTGCTGTGTTCCCCGCCTTACCCGCAAAGAGAATTGCTGCTTCTCGGCGGCCACGATCCCTATCTTGATCAGCGTGACCGACATATCCTGTTAAGTAACAAGCAGCTCCATAAGCAGGTTTGGAAAACAACAACAAATCCGGGCGCTATCTTGCGGCACGGTGAAATCATTGGCATTTGGAGGAGTAAAAAGAAAGGCAAAGGGATGGAAATAAAAATGACCTTATGGGAAGACACCCATGATATGAAACGGGAACTTCACACTTTGGCCGAAGAATACTCTGCCTTTCGGCAACAAAAGCTGGTGGGCGTTGAGCTTATATTTCTTGCCTCACTACGTGAAAACCGGGGTTTTCATTTCTGAACACCCCGGTTTTTTTAGCCTTCTGAAATTCGCGCGGGCTTTCCTTTATCGCCGGATCTTCAATACAGCCGCAGTAAGTTCACCGGCCTATAAGTTTCCGACGGGTGGTTTTCTCGCAGCATACCGTCCCTTTGTGACGGATAACGGCAACACGCTTCTGCCCGCTGTCCCCGCCGCAGCTCCGGGCTGGCGCCTTTGCCCGGCGTTATTTCACCTAATTGCGTCATTCTTACGCTGATTTACCCCGTTTCTTCCAATGTTCGGCGATATCGATGCACCGGGTGAACCAGACGTCCCCTTTCGCGAGCATATGCTCAACAAGCTGCTCCAGCATCTTCATTCGATGATAACGGCCGATAATCTGCGGGTGCATAGTCAGGACGAAACTGCTCCCATTTTCATAATAGCCGTCGAATTCATCTATCCAGATCCGAAGCACTTTGTCCGGATCGGATAGTCCTACCCGATATTTGGGATTGAAATTGAACATGAAATAAGGCGCATCGTCGAGTACCCACTCCACCGGAATTTCCACCAGTTCCTTGCCGGTCTGCTCCGCGGCAAGCATAAATGGCTTCTCATCCGTCATCATGCTCGAATCGTACTGGAAACCGTACTCAGTCAACAAATCAATACTGTTCTCGCTCAGGTCCCAGGCCGGGGAGCGGTAACCCAGCGGCCGTTTGCCAACGACATCCTCATAAGCCTCCAGCCCCATAGCGAGGATTTTTTTCTCCTCTTCCCGCTCCATCTGCACCGGGTGTTCGTGATAATAACCATGGTGGCCCGTTTCATGCCCCCGGCGGTCAATTTCCTGCACTATCTCCGGATACTTGCGCACTGTGTATCCCGGGATAAACCATGTCGCCGGCAGATTGTGCTTCGCCAGGAATTCCATAATCCGCGGCGCACAGACTCTCGCCCCGTATTCACCCCGCGACGCCGGCGTCGGGGTTGTCCCCCGCGGCCCGTCGAACCACAGTGTGTCCGCATCCAAGTCAAAACAAAGTGCCACTGCGCATTTCTTGCCTTCCGGCCAAATCCCCATTCCCCTCATCCTTTCTGCCGAACTGCTCGTCTTGACATCGGGCGGCGTTCGCCGCTTCCTACATAATTACTCATTGGCCCCTCGATTTCCTTCTCGCCCCCGATCCCGCCTAGCCGGAAATTCACTGCCCGTCCTTCCATACTTAACCCGGGCAGCACCCGCAAACCGGACCGATTAACGCCCGGCGACGCCAACCTCCCGCCAAACCCAGACAACGTATCATCCTATCTCTTCCTCCTGCTGCCGCGATCAGATAATCGGCTAACCATTTGCGCGCCTTACCTTTCCTGCCGCCGACAAAGAAAGTACCGGCGTTCCCTGCCGGTACTTTCCGTCTTGAATGCAAACCTGTTTCCGTCGCGTCTCCCGCAAAAATCCGGGTTCTTGACTGACAAAGCTGACCCTAAACCGTTTTGCCATTATTGTTCAGAGCCGGCCTGCTCCTGCCCGCCGGCCTCATCTATCATTCTACCGGCCGGGTGCTCCGGGATAGCGGCCGCACCCCGGGCGCTTTCGCCGTTCCGAAATAACGCTGGAACAACTCCGGCTCATTTTCCCAGGCATCGATCACGATATCGAAATATTCGTTCTCCGACTGCTCCGCCGACTTCCGGTAAGCATAAACGAATACTCCTTCCTCGGTAATCACCACCGCCTGCCGTCCACTTTCATCCCAACCAAGGTCGACCATATTTTCACCTCTTTTCATTTCCCCGGCTATATTGTAAACAATTAGGTCCGGAAATAAACAAGCTTTTGTGATTCTGCCGGCCCGGCTGCTCAACTGCAGACCTCCACCCATTGACCTCCGGTCATTTTCGCCAGATCTTCCACTTCCACCCGGACGGCTGAATTTGGTGTACCGGCGGCCGGATAAACATAATCGAATTCCCGCAGGCTCGCATCCAGATAAACCGGCAACGGCCGTTTCAGACCGAATGGGCAGACCCCGCCGACCGGATGGCCTGTTTCAGTCAGAACTTCGTCCGGCCCAAGCATTCTGGCCTTCGCTTTGAAACAGTCCTTGAATTTCCGGTTGTCAATCCGGGCGTCTCCTTTGGCCAGCACCAGAATAACCTCTTCCTTTACCCGCAGCGCCATCGTCTTCGCGATACGCGCCGGTTCCACCCCAAGTGCCTGCGCCGCCAGATCGACTGTCGCGCTGCTCTGTTCAAACTCAAGTATCTTCAGGTCCCATCCCTGCTCCGCAAATTGCTTCTTCACATCAGCCAGACCCATTTCTGGTCCTCCTTGTCCTGATAATATGCTTTTGCGGTCGTCCCGACCGCTTTGCCGGCAATCGTTATTTTTGCAGCCCGAGGAGATCCTCCGCCCTGTCCTGCATGTATTGGTAGGAATCATAAATTCCCTGGTTATAGAACTCGGGCGCCAGTTTCTCCAGAATGAATTTCAGTAGCAACCCTGCTCCCAGATCACCGATTTCCTCTTCTCTCTCCGCCTGAAAGTAAGCCTTGATTTCCTTAATCATGCCATCTTTTTTTTCTTTGCTGACTGCAAGACTTCGCTGCATACCATCCCTCCTTTTCCCGGCTGCCTGACTCGTACTTCGCCGCACTACGGCGTATTCCTCCCCCCAACTTATCGGCCGAACAGCGCTGGATAAGTTGCCGCGCTACCTTCCCCGTCTTTACGTAATATTTACTAATTATTTATGAAGTCTTGAACATTTTCCTTTATAATGTTATGGTAATGTAAGCACACTCCTCCAGAAAGGGGCGCTTTAAATGCAAAGACAGAGAACTTTGCTAATTATCGGCATAATTTCCGTTTTGATTCTTTCAACTATCGCCCATTCCTTTATGAACCGATCCCCCGGCGGCAATCCAATTGTGGCCGAGATAAACGGGACGACGGTTTACCGGCAGGATGTCCTAGATATTTACAATCAGGAAAAAGAGTATTACGGCCTGACCGACAACGTCACAGCCGAACAAGCGACCTTCGTGCAAAGCCTGAAAGAAGACATCATGGAGCGCCTGATTTATCAGGAGCTTCTGTTCCAAAGCACCGCCGCCGCCGGCTACCCAGTTGACGCCGCGGCTATCGAAAAAGCGGAGACCGAATTCGCGACTATCCTGACCACCATCGCCGCTCAGATGAAAGATGAGGATGTCAAGGCCGGGAACCCCAGCGAGGGAATTGACTACACCGCCAAGGCCAAGGAATACGTGGCCGGCGAACTCGCGACGATGGGGACAACGGAAGAGGAATATGTAAAACTGATTGCGCAGCAGATGCAAGTCGACCGGTTCTATAACGAAATCAGCAAAGATATAACAGTCACCGCGGAAGAAATCGAAGAATATTATAATACTCAACTTTCTGCCCAGCAGGAAGGCGGTGTGGCGGACGGAAATTCCGTGCAATTGGTGGAGCCCGCCGCCGTCACGGTGAAGCATATTCTGATTGCCTTGCCGAAAGAAGAAAAGGACGAATACTTGCGTCTGCTGTCCGAGGCGGACGAAACCGCGGCCGAGAGCTACCTCGCCGAAAAATTGCAAGTCCTGAAGCCAGAGGCTGAGGCCGTTCTGGCCGAAGCGAACGGC
This sequence comes from bacterium, assembly GCA_050943375.1. GTDB lineage: Bacteria > Bacillota > SLNR01 > SLNR01 > JBMNPB01 > JBMNPB01. Next base: position 44,362 of record JBMNPB010000016.1, read on the forward strand.
GGCGCTGACTTCGAAGCACTGATCGCCGAGCACGGGGAGGACCCCGGCATGGAAACGTACCCGGATGGATATACGGTCCGGGGCGACGGGCAATTTGCCGAAGCCTTTGAAACGGCGTCACTCGCCCTTGATGTCGGTGCAATCTCCGATCTGGTGGCAACTTACCACGGCTACCACATCATCAAGGCGTACAGCCGAACGGAGCAAATAGTCCACTCCCTTGAGAGTAAGAAGGAAGAAATCAGTGCCGCTCTTCTCAGCCAGAAAAAAGACGCCGCCTGGAGCGCCAAAGTTGACGAATGGTTCGCCGCCGCGACGATTAACCGCTATTCTGAGCGCCTTTAGATTGATATTTCTTCTGTGGATAAACAAGGAAAGCCTGTTAAGCGCCGCTTGGCAGGCTTTCCTTTCTCTCTCACAATCTGCCGGCCCCCCTACCTCCCGGCGAACAGCTCAGCAGCTTTTTCCGCAATCCTCCGTCCGTAAAGCTTCGCCCGTTCCTGCTGTGCCGCGTCGCCGCCTTTGACAGCGACAGCGCCGAGATGCGTAAACGGAGCGCCCTTAGCCACACCGGCTGTATAAACAAGCATTCCTTTTGTCAGCAGTATCCCGGCAAGACCCATTTCCGCCATCTCGGCTCCTCCCCCGAAACCGTTCGCCGTCGCGAATACACTGCCGAGTTTGTCGGCCAGTTTAATCTTTGTCGTGTCCAGCCACTTCTTGACCTGCCAGGAATACATGCCATAATATGTCGGGCTGCCCAGAACAACGGCCTTTGCCGCCTCGACAAATTCCTCGTCCGCGGTGTCGATGTTCATGGCTCTGGCTTCAACGTCTCCCGCCGCCGCGGCCCCTTCGGCGATCAACTCGGCAATTTTCTTCGTGTTGCCGCTTTCCGAATGATACAGAACAGCAATTTTCACCTTGCTACCCCCTTTTACCGCCGGACACCGTTCCGGCCCGGCGAGACCTCTTTCCAATTATATCACGCCCCGGCCGGGTGGTAAAGTTTCCCGCGCCCGGGATTGATCTTTCCCCTTATCCGAATCTCCGGCGCTGTAAGCATTTCCTGCCGGCGCAATCAAAGTGTCCCCGGTTGCACCGCAAATCATACAAGGAATGCGCCCACGACTGCCGCTCCCCCCGGGCGAATATCTCCCCGGGCGGCACAAAATTGATAAAGACCCCCGGTGGCTCCTTCTTCCGTTTTTTTGGAAAACCACACCCCTTTCCCTTGTCGCTCCCGACAGCATGCAATATAATAAAAGCAGAGATGAGCACTTACAATGAGGGAGGAATTAGCTTGCCTTTCAAAATCGGTGCCTTGCTGATCGGCCATTCGCCCCGGGCGGATTTCGACGAATACTTCCACGCCTGCCTGCCCCCCGGCGGCGAACTGCTCACGATCGGCGCCCTGGATGACTTGACTACGGCTCAAATCCAAACCTTACCCATCCGTTCCGGCGAGGATGTCTTAGCCACCATTACCCGGGACAAGGTTCCAGTCACCGTGCCGACCGAGGCTGTCCACGCCAGAATGCCGGAAAAGCTGGCTTTCCTGGAGGCGAATGGCGCCGATATCGTCGTCGTCTGCTGCACCGGTGACTTCCCTTTCCTGCAGTCCCGCGTCCCTCTATTTCTGCCCAGTGAGATTCTGACCAAGGTGGTTGCCGCTGTCGCGGCCGGTAAAAAGATTTCCGTCCTGATCCCCATCGCCGAACAGGCCGAGCAGCTACGGCCCCGTTGGGTCGCTGCCGGTCTTGACCCGGTCTTCCACACCGTGTCGCCTTTCACCGAGCCGGAATCTCTGGCGGATGCCGGCCGCAAATGTGCTGCGGAGAATACAGCCATCGTCGTCATGGACTGCATGGGCTACACGCGGGCAATGAAAGACACCGTCCGCCGTTCGGCCGGGAAACCAGTCATCTCAGCCCGGACCATCCTGGCCCGGGTTATTGCCGAACTTGCCTGACCAGGAGAAAATAAAGGGAAACATAATGGCCGGCGTTCGCCGCGACACCATCCGGGCCTTGACCTTATCTGCGGCAGCCGACCGTGCCTTCGCCGCGAAGATTGAAACTTATTTCCGTACCCATCGATGGACGCTGCATCCCCAACCAGCCGGAAGGTCATACAAAGCGCTATCGGTTCTTCGAACCCGCCCGCCAAATGGAAGCAGCAGAGTGCTTGTGGGATCCTCGTCAACTGCACCGGGGACCGCGGCGTCGTTTTAGCCCGCCGAACACCATCCCTTTACCGGATTGGTAGGCCTGCGAATGCTCGGACCGGACTTTCTCGGACTGAATCTGCCCCACATTCCTTACGAACTGTGACGACCAAATAAATCACGCTGCAGGTACCCTGGAAGTACACCTATCTTTCCCGGCCCAAACAGCTAAGGCAGTGCCGGCTGCCGTTCCCCTAATCCTTTCCTCCCCTCTTCACTTATTAGCGCTGTAATTTTTCCGGCGGCAGCCAAAAAACCGCCGCCGCGACGGAACGCCGCCCCGGCGATTGACATATCCGCTAATTATTGGTAAGGTTTAATTAAAGCATTATCACGGCTTCACAGCCGCAGCAAGCCACAACTGCTGACGCCCACGCAACCGGAGCAGTATTTTTGACCGGCGCACCGGAAATGAAATAACGTCTGAGGAAAGGGGAAAAATTGATGACTGAGTCGAAAGAAAAAGCGTTTTATGGCAATCGTCTCATTTTCATTCTTTTTTTTATTTACTGTGTGCAGATGGGCTTCGCCCTGTACAGCCGGGCCGTCCTGTATCCTTTCATGCTCGACGAACTCGGCTGGGCGAGAACTCAGATCATGTTAGGCCATACGGCCACTTCGATGCTCTTCGGTTTTGCCTCTCCTCTCACCGCCTGGCTGATTAACCGTTACGGCGCCAAATTCACTATTTCCCTCGGCGCCGGCATCATCATAGTCAGCAATACTCTGATGGGCCTCTTCGCTCAGACTTATCCATTATATCTTTTGCTCAGTATTCTTAACGGCTTTGGTTTGTGCTTCTCTTCCATGCTGGCCACCCAGACCATTGTGATTGCCTGGTTCAACGTCCGCCGTTCTCTCGCCCTCGGGCTGGTCTTGGGCGGCGGCTCCGTCGGCGGCTTTCTCTTTCCGCAGCTTGTCACCGCCATCGTCAACGCCGCCAACGGCAACTGGCGCCTCGGCTGGTTCGTTTGCGCTCTCTTTTCCTTCCTTGTCCTTACAATCAACGTCCTCTTCACCCGCAACAAACCTTCCGACATTGGCCAATATCCCGATGGACTTGCCCCCGGCGCGGCGGCGAAGAACGGTGCCGGACAAGCGACAACTTACCGCAGCCCAGTCAATTGGAAACTGCGCGACGCCGTCCGTACCCCGTCTCTGTGGCTCGTCATCCTGGCGGCGGCCGGCAACCTTTTCCTTTGGCACGTCATGCTCAGTCAAGGGCCTTTTCATTTACAGGATCGCGGATTTGATCCATATTACGCTTCCTTCTTTTACAGTCTGGCGATCGGCACCAGCATAGTCGGGCGTCTGGCCATCGGCGCCATCGGCGACCGGATTGAACCGCGTTATCTCTTCGGCCTCGGCATTATGTTCATCCTCTTCGGGGGACTGGCTTTCTGGTTTGCCTCCCCGCAGTATCTTTGGCTCGCTTATCTCTACCCAATTCTGTCTGGAATCGGTTTCGGGACCGCCTTCCTCTGCCGCTCTCTTCTTATCAGTAATTATTTCGGCGCCGGGTCATTCGCCACTATCAGCGCCTTCACAAATCCCATCGGCTCACTGATTACGGCCTTCGCCCCGCCGCTCGCCGGATACCTTTTCGATACCACCGGCACTTATTTTACCATTCTCGTCTTCGCCTGGCTTCTGGCCATCGTCGGCTTTACCGCTGCATTGCGCTGCGCTCCGCCCCGTCTCCCGGCAGAATACAGTACGGCCGATGCCGGCTGATATTTTATCCCGGCCGTGCTCACACCTGCATTTGCTTCGGCGGCCG
>JBMNPB010000017.1:0-47892 GCA_050943375.1 bacterium
TGTTCTTAAGGACATCTTCTACGACTTTTTGCCTGAATTCCCCAGAAAACGGAGTCCCTTTTGGCATAAAAACACCCCCAAAGTTATTTCAGTATACCATACTGTCTAACTTTAGGGGTGCAGTTCAAAACAGAATTTCTTCTATTTTTGAGCCAACATTTAATATTTACCCTTCGTATTAACATAATAAATTTTCTTCCCCTGCGGCAATTCCTCTCCGGGGGTTTGAACAGTTTTTTCATATTCTGTCATTCATTGGGGATAAAGACAAACCGCGGCGAAATTGTTAACACATATTCCGCCGTATTCGGGGGAACAAGGTAAACTGAGCGCTTTCTGACCGGGCCCTTTCATCCGGCCGGAAAGGATTTACCGCCGCGGGGCAGAAATTATAATGCTTAACGGTGAATTTAGCAGGAGCGGGAGGGTGAAAGAGGCGTGAACGATAAATACGGGGCGGTGCTTTCCCGGATTGACGAGGCGGAACTGGTGGATCTGACCAGGGCGCTGGTCCGGATTCCCAGCGTTTACCGGCATGGGGTGGACGGGGCGAACGAAGGCCGGGTGGCCGCCGCCGTGGCCGAAATGCTCCGGGCCATCGGGATGGACGTCACGGCGGAGGAAGTGGAGCCGGGGCGGCCGAACATCATCGGGGTCTATGACTTCGGGCGGCCGGGGCCGTGTTTGCTGTTCGAAGGCCATACGGACGTGGTGAAGGAAGGCGACCGGAGCGACTGGGAGCACGATCCTTTCGGGGCGGCTGTTGTGGACGGGCGCATCTACGGGCGCGGCGCGGCCGACATGAAAGGCGGCCTGGCCGCGGCCATCAGCGCCGCCAAAGCCCTGATCGCATCCGGCCTGCCCCTGCGGGGAAAGCTGATGATCGCCGCCTTGATCGATGAGGAAGAGATGATGGTCGGGGCGAAGCATTTCGCGCTCTCCCCCCGGGCGAAAGAGGTTGACGCCGCGATTATCTGTGAGCCGGAAGACAATCAGATCTGCGCCGTCCAGAAAGGCGGGATGCTGGCGGAGCTGCATTTCAGCGGGAAGATGGCCCACGGATGCATGCCTTACGCCGGTGTCAATCCCATCTGGACGATGGCGGAAGCGATTGTATCGCTGCGTCAATTGGAGAAAAGCTATATTGAGCGGTGGGGCGAGAACCGGTACGTCGGCTTCCCGAGCATTACTCCGACGATAATCCAGTCGCCCGGCCGGACCGAACCGCATATCAATATGATTCCGGCCGAAGGGATGATCGCTCTCGATATTAGGACGATTCCCGGCCAGGAGCAGGACGCGATCGAGCGGGATCTGCAGGCAATTGTAAATGAACTGAGCCAAAGCGGGGACGGAACGAAAGCGGAACTACTGGTCCTGGAAAAGCGGCCTTGCACTGACACGGCCCGGGATGAGCCCGTTATCCGCGGCCTGGAGACGGCCATCCGCGCCGTCACCGGGCGCGAGCCGCAATATAACGGAGTCCCCGGATTGACGGACGGGACGTTCCTTGCCAATCTGGCCGGGATACCGGTAGTCACCATCGGGCCGGGCGGCCGGACGATTCCCCATCAAGCGAACGAATACGTGGAAATCAACCAACTGACGGAAGCGGCGCACCTTTACGCCGTCGCAGCGGTGGAATTCCTGGGTTTCGCCGATGCTTAACAACGATGAACAACATTGAGGTGGACAAATGGACAGCGCCTTACTGCTGGGGAAAATCAGACGGCATCCCCGCTACCGGGACCAAATTGTACATATCGAGCATCTGTCGCCGCAGGCGGCGGAGTACGGGACTCTCACCCGGCCGCTGGCCGGGTTGCTGGAACGCCATCTGCGGGAAAAGGGAATCGAGCGCCTCTACGTTCATCAGACGGAAGCGGTTGACGCCGTCCGGCGGGGCGAGCATATCGTCACCGTCACGCCGACCGCTTCCGGCAAAACGATGTGCTACAATCTGCCCGTCCTCGACGGGCTGCTGGCCGCGCCGGAAGGCCGGGCTCTATATATTTTCCCGACGAAAGCCTTAAGCCGGGACCAGTACGATTCCATCTGCAGTTTCGGCACGCCGCTGGCGGCGGCCGTATACGACGGCGACACGCCGGATCAGACGAAGGCTCTCCTGCGGGAGAATGCAAATATTATCATTACCAATCCGGATATGCTCCATATGGGCATCCTGGCGAATCATCTGAAATGGCATTCTTTTTTCGCCAATCTTCGTTATGTGGTGATTGACGAAATACATTCCTACCGGGGCGTCTTTGGCACCCATGTGGGCCATGTGCTGCGGCGCCTGCGCCGGATTTGCCGTCATTACGGAGCGTCGCCGGCATTTGTCCTCAGCTCGGCGACGATAGCCAATCCCGGCGAGCACGCGGAGCGTCTGGTGGGGTTGCCGGTCCGGGTCATCGACAATAACGGCGCGCCGCGGGGAGAAAGCCATTTCGTCCTCTGGCGCCAGCCGGAAAGAACGAGTCTCGTGTCGGAAGTCGCCTGGCTGTTTGCCGCCTTGCTGCGGGGCCAGGCCCGGACAATCGCCTTTTCCCGGGCCCGGCAGGCGACGGAGCGAATCTTACGACAGACGCGGCGGGAACTGGAGGGTACTTCCCTGGCCGAAAAAGTCCTCGCTTACCGTGGCGGCTATCTGGCCAAAGAAAGACGTCAGATTGAGGCAGCCCTGTTTCAGGGACAAGCCCGCGGCGTCGTATCCACCAACGCCCTGGAATTGGGCATCGACGTCGGTGATCTGGACGTTTGTGTCATCGCCGGTTTCCCCGGCACCATCGCTTCCACCTGGCAGCAGGCAGGCCGGGTCGGACGGCGGCAAAGAGATTCTCTCATTTTTTTCATTGCTGTGACGAACCCTCTCGACCAATATTTTCTCCGTCACACGGAGGCGCTTTTTCGCCGGCCGACGGAGGAAGCTCTGATTGACCCGGAGAATCCGTATATTCTTCTCAGCCACGCCCTTTGCCTGGCCCATGAGCTGCCGGTAACGGAGGCGGACTTCGCTTTCTGGAGCGGGACGCTTCGCGACCTGCTGGTCATTTTGGCGGACGACGGGTTGGTCGCCGCTGCCGGCGGTAAGATTTATTACTCCGGCCAGGGTTTCCCGGCTGACAAAGTCAATATCCGGACGGCTTCGGCGGGGACTTTCCAACTGCGCGACGCCGGGGACGCGGGAAGACTGATTGGAGTGATCGACGGCGCCGCCGCTTATTCGGAGACGCATCCGGGAGCCGTCTATATGCACCAGGGAGAGACATACGTTGTCCGGGAACTGGACACGGAGAAAACGACGGTTCGTCTCGACAAGGCGGAAGTTGATTATTATACTGTGGTCAAGCGGGATAAGAAGACGGAGATTCTCGCGACCCGGGAAGAGAAGGAAATGTTCGGCAACCGGGTCGGTCTCGGTGAGCTGAAGGTGACAACCAAAGTGACCGGATTCGTCAAAAAGCATGAGTTGAGCGGTCAGGTGCTCGGCGGCGGGACACTGTCGCTGCCGGAGCAGGTCCTGGAGACAATCGGGATGTGGCTGACGGTGAATGAGGAGATTGAAACCAAAGTGAAAGAAGCCGGCCGCAATCTGATGGGCGGCATCCACGCCATCGAACACGCGGCCATCGGGCTGCTGCCCCTCTTCGTCATGTGCGACCGGAATGATATCGGCGGGCTTTCCGTCCTTGCCCATTCCCAGACCGGACGCCCCACCGTCTTCATTCACGACGCGTATAACGGTGGGGTGGGGTTCAGCGAAAAAGCGTACCGGGATATCGAGCGGCTGCTGCTGACGACATTGGAGGCGGTTAGAGAATGCGCCTGCGACAGCGGCTGTCCCAGCTGCATCTATTCGCCCAAGTGCTCTAATTTCAATCAACCGCTGGATAAGGAAGCGGCGATAATGCTCTTGCATTATCTGCTGGGGCAGGAGTATACGCCGCGGCCGGCCGTGGTCCAGCGGCAGAATCTGGTGCCGCTGCTGCGACGGATGAAGCAATGAAGAGGTGCTGACCGTGAGTTTGTTCAACCGCTTGGCGGAAGTTAAAGGCCGGCCGGGACCGGAGAAGGCCCCGGCGACGGAGAAAATATCGTTCAGCAACGGCCGGGGCCGGGAAGAGAAGACGCCTTTCGGCGCCTTCTACCTAATCGAAGGCGAGCAGCCGGGAGACATCGCTTTTCCCGTCGCCCGGGACGTCCGCCGTAATCTGCGCTTACTGTACGGAATCGGCCCGGTTAAGGAAGCGGGACTGCAGGAGAAAGGCTATGCCGATTTGCGCGCCCTGAGCAGGCACGCCCGCTGGGCGGACAAAGCAAAGCGGGCGCTTGAGCATATCGAGCAGGAAGACATCCGGATACTGCGCCGCCTGGGGGCACGGGACGAGGAGATTCTTCCCTATTACCGGCCGGGAGAGATCGTGTTTCTTGACATTGAAACGACTGGACTATGGGCGAGCCTGCCCCTCTTTCTCGTCGGGCTGCTGATGCGCCGGGACGGGAAACTGGTTTACAAGCAGCTGCTTGCCCGCCGTCCGGACGAGGAGAAGGCGCTCCTGGCTTATCTGATGGATGAGTTGAGCCACTATTCCCTCCTGGTGACGTTCAACGGCCGGAAATTCGACGTCCCTTATATCGAAGGGAGGGCCGTGGAACACCGTCTCTTCTACCGCTGTCCCCTGGAGCAGATTGACTTACTATACCATGCCCGCCGTCATTACCGGGGAGTGCTGCCGGACTGCCGTCTCGTCACCCTGGAGGAACATCTCCTGGGGCTGCGCCGGAAAGACGACGTCCCTGGCAGCCAGATACCCGAACGTTATTTCCGCTTCACCCGGACGCAGGAAGCGGCTTTGCTGGAGGATATCCTGCAGCACAATGTTCTCGACCTGGCGTCGATGGCGCGGCTTTTTTACCTTGTGCAAGAGACGCTCTGAGATTGTCAGATCAGAGAGAAAAGGGAGTCTGTACGGGCGACCGGACAAAGGGGGAATGGAGTATTGCCTTCTTACCTGTGGGAGATTGTCATCATCCTTCTGCTGATTAATTTGAACGGTCTCTTCTCCATGGCCGAGATTGCCGTCGTTTCCGCCCGCAAAACGCGGCTGCGGCAGCTGGCGGAGGAAGGCGATGCCAAAGCGGCGGCGGCGGCGGCCCTGACCGACAATCCCAATCAATTTCTGGCTACTATCCAGATCGGCATCACCCTCGTTGGCGTCCTTTCCGGCGCCTTTGGCGGGGCAACGCTGGCCGGCAAAATTGAACCGGCCGTTGCCCGCATCCCGTCACTGGCTCCTTACAGCAGAGGTATCAGTCTGGCTCTGGTCGTCGGCGGGATATCGTATCTGACGCTTGTCCTCGGAGAGCTGGTGCCGAAGCGGCTCGGGCTTAATAATCCGGAAAATGTTGCCCGCTCGCTGGCCAAACCGATGAAATCACTCGCCGGCGCCGCTTCTCCCCTCGTCAGCTTTCTCAGCCTTTCCACCGATCTGGTCCTCCGGCTGCTGCGCATCAAAAAGAGTGAAGAGCCGCCAATTACCGAGGAGGAAATCCGAGGACTCATCCGGCAGGGAACGGAGTATGGATTGTTCGAGGAATCGGAGCAGGATATGGTGGAGCGGGTGCTGCGGCTGGACGACCGTTCGGTCGGGGCGATTATGACTCCCCGGACCAGAGCTGTCTGGCTTGATATTAACGATTCCCCGGCGGAAAATCAAGCGAAGGTGATTGACAACGGGTACACCCGCTATCTGGTCTGCGACGACAATCTGGACGATGTAATCGGCATGGTCCATGTCAAGGATCTGCTTCGGCAGTTTCTGGAGAAGAAACAGTTCGAGGTGAGCAGCACCGCCAAAGAAATACTGTTTCTGCCGGAGAACATGCGCATTCTGGAAGCGCTGGAGCGCTTCCGGCAGACGGGGGAATCATTGGCGGTGGTCATCAATGAATACGGGAACATTGAAGGAATTGTGACTCTGACCGATATCCTGGGAGCCGTCGTGGGGGAAATTCTGACAACGGACCAGGACCGGCCGGGCTATCTCGTCCGGGACGACGGCTCCTGGCTCATCGACGGACTGCTACCTCTGGAAACGCTCGGCGAAATCATGGGTATCGACGTCTTCCCGGGAGAAGAGGAAGGTCACTTTCGGACGGCGGCCGGCTTTGTGATTTACCAGCTGGGCCGGATACCGCAGGAAAAAGACAGTTTTCTCTGGAACGAATGGCGATTTGAGGTGGTCGACATGGACGGGCACCGGGTCGATAAAGTTCTGTTAGTGAAGGAAGAGCCGGTGCCCGATGAACTGCTGTAACAGGCCCAAGACTGCGGAGCGCTCCCGGGAGCGCTCCGTTTCATTTCGCCGCCGTTTTGCCGGTTGTGGCCGCCAGTTGATGATGTCCGCATTTAGGCCGGACGCGAAAAAGCAGACGACGGCGGCAGTGGTGGTATAAGTCATCGTTGTCTTTGGGCTGATGTGCCCAAACCGCTTGCTCAGGCATACGATATAAATGGAGTAAGCTATAGCCGACCCGAGGGTAATCAGGATGCCGCGGGCATTGAACGCGATGTTGTGAGTCCAAAATATCACGCCGTAGCCGGCCTTGATCGGCAGCAGGGAAATCAGCTGGGATGCGGTGAGTGGTTCGCTCCCAAAGAAGAAGGAGTGGAGGGCGGCGAAGCAGGAGGCCGGAACGATTGCGCCGTCCCAAGGCATAAAATGGGCGGAATCCGTTAAAAATGAGTAATTTGTTCCGGGAGCGGCTGAGAAATTGTACATATGATAAATAAGCAGATGTTTGACAAAGCAGGATAGTATCCTTGCTGACGATAATTGAAAGGAGGATGCGGAATGGCCAAATTAAGCGGCGGGAAACCCCTCAGCCTCAATCGTCGTGCCGTGGATTTGCCTAAAGGCGGGGAGCCGGAAACAACACTCGTTACGGCCGGCGGGGTCAGACAGGGCAAGCCGTTGACCGGACAGGCGAAACATCAGGGAGTGCGCTCGCTCCGCTCCGACGGAGCGCCGACGAAGGCATTCGACAGCGGCCGCAGCCCGGCAAGGCGGACGGGAGATGCAGAGAATAAGCCAAAGAAAACTGCCGCGAAGAAGGCGGAAAAAGAAGCAACCAGGCCGGCGCCGCTAATCGAGACACCGGTTGCCTGGCCGGAGCCCGAAACCACCGACGTCGCCGAAGAATATTCCCCCGGCGCGGCAGAAGAAGCCGGTGCCGTCGATGCCGCCCCGGCAGAAAGCGAAGCGGAAGAGTACGCAGCGGTGTCAAGCGAAGAGGAGTACGAAATGGATGCCGAAGAAGACGGGGAAGAAGAGGACGAGGTTGGCGAGGAAGATTACGAGGAAGACGACGAAGAGGACGAGGGTGACGGGACGTATGAAGCGATAGGAGAAGAAGCGGCGGAAGCGGAGGAGGAGACGGAGGAAGAAACCCCGGCGCCACGGCGGAGAAAAAAACGTCGGTCAACGTTGCTGGTCGACCCGGCTCCAGCTACCGGCAATATCCGGCGTTTGTAAACGGCGGCAAGCCGCAAATCTTCACCGTACCCCCTTAAAACAAAACCGGCATCCGAAAATTATAACAGCGGCATGGAGCGGTTTTCCGGTCTGCGGCCGCCTGGACATTGTTTGTGGGTCCCCCTCCGGGCCCGTTTTTTTTTGTTTGGCGGGGGCTCGGAGGTGAGATTGCCGCGTCGCCGGAATTGCGCCGGATCCTCACAATGACACGCGCTTTGCTATGCCGGTAAGGTGCAGGGGATTTTAGGCTGCGGGAAGCGGGGAGATTGCCGCGTCGCCGGGACTGCACCGGCTCCTCGCAATGACAATAGCTTTGCTATGTAGTAGGTAACGAGGCTCATTCCTCTCCATCGCTCCACCACTGTCATTGCGAGGAGCTTGCGACGAAGCAATCTCTTCGTCGTTCTATCGTATGGGTCGGCAGTCTCGAATACACCGGGGTATTGGGGAAGATTGCCGCGTCGCCGGGACTGCACCGGCTCCTCACAATGACAGGTGCCGGGCGATTCGGGTAAGGGTTGCGAAGAAAGGGAGTCAGAGATTGCGGCAGGGGCTGGAGGGCGCCGGACCATGCCGCCTGCGTCAACAGAAAGAGGCGGTCTGCCTTGAGTGACCTGACTGCAACGGAAGCCAGCAACTGCAATGACAAGGGCTTTGCTGCGCAGGCAAAGAGCGGGGAGACGTGGTCTGTGCGATGCGGACCAGGGCTGCGGGGGAAGGAAGTTTCATTTTTTCCGGGCAAAAATTAAAAAAATTGGTGAAAGTTGCTAAATAAAGAAGGACTTTCCCCGGCGGCGTCAAATAAGGATAGTAATTAATTCTCATATTTCATCAGCATTCCGATAAAGGCAAAACCGGCGAAAGCCGGCGGCGCAAAGCAACGGGTCTAAGGCGGGAAAACGCTACGACAGCCGGGCAGCCGAAAGGATGAATGAAATTGGGTAAATGCAACCGGAAGAAACTGACCAGCCTTGCCTGCACCGTCCTCCTGCTGACTTTCCTCATGCAAACAACGGCGGCAGCCGGACCGGAGTATACCACTAAGAACGGTGTATCGCTGGCGGAAGTTGCCGCCGTCACCAAAACGGGCAGCGTCGTCCTGAACGGCCGGACCGACGCCGCGAAAATCAAGTTTTTGATCGACAAAGGCGGCAAGCAGACCTGGCTGGAAGTGCCGCTGCAGGACGGTGAGTTCACCGAGGAAGTATGGCTGACGGAAGGCACCGGCGCTTACAAGATTTCGGTGATGGTTCACGTTCAGGACCGGAAATACCGTTACGGGCCGACAGTCACAGTCCGGAACGCGGCGGCAGTCAACAAATTTCTTGTTCCCACCAAGTATGTGGAGAGTGACGACCCGGCGATTATCGACCTGGCTGCCCGGGTTACGGACGGGCAGGCAACCGATCTGGCCAAAGCGAGGGCAATTTACGACTGGGTTGTTGAGAATGTCAAATACGATTACACGAAGTACGGCCGTCACCAAAACGGAGACTACGACAACGAATACGGTGCCTTGTCCGCCCTGCGGACCGGCAAAGGCGTCTGCTACGATTACGCGGCTTTGACGGCCGCCCTGGGCCGGGCCGCCGGTCTTCAGGTAAAGATGGTGAACGGTCAGGCGAAGAGCGGCGCGGTCAGCGGCTTCCACGCCTGGAATGAGATTTACATGAACGAACAAAAGAGATGGGTGAATGTGGACACGACATTCGCCGCCGTCGGGAAGACCGACTGTTTTGACCCGGCCGATTTTGCCGCCACCCACAGCAAGCAGGCCGAATATTAAGTGAGGAAGAGGAGGGAGTGAAGCATATGGCCTTGCAAAACGGTGATACCGACGCCCGGGAGCGTGACTGGACTGCTACGGGGGATGCCCTTCTCATCCAACTTATAACCGAGCGGTTTGCGCTCCGGGAGATTTGCGCCATCCTGAAGCGGAGCGAGGCTTCGGTCCGGGAACGGGCCGCATATCTGTGCAGCAACGCTGCCCGCCTCCGTGCCCTCACCGGTATGGTGACGGCCGCCGGTTCGGCGGATACGGCCTGGCCGAGCAAGCACGGCGTCCACCGCAGCAAAGTTAATTTCCGTTGACAAGACCGGCCGCGGCGGGGTTATCCCCGCCGCAGTTTTTTTGAGCCAATGCCCCTCTCCTTTTCGACAGCCCGCCCGGTGAGACGGTTGGTTTTCTGAGATTATTTGCTTCTTTTTTGCGCTTTCCCCCCAAAAAACTTCGGTTCCTTACGAAGGTTATGATGAAAGGCAGCCATGTATCAACATTTCTGTTACCGGCAAGATTTTGCTTTCGCTGCTCGGGCAGCAGCAAATACCGGGAAAGGGGAACTGAAGCATGAAGCAAAAGCAGCTGGACGTGATTAAAATGATGGTCAAAGGCTCGATGACGCAAGGCGAGATTGCCAAAGCGGCCGGGGTTAACCAAGCGACGATCTGCCGATGGAAAAAGGACCCGGTTTTTCTGCTTGAGTACAGCCGCCAGGTCAAGGAAAGCCTCACGCGTAAGACACCCGGCTCCTTCAGGGCGCTGGTCGATTTCCTGAAAGCGCGCAAAGAAATGGCCAAGTCGGGAGAATATGAAATTTTCTTCGCCGCCGAGGCGATTCTCGATGGCTCGGATACCCTGGTCGACTGTCAGTTGCGGAATGAAAACGTCCAACATGGCTCGTGATCGGTTGAAGATACCGTTTCTTTTCGCTAAAATCACCCATGCGGGTGATTTTTCTTGCCAGTATGGGCCGTCAGGGAGGCGAGCGGCCTGCCCGATACCGCCATGACTACTGATAGGATTACTGATAGCTGAGGAATTCCATCGGGTATTGCAATGCTGCCATATTATCATGGATAAATTGTTCTTGCCATAGGTAGGAGATTCAAAAGGCTCAGCGAATACTAAGCAACGCATCCCCGATCGAGATGGCTGGCCTCTTCAAATCCGAAGAGCGGCAGGATGCTACCGGCAATGCCGGAATACTGCTTCACACCGGCAGTCAATTGTGTGATCCGGCTACCCCGCCGCTGCCAAAGACGGGCAACGCGGCCGTGTTCCTTCTCTTCGGTCTGGCCTTCGCCGGTATTGGCCTCGCCATCCGGCAGCGCCGCAAACTAATCTCCCGGGAGGGAAGACAGATTGCGCGTGAAGCGACTGAGCGATAAAGCCCGCAACCAAATAAGCGCGCTGCTGGTAATGGTGGGGGTAATGCTGATGCTTTACCCTCTCTTTACCGATGTTTATGCCAGATATTCCCAGCGGCGCCTGCTCGCCGCGGCCGGCGGAGCAGAGATAAGCGAGTCGCCGGCGATCGAGAATCAGGACCCGCATCCGGTCATCCCGGCAGCCGGCTTCAAGGATACGATTCTCGCGATCCCGGTGCTGGAGTTGAAGGCGGCGGTGGTAAAGGGAACCGGGAGCAAGGCCCTGCGCAGCGGGCCGGGCTGGTACGAGGAGTCGGCGTTGCCGGGGGCGGGGAACACCGCCATCGCCGGACACCGGACAATGTATGGCGGGTGGTTCCGCCATCTTGACCGGCTGATGGCCGGGGACGCTATCACGCTTGCCTGCGACGGGCGGGTGTACAAGTACACGGTGACTGACGTTTTTGTCGTCGAGGCGAAGGATTGGTCGGTAATCGAGGCGACGGAAGAACCGGTGCTGACCTTGACGACGTGCCACCCGGTCGGGAGCATGCGGCAGAGGCTGGTGGTGCGGGCTGCGCTGACCGGGGACCGGGCGGAGGACGTGGGGCGCCACGAGATGCAGTGAGAGTGTGCGAGAGAGGTAACCCGGGACCGGCCGACGGCCTGTCCCGGGTTTTTTATGGGCCGCCGGGAACAGCGGATCCCTCCGGCCCGCGGGTTTAACGGTACCTACGGGGAGATTGCCGCGTCGCCGGAAGAGCACCGGCTCCTCGCAATGACAAAAGCAAGGCTATGCGGGGTTTCGCGGCGGGTGTGGAAGCCTGCTGCCCGTGTATAGCAACAGTATATAGACGATGCACAAAAAAGTAAATCGCCTTGGATACCGGAGTGATAGGTTTGCTCATCAACATTTGATAACTGGCCTGGGAACGGTTTGGCGGGACGGAAGGCCGTAATGATGGCCTGATTACAGTATGGGAGGCTGCCGCCGGGAACATTAGAGGGGGCGGCAGCGTCTGTATAGTAAGACAGAATGGCAACAAGGATAAGAGGAGGGGTTTCGAATGAAAAAACAGTGGGGTATACTTTTGATTTTATGTCTACTGGCGGTCGCTCTGGCCGGCTGTAATAGAGGGGAGCCGGAGCCGAACGGAGAGGAAGAGAGCCGTCTGATTGCGGTGGCTGAGGCGGACCCGCGGGAAGGGCGTCCCTGGACGGAAGTGAAGCCCTGGAACGAACTAAGTAAATACGAAGGAGATTTGGACGGAGACGGGGCGGAAGAATTACTGCAGCTGCTGGTGGCCGCCGAGAAGAGCCCGGACGGGGAAATCGCCTGGGACGACGGGCAGCAGTGGCTGCTGCTGGTGACAGATGGGGAAGAATATTATCCGCTGTTTGACGAATATGTCCAATTGGGAAGCGTTTATTTTACGGTGGCTGAGCCGGCTGAGGCGGGAAATGTCAATATCACGGTTCTGGTGACGACCGGGGCGGGGCTTCGTCTGACGAAGACGGCTTTCGACCCGGCCGAAAAAGGGTACAGGGAAAAGTTGGTATATGCTGACGAAGCGATAAATCTTCTCCATACGTCATTTCAGGGATACCGGTGAGGGAAATTGAAAGTTGAAATCGGAGCCGGGAGGTAAGGCATAGGAGATGAAACCAGGAATTGCCGCTTAAATCAGTTGTGTTACGGCAGGAGCGGTTTTTCGCCTGACACAGAAGGCGATGCAGGCTTTTATCTCGTCCTAAGACCATCTTCCGTAAAAGAAGAAATCCTGAGGGGAAAGATGGAAGGCGGGATTGCAGGCGGCGCTACGGGAGGAAGCAGGCCGGGGTGCATAAAATGAGACCGGGACGCCGGCGATGCGTTCCCGGATGGGCAGCAGCGTTCAAAGCGAGGTTTAAGACTGGAGAAATGCGCTGCCCTCGGGTTTAGGTGAAAGGGAGAATAGATGTTTCATATAGATATGGAGGAAGGCGGTTCGAGAAGAACGTCTTCCTTTCGTTTTCAGTCTTGATTTGAGAAACAGGATGGGAGAGAGGAAGGAAGAGGGTTTTGGAGGTATTATTTGGCATTTCCGCGAAATATAATAGAAAGCTAAGAACCGGAAGGAGGCGCGGCAATGGAGAAAAGGCCGGTGGCAGCGGAAGATCTGCTGCGGCTGAAGTTCGCGGCGGATCCGCGAATTTCGCCCGATGGGCGGCATATCGCTTATAGTCTGACCCATATCGAACCGGAGAGCCGGAGATACAAAACGGAACTGTGGCTGACTGGGACGGAGGGAGGGCGGAATTACCGGCTGACGAAAGAAGGCGCCCGGCCGGCCTGGTCGCCGGACGGGGAGAGCATCGCCTTTGTTTCCGAACGGAGCGGCACGAAGCAGATCTGGGTCCTGGAGAATGGCTTCGGGGAAGCGGAGCAACTGACGACGCAGCGGTACGGAGCAAGTGAACCGGCCTGGTCACCGGACGGGAGGAAGGTTCTCTTTCTCAGTCCGGTGGGAATGGATGACAACCCGGACGCGCTGCGGCGGGAGATGACGAAAGAGGAGAAGGAGAAGGAAAACAAGGAAAGGCAGGAGCGGCCTTTCGCCGCGGAGCGGTTGCGGTACAAGATGGATGATGCCGGACTGCTGCCGACGCGATCGGCGCAGCTGTGGATCATTGATGTGGCGACGAAGGAGGTCGCCCAGCTGACGGGCGGCGTCGGCGATGTGAAAGGGCCGGCCTGGTCGCCGGACGGGAAGTTCATCGCTTTTACCGGGAATCGTCTGGCCGACCCGGACCGGCTCCCGACAGTGTCCGATCTTTATGTCGCGGCGGCGGCGGGCGGCGAAGTGAGGCGGCTGACGGGGAGCGGGGGGGCGGCGCAGCTGCCGGTTTGGTCGCCGGACGGGCGGGAAATTGCTTATCTTTGGAGCGATCTGAGCTGCCACCTGGCGACATTGCCGAAGCTCTGGGCCGTCCGCCCGGATGGTGCGGCGGTGCGGTGCCTCACCCCGGAGCAGGAATTAAGCATCGGGGTGGCGGCGAACAGCGACTCCCGGTATGGAGTCGGCACGGCGGCGCCGGTCTGGGCGGAGGACGGGTATATTTATGCTCTCGCCGGGGCGGAGGGAAGGACGAATATTTACCGCGTTCCGGCCAGCGGCGGCAAATTCGCTCCGCTCAGCCGGCTGTCCGGGACGGTTTACGCTTTCTCGCTGGAAGGATCGGGACGGAAAGGGGCCTTGGCGGCGGGAGACGCGCGTATGCCCGGGGAGATCTTCAGCCTGGATATTCCCAGCGGGACGGCAGTCAGCCGGACGGATTGCAATGGGACGTTCCTGAACGGCCTCACGCTTTCCGAACCGGAGGGTTTCGAATGCCAAAGCAGTGACGGGCGGCGGATTCAGGGTTGGGTAATGGCGCCGGTTGGGTGCGATCCGGGGCGCAAGTATCCGGCGATATTGGAAATCCACGGCGGTCCGCACACGATGTTTGGTGAAGCATTTTTTTTCGAATTCCAATATCTCTGCTCGCTGGGATACGCCGTAATTTTCGCGAATCCGCGGGGCAGCCACGGTTATGGGCAGGAATTTGTCCATGCCTGCTGCAATGATTATGGCGGGATGGATTATGCGGATTTGATGGCCGCGACGGACGATGCTGTCCGGCGGTTTCCGTTCATTGATCCGGAGCGGCTCGGGGTGACCGGCGGCAGTTACGGCGGGTTTATGACGAATTGGATTGTGGCGCGGACGAACCGTTTCCGGGCGGCGGTGACGCAGCGAAGTATCAGCAACTGGACGAGCTTCACCGGCTCCTCGGATATCGGTTTCTATTTCACGGAAGAAGAGCTGGGGGAAACGCCATGGAGCGACCCGGAGCGGATGAGGCGGCTTTCACCCCTCAGTTACGTGCAGAGAATCGCGACGCCGCTGCTGATTATTCACTCGGAACAGGATTTGCGCTGTCCGATCGAGCAGGCGGAGCAACTGTTCACAGCGCTCCGGCGCCTCGACCGGACCGTGCGCTTCCTCCGTTTCCCGGGGTCGAGCCACGAGCTGTCGCGGAGCGGGAAACCGGTTTTAAGGGTGGAGAGACTGAAGGCGATCGGAGATTGGTTCGGAATATATCTGGCGCATAAATAAAAGAAATGCAGATGATAAAACAAGCCGGTGGTCCGGCTTGTTCTTGTATAACGACAGGCGGATACTCCAAGACTAAAGAAAGAGACAAGATAGCGGCAAAAGAAAAGGAGGCGGCGGGATTGCCGGAAGACAAAGGATGGGCCATGCTTGACGAAAAGCCGGCAAATTGTCAGATGAATGATGCAGACTGGAACGAGACGGTCCGGCAGCAAGGAGACATCCTGCACCGTCTGATCCGGAGAGAGACGAGCCGCGAGAAGGTACGTCTGCTCGATTGCTCCGGCGGAAGCGGCGCCTGGGCCATCGGCCTGGCCCGGTACGGGCACGCGGTGACGGCGGCCGGGATGAGTCCGGCTGTGACGGAGCGGGTCCGGCGGGAAGCCGCGACGGCGGGAGTCGTCATAGCAAGCGGGGCGGCCGATGTCCGTTCGCTGGCAATTACTGTGCCAGGGTGTTTCGATGTTGTCCTCGCCGGCGGCAGCAGTCTGTCACATTTGCTGACGGATGCCGACCAGTGGCTTGCCGCGAAGAATATGTGGCAGAAATTGGAGACGGATGGACTGCTCCTGATCAGCTACCGTGATTACGAGCGCCGCTGCTCCGCTCAGCTCTGGACGCAGGCACCTCACGGCGGCGACGGAGAAAAGCAAATCGTTTTTCAGCACCGGGACTGGCTGGAGCGGGAAAATATTCACACTGTGAATGATTTTGTCATCCGGGCGAAGGATGGGCACTGGGAGACGGAGCATAGCACCACTCTGTACCGGGCGCTGTCGCGGGAAGAGATGGCGGCTGTGCTGTCAGGGACCGGATTTGAGGCGGTCAAATGGCACGACCCGGCGGTGACCGGGTATAAGCAGCCGATAGTGACAGCCCGCAAGCGGATTCGGGGTGAACCGTAAGGAAGATGGGACGGCGGCGCATGAAACGGGAGCGAAAGGCAAAGCCTAAAGGGCGGCAGCTATTACGCACGGAGGAGGTAAGATGATGCCCGGAAAATGCAAGAATTGCGGCGGGAGCGGCAAGGTCGAGTGCAACTGCACCGGCGGCAAAGGGGTCAGTTCGGCCCAGTCCGGCTGCCCCCAATGCGGTGGGTCCGGAATGAAAAGTTGTCCGTCCTGCAAGGGAAGCGGCATGGCAAGCATGTAAAAATGGAAAGAGCGGGAGCCGAAAGGCTCCCGCTCTTTCCATTACCGGCAGGGAATTTCGGCCGACGAAATCCGCCGGGAAGGACAGGATTTTGCCGCAGGGCGGAGAATAGAGAAAAAAGTGCAATTGTTCGGCACGGAGCGGATGGAAGTTCCGCAATTCTGCGAAGGGGGTAAAATAATGAAGCCTTTAATCGGTATCACGTCAAACGTCATGAACACATATGCGTCAGGATATGATCCGAAGATGGCCGCCTTGTTCCCGGAAGCGCTTTATGCGCCGCGGGATTATGCGACGGCGGTGGAGCAGGCGGGGGGAGTGCCGATGCTTCTGCCGGTGACGGCCGACGCTGCGACGATGGCGGCAATGCTCGACCGACTGGACGCTATTCTGTTTACTGGTGGTGAGGATATCGATCCGCAGGAGTACGGGGAAAAATATCATCTGCGCATCGGGCCGACGAGTCCGGACCGGGATAAATTCGATCTGACGCTGGCGCGTCTGGCCATGGAGCGGGATATGCCGGTGCTCGGCATCTGCCGGGGCTGCCAGATCATTAACGTGGCGGCCGGCGGAACGCTTTATCAGGATATTACGGCGCAAGTGAAGGACGCCATTTTTCATCCGGTGGTCGGCATTACACCGAAATGGCATCCGACGCACGAAGTGGTTTTCGAACCGGGCAGCAAAATCGCCGCCATCTACGGGACGGAACGGCTGTGGACGAACGGATACCACCATCAGGCTGTCAAGGATGCCGGGCAAGGTATCAAAATAACCGGAAAAACCCATGACGGTACGGTAGAAGCAGTGGAAAGCGAAAAGCACCGTTTCGTCGTCGGGGTGCAGTGGCATCCGGAGATGATGCTGGAGCGGCATCCGGAGGTGCTGCCGCTGTTCCGGGCTCTGGTGGAGGCGGCGGCGAAACAGCCGAAATAAAAAAAGAACACCCGCGAGTGTGCGGGTGTTCTTTTTTTATGCGCCGGTCCGGCTCAGAAGCGGCAGGATGGCGCGCCGGGGACGACACCGTTGGAAGGATAGAGGCGCTTGGTCCGGCACTGTGACCGCAGCAGGCTGACAAGGGTGGTTGCGGCAGCCCGGGAAGCGGGGGTGGCAAAGCGCGGATCGGCCAGATTCATCATTTCGAGCGGGTCGTCAGTCAGATTGTACATTTCATATTCGTCCGGGACCGGACGGTTCTTCTGAGTCGTCTGACAGATGGAAGCCTGAATGTGGTTCCAAGTGAAACCGGGCGGGCCGAATTCGTGCTGGACGTCATCCTGTTGGCCGGGATTGGTCCAGAATTGGGGATTGTCGAAATAACGGGAGTATTTCCAGATTGCCCGGCCGGACGGGCCGGGCAGGGTAGCTATGACCGACTCGACGTGATTCGGCTGGAGGACGGAATTATAATTCCAGCCGAGAAAATTCTGCTGTCCGAGGCCGTGGGTAACGTCATCGTCAGTCATGAAGTAAAGGGGCTCCCAGGCCCGGTCCGCCGCACCGCCCCGGAGGAGCGGGGAAAGGTCGCGTCCGGGCAGGGGATGCACTTCGGTATGATCGGACCGGAGCGCGGCCTGGACGGCGGCGACGTCGACACCGGCCAGACCGAGCAGAGTCGGCAGGAGGTCGATATGACTCGTGGGCATGTCGACTGTTCGGGGGATAGGGCAGAGGCGGGGGTTGTGGATGACGAGCGGCACGTGAATGGCTTCCTCGTAAGTACAATACCATTTCTGAGTCAGACCGCCATGGGCGCCCAATAATTCCCCGTGGTCGGAGAAAAAGATGACAATGGTATCTTCATAGAAAGGCGAAGCAGCGAGGGTTACCAATACCCGCAGCATCTGACGATCGACGTTGCTCTGCAGCTGATAATAAAGGCGGCGGTAATACTCGGTCTCCACGAGAGGCTGGAAAGCTTCCCCATACGTCCGGCGGTAACTTCGCTGGCAGCGGGGCTTTGTGTCAAGCGGCTCGTGGAAAGTCGGTGGCGGGGGAACAGGCGGGACGGCGGGGTCGACGGCGAATTGGAAAGATGGGTAAAGACGGCTGAGGACACCGAAAAGAGCGATGTCGTGGGGATTAACAAAGGAAGCGACGAGCAGCCAGGGCGAACGGTCGTCCGCAGCGGCCAATTCGCTCAGGAGGGAGACGACTTGGTCGCCGTAGACGATATCGCGCCCGCTGACTCCGAAGCGGGCGGATGAGCCGGAATTGCGCGGATTGGAACCGTGGGGTTCCGGGCCGATCCAGCCGGAGAAGCCATAAGCGGCAAGGCGGTCCGCATTATGGTAATAACGCTCAAGCGCAGGGTCGGGGACGCCGGTGTTGGTATCGTAACTGGGCAGGGCGGTTTTGGTGCCGGGAATAAGGATGTCGGCTTCGGAAAGATGCCATTTACCCCGGTAAAAGGTCCGATAGCCGGCAGTCCGGAAATAATCACCCAGAGTCGGCACCGTGTTCGGGTCGAGCCAGAACATTTCGGGGTCGTAGGCGGCTTTGGCGGCACCGTTCGTCTGGGAAACGCCGTGCAATGAAGGGTACTGGCCGGTGAAAACGGTTGCCCGGCTGGGGGCGCAGGCGGTGCTGGCGGCGTAATGGCGGGTGAAGGAGAGGCCGCGGCGACGCAGAAATTCGTGGGCAGGAAGGTGTTTTTGGCGCCAGGCGCGAATTTCCGGCGTCTCGTAGACGGGCGGGTATCTTTCCTCGTCGGTCATGATAATGAGAATATTGGGATGCCGCGGCGCAGCGAAGCGTTCCATGTCATCACTCCTTCCGGCGGATATTGCCCAGAACAGGCAATAATATTATCTTGTTATTAACTATGCGGCGAGGAATATCGGCGGCAAAGGCGGTCGTCCCGTTTCGGTCGGTTTCGTGAATGAGCCGGCAATCGGCACTGGTATAAGAAAAGGCCGGATCAATCATAATAGAAAGGCTTGTATGATAAAGCAAGCTGGGACGGTGCGGGCAAGGAGGGTAAAATGGAAAGATATATTCAGTGGACGGCAATAGTAATATTCACTGTTGTATTCGCTTTTGCGCTGTGCCGGCCGCCGCTGAAGGATTGGGTGCTGATTTTCTTCGTGAAAAGTTATCTCTCGATACTTGTCAGCAGTTTTGTTACAGCGCAGGGCCGGATTGAGTATCCGGTCAGGTTCCTGCCGCGGATTTTCCCGACGAGCATCCTGTTCGAGGCGTTCGTTTTTCCCATTTTGTGCGTCTGCTATAATCAGACAACGTACCGTTCCGGAATTAAGGGAATAGTCGGCCAGGCCGTACTGTACAGCGCAGCTATGACCGCCCTGGAATTCTGGCTGGAGAGAAATACGGAGTTGATTAATTATCTGCGTTGGGATTGGGAAAATACTTTTATCTGGCTCTTCTGCAGTTTCGTCGGCGTCAGGGCCTTCATGGCCGGAATCCGTTATTTCGCCGGGGAATGAAATCCGGCGGCCGGAAGGCGGACGGACAGGACCAATAATTGCATTGTGTAACAAGGACCGCCGGAGTGGCGGCCCTAATTTTGTCAGGGACGGGAGAGTACAGAAAATAGGGCAGAAGGAAAGCAGCCGAAAGCGGGCGCCGGGGGATTGAGCCGCAAGTCCAGCGGAATCAAGCAGAATAGCGTATTTCTATAGCGACAGGCCGCACTCCCTCTTATGCTAAGGAGATGTCTGGTAACCCGTCCGGGTCCGGCCAGTATTAGAACCAGAACATGCTGGCAATCAACAGAAGCAGAATGAGGAACAGGAAGAACGCATTGCTGTCACTATCCTTGCCGCAACCTCCGAAACCACCCATTTTGCAGCCTCCTTTCCAAATCCGGCCAACGTTATCCGGATGCTGATTGGTTTGAATGAAATGTTTAATACATCTTACGTTGCCGGCGGGTGTTCGGTTATAGTGCAAAAGACACATTTGGGGAGTGAAGTCAGCAGTACGTCCGGGATTTTCCGTCTTTCCGTCACCAGGCGGCGGGAAGACGGGCGGGGCATTCTTCTTGTTTCGGGTTTCAGAGTGATGTGCCGATGCCGGAATGCCCGCGGCGGGACAGATTAGCGATCCAAGCGGCCGACGCCGACAGCGAGATTGCGCCAGAGGACGTCTTCCACGGCAGCGGCCACGGACGGGGAGCATTGGACGAGGAGGATGACGCCGGCGGTATCGGCGGCACCGGGGCGGGAAAGAGGGCGGCACGGGCGCCTGACGCAGTCAAGGCCGAAACCGGCGGCGACGCCGGCAAACAGGCCGATTAGGCCCCAGATTATAGGTCCCCAGGCGAGGACAAAGCCGTAAATGACGCCGAGAACCATTCCGGCCGTACCGCAGGCGGCGGCACCGTCGATAAGACTGAGGCGGTCGGTCCGGGTAGCGGAGTCAAGCAGATAGGGTTTACCGGAACGGCCGGCGAGAGGAACAGCGAGGATATTCCCGCCGGCGAGGCCGGATTGCTCCAATTCGGAAATCGCTTTTTCCAGATGGATAGATGGGGGGAAGGAAGAAAAAATGTACAAATAAGTCATCTCCCGGGGAATTTTGGTAAAAGAAATTCAGGGCTCTGATAGCAGGCCCGCAGGAAACGGGTCTGCTCGGTAATAAACAGGCGACTGTATTCCGTCGTGTGGACGTAAGCGTCGTAGGCGGCAAAGCCAATTATGGACGGAAGAAAAAGAAGCCACTGGGGATCAGTAACCGCGCCGGCGCTCTGGAAAGCGCCCAAGGCGGTGTAATGAATCGCCTCGAGCAGGCGAGAGCGGTAAACAACAGTAATCCACCAAAAAAGGAGAAAAGTGCCGGTCAGGTAACGACCGATACAAAGTTGGCCGAAACCGGGCATGGCCAGGGACCAAAAAGCGGGGATCCAGGGCGGACGGGTGAAAAGGAAAGATATGGAATAAGGGCTGACTTCAATCGGGGGCAGGGAGGAGTGTTCCCGGTCAGCCAAATCGGCGTAATTGTTCAAAATGACCGCCGTCCGGTAGCTGTCCCAGATGCTGAAAACATAGCTGGCGCAATAAAGGAGGAGCCAACGTTTGTCGACAACGGCGGCGGCGAGTTCGAAACGGCCGGTAAAGGAATATAAAATGGCCAGATTCAGTCGGGCCATAACACAGATAGAAATCTCCCAGATAAAATGTAGGAAGCCTTTGAGCGTACTGCCGAGCAGGATTTGTCCGAAACCGGGAAAGGCCGCCGACCACCAGGCGGCAACCCAGGGATTCTGCCGGTGCAGATGATTGATGTTGATGGAGTTGAACGTCCCTTTGGGACGACGCCGCTGCCGATACGTCTGATACTGCATGGAGCCACCGCCTGAATTCGTTATCAGCCCGTCAAGCGAATTATTCCCCATTCGGCGGCGTATATTCTAAAGGACGGCGGCAGGATACATTTGCGCCCGCCGGGGAAAGTGACGGTGTACGGAGCCGGAAACGGAAACGTCACAGCCGGAATGGCGGGGGAAAACGGTGGAAGCAGCCGTGCCGCTGACGCGGCTGGGTAAAACGCGAATTTTTTTCTGCGCCCAAACGATGCGCGGTTTCATCCATGCGAATCAGGCGGTCTGGCAGGTGCTTTCTCTGACGGAAGCTGGTAACGCGGAGCAGGAGGAGATACCCCCGGCGCTTATTTCGGAATGACTCCCGGCGCAATTTGCCGCTGCCGCCCGAATGAAGTATAATGTTGACAAAGGAGGGGCGGCGGTGGAAGAGAATGAAAAGCAAGTTTACGCCGTGCTGGACGAACTGGCGATTCTATATGAGCGGTACAGCCACGTAGCCGTGTACACGGTGGCGGAAGCGAAAAAGGTGGACCGGGAGATTGCCGGCAAACATTGCAAAAATTTGTTTCTGAAAGATAAGAAACGGGAGGATTATTATCTGGTTATCCTGCCGGGAGAGAAACGGGCGGACCTGGCAGCTCTGGCACGGCAGGCCGGGGCCGGCGGGTTTACATTCGCATCGGAAGAAAAACTGCGGGAATATCTGAATCTGGGGCGCGGGTCGGTAACACCGTTCGGTTTGCTCAACGATCGGAAGAAGAGAGTGCGGGTACTGGTGGACCGGGACCTCGCCGGGGCGGCGGAAGTGGGATTTCATCCAAACACGAACACAGCGACATTGATTATTAAATTTGCTGATTTTGCGAGATATCTTACCTGGTGCGGGAACCGGGTGGATTATGTGATAGCTTGAGGCAGCAATTATAGCTTGGCCGGAGTAAAGACGGACATATCGCCGGGCAGCGGCGTCGGTAAAGAAAGCAATGGGAACAACTACCCCGGGCCGTTCGGTTTCATTAATCGGGCAAGGGCAGCATGAGAGACGGATGTGGGAAGGCAAGGTGAGGATATTGATGGCATTGTCGTACATTGTGCCGGTTATACTGCTGGCGATAGTGGTGATGATTATTGCGGGAGCCAGGGGGGAGACGAACAAGGGGGGTGAGGATGTGATTAAGAATGTTTATATTTATCTGGTGCTGTTTGCGACGCTGATGATGACGATCGGGGGCAGCGTGGGAACATTCATGGCCATCGCCGACATCGTCGCTCCGACACCTTATTATCAGTCGTTCGAGGATTATAAGCGGTTCAGTATCGAAAGGCCGGCGACCGAGACGGAGAACGAAGCCGCGGCGCCGCTTTCGGAAGAAGAAATGCGCGCCAAATATGATGCCATGGTGCAGGAGCAAAAAGATCTGCAGGTGGCGCGGGCGAAAAATTCGCTCATCAAAAGCCTGGGTTGGATAATCGTGCCGCTGGCAGTGTTCCTGTATTATCAGAAGCGGCTGCCCCGGAAAGAGACGCCGGTTTAGAAACGGTGGTTATAAAAGCGGGAGAGCCGTCGCAGCCGAGCGGCCCTCCTTGTTTTTCCGGTCAAAGCGTCAAGGGCAGGCGCCCCTGCATCGCCAGAAGGAAGCGGTTTTCGACGGCCGGCCAGTTGACGAGATGCCACCAGTCACGGACGAACTGTGCGCGGTTGCCCGGATAATCGAGGTAGTAGGCGTGCTCCCAGACGTCGACGGGGAGGAGGGGGATGCTGCCCCATTGGGTGGAATTCTCGTGGTCCTCGGCGGCGAGGATAACGAGACGGTTCCAGGCCGGATTCCAGGCGAGAATACCCCAGCCGGAACCGGCGACGAGGACAGCGGCGGCGGAAAGCTGGGAGCGGCAGGCAACGAGGCTGCCGAAGGCGTAGTCAATCTGCCGGGCGGTATGATAGCCGGGTTGCCCGCCTGAGCCGGGCGCGGTCATAATGGTCCAGAAAACGGAGTGCAGAATATGACCGGAGCCGTTGTAGGCAAGTTCCCTTTCCCAGTGCCGGATGAGGGAGAAGTCGTTCATTTGCCGTGCCCGGGCAAGTTCCAGTTCGGCCTTGTTCAGAGCTTCGACGTAATTGCGGTGAAGGGAGTCGTGGTGAATACGCAGAGACTCCCGGCTGATAACCGGTTCGAGGGCCGTGTAAGGGTAAGGGAGGGGCGGCAGGACGTGGCCACCGGGCGGGACGGGCGGATAAATTGACATGGCGACCTCCTTAAATGCTAATAGAAGGCAAAATGCCGAAGGACGGAAAGCGAAAGAGAAAAGGGGACGGGCTGGATCGGGAACGGCAGACGGCGATGCCGTTTCTTTATTATTTTATGCCCGGGGCAGGCGGGAGGAACGGGATGAAAGGCCTAATTGGGGCGGGAGAAGGCTATTGGGCATATGCCGGAGATGAGGGGGAAAAGCCTCTTGTCCGGCAGAAGCATCCGGCTATGACAGCCGGTGGCGGTGACATAAGCTTTGCTGTGCAGGCAACAAGAAGCCGCCGGCGGTGAGGCCGCCGGCGGTACAGTTATCGGAAAGACGGTAAGAGGTATGACGGCAAGGAAAGCAACTGGTGTATGCCGTTCAATGCGGAAAGCCGGTGAGACCGAGTTCCCGCAAACGTTCAGGCGTCGGGATGCCGTCTGAGTCCCAGCCCATCTCAGCATAGAAATCTCGCACCATCGGCTCGATGGTCACGAAGAGTCCTGCGCAGATGCCGGCGGCAATCGGCTGCTGGCAGAAACGGGCCGGCAGGGTATCGTCGGCGCGCCGCAGTCCGAGACGGAGGTTGAGAAGACGCTCGGCGGTGACTATTCTTTCGCCGGCGGCGAGGAGTCCGGCCGGGGTGACGGGGGCGCCGGTGACGGCAGTGAGCAGCTCGGCCGGAACAGTAAGGGCAAAGTCGTTCAGGAGGCTGAGATAAGGAATCTTGCAGAGGCCGGCGGAGTCAAGCACGGCGCTGACGCTGGCGGTGTAACGGACCATACGGCCTTTGCCGTTCTCGCTGCGGCGATCGCCGAGGCCGGCATCGCCGAATATCTCCACCGCTTTGCGGGGAGTATAACCGCATTCGAGGCTCGGGTAAGGATTGGAGAAATCGGCGCCCCGGCTGCTGACGGCGTAGCCAAGGCCGGTGCCTTTGAAGCCGCGGGGATCCATACTGGTCAGAGCCATTCCTTTGACGTGGAAGGCGAAACGGTCCGCGCCGCAGCCGATTGCGGCGGCGGCACCGCGGAGGCCTTCGGCAAGAATATTCCCGAGCCGGGTGCGGCGAGTACCAATCCACTCCAGCAACGTTTCCAGGCATTCCGGCTCACCCCAGACCAGTTGCATTCCTTCCGTGTCGGCATCGGTGAGAATAGCCCGCCGGAAAAGATCGATAGCGAAGGCGAGGACGCTCCCCGCCTCGATGGAATCGAGGCCTAAATCGTTGCAGCGGGTATGGAGATAGAGGGATTCAAAGGCGTCCGGGTTGCCGCATTTGGGTCCGAAAGCGGCCATCGGCTCAAAAGGAGGACGTTCGCCGGTAAAACCGGCGTGACGGCCGGAAGGACTGGTTATTGCCGCCTTGCAGCGGACGGGGCAGCGATAACAGCTGGAATAACGGGTCGGGGCGTCCCGGAAAGCGTAACCGTTCGCGGTATCGACGGCGGGGAATTGCGCTTCCCCGTAA
The DNA here is from genome assembly GCA_050943375.1 of bacterium. Lineage (GTDB taxonomy): Bacteria > Bacillota > SLNR01 > SLNR01 > JBMNPB01 > JBMNPB01. The sequence continues at coordinate 24,964 of JBMNPB010000017.1, forward strand.
TTGTAAGCCGGTCCGGCGCCGAAGTCATCCAGCCATTTGACTTGGCCGGAATCGCCGAAAGTTGCCCATTCCGCGTAATCGGGCGAATTTTTAAGGGCAGTGAGATGACTGGCGGTAAGAGCCCGGAGACTGTCGGACGGCGGCGCATCCGGCCGGGCGGCGGTGACGACGGCGATGCCTTTCAGATTTTTCGCCCCCATGACGGCGCCCATTCCGGTCCGCCCTGCCGCGTCATCCGGCCCGAACAGGACGGAGGCGTAACGGACGAGGTTTTCACCGGCCGGGCCAATGACGGCGACAGGGGCCCGGGGTGCGCCGATCTCCGTCTGAATAGCGGTTCGGGCGTCTTTGGTCTCCATCCCCCAAAGGGCGGAAGCGTCACGGAATTCGATGGTTCCGTCCCGCAGGACGAGGTAAACGGGCCGTTCAGCCTTGCCGGTGACGGCCAGGGCGAGAATGCCGGCGGCAGCCATAGCCGGGCCGAAAAAGCCGCCGGCGTTGGAATTGCCGAGGAGCCCGGTCAGAGGGGAGACGGCGGTGACCTGCAGGCGGGCGGAGGATAAAGCCGCGGTGCCGGTCAGGCTGCCGTTCGTCAGGAGGAGCGGGTTCGCCGGGTCAAAAGCGTCAAGGCAGCCCCGGAGACGGCTGGCCAGGAGCCAGGCGTTCAAACCCCGCCCGCCCAGGAAAGCGCGCCGGATATTTTCCGGCAGAATTTCGCGGCGGCAAATGCGGTCGGTCAGATTGACAGTGAGGATAACAGTCGGTAAATTCATTATTTCACCTCTTCGGGCGGCGAAACCGGGAAAATGTTCCGTCGCCGGGAATTTGGCCGCGAAGCCAGTGGCGGGAAAGCAAGTCAGTTATAAGCCTAAAATTGTGAAGATATTATTAGAATTCGCCATCGGGTAATGTAATCCTGTTACCAGCAGACAGTCGTTACCGAACCGGGTATGGAAGTCAATGCGGCGAATTTGCGCTTGATAATTAGTCATCGTTAAATAAGTCCGGCAAAGGCCCGGAACGGGATTGGCAACAACGGGAATTTCCCGGCAGCCGGTCCAGGCGAGGGAGATGGAAACAACGGGCCCTGTCCGGACCGGGTACCCGCTCCGGGCAGGGCATGATATAATGAATTGGGGGGATGAGGAAAGGAAGCGATGAAATGGCGGCGGAAGCGGAAAGCGGCAAAATTATCAAAAAATTCTCCAGCCGGCAGCACGCGGTTTATCTCATTCGTCTGCCGCCGGGCGACCCGCGGGGAGAGCGCGCTGTCTGCAAACGGTACGACGGGGACGGAGCGGGATGCGAAAAAGAAGCGAAGTGGCTAACGGGACTCGCGGCGCAGGGGGTCGCCGTGCCCCGGCTGCTTGAAGCAGGGGAGGAACATCTTCTAATGGAGTATTTGACCGGACCGACGCTGCTCGATATTCTGCTCGCGCCGGAGAGCGCCGGCGCGATGGGAGTCGGCCGGGCGACAGCGAGCGTTATTGCCTCCCTGGGCGATTGGTTTGATGCTTTTTACCCGGCCGCGGTTGCGTTAACCGGGGAAAGGATTGTTTATGGCGACGTGAATTTCCGGAATTTCATCGTCCGAGACCGGATATTTGGGATTGACCCGGAGGATTGCCGGCCGGGAAGGCCGGAGGAGGACGTCGGGAAGATGGCGGCCTTCGCATTGACATACACCCCGGCGTTTACCGTCTGGAAGCTTTCTCTGGCGCGGGCGCTCAGCCGTATTCTGATTGCCCGGCTGCGTCTGGACGCCGCCGCAGTCCGGGCGGCGGCAGAGGAAGAGATGCGGGCGATCGCCCGGCGGCGCGGCCAGGAATTGCCGCCGGGTTGGGAGAGGTTGATTGTAGGATTGGGGTAAAAGAAGATGGAGTGGGGGCACTGGCTTGTCAGGATGCTCCCGCCGAAAAAGCGGGGAAGGACAACGGGACGCCGGAGAGGCGTCCCGTTGATTAATCAGGATAAGCAAGAGGGAATTGCTTTAAGAACGGCCGCCAGTCGGAGAACGGCTCGGCGGGCGGGGTTGTCCCGACAGCCCCGGACTGGCCGGAGAAAGATACGCAGAGCTCACAGGCTGTATTTACCGGCAGAGAAGCGGGAAAGGCGAAGCAGACCGGAGAAGGGACACATTGGGGTTAAGGCGGGCGAGCAGAATTAAGTTGCGGCGGGACAGCGGATAACCGGGATTCCGGGCTATCATCACGGAATGGCCAAGCGGCAGAACAGCAGTTAACTCTCCCGCGGCTGGTCAGAGGAAGAGGCGGCGGCTTCCCTGATTCTGGCGGCACGGAGAGACTGCTTTTCCTGCACATTATTCAGGATGGTGGCGAATTCTTTAACGGAATCCGGGTCAAGGCGGTTGCTGCTGACCATTTTAGTATAACCGGTGAACAGTTCAACGAAATCACCGGCTGGTTCCGGCAAGAACGGCCGCAGAGCATTGAGAAGATTAATATGCTTTTCTGCAATCGGAAAACTGTCGGACAAAATCACATCCTCCTTTCCAGATGGCGCCGGCAGAAGGCGCTGGGCGGACGCCCGTGGTGTTCTCAACTTAGTCTATCTTATTAATGGCCGGTCCGGCCTGTTATAGGAAAACAGTACTAAATAGGGATGGCCGCCGGCGGGGAATGTCCGGGGCAGAGAAGTAAATTGCCCGCCCAGGCCGGACGGACAATTGCGGGAAGGGTTTTTCACTTTTGCAGACGGCGTTCCGCCCGGATGCTGAACTCCGGCATGCCCGCGGCGTAAGGAGCAATGGCGTATTCGGCGAAGTAGACGACGACGGCGCCGTCGGTCAGATAGAACTGATCCGCCGGGACGGTCAGTCCGGCGGCGGCGTCCGGGAAATAGTCGTCGGGTGCGGCGTTAATCCGGTTGATTATCTCCTCCCGGATGTGAGTGAGATAGTCGGACTCGGGGTGAAAAAAGTCACCGAGATGAAGTTCCGCCCCGGTCACCGTGTCCAGATTCAGCGTTTTCCGGGCGGCGGCGCCGTGAGCGCCGCCGGTGTAACTCTCATAGTTGATGCGGATGCTCAGAAGGCCGTCTCGGTTATAAGGGACGTCGTAAGTAACGGCGGCGGAGTAAGGCAGGAAACCGGAGCCGTCGGCTGCTGCCCGGTCAGCCCAAGCTTGCGCCTCCTGCTCCAGATTGTCTTTGAAGGCGAGGGCGGCAGCGGCGATGAAATGATTTATTGTTGCCGCCCGGTCTGGGTCGGCCAGGCCGCCGAGCACCGGATAAGCGAGGTCGACGTTGATCTGTTCGTTCCGGTAACGGACTGTTTCGGTCCGGATTTCGATAACCGGAAATTCGGCCGCCGGAGGGGCGTCCGGGCCGGCCGGCGGCGCGGACGGCGGGGTGCAGGCGGGGAGGGCAAGGCAGAAGAGGAGGAGAAAGGCGGTGAGCAATTTCGGCATCAAGCTGCCTCCTTCCGGCATTTTCTTTTTACAATAACACAGTTACCGCCGGCTGCCAAGGCCGGGCGTAACTTGATTATCGTTGTCCCGGAGCTTGACAATAATGATAAAGGCATTGAAGTCCGGGAACCGGTTTCACATTCCCACACAGAATGCCGCGGCCTGATGCTGCCGGACGTCGTTGGTGCCAGGGCTGGGGCGACCGAAAGAAATTCAGGTATTTAAATTAAAGAAACAAGGCGTTGTCGCGAGAAAACCGACGTCAGACAAGAGGGTAAAAACGGGAACTGTCGAAAAAGAAAATTATGTTGCAAGAAGCGGGAAAGTAAAGAACGGAAATGAGGTGCTGCGATGGCCAAGGATTTTCTGACCGGCGCTTTGGCGGTAATCGCCTGCATTGCCATCGGCGGCCATCTTCTGCGCGGTAATCTGCTGCAGACGCCGCGGGACAAACTGCTGTACGGCCTGGGAACAGGGAGCATGGGTGCAATGCTGCTTTTCTTCGGCACCCCGGCCGGAGACGGCGGAAGAATTGATTATTCACTGATCGCGATGATTATTGTCTCCGTTTACGGGCAGAGCGGAGTCGCTTCCCTGCTGGCGGGTCTGGTCATCGGCGCCGTCCGCGCCATCTTTTTCCCGGCGTCGGGGCTGCTTTCGGCCGGGACAGCCTTGGCTGTACTGGTTATTCTGGGGAAGGTGTTCGGTATGATTATGCCGGAGCGGCGCCGCCGGTGGATTTGGCTGTCCGGTGCGGGTTTAATTACGGCGGCAGCGCCGCTGTTTCCGTTGTTGCGGGCCGGACCGGAAGCCGGGAGGACTCTCTTCTGGTATCTGTTTTTCTACTTTGCCGCTTTGGTTGTCGCCTACTCGCTGGCGGAGCGAATTTACGAGACAAACGCGAATTATGATCAATACAGGCGGCTGGCAGAGAAGGATTGGCTGACCGGACTTGACAACGTCCGCCGTTTCGATGCCGCCATCAACCGTCTGGTTGCGGCCGGAGAGCGTTTTTCACTGCTATTAATCGACATTGACCATTTCAAGCGGGTGAACGATACTTACGGCCACCCGGCCGGGGACGCCGTCCTGCGGGAACTGGGCGGTGTCCTCTCCGGGACATGCCGGTCTTTTGATATCATCTCGCGTTACGGCGGCGAGGAGTTTGCCGTTCTGCTGCCCGGCTGCTCCTGTGAAAAAGCGCTGGAAGTCGCCGAGAGAATCCGGGCCAGAGCGGCAGGTCACTCCTTCGTTTTGCCGGATGGCCGGAGTATCCGTATCACTGTTTCCGCCGGCGCCGCCGGCTATCCGGAGACGGCCCGGACGGCGGAGGAGCTTATCCGCCGGGCGGATAACGAATTGTACGCGGCGAAGATAACGGGCCGCAACCGGGTGAGCGGCAGCTGCGGGCAATAGCCCTCAGTCCGGTTCTTGCGCGACAGCGGCGGGAGCGATTCCGCCGCTATTGCCGGGAAATATTGTACGATACGGGGGGAGGTCTGGGTGGAACGGCAGGCGGGAACGCAAGTGCGTTCCCGCCGCCGGAAAAGCATCACAGCGGGCAGACGGACCGGTAAAGTGAAGCTTTATCTTTGCCCCGGGTGACAACAGGGAATACTGTTTGGGCCAAAAGACGGGAGAGGGTACGATGAAAGAAAAATGGTCCGGCCGCAGAGCCGGGAAGACACTGCTGTGGTTGCTGTTCATTTTGTATCTGGCCTGGCTGGCCAGGCTGACTGTGTTTCGTTATCCGCCGGCACTGCTCTGGCGTCAAATGCTTGGTATCGATGCGACGGCGCTCCGTCTGCGTTTGATGTACGGCTGTAACCTGGTGCCGCTGCGGACAATATCCGCTTATTTGTTCCGGGCGACTAACATGGCGGTCGCCCGGGTAAACTTAATCGGCAATGTGGCCGTCTTCGTCCCATTCGGGTTTGTGGCTCCGCTTCTGCTGCCCAGTCTGACAGGCAAAAGGTTGGCTGCGGCCGCCGCCGCCGGCAGTCTCGGATTGGAACTGGCTCAATTCGTCACGGGTGCCGGCAGCTTTGATGTGGACGATATCTTGCTGAACACGCTCGGCGCAGGGATTGGTTTCACAGTATACAAATTATGGCGGCGCCTGGCGACGGCTGAAGAAAACAGGACGGAGCAGGCACCGGAAAAAGACGCCGGTCTATGAAACGCTGTTTTACGGCATATTGCCGTTCTCAAGAACGGGAAGAAATCGACCGGGGTGATCAGGATGAGGAACGGATTCGAACGGTGGCTATTTGTAGGAGGAATTAAACCAGCTGTAGCAGGAAGTGGACGAACTGAAGAACCGTTTGGACAAAACTGAACAGAAGGGAAGTCCGTCCGGAAACGTTTCTTCCCGGCTCGTTTGTCAGCGTTGCCGGCTGCCGTCGCTTAGGCGCCATTCGGTCGGCGGCTGTGGCGCGGGCTTTACCGGCGAAACCAAGCGGTCATTGGTAACGCAGCATTGAGTTCGCCTGTCGGTGACCTGGCGGAAGAACACGGCCGGGACCGGGGCGGCAATGCTTCCATTCCGGAGCTCATTACCATCCATCTTCCTCCTCCTTTACCGTAAACACGTTTGACATTTGGCAGGCAAATTCATTCTACTATATGAGTCGAAAAACCACAGCAAAATGTTGCCAAAAAAAGGAAGAAAGGGCGGATTTTTATTCCGTCCTTTTCCGTGCTATTTCGACTCACTGGTTTTATCGTTAAGCAATTTAAGACGGGCAACCAAGTGAATGAGATCAGAGATGTCTTGTGGAGTCAATTCGTAATTTTTCATGTCGGCGGCCAATTCAATCCACTGATCGTCCCGGTGGGCGAGGACATATTCTTTCAAATCGTTCGGCAAATAATCAATGAAGGTGACGAGAGGGACTTCGGGATAATTGCGGGTATCCGTACGGCCGAGCAAATAATCGAGGGAAACCCCGAAAAAGTCGGCGAAAGCCTGCAGAGCATCGATTTCCGGAATCCGTTTGCCGTTCTCGTACTGAGAGATTGCCGCTTTGGAATAATGAAAATGATACCGACAGTTAAAATCAGCTACCAACTGCGCCTGAGTCAAGCCCAAGGCGTGCCGCAATTCCCGAAACCGGGAGCCGAAATTTGCCAAGTTTTAACACCCCCCATATTATATTACAATGAACGTTAACAGAAGGGAATGCCTGGTTAACAATAGTTGAAACATTTTTGCGGAAATAGTTGACAGTTCCGTTAGTGTTAACTTATAATGTAAATGGAAGATGTTAACAATGACAAAATACGGCGAGACGGCCAGCCGGAAAACAAAGGCGGCAGTAAGAATAAGAAATGCGGGAGAAATTGGCGGAGAAGGAAACCCAGGCTTGGCGGGAAGGTCAGACTGGAATGCGTTATTAACATTCTTGTTAACAATAAATGCACTGCTGAAAAGAGTAAGGTACCGGCTCCAGAATAATGGAGAAAGAGAAAAAAGAGCGGCGTTAGCGCCGCTGAGGTAAAATGTGGGAGTTAGTAGGTACATTTTTATTTTACTAAATTCGACAAATAATGTCAAGGTTCGTAGAGATTCGCCGAATATTTAGAAAATAAGGGCGGCCTGCTGGTCAGGCCGCCCCAAAGGGGAAAAAGTGAGAATGCTGGTAGTTGGGACCACCAACTCTCCATTATCAGATTTCCCCGGGGGGGTTGGAATTATACATACTTCCCGTAAATTGTTTTTTTAGAACAGCAGCAAGAAACTCAGCTTTCCGGCCGGACAATCAGTTCCCCGGTAAAGGGGCGCAGCAGAGCGGTAGCGGCGTTGCTATCCGAAGGAGACCCGCCGAGCCAAAGCGCTTCGTCCGCCGGCGGGATAATCAGGGGCATCCGGTCGTGAATGGGAGACAAGGCCGCAGTTGCGGTCGTAGTGATGATGGTGAAAGCGGGAAACAAACTGCCGTCCGCAGCGGGGAAATTGCCGTACAGCCCGGCAAGGGAGAAAAGGGAGTAGTCCGGGAGTCCGATTCGGTATTTGACGTTCCGGCCTTCCCGTTTTTGCCATTCGAAAAAGCCGTTGGCGGGGATGAGGCAGCGGCGGCGTCGGAAGGCATCACGAAAAAGAGGCTTGGCGGCGACCGTCTCGCTCCGCGCGTTGATGATTCGGTTTTTTCCGTAAGGATTCGGGAAGCCCCACCGCATTTCGGACAGTTCCCGCCGCTCGCCGCCGTGAATGACCAGGGCTTCATTCATCGGGAAAATTTCCGGCGCGCGCCGGAAGACGACGCCGCTGCCGGTTATTCGGTAATGTTCAATAATATCCTGAAATTCCACATCGAGCATGAAACGGCCACACACATCGATCACCCCGTTAGTCTTTATCTTACCATTCTACAACTCCGGCGGCAAGCCGGTCCAAAGGAGATGACAGTGATGGGGGAGGAGTTGCTGCGCCGGACCGAGACATTACTGGCTGCCTATTACCGGCAGGAGGAGGAAGCTGCCTTTTATCAGGATGCCTTGGCGGCGGTAGAGGGGCAAATCGAGGGAATCAACGAACTGCTGGCGGCGACGGCGGAATTGATTCCGAGCTGCGGGCTGACCGGGACGTATGGCGCGGTTGCCGCCGGCCGTAGCAGCCTGCCCGGCGATCCCACCGCCAAGGCGTATTCAGAGTACGAAAGGACGGCAGAGGAACTCCGGATGGAATTGGCGTGCCTTGCCCGGCGCCGTATCCGTCTGTTGCTGGGACACGGGGAAGCGGAGGCAAGGCGGGGAGCGGTCGCCGCGGCGGTAGGACAACTAACGGCCGAGGAGCGGGAAGTTCTTGAACAAAGATATTTTTACCGCCGCAGTTACGTCGTCATCGGCGCCGCCCTAGGCATGGATGAAAGTACGGTTCGCTATCGCCTCCGGAGCATCACGGCAAGGCTGGCGGCGCGCTTGAAAATACTGTGAGAATAAGTCGGCAGCATGAGAAGACCGCCCGGAGGCGGTCTTCTCCATGGTTATTTATTTCTTACGATCGGATAGCAACTTGCCGCCTACGGCGATGTTGTCAAGGCTGTTTTCATGGATGTAGACGGTAAAGGCGGTTTCGGAGATGTGCGGCAGGACGGTGTGGGCTGCCTTGGTGAGTTCGGCGGCCAGCTCCGCTTTTTTCTCTTTGTCCAAGGCGGAAATATCGATGCGGATTGTTGGCATGGGTATTCCTCCTTATCGCTTCTTAGTATCTCTTATTTTCGCGGGTAGGAGGGAGAATACCTGCCGGGCGAGGGGAATGGATACTAAATATCAGAACAGCGGATTGTCCGTCGCTGTCCGAGACAGCCGACTTTTATCAACGGGGCAAGAGAGAAGGATACGAAATGGCTGTTGGCGGCGAGGATTTGCCGAAAGGGAAGGCGCTCAATATTGCTGACGGCCAGGAGAAGGGTAACTCACTGCGGGCGGATGAAGCGATAATGAACCGGGCCGGAAAGGCGAAAAGAAGAAAATCAAAGAAAAGAAGAGGAAACAGGAAAAAAATGCTTTACAGTTTGCCGGTTACAGGATATAATGAATTTAAGCCTAACCGGTGATTGGGAGATGTAGTCCGTAATCCTTCTCGTTTTGTCCGAGGCAAGGGTACAGTGACGTAGAAACCCTAAGCCGAAGGGCAATCAATTACGAGGAGGGTTTATATGTTTCAGGACAAAACTCTGACCTGCCGCGAGTGCGGTGCCGAATTCATTTTCTCCGCGGCTGAACAGGAATTCTACGCGGAGAAAGGTTTCCAGAACGATCCGGCCCGTTGCCCGCAGTGCCGGGCAGCCCGAAAAGCTGCCAGCGGCGGCCGGCAGCCCCGGGAAATGCATCCGGCGGTCTGCTCTGCCTGCGGCGCTGACACCATGGTTCCGTTCAAGCCGAGCGGTGACAAACCGGTGTATTGCAGCGACTGCTTCCGGAAAATGCGCTCCTATTAATTAGGGAGGAAAGACCTTCGCCTGACGGCGGAGGTCTTTTTTGCCCGGACCGCTTTTCGGATCGGAAGCGTCCCGGGAGCGGCATGAAAATGAAGAACGGCGCGGGTTTATATATTCCAGTCCGCTCAGGGAAAATCAGACTGATGGCAGTTTTGAGCAGCCCGGCATAAACTGAAAATAGAATCTGCCCGGGAACCATCCGGCAGGAAAATCAGCGCCGGTGCAGGGAAGGGCGGCCGGGCGGCGAATATTATAGCGGGAGGAGGGATGATTATGGCCGGTTTGTACAAAAAATATCACCCGCTGGCTTGCACAGTATGCGGCAAAGATGTGATGGAAAACGACGGCACCCTCGTTCTGGTGAAAGATACGGAAGCGGCGACATGGATCAGCGGTGTCCATGTGTGCTGCCGGGGCGAGTGCGAAGAGAAACTGCGGGAAACGCGGCTCGGAAAAAATGAAATCGATATCCCCCTCGCTATCGCCGATCTGAAAAATCCGCTCCTGTATCTGCGCTATCTTACCGGTGTCATGGATCGATTGTACGACGGGATCGATATTGAAAGGGAGGCATACAAACGGCTGAAGCTGGTCATGTTGCACATCGCCCAGCACGTGATGCGGGAGATAACGGAGGAGGAAAGGAAGTCGGGAATCCGGGATATTGAGAATCTAATCTGATTTGACAGGCAAAGGCCGGGAGGCCCTTTTTCTTTACGAAATCAGAGAAAATATCCCGGAGCGGGACAGCGGAAGAGAGGCGGAAAGCACCGGAGAAATTTTTGTTTTCGGGTAATAAGCGGCAGGAAAAGGCTGTGCCCTGGATGAATATGGTAATAGTGGGGGTGTTGGGTATGGCTGAAGCGGTCAAGAAGCACTGCTGAGAGCGGCAGGGAGACCCCCGTCCGCCTGCAGTAGCACCGGACCTTTCGCCATACCCCTTTTTTGCGGGGAGAGTATTGGGAATAAGCCGCGCTGCCGGTAAGGCGAAGCGGGAGTGCTGGCGATCTTCGGAAGTCTCCCGAACCAGAGAAAATGCATTGGGAAAGGGATGTCTCCCGGCGACGGAAACCAGCTGGAGCAAAGAACGCAACATTAATATACAAGTCAAAACGCTCAAAATCGGCAGGATTAGAAAGCCGAAAAGGGAGCATTGCTATGATAACAGTAAAAAACACCCCAAGTCTTACCGGAGTGGAGATCAGCGGTGATTTTAACGACCTTGACAATCTTGTTGAGGCACTTCATACAATTACTATCGATGAAGATAACGAGAAGCAGCGTCAATATCTCGATATCTCCATGCGTGTGCTTGGGCTTTGCTATGATATCAGACACGCCGGTCAGGGAGACAGGGAAATTAGGCTGGTTGATAATTATATGACTGAAGAGATAATGCAATGGCATTCCCTCATTGCACCCAAGAACAATGTATGTTTCAGCTGCAAATATCTTTATCCGGAAATGTTTTTCGTGATGCTTGCCTTGAATGAACTGGTGGAAGTGCGGATGAAGGATTTGGCCAAAACAAAATATCTTTACCGAGAAGGCACGGATAAAAAGGTTGTCTGGGATGAGACGATTGCAGTCATCCGACTGTTTCAGGCTGAGTTTGCAAAATGTGTTAAAAATACTCTTTCAGAGGCATCCTTCGCCAGGTGGCTTAATTCGATGAATGGCAGTTACATAGGCATTGAGGATATCGCCGGTCAGTATATCGACTTGCTAAATATCAAATATATTAATATGACTAAGGAAAAACGGCTGAAGAACCTGTCCTCCATTGCCAAAAGAATTGCCGGGTTCAGACATGAGGATGATCATAAGGCAATTAAGGAAACAGTCAGCGAAGCTGCCGGGGAGTATGGCTGCGAACCGGGGGCTATTCAATTGCAGGGGATTGAGTATCCGGAGGATTATGAATGGTAATTCGGCAAAGTAAGATAAACTGAATTTTAAGGAGAAAATCTTGTGGGAAAAATCGGGAGAAACGAGCCGTGTCCTTGCGGCAGCGGCAAGAAGTATAAAAAATGCTGTATGAATAAGCCGGCGCCGGTGCAAACCGGTCTTAAACACTATTTGGGCAACTTCTGGCGGTATGAAAAAGTAAATGAAATGAATACTGAGGAGATAATCGAGAAGCTGCAAAGCATGGGTATAGCTTTCAAAGAGGAAGTGTTTTTGCAGGACATAAAAAAGTTCTACTCAGCGGAACAATTATCTGAGAATTGGTTCAAGACGTTTAGAGTAACAGCGGCAGGCAGAGATGAAGATTTTCCGTGGGTTGCCGCATGGGTGCTATGGGAACGTTTGGCTCCCAAAGACATTTTATCCACAGAGCAAATGAGCAATTTAATTGACAAAGGGTATGATTATTTAAATGAGAATGATACGAAAGCAGCTTGCGACGCCTGGCTGGAGGTCTGGAAGGCAATAAAAGTCAGAATTAGGCCCGAGGATAAAGATATAGGTTGTCTGGACAAGCAGTATAAAGGCAGCTTCTTCATTGCGAACTTCTGTCAAGATTTAGCGGACGAACTGCACGGCGCCGGAGTTAAGGATCCGGCCTATTCTGAAAAGTGTATTGCTTACTGTAATGAGTTCTGCAACTGTTTTCCAAATGAGGATGAACTGATTCTTCATAATATGAAAAGATCTATTGCCGATGCATATATTCAGTTGAAGAAAATCGATGAAGCCAAAAGAGAGTTGGACAAACTGATAAATGATTATCCCAATAACCCTTGGAGCTACATCGCTTATGGAGATATGTATTGGCTGGAAAGCAATGTGGAAAAAGACGCCGGTAAGGCCAAAGAATATTATCAGAGGGCTCTTTTATATGCCAAAGATGAATACGATCAAATGGCAATAGAGGAGAGGCTGGAGGATATCGGAGATTAGAATTGCGGCTGGATTGGTACATTGCTTTACGTTCCGCCGGCAGCCAGGGTCTGGCTCCGTAGTTCCCCAGCAACTATTGGCAATTGATGGCCAGGGTTTCCGATAAAGGAGAAATTCTTGTTTTTGGTGCGGAATCTGGAAGCGGCAAGGCATCGGTAACGCAAGGAACGAACTGAATGGAGGCAAAGCCGGCAACGGTGAGTTCAGCCGCGCTGGCAAGCAAGGCAAAGTAGCTGTCCGGGGAAAGGTGTAATGTTTCGAATTGGGCAGGAGAATATTAGCATGCCTTATGAATAATATTATTCCGACCAGTTATTGGTTGCAAAGAGGAAAGTAGGTGACGACACCGAATATTCAAAGACAACAAGGAGCAAGTTTCAAGGAAGCCTATTCATACTATTTATTTCCAGCCAATAGGCAAATATTTCCTTCGCAGAGTGGGGCGATGATTCCCGGGCTGATTTGGACGCTTTGCCTTGGATGAGCCGGAGCGTAACCGACCACTGTGGTCGGTTTTTCTGTTGGCTTTTTTGGGTATCCTGTTCAGTTTTCTGCCGGCGGACAGTCGCTGACGTAACCGTGAATAGTAGCAAGAATGACGCGATGAGATACGGCGGGTGGTATTCTGATGGGGAAGCGGGAGTACCAGTTCACTGACTGAGACGGCGGCACCGAGAGGGAAACCATGGGCAGTAGGAATATTTCGCAGGTGGTGATGGAGAGGGCGAGACGAAGCCGAGCGGCTTTTATTCATCAGATGATCGGTGAAAAGCAGAACTAATTAGGGGGGAAGACAAAGCGATGAGAAAAAGCAGGTGCAAAGCGTTTGTTGTTACTGTGCTGGCGATATTCCTCTGTCTGAATGCCGTCCCGGTGTTCGCTGACGAAGCGGAGGACACAGCGGCTGTGGCGGCTGACAAAGCTGCCCTGGAGATAGGTTATACCGCCGGGGACAGCGCCGAGCAGGTTACCGGCAATCTGACACTGACCACCGCGGGTGGCAACGTAACCACGATTACCTGGGAGTCCAGTAATACCGATACTATTGCTAACGACGGTACTGTAACCCGGCCGGCGTTTTCCGTCGGGGACGCCGCAGTGACGCTCACGGCGACGATAACTAAAGGCGAAGCAACGGACACGAAGGAGTTCGCCTTACCGTGATTGCTTTGGATGCAACCGATGCGGAAGCGGTGGCAGCAGATAAAGAAGCCTTGGAGATCGCCTATTATGATGGTGACAGCGCCGAGCAAGTCACAACAGACGTGACTTTGCCCACTGCGGGTGACAACGGAACCGCGATTACCTGGGAGTCCAGTGTTACTGTTACTATCACTAACAACGGCTCCGTGACCAATCCCTCCTATCCGAATGATAATGTAGAGGTTACGCTGACCGCAACAGTAAGTAAAGGGGCAGTGTCTGATACGAAGTCATTTACGCTTAATGTCAGAGGCAAGAGTGTGGCACCCGGCGATATCACCATGCCGACAGCAAATAGAGTGACGGTGACTGACGTCCCGGCCGGGGCGACTGTAACGGTTTATCACGAGATTATGTTTGAAGATGAATGGGTTGACAGTGTAATCGGCGAGGCGGCGAATGGTACTGACAGCACCGCCGCTGTCACTGTGACGCTTGACCATAGCTTAACTGGCTGGGTCAGCATCGACGTCGTCATTACTGAGGAAGGGAAAGTCGCCGGCGAGTCGGGTTCGTTTGACTATGATTTTGATGATGATGAACAATATATCACGCTCGGCGGCGAGGTGAGCGGGCAGAATTCACCGTTGCGCATCGAAGTGGGCGATATGGGCTCATTGAAAGCCTTTCTCTGGCAAGATTCTTCTTATGTGCGTCAGTATTATGGCGAAGACGCTTGGGGCTCCAATATTTACTACTCAGCCGGCGGTAATCAGAAGCATCTGGTAACTGATTACTACGATGGTGATGGCGTCCTTATCAGCCCGGGAACTCATACTAAGGTGGGCAGCGACACAGTGAGAACGGTGTGGCTGCACGAAAACGGCAAACTGAGGATAACCCAGACAGTCCATTATCCGCCGAACCAGGCATATTACGAGAAACGCTGGAAGTTTGAGAACCTGTCGGCGGACAAGACGTTCACTGACTTGAGATTCTTCCATGGCGGGGACACGTACTTCGGCGGTATTGACTCCGCCAGTTCCTATTGGAATGACGTGCTTGGTATGATTTATGTGAGAAACCCCAGCATGACGACTTACGGTCTCATGGGTTTCGCCGGAAGCGCCTTATCTCCGGCTGATGCTTACTTCGGCGGTTACTATGGTTACGGCAATGATTGGTCATCGGAAGAAAGCAATTTGCCGTGCACAGTCAATCCAGACGATGTTGATGCCGGGTATCAGCTGCAGTGGAACCGCGCCGCTCTTGCGCCGGGGCAGACCTGGGAGATTGTTGCGAACGAACGATGGACCGAAGCCGGTTTCCTGCAGGTGATGGCTCCCTCAGCGCAGATGGTTGATCCGGGTGAGATAGTTACATATGAATTCCTGGTCCAGAGTTTTCTTGCGGAAGAAGCCGACCTCGCTATCGAGGCAACCTCCGCCCGCGGCTGGGAGGTCGAAGTAGTCGGGGAAGATACGGTTACCATCGGGAGAAACGGCGGCACCGAGATAGTAACTGTCCAACTGTCCATACCAGCCTCGGCAAAGTACGCTACCGACACCCTGACCCTGCGGGTTGCGACGTCGGACGAAACGGTGAGCAATTCATCGCAAGTCGTCACGAGAGTGAACCTTCCGAAAAAGGAGGGCAGCAATAAGAAGCCGTCCGGTCCTGATACCACGGATCCGCACTGGCCTGTTCCCGATTCCCTGTTTGTGGCGGACGTTACGGAAACGACCATTGATTTGAGCTGGCATGTGGCGTTTGACAATCGGGGTGTCGAAAAATATCGGCTGTATCTGAATGGGGAAGTGCTGGACACCCTCGGCAGTTCGCCTCTTTCCTACACGGTGACCGGACTTGAACCCGGTAAGGAGTATGAGTTCAGCCTGGAAGCGGGGGACGAGGCCGGCAACTGGAGCAGCGACGGTCCGTCGCTAAAGGTGAAGACTGACGGGGCGGCGGCAGCGCCGGATGCGCAGTCAATCATTCTCACGGTAGGGAGCCTTGACTCATTAGTGAGGGGACAGCCCCATACGCTGGACGCCAGTCCCTTCATCCCCGACGCGACCGGGAGAACGCTTGTCCCGATCCGGTTCGTCAGTGAAGCTCTGGGGACGTATGTGGAATGGATAGAAGAAACGAACCAGATCAGAATAACGGACGGCACCCGGGAAATCTTCCTGACCGTGGGATCCGAACAGATTACTGTGGACGGTGAGAATGCGGTTATCGATGTTGCCCCGGTAATTATTCCGCCTGGGAGAGCGTTTGTCCCAATCCGGTTCATCAGTGAGATATTGGGAGCCTACGTTGATTATGATGAAGTCACCCAGCAGATCACGATACTGCTGCCCGCCGGGGAATAACCGGAAGCAGCAATAATCGTTAGGCGAAAAGCGCGGAACCACCGGCAAGAAAGAGGACGGCTTTTAACCGAAACGAATAGTTGTGGCGAGACAGATATAATAAGTCTCCAGGAGGGTTTCAGCCAACCACTGAAACCCTCCTATTATCTCCCGAAGGCTGAAGGGGAAATTTATGGCTGGGAGGGAATAAGGGGGAAACGGCGAAGAGAATGGTGTGGTAAATAATGGGATAAAGCGGGGTGCGGATATGGATGTGATTATCAGGATTGCCCGGGACACTATTAACCCAAGGCAAGAAGAGGCGTTCGACGTCTGGCTACAAAGTCCGGCGTGGGCAGGCTGGCAATATCTCGGTGCTTACCGGCCCGGGAATACAGACTGGGTCAGGAGCACTTGGGAAAAGATCAGGTTTGTTCTGGCGGAGGATAAACAAACGAAGGGAGGCAATTTTGCGCCGCCCGAATCGTCAGTCAAACATCGCGGGTAACAGGAACTGCTGCGGCGGTTCTTTTTTTCGTGCGGAGTCCGGAGAGAAGGGACGCGCCTCTATAGCGAATTCCCTGCCGCGTCGGCCAGAGGGCTAACCCCGGCGAGAAGGAGGTAGATTTCCGAACCGATTACGGCTTCCTTGCGGATAATTGCCCTCCCGAATAATTCCAAGCCTTCCACGGTTACCAAACGAAGATGCATAGGGAAGTCCCGGGGAAAAATTTGCTCTCTGGTTTCCGCCGGGAAATAAGCATCAACGACCCACCCCCGCAGATCATGGTCAGACCCGTCGCAGGTGACTCCGGCTTTGTCCGTTTCCAGTTCAGTCTTCCGAAACGGATCTTGGATATACAGCCGGCTCAAGTATAGATGCATTTTAGCGCCTCCCGAAGCATTAGAGTTGTTCCCGTTGTAGCGCTTTACTGTGCACTCGCCGAAAAGCGGAGCGTTGGACAGTCTTGGGCTAAGCGGGGATGGTGAATAGACCGAGAACGACCAGAATATTGAGGAGCAGTCCGGTTAGGAGGGCGGCAAGGGGACCGGCCGCCATGGGGTTGACCGGGCGACCGGCTGCTTCGTTATACAGGTAAAGACTAAGAACGCTGAACAAGCCGGCTGAACCGGCCATTTTGTCGCCGGTCAGAATTGAGCCGAATAAGAGGCCCAAGGTAAGAGTGTCCGTCATGGCAACCGTCATTGTTTTGGATACTCGGCCGATGGCCGGGAAGCGGCTGATGAGTTTAGACAATTGGAAGGCGCCCATCGCTTCCACGACGACAGCCGCCCCGCCGATCAGGGCAGCGACGAAAATATTGGGGGCGAAATAGGCCAGTGAAGGCCCGAAGAGTCCCACAACGGAATAAACGCCAGTCACCATGATGGTAGTCAGACGGATGGGAAAGAAGCCGATATCGTCCACCAGGTCGGCGAGGGCTGCGTCAGTGATACGGCCTTCCCGGAGGGCAAAGACGGCGACGGCGGATTTGCCGAAAATCCGCAGATAAGAGAGTGTGGCAATCACCGCCCCGGTCAGAACAAGATAAGGGAGATTCTGCCGCAGGCGCTGACCGCGCCGCAGCAAAAGGGAACTATCGGGGACAGCCATATCGCCGGCGGCAGCATCCGGACTTGCCGTTTTGTCCTTCCCGGCGAAAAAAGCGAGACAGACGATGCTCGTTAGCAGGACGGCGGCTTCCGGAGAGAAGCGGGGAAGATAGACGACGACAGTCTGCCGGGCGAGGAATGAGAGGCCAAAAGCCGTCAGTCCCGGGCGACGCCCATATTGGCGCGTGACGGCGACAGCCGGGAAGAGGGAGAAAACGGTCAGGAGCGGCGACCCGAGTTGGGTCAATGAGGGGAGAAAATTGAAAGGGAGGGCATCGGCGGCAGTCAGTACTGCTTTCAGTCCCAAATTGACCCCGACTTCCCAAGCTGCCCCGGCGAGAATAGCCGCCCAGGCCGGTTCGAACAAGCAGCCGATCGCTCCGGCGGCAATGAAAAGGAGCGGGCCATTCATGACGCCCGTCGCCATCGCCAGGGGAATGCCGCTGCCGAGAACGCTCCCGACACTCAGACCGAAGACGATGGTGCTCAGGTCTTTCCGGGTCATTTTGCCTTCCAAATAATCCGGGAAGAAAGGGCGGAGGGCGTTGAAATAGATGCCCATGGAACGGTTAGCCAAAAAAGCCACGAGCGCGGTCGCCAGAGTAATCAGTCCCGTTCTGAGGCTGAGCAGTTCGTGCATTGAATGACCTCCCGTCGGGTCGGGCAGAAATGCCGTTTACCCCGGTTAAGCAGAGGACGCTATAAACCTGAAAGCCGGGGTAAACGGCACCGGCAAATTTATGGCTCATCGCGGATTGTCCGGTGCGGAAGATTTCCGCTTGGCAAGCAGATTGGACAAATTGGACATAATATAGATCCGATCGTTTATTATTTTCGCGTTACCTGCCGGCACTCCTGTCCGGAAGCAACTTCGGTGAGAGGAATTATTTCGGAAACGCAGAAACATTCTTCTCATTATTTCTATTTGTGAAAGGTTAAGCCATGGAATTATCTTTTCGGGACGGCGGCGTTAAAGTGGTATACAACTTAATATACAGAAAGCGGCGGAGTATCGGTATCCGGGTCGAACCGCCCGGCGAAGTTACGGTATTTGCCCCGCAGGGAATCAGCCCGGAGGCAGTTACGGCGAAAGTCCGCAGCAAAGCCGGTTGGATTCGGCGTCAGCTTCAGATAATGGGTGATGCCGCTGCCTGGTGTGGCGAGAAAAAGTGCGTAGACGGGGAGAAATATTTGCTATTGGGAGAGGTATTTTCTTTGCGGGTTGTTGAGGATGAAAGATACAAGACCCCTGCAGTCAGAACGGCCGGCGGCCAGCTGGCGGTAATGACTGCGAGGGCCGACCGCTCGTCTGTCTATGGGACTCTGCACCGCTGGTATCTGAGGGAGGCCGATAAAATCCTCAGAGAACGGGCGGAAAAATATCAAAGTCTTTTACCGGTCCGGCCGGCCGCGGTCATTGTAAAAGATCAGCGGCGCAGATGGGGCAGCTGCGCGGCGGACGGGACGCTACGTTTTAACTGGCGGCTGATTATGGCCCCGCAGTCAGTGATTGATTATGTGGTAGTTCATGAATTATGCCATCTCGTGGAGAAGAAGCATGGGAAAGCGTTTTGGGAATTGGTTGGTAGCATCATGCCGGAATACCGGGAGCACCGGAGATGGCTGCGGGAGAATGGGTTGAAACTGAGCTTCTGATGATGGGATTTTCAACTTGCGATAATCCTGTGCTATGAGCGAAACTGCCGGCAGCCCCGACCGGCGCAAATTTGAGACAGTACCGAGCAAAGATAACCTTGCAGACAGAGTTGTAATTTGTTATAATAATGGCAGAAATACTATACCCCCTAAGGTATATACTGGTAACGAGGAGGTTGTCTAATGAAAGTATTGGTAGTGGGAGGAGTAGCGGGAGGCGCCAGTGCGGCCGCGCGGATAAGACGGCTGGATGAAGACAGTGAAATTATCCTGTTTGAGCGCGGGGAGCATGTTTCTTTTGCCAACTGCGGTCTGCCTTATTACGTGGGCGAGGTGATTAAGGAAAAGGAAAAACTGCTGGTGCAAACGCCGGAGAGCCTGCGGCAGCGTTACCGCATTGATGTGCGGATTCGGCAGGAAGTAGTCAGTGTGGACCGCTCTGCCCGCGCTGTCGTCGTCAGAGATCTGACGACGGGGCGGCAGTACCGGGAAACGTATGATAAGCTGATTCTCGCTCCCGGCGCGGCTCCGATTCGACCCAATCTGCCCGGTTTCGATGCCCCGAATGTATTTATTTTGCGAAATATTCCGGATACTTACCGGGTAAAGGACTATGTCGATCAGATCGGGGCCGGACCGGCTGTCGTGGTCGGCGGCGGTTTTATCGGTCTGGAATTAGCGGAGAATCTGCAGCAGAGAGGCATGGACGTGACCATCGTCGAACTGAGCAGTCAGCTGGCCGGGGCACTTGATTATGATATGGCGGCTCTCGTGCACGGTCACCTCAAAGAGAAAGGGATCAACTTCCGGCTTGAGGACGGTGTCAAGGCAATCCGGCCGGACGGGGAAGGCAGTATTGTAGAACTGAACAGCGGAAAGGAAATTGCGGCGGCCATGGTCGTTCTCGGCATCGGCGTCCGGCCGGAGACGAAACTTGCGGTGGAAGCCGGGCTGGAATTGGGACCGCGGGGCGGCATTAAGGTAGATAAAACGCTTCGGACGAACGACCCGGATATCTATGCCGTCGGCGACGCCATTGAAGTTAGTGATTACATCAACGGCCAGACAACTCTCATCCCCTTGGCCGGCCCGGCCAACAAGCAAGCCCGAATTGCCGCCGATAATATCTGCGGGCGGCCGGCGGAATACGAAGGAACGCAGGGAACGGCAGTGATGAAGGTCTTTGAGCTGACGGTGGCCAGCACCGGTAATAATGAAAAGCTGCTCCGGCGCCTAAATATTCCTTATCGGAAATCGTACACGCATTCCGCTTCCCACGCGGATTATTACCCGGGTTCTTCCCTAATTTCCCTGAAGCTGCTGTTTGCGCCGGACACGGGGAAAATTCTCGGGGCTCAAGCTGTCGGCCGGAGCGGTGTGGAAAAAAGGATTGATGTGATCGCTACTGCCATCCGGGCCGGAATGACGGTTCATGATTTGGAAGAACTGGAGCTTGCTTACGCTCCGCCATATTCTTCGGCGAAAGACCCGGTTAATATGGCCGGATATGTGGCGATGAATATCCTGAAAGGCGATAACCCTGTCATCCACTGGGATGAGATCGCTTCCCTCGACCCGGCTAAGACGGCGCTGCTTGATGTGCGGACACCGGAAGAAGTTGAGGAGGGAACAATTCCCGGCTCCATCAATATCAGTCTTGATCAGCTGAGAGAGCGTCTGACGGAGCTGCCCCGGGATAAAGAGATCGTTGTTTTCTGTCGGGTCGGTCTGCGCGCCTATATCGCCGCCCGGCTGCTGACTCAAAGCGGTTTCACTGCCGTCCGGAACTTGAGCGGTGGCTGGCTGACGTTTTCCGCGGCAATGACGGATTATTAGACGACTGGACAGCCCGAACGGCTACTGTGCCTGGCGGAGCAGGCAAGGCAGTCGTTTTCCGCCTTTTTCTCAAGATTGTTGAGGTGCAGATGAGGTATAATATAGAAGGGAATAAGCGTTTCGGTTCGAAGCGGTTGAAAAGGAAGGTGGGTGAACGGGGTGACCGAAAAAGCTCCGGACAAGAAAAAAGGATTATGGCCGCTGCTGGCCGGTGCTTTCGCCGATCCGGCGGTGCCTTTGAGTCTGAAATTGACTGCTCTCGCGGCCTTGCTTTATGTGATTTTCCCGTTTGATTTTATTCCCGATCTGCTTCCGCTGGGATACGGGGATGATTTTCTGGTGGTGTTGGCGGGCATCCGGTCCCTCCTGTCGGTTCTGGCCCGCCATCGGGCCAATCTGGCCCGGCAGAATAAGGGCGGTCGGGATGAGCAAGGGCCGGTCGTTGATATTTAGCCATAAGAAAAGACTTATCGGGAAGAGAAGGGGTATCCCTTTGTTTTCTCGAATATGCTGATAAAAAGCGCTGGATGCCGCCTACCCGTCATCCGAAATCTTGCGTGAGGTGTGAGCCGTGAAGAAGTATTTTGCGCCGGTGGTTGTCGTCTTGCTTATGTTGACGTTGCTGGCAATGTATGGCTCATTCTTTTTTGGTAATGCTGCCAAGGAACATATGCCGGTGATTGCCCGGGTGATTGCCGGCGGTATCATTCTAATTTTTAGCGCCGGGCTTTTAAATGTTCTGGTCCAGCGAATTAATGAACTCAGGAGGGGGGATGAGGATGATCTTAGTAAATACTGATTTCATCAGCGGCAAGGAAATCGAGACATTGGGACTGGTGAAAGGATCGACCATCCAATCGAAACATCTTGGGAAAGACATCATGAGCGGGCTGAAGACTCTTGTCGGCGGCGAACTGAGCGCATATACGGAAATGATGAACGAGGCGCGGGCGATAGCCACCAAGCGGATGGCGGCCGAAGCGGAGAGCATGGGCGCGGATGCCGTTATCAATATCCGCTACGCCTCCAGTTCGGTGATGCAGGGAGCGGCGGAAATCCTTGTCTACGGCACGGCGGTGAAGTTCAAATAATCCTGATGAGGGCCGGATTGGCGAAGCCAGCCCGATTTTTTTATGCGGCGGATCGGACGCGGCCGGCTGCCGTGACGGCGGTGCACTGTGCTTTGCCGCCCACTGTTACCGAGCGGCAGCTTTTCTGACCCGGAATGGTCAGTTCCGGATGGCCGCAGAAGATGAAGCATGCCTTTCAATGCATAATTGAGGCATTATAGGCAAGAATAATGACAAATGAGGAGGTGGGTAAATGCAGTTAAGCAACAAGGAAAAG
This sequence comes from bacterium, assembly GCA_050943375.1. GTDB lineage: Bacteria > Bacillota > SLNR01 > SLNR01 > JBMNPB01 > JBMNPB01. The sequence continues at coordinate 47,188 of JBMNPB010000017.1, forward strand.
ATGCTTCTGCAGGACCAGAAGAAACACGAAGAAATGTGCATTCAGAAATACAAGAAATACGCCGGTGAGGCACAGGACCCGCAGCTTAAACAGCTATTCAATTATTACGCGAGCCAGGAGCAGCAGCATTATAACACTGTGAATCAGATTTTGAGCGGACAAACACCGAGTATGGGCCAATCCGGCCAATCCGGTCAGTCCGGTCAAGGGCAGGCTCAGATGGGACAGGAAACCACGGCCGCCTATGCCATGAACTCCGGTGGGGGCGGCAGTGCCCAGAACAGCGCCGATGCCCTGATGTGCCAGGACATGCTGGCAACGGAGAAATATATTTCGGGAACGTATGATACGAGCCTTTTTGAATGCACCCAGTCCGCAGTGCGGCAGGCTCTCAATCACATTCAGAAAGAGGAACAGCAACATGGCGAAGGGTTGTTCAATTACATGCAGAGTCACGGGATGTACAACGTTCAGTAGCCGGTTTTCCAGACCAGAGCGGGAGCAGTTTAGGCTGTCCCGCTTTTTATTTACGACATTAATAGTTACCTACCTAGAATTTGTACAAACAGTTAACCATGAAATGGGTTGATTTACCATATAACCAAAACAGGTGAGAAATTGCCCTCTGTGTAAATAGCGTATTGCTCAAAACACCAATACACAGAAGGGCGGTATCTCACCTATGAATAGCTTAACATTATCCAC
>JBMNPB010000003.1:0-152664 GCA_050943375.1 bacterium
CAATCGTGTTCCGCACGCTCAGGGGAATATACCCCACATCGTGCTGGATGGCGTGCCCCGTCTCGTGCGCCGCAACTCCGAGGGAAGCAAGGGAAGGATTGTCGTACACTTCCGGGGAAAGGCGGAGCACTTTGGCCCGCGGGTCGTAATGGTCGCCGAGGCGCCGGTTCACCCGCTCAATGCGCACCTGATCAAGTCCGGCTTCGTCGAGAAGACGGCGGGCCGCTTCCGCCCCGGTCAGGCCGGAGCGGGCCCGGACCCGCAGAAAGCGGGCGAAGGTGCTGTTTACCATCGACTGGGCGTACATGGCGAATAATAAAGCCGGCAGGACAAACAGCATATATGAGCTGTCGTAGAAGAAAAACGGCATTACACTTCACCTCCGGTCAGAAAAAATTCAATGGCCTCTTTCACTTTCCGCAAATCGACCTGGGTGTTCCGGCACGGGCCTTCCGGCCGCTCGTTCAAGACTCCCAAAACCGGCAGCGGGGCCGTATCCTGAATTCCGCTGGATAAATCGCGCTCGCACGCCACCGCCACAATCGCCTGCGGCCGGTAACGCCGCACGAACTGGCGGGCCAGCGTTCCGCCCGTCGCCACCGCCATGTTGGCGCCGTATTCATCGCAAAGGCTGAGCAATTCGCTGATTTTGCAGCGGCCGCAGCGCTGGCAATTGCCGATGTCGTTCGTTATTTTATGCGGGCACTCCGTGTTCTGCAGACAATGCGGGATAAGCAGAAGAAGTTTTTCCGGCTTGACTACCGGCGCTGCCAAGCGCACCAGATAATTATTCAATTCGATAAAGGAACCTTCAACTTGGCGCACATCCAGCCGGAGCATCTGAGCTAATTTCAGCACAAAAGGAAAGAGAAGATGGACAGTCAGGAACATTATTTTCCGCAACGGCGCAAGCATTTTCCCGCGCAGAACGGTAGCCACCACCGCCAGGATACCGCCGAGAGCCGCCAGCAGGAGGATGCTCAGACCGGAGGCCGTTGTTAGCAGCAGAACGCGCTCCAGACTGCCGGCCCGGGCGACAAGAAGGCGCCAGACGGCGACCGCCGTCAGGAAAATGATGACGAGTCCCAGCAGGAGAACGCCAAGATAAAGGCGCTTTCGCGCTTTCATGGCTGTCGGTCCGAATTCTCCGGCCCCCCCAGCACTGTCCCTTCCAGAGCACGGTTGCCCCGCCCGTAAGCATCCGCCGCCATCACCCGACTGTTCTCCGGCTTCACTTCCTTCAGCAGCAGACAGCCTTCCCCCGTCGCGACAGCAATGCCCCGCCCGTTCAGTACCCGGAGGACGGTCCCCGGCGGGCTGCTGCTCTCCGCTGCCGCGGCCGGCATTATTTCGCTGGCGAGAACTTTCAGAACACCGCGGTTATCCAAAGTATACGCACCGGGCCAGGGATTCATGCCGCGGACGAGATTATGGATTGACACCGCCGGCTGGCGCCAGTCAATTTTCTCATCCGCCCGAGTCAGCAGCGGGGCGTAAGTCGCCGCGCTGTCGTCCTGCGGCTGACGGGGCGCCGTGCCGGCGGCAATCATCTCCACCGCCCGGACGAGCATGGCAGCACCGCGGTCAGCCAGGACATCGTGCATTGTCCCCACCGTATCGTCCGGGCCGATGGCCACCGCGCTCCGGAGAATGATATCTCCCGTATCCATGCCGGCATCCATATACATTATTGTCACTCCCGTCTCTTTTTCACCCCGGATTATCGCCCAGTGAATGGGCGCTGCCCCCCGATACTTCGGCAGGAGTGAAGCATGGACATTGATACAGCCGTAAGGCGGGATGTTCAAAACAGTTGCCGGCAGAATCTGGCCGTAAGCCGCGGTGACAATCAGGTCCGGCGCCAATTCCCGTAAGGCCGACACACTTTCTTCCCGCTTGATTCGAAGCGGCTGGAGAACCGGAATCCCCAATCGGAGCGCAGTTTCCTTCACCGGCGAAGCCTTAATCCGCCGGCCCCGCCCTGTTGGCTTGTCCGGCTGCGTGACGACGGCCACGATGGTATGGCCGCCGCACTGAAGCGTTTTCAGTGCCGGCACCGCAAAATCGGGCGTTCCCATAAAGACAATCCGCATTAAATCACCTTCCGTTCATTCCGCCTCCGAGGCGGCCGTCCCGTCAGCCGCCTCGGCGTCCGGCGCGGCCTGTTCTTCGACCGCGTCCGCCGCCGGTTCGTTCTTATACAGTTTTTCCGCCCGGTCGACAAAAAGGATTCCGTCCAGATGGTCGATCTCATGCTGCAAAGCCCGGGCCAGCAATCCTTCCCCCGCAATCCAGATCTTTTCCCCATTCCGGTTCAGAGCTTCCGCTTCTGCCCGGTTTGCCCGCCGCACATAACCGATGTATTCGGGAATGCTCAGGCACCCTTCCACCGCGCCTTCCTCCCCTTCCAGACGAGTCAGGCGCGGGTTAATCAACTCAATCAGCCCGTCGCCGGCATCAATCACAACAATTCTTTTCGCCACGCCCACCTGCGGGGCGGCGAGGCCGGCTCCTTTGGCCGCATACATCGTCTCCGCCATATCATCGAGGAGCGCCTTCACGCTCCGGCTGATGCGCCGCACCGGCGCCGCCTTCCCCCGCAAGACCCCGTCCCCGAGCTGTCTTATCTCCAATACCGCCATGAATGCAACATCCTCCTTTACACTATCCCAACCGGCTCAATATCTATACTAATGTATACTCCGCTGATTTGTGCATCCTCGTCAGCCGCTTGGCGACTCTCCCGGAGCAGCCGTGTCAATCCGGCTCTTTCCTTCCCTTTCAGAACAATCTGCCAACGGTATTTCCCGTTAATTTTTTTCAGGAGAGCGGGGACGGGCCCGAGGATTTCCGTAGCAGCGGCCGCCTTCCGGGCCGCAGCGCGCACAATTTCGCCGAAACGCCCGGCAGCGGTGATTGTTCTCTCCTCTGACTCCGAAAAGATCAGAATACTCGCCAGATACCCAAAGGGCGGATACCACAGTTCCCGCCGGTTCGCGATCTCCTCCCGGTAGAAAGAGGCGTAATCGTGGGTCCGGGCGGCGATAATCGAGTAATGTTCCGGGTTATACGTCTGAATAATGACGTTCCCGCCGTCTTCCCCGCGGCCGGCCCGGCCGGCTACCTGGGTCAGCAGTTGAAAAGTCCTCTCTCCCGCCGAATAGTCGGGCAGGTGAAGAGCGGTGTCGGCCGTTACTACTCCGACTAAGGTGACATGGGGGAAATCCAGACCTTTCGCAATCATTTGCGTGCCGATGAGAATGTCGGCCGCCTGCTTCCGGAATGTGTTCAAAATGGCGGCATGGGATCCTTTCCGGCTCGTCGTGTCCGTGTCCATTCTAAGAACCCGGGCGGCCGGGAAAAGTTTTTTCACTTCCGTTTCCACCCGTTCCGTACCGATGCCGAAATAGCGGATGTGATGGCTGCGGCAGCGCGGGCATGTCGCCGGGGCCGGCCGGGAATAATCACAGTAATGGCACTGCAGGCGATTCGTCGCGGCATGGTAAGTCAGGGACACTTCGCATTGCGGGCAGCGCATCACCCAGCCGCATTCCCGGCAAAGAACGAAAGTCGAAAATCCGCGTCGGTTCAAAAATATTATCGCCTGCTGCCGCGCCGCAAGGCACGCCTCGATTCCCGCCTGCAACCGCCGGCTGAAGGGGCTTTTGTTGCCGGCTTTCAATTCTTCCCGCATGTCGATGATTTCCACCGGGGGCAACGGCCGATCGTCGATGCGCCGCGTCAGCCGCAGCAATGTGAATTCCCCGGCGAGGGAGCGATAATAAGTGCGGACGGAGGGCGTCGCGCTGCCAAGAACGACCACCGCCTTTTCCAGACGGGCCCGCTCAATAGCGACGTCCCGGGCATGATATTTGGGATTGTCCGTCTGCTTATATGAAGCCTCTTGCTCTTCATCGATGACAATTAACCCCAGGTGCGGGAAAGGCGCGAACACCGCCGACCTGGCTCCGACAACTACGCTGACGGCGCCGTCCCGGATTCTCCGCCATTCATCATATCGCTCTCCCCGGCCGAGGCGGCTGTGCAAAACAGCCACCGCCGGTCCGAAACGGGCCCGGAAGCGTTCAACCGTCTGAGGCGTTAAGGCGATTTCCGGCACTAAGACAATGGCCTGCCGGCCGGAGGCAATGGCGCGGCTGATGACACGCAGATAAACCTCCGTCTTGCCGCTGCCGGTTACCCCCTGCAAAAGAACGGTTGCCGGCCGGCCGGCGGACAGCTTCGCTTCAATAGCGCGGACGGCCGTCGCCTGCTCAGTCGTCAGGGTGACCGGCTTGTCCGCCGCGACCGCTCTACCGGCAGCCGGATCACGCCGGACCTCTTCCCGCCGGCAAACCAGATAACCTTTGTCAGCAAGAGCCCGGATCGCCGCCGCCGGTACAGCCGCGGCCGTCCGCAATTCCTCCAGCCAGACCCCGTCCGGGTACGCCGCGGCCGCCGCCAGCGCCTGCGCTTGCCGGGGCGCGCGGGCCCGCATCCGCTCAGCGCCGGCCCGCATTGCCGCCGGCGCCAGCAGCGGGATGACGCGGGTGGCATATTTGGGCTGCAGGCCCCGCATCCAGCTTTCCTCCGTTGTCACCAGGCCTTTGGCCGCGAGAGCCCGGATTACCGGCAGCAGTGATTTGCCGCCCAGTTCCCTGGCCAGAGCCGCCCGGCTCATCTCTCCTTTTTCCTGCAGCAGTGACAGCACCGCCGCCTGCCGCGGCGCTTTGCCGCCGAGTCCGGTCACTGCCGCAGCGGCCGCGTCCGCCGAAACGGCCAGACGAACCGTAAGGCTCTGCTCCTGATGCAGCCCGGCGGGTAAAACGCAGCGGAGAGCTTCCACAAAAGAGCAGAGATAATAATCAGCCAGCCAGCGGGCGAGTTGCAAAAGGCGGGGACTCACGACCGGATCGGTATCAAGAAGGCGGATGATGTCCTTGACATCGGCCACGTCCGGTTCGGCGACAAAACCGAGAATATATCCTTCTACTTTACGGCCGGCGAAAGGAACGAGGGCGCGCCCGCCCACGACTGCTTTCTCCCGCAGCGGCGGCGGCAGGCGATAATGAAAAAAGCGGTCGATTGACCGAGCCGGTAAATTGACTACCACCGCCGCGAATTCTTTATTGGATTTTTCTGCCGTAACCGGCATGCAAATTCCTCCATGACAGCCGAATTCAGCCAGATTAACCAAAAGAATTCGACGCGGCGGCTGGGAAACCCTCCCCGTCCGTTAATATGCTTTGGCTTGAGCGGCGGCGGAGCGCCGGAGATCAACCGGGTTAATGAAGGCTTCCACGCGCTGGTGACATAACCGTTCCTCTGTTTAATATGCTTGCCGTATCTTCTGGAAATATGCGGCGCCGGCCGGCGAAAAAAAACACCGGCCGGTTCCGCTCCGAACCCCGGTGTTTCTCTTATTTCATAAGCTCGCGGACCCGGTCCAGCAGCTTCTCCGCCACCTGCCTTTTCGTCAGTTGCGGCAGCGCTTCAACGTTCCCTTCCCGGTCAATGATGCTGACAATATTCGTGTCACCGGCGAAACCGGCCCCTTCCTGCGTTACATCGTTCGCGACAATTAAATCGAGATTCTTCTTCCGGTATTTGGCGACGGCGTTGGCGAGGACATCGTTCGTCTCCGCCGCGAACCCGACCAAAATCCGGTCCCCTTTCCTCTGTCCCAGTTCGTAAAGAATGTCCGGATTCCGCTCCAATTCGATGATCATTTTCCCTTCGCTTTTTTTGATTTTCTCCGCCGCCGCCCGGACAGGGCGGTAATCAGACACCGCCGCGCTCTTGATGATAATATCGGCCGCTTCGTAATTGGCTATTACGGCGTTGTACATGTCGACGGCGCTTTTGATCTGCATGGTCTCCACTCCCGCCGGAGCCGGCAAATGAGTCGGACCGCTGATCAGCACGACGTGCGCTCCCCGGTCACGGGCCGCCTCAGCCACGGCGTACCCCATCTTACCGGTAGAAGGATTCGAGAGATGGCGGACCGGGTCGATGGCTTCCCGGGTCGGCCCGGCCGTGACTAAGACTCTTTTGCCGGTGAAATCTGCCGACGCCCCCAGGAGGCGGACGGCCGCGTCCACCAGAACCGCCGTCTCCGGCAGTCGTCCTTTGCCTGAAGCCCCGCTCGCCAGGATGCCGGTGTCCGGCTCGATAATGTGATAGCCGAGACCGACCAGTTTGCGCAAATTGGTCTGGGTTATCGGGTTCTCGTACATATTAACGTTCATCGCCGGGGCGATAAGAACAGGGGCCTGCGTCGCCATCACCGTAGTGGCGAGAAGATCGTCCGCAATGCCGCCCGCGATCTTGCCGATAATGTTGGCAGTCGCCGGCACAATCATGAAGATATCCGCCCGCTCGGCCAGAGCAATATGCTCCACCGCCCAGCGCTTCGGCTCCGCCCACATGTCGGTGTACACCGGATTGTGCGACAGAGTCTGGAAGGTCAGCGGGCTGACGAGCCGCGTTGCCGCCGCCGTCATAATCACGAGAACTTCGCTGCCGGCCTTACGGAGCTGGCTGACGACATCGACCGCCTTGTAAGCGGCAATCCCTCCCGTGACGCCGAACAGTATCGTTTTCCCGCGCAGTATTTCCCTGCCTTGAGTCATCGTTTCTTCCCCCTCAGAACCGAAAACGCGCGAACGGCCGCGCCTATTTGGCGCTCTGCTTCGTCCGCTCGTAAGTAATGTTGCCGGCGGCGATTTCCTCCAGGGCCACGGTCACCATTTTGTTCGACTTGGAATTTACCGTCGTTTCTTCCCCCTGCTGCAGTTCGCGGGCCCGCTTGGCCGCGATCGCCACCAATGTATATTTGCTGTCCGCCTTTTTCAGTAATTCGTCCAGCGGTGGAAATATCATCCTGCCTTTACCTCCCCGTCCAGCACGCTTCATTCGGAAAGCAAGACGGACCGATGGGCCGGCCAGCGTCTCGCCGTCCGGAGCTTTTCCGCCGTGATGATTGCCTTAATCTCTGCCACGGCCTGCTCCAAGTCGTCGTTGACCACTATGTAATCATAATTCACTGCCTGCCTGATTTCGTCCACCGCGCAGCGATAACGTTTTTCCAGCATCGCCGGCGTCTCCGAGCCTCTCGCCTCAATTCGCCGGCGGAGTTCGGACAAAAGCGGCGGCACGATGAAGATAAAAACCCCTTCCGGGTATCCTTTCCTCACTTGTGCTCCGCCCTGGACGTCTAATTTCAGGATAATATCCCGGTTCGCCGCCAGCTGCCTTTCCACGGCCGCTCGGGGCGTCCCGTAAAAATAACCGTAAATGCCAGCCCATTCCAACAGCCCGCCCTCGTCAATCATCGCGCGGAACCGCTCCTGGCTGACGAAATAATAATCAACGCCATCCTTTTCATCGGGACGCGGGCTGCGCGTTGTCGCCGAAACCGAATAATGCAGTTCCGGCACCTCCCGCATCAGGGCCCGGATAATCGTATCCTTGCCGGCGCCGGAAGGACCCGAAAGCACAATCAGGAGACCTTTGTCACCCGGCAATTGTTCAGACAACGCTATCTTCGTGCGTCTCACGGCTGGCCAGGCGATGCGCCACTGTTTCCGGCTGAACCGCGGACAAAACGACGTGGTCGCTGTCGACAATGACAACCGCCCGGGTCCGGCGTCCGTAAGTAGCGTCAATCAGACGGCCGCGGTCGCGCGCTTCCTGAATAATCCGCTTGATCGGAGCGGATTCCGGACTGACAATCGCGATGATGCGGTTGGCGGAGACGATATTCCCAAACCCAATGTTGATTAATTTGATATCCATTCTGCAACCTCCCAATCCATTTTCATAATTCAGGGTGCGGCGAATTCTCCTGTTCCGCGCGATGGCTTCGGCTACTGGACGCAAGCAGCGGGACCCTTCACCTCCTATTCCAGATTTTGCACCTGCTCGCGGATTTTTTCCAATTCGCTTTTTACTTCTACTACCGCCGCGGCTATCGTATAGTCAGAGGCTTTGGAACCGATGGTATTCACCTCGCGGTTGATTTCCTGCAATATGAAATCCAGTTTCCGGCCGACCTCATTCCCCTGCTCCAACGTCTGACGAATCTGCTCCAAATGACTTTGCAGCCTGATAAGTTCCTCGGTGATGCTGCTTTTGTCGGCCAGGATGGCAACTTCCATCAACAAGCGGGTTTCGTCCAGCTCCACGCTGCCGAGTAAATCCTCCAGGCGGGTTTTGAGACGTTCTCGCGCCTCTTCGACGACCAAACCCGATCTTTCCTCAATTATTTTAATAATTTGTCCAATTTTCGCCGTTCTATGTGCTATGTCAAGACTCAGGGCGGCGCCTTCCTTACCGCGCATCGCGCGAAGAGCAAGCAGTGCCGCGTCGAGCGCCCCGGCCACTTCCGGCCACAGCGCATCCAAATCCTCCTCGGGCTCACTGAGGACAATGACATCGGGGAATTTTGCCACTAGGCTGATATCGACGGCACCGGGAAGATTAAGCTCCGCCACCAATTCCTGCAATGCCTCAGTATAAGCCAGAGCCAGGCCCCGGTCGACGCTGAGGCTTTTCTTTTTGGCTTCGCCCGGTTCAATGCTCACATAGACCTCGACCCGACCGCGAAAAATATTCGCCTGGACGGTGCGGCGGATTCGTTCTTCCAGTCCGGCATATTGCCGGGGGAGACGGACAACGACTTCGCAGTATCGGTGATTGACCGAGCGCATCTGAACGTTGATCACCCAGGCCTCGCTCCGGCTGGCGCCCTGCCCGTATCCGGTCATGCTGCTGACCATTTTTTCCACCTGCCGATTTTACCATTCTGGTATCGGCAACATAAATTCGCCCTCAACTCCGGGAAACCCTTTTTCTAATGAAAAAAATGCCGGTATCTTTTCCATGCTGGCCCAAACGCTTTCTTTCAGCCGGAACCGTGCTGCCGACCCCGCCAACAGCAACCCGGGCGTGGCGCGGGGTTCGGATTTGCGTTTCCGGAATTTTGACACCGGGCGGGGCGGTATTTTCCCCGGACTGAAAACCAAGCGGCGAAAGGCAAGGACGCGGGGCAACCACCTGTGCCGCAAGGAATTCACCGCATCCGGACCAGCCGGCGGGGGTAACGGCGGGCCGGCCGGGATGACCACCCGGGCGCATTGTCCGAACCCGCAAGAAAAGAACCGCCCGCCGCTCCGATGCGAAATAACCGCCCCGGCACCGCGTGCTATAATGCTCCCGCAGGGTGAGAGACGAAAAAGAAATAATAAGTTAGCAAGGTGTTATGAACAAGTGAAATCAGTATTCAGCCAAATTTCAAGCCAAGGCGGTCCGGGAGATACTCCGGGAGGAAGCGACCATTAGCGAGATCGCTGCTAAATACAGCTTCCGTGGTTAGCCGCTGGAAGCAAGCGTTCATAGCGAGAGCGGCGGAGGCCGGAAACCATCAACAGCGACCAGGGCGGGCATTTTACCAACCGCAATTGCATCGGATTACCGGAAGAAAGCAGTCTAAGCATCTCGAAGGACGGGCGCGGCCAATGCTCGGACAATGCCAGGACTGAATGCTTCTCCCGGACGCTGAAATATGACCGGATCTCCATCACCAATACGAGACCCCAAAGGAACTGTGAGCGATGCTCAAAGAGTATACGGAGACCTACAATACCCACCGGCCCCACTCAGCCGTAAATGGTGCCTGCCCTATCGATTACTACCGGAAAAACAGGGTCGATGCAGCGGCCTGAAAAAATCAAACCCGGAAATGAGGATAACTTAAATTTTCTAATCCGTGCCTTGATAATAGGGGCAGTGCAGAGTTCTGCCTGCAGCATTGACTGAACAGTCTCAGCCATGAGGCCTTTGATGCACTGATTTACACCGCTCATGTCTTTTAGACCCTGTTGCTTGATGAGTTCTCTTGATTTGTCCCGGTCGATTTTGCCATAAAGAAACCTCCCTTTTCCAGTTCATTTTATCTGGTCTGGGAGGTTATCAAGGTTTTCAGCACTCTCGCCGGCTTTGTTATGCCATAAGCACCTTTTTATGTGGCTGGAGGTATACACAAGATCAATGGTGCTCACATAGTCTAAGGTTTACAAAATTTGCGGAGTACCATTTCGCGATTAGGGTTCATACTCTATGGTCCTCTCAATGCAGGTAAAAAATAAGCCTCCATCGCAGAATCTCTAATTACGGAGGCTTAAGTAAGGTTTTTGTGATAATGGTATATATTGATAGTTGGCTTCACGGCTTTATTTTCCCGGATTTTCAAGTGTTCTGGCTGAACGTTTACCCGTCAAAATTTCTATAGTAATTTCTACAACTGTGGCTTCAGCCGCAGTATGAGCCCTTCCCCGACAGTCAATCCCAGGGCAATATTTATCCATAATTAACTGGATAGCTTTTGCTTTTGTATCCTCATTCTCAACAATTTTAGCTGTTCCAAAACCAGTAACACTCCGATAAAACGCCGACACTTGCTCCCTTAATACTTTATGAGCTGATACAGCGGTCACGCATACTTTGGGGCATTGCTTAATATTATCCAGTTTGTGCCCACTGCCAGCACTATGAAAATAGACCTTGTTGCTGCCATCAAAGGCATAATTCACGACTACACCATATGGTTGCCCATCTTCGTCAACGGTACTAATCGTAGCTATTTCCGTTTCCATCAGTATTGCCTTTGCCTCGATGTCATTCAGCAACAATTCTTTCCGCCTCATAATTCCTATCGGCATAATTAACGCTCCCTTTCTGTGTAAAACTATCATAATTCACACGGATACCTACCTGCGAAACTACAATAGCGAATCTACTCGGTGAACCTTAAAAGTCACTGTACTATCGTCGTGACTTGCCGTTCCGGTCAAACGGTATCCGGTCTTGCCCACAGTTGCAATCACTTGGCGGAATCCAGTTTCACTAATATTAGACCGGGTGACGTTCATTTTATGCACATTGAACATTATGATCTCGTCTGTAACCTCTATCGCCTTTCTAACGACAATCATATGTGGCTTACCTTCTGAAGAAAGAGAACATAGAGTAAGAAATGGGGTATTGCAAATGACCTCTTTATTCTCCGGGGATAAGACGGGGCCACATCCCGTTTCGCCACACTGGCACTTCATATCATCATCACTCCTTAGAATTAATCTACATCTACTTTAGCATAATTCTCAGGAAGTGACTGTAAAATAGTTTACAATGACTCAGAAACAACACATATGAACAATATATTGTCGACTTTCACGGCTAATGCTGCCTCTCTTCAATAGCTCCGTAATAGCGTGTGAAACCATCACTCTTGATGCCCCTACGATAGATGCAAGTTCTTCTTGTGTAAGTTTAAGTTTGATTTTTATTCCCTGGTGATGATGCTCCCCATGTTGACGGGCAAGCTGAATTAGTGTGCCTAATACTTTTTCTTCTGTTGTCTGGGAATTGAAGTCCGCCATTTGCCTCCAAGCGCTGTAGAGACGTTCTCCTAATGTTTCGATCAGCTGAATTGCCATCTCTGGATTTGCTCTTAGTAATTGCCTAAAAGTTGCCCGAGCAATACTGCAAACCTTTACTTCCTCTAAAGCAACAGCTGTAAATGGATGAAGCATTCCTTTTCGAAAAAGGGCTGACTCTCCGATAGTCTCCCCGATACCAATAATATGCAGAATCGCTTCTTCGCCTTCTGCTGTGAGACGAACAGCTTTTAATGTTCCATCCTTAATGATATATACAGCGTCTGCCTGGTCGCCTTGTCTGAACAATATTTCGCCTTTCTTCAATTGTAATTTGCTGGTGGCACGACAGACAAGGCTGAACGTTTCTTTATTCAGATCGCGGAAGTAAGGCAGGTCATGAAGGCAAAAATAACTAATTTGCATGGCTTCCACCCTCGATTATTGTCTACGAATTATGCCAGGATTATTATGTGAAAACTCGACCTTTCCCCCTATTCACGATTGGTGCGCCTTTTCCTTCATAATAGAACCAGACATCATATAACAGCTAAGCATTAACATTTTAAAGTCCGGCTGAATAAATGAATTATCATAGAGAGTAAACAAAACAACAATCATGACCTGCGCGTCAATCTATAAATTGGACTTACCCCGGTGAATTAGACACGCAGTTAGGCGGCTAAGCTCTGTCTCTCGTATTTTTCCGGGGATTTGTATCCTAACTTGGAGTATAGACGAACTCGGTTGTAAAACACCTCTATGTACCTGAAGATGCTTAACCTGGCTTCAGCCCGAGTCCGGTACCAGTGGAAATAGATAAGCCCTTTCTTTAGGGTTCCGAAGAATGACTCCATACAGGCGTTATCGTAACAGTCTCCCTTGCGACTCATGTTCGGGATGAACCCATGGCTGTGTAACAATGCTTGATATTCCATGCTCGCATACAGAAATTTTCCCGCTTCGGCGGGCACCGGAAAAGCCGGCATAATCAAACCGCCGGTGGTGCCAAAACGGCGCAATGCCGGCCAAAAATTATCGAACGCCATCAAAAAGCCACGGCCACCGCCGCGCGCCGCCCTTTCCAGCAGAAAACATGCTTCGCAAATCGGGCAGTCGCTCCGGGAAGAAGCATGTAAAGGTCGCAAACAAATCCCGCCGGCGGAGGGGCGGCAAAGCTAGCCGGGACGGCCGCCCCAAACCCGGGATGCTTTCTTTGCAATCGTAAAAAGTGCTGCGGCTGATGCCGAGCCAGGCGCAGATTGACACTATGCTCTCACCCGCCTTAGCCCTAGCGCGGACCGCCGGCAGGTGCTGGTAAAAGCGGGCAGCTATCTCGCTGATGTTCACCGTCGAGTTCTCATCGTAGGGGACAACCATCGCCGTCATATTCCGGGTAAAGTCCAGCCGGTGAAAGAAAAACGCTTCCGTGCACGTGGAAAAGCCGATCTGCCGCGCCTTCAAGATGATAATGTACAGGGTCGGCCGTGCCGCCGGGCCGGGATAAGCCCGCTGCCAGTCTTCCACAATGCTGACCAGTAACTCCTGTCCCGGATTCGGGACGAAAGGGACGATGGCGCCGGATTTGTCCCAGATCTTCAGGCAGACGAGCGCGTAAGTGCGGAAGTCGCCCGCCAGGTCTTGATTTCTGCCGGCGGCAGCCGCCGCCCGTCCGTTCTTTTTCATACTCTTTCCTCCGTTCTATCCCGGTGCTCCCGGCATTATGGCGCCGGTATTCCGCTTTCCCGACTCCGGATAAAGCGACGGAGCCGCCCGGGCGGATGGCTCCAACTGTATATATCATAGCGTAATTTCCGGATTGTGAACGGGGAAAAAACGGGAATTTTCCGGGAAGAAAGCGGGAATATAGCGGGAACGAAGACGCCGCGGACAGCAGCCCGCGGCGTCAGATATGGAGGCCAGACGCCAGGCCGGGCAGGACGGAAAACCCATCCAACGGCACAAAACAAGACATGAACATTTACCATATTGAAAACTTGACTCCGCGGTTAGATAAACCACGGAGTCAAAGCAGTCAAAATATCCGGCGCAACCATGGTTACTTCGGCAGAACCGCCGCGATTCGTTCCAGTGCCTCTTTCATCCGGTCTTCTCCAATGGTAAGAGCCATCCGAACATATCCTTCGCCGTGATCGCCGTAGCCGATGCCCGGTCCGACCAGCACTCTTGCCTCTTCCAGCAGCAGAGCGGCAAAGGACGTCGAGGTGTGGCCTTCCGGCACCGGCACCCACAAATAAAACGTGCCGCGGGTTTTCTCCAACTGCCAGCCGAGGGCGTTCAGCCCCTCGATCATGATATCGCGCCGCCGCCGGTAGATCTCGTTCATCCGAGCGAAGAAATCCGGCGGCGTGGCAAAGGCTTTGACGCCGGCGATCTGAATCGGATTGAAAACGCCGGTATCAACGTTGTTTTTGACAACGCCGAGCGCCGCAATTACATCCGGATTGCCGACGACGAACCCGATCCGCCAGCCGGTCATATTGAAAGGCTTGGAAAGGGAATTGAATTCCACGCCCAGTTCCTTCGCGCCCGGGAAAGACAAGAAGCTGGGCGGCTGGTATCCGTCGAAACCGACGGTACCATAAGCGAAATCATGACAGACAATCAAGTTGTGGCTTTTGGCGAACTCAATGACGGCTGGGAAAAACCCGTCGGCGGCCACCGCCCCGGTCGGGTTATTGGGATAATTCAGGAACATGACTTTCGCTTTCTTGGCGATCTCGGTGTCGATGGCCGACAAGTCAGGCAAGAAACCGTTTTCCGCCAGCAGCGGCATCGGGTGGGGAATTCCGCCGGCAAGAATGGTTCCGCCGCGGAAAACCGGGTAAGCCGGGTCGGGCACGAGGGAATAATCGCCGTCATCCAGCAAGGCGAGACAAAGATGGGCGATGCCTTCCTTGGAACCGATCAGGGTCATGACTTCCTGCTGCGGATTGATGTCGACGCCGAACTGCCTTCCGTACCAGGCGGCCGCTGCCTGCCGGAACTCCGGCACTCCTTCCGTCTCCGGGTAATGCAGATTAGCAGGATCCCGGGCGGCGGCACAAAGCTCTGCCACGACAGCCGGCGGCGGCGGCTGATCCGGGTCGCCGACCCCAAACGTAATCAGGTCGATGCCTTTGGCCCGGGCTTCCGCCTTTTTTCGGTCCAGTTCGGCAAACATATAAGGCGGAATACGGTTAATCCGGTTTGATCGCACTTATGAAGCCCTCCTTCAGTAAATTTTACCCCTGCATGTTTCTCCCTCTATTACCATAATTATACTTCACCTAATTAATATGGGCAAGCATGTTTCGCGGTAACGCTGATTTGACGGCCAAAGCGCCCGGTGCTATACTAAAATTTACAGCCGGCGGCATCGCCGCAATTGCCGGTCCGCCGGCGGATACAAGGAAGTGAAAGAAATGGCTTTTGATGCTTTAAGCCTCCGGGCGGTCGCCGGAGAACTGGGTGAACTCGTCATCGGCAGCCGGATTACGAAAATTTACCAGCCGACCGGTACGGACATCGAACTCCTGCTCCACAAGCAGGGAGTAAACCGACGCCTGCTGCTCTCAGCCCACGCCCAGAACGCCCGGGTCCATGTGACGAAGTCAGTCCGGGAGAATCCGCCGGCGCCGCCGATGTTCTGCATGCTGCTGCGCAAGCATCTGGACGGCGGCATCATCATCGCCGCCGCCCAGCCCGGTCTGGAAAGAGTCCTGAAATTGGTGGTAACGGGTGAGAATGAATTGGGTGAGCGCACGGCAAAACTGCTCATCGCCGAAATGATGGGCAAGCATAGTAATATTATCTTGGTCGACCGGGCCAGCGGCGTAATCATTGACAGCATCCGCCGCGTCTCCCGCGCCATCAGCCGTGTGCGGGAAGTTTTGCCGGGGCGGCTCTATGTGCCGCCGCCGGCCCAAGACAAAACCGACCCGCTCGCTCTTGCTGGGGACGCTTTTCCCGCCCTGCTCCGGAGCGGGCCGGGGGAAGAAAAAATTTGGCGGCTCCTCCTTAACTCTCTGGCTGGGCTGAGCCCGCTGCTGGCGAAGGACATCGCCGTCCGGGCCGGACTCGCGCCGGAACGGACGGCGGAATCGCTGACCGACCCGGAATGGGACGGCCTCAAGGCAACACTGGTGGATTTTTATCAGTCGGTGAGAAACAGAACTTTTACTCCTTCTCTCGCCGTCGACCGGAAGACCGGAGCCTTTCTCGCTTACGCCCCTTTCCCGCTGGCGCAATACCCGGCAGCGGCCGGCAGCGCCGGAAAATCAATGAATGAAGTCCTCGACATTTATTATGCCACCTTCGGGCAGGGCGACAAAACCGGTCAGGCCAGGCAGACCCTCCTGCGGACTGTCGGTGCGGCCCTCGCCCGCTGCCGGAAAAAGGAAACCGGCATCGCCGAAGCTCTCACCGCGGCGCAAAACGCCCTCAGCCTGCAACTGGCCGGGGAATTAATCTTGGCCAATATCCATCGTCTGCGCCAAGGTGACTCGGTCCTCACCGCCGTCAATTATTACGACCCGGCCCAGCCCGAGATCACGGTGGAATTGGACGCTCGCTTCACTCCGGCGGAAAACGCACAGCGCTATTTCAAGCAATACGCAAAGGCGAAAAAAAGCCTCGCCATCCTCGGCCGCCAGCAGCAAGAGAACGCAGCGGAAATCAGCTATCTGGAAAATGTGGAGACTCTCGCCGCCCAGGCCGGCACCGCTGCCGAACTGGCCGATATCCGACAGGAAATGATCGAGCAAGGATATCTGGCTGCGCCCGCCTCCCGCCGGAATAATAAGACCCGGCCGGAAGAGCCTTCTCAGCCGCTCCGGCGTATCACGGCCGACGGCTATACAGTTCTGGTCGGCCGCAACAACAAACAGAACGACCGCCTGACGCTGCGGGAGGCGGCGCCGGACGACATCTGGCTCCACACCAAAGATATTCCCGGTTCCCACGTGATCATCCGCGTCAAGGACGGCCGCCCCGTCCCGGAGACGACCCTCCGCGAGGCAGCCGCACTCGCCGCATATTACAGTAAAGCCCGCGCCTCGGCCAATGTGCCCGTTGATTACACGGCAGTCCGCCATGTCCGAAAGCCCCGGGGGGCAAAACCGGGCATGGTCATTTACGACCATCAGAAAACGGTGTTCGCGGACCCCCATCCGGGCCGCGCAGATGAGTAAGCCTCCTATTGACAAGCAAAAGCGCCTATATTATATTAAAGTTGTTACGATGGGGTGATTGTTCCCAATTCCTCCGCGGCCGACGGCATCCTGCGGCGCGGCCGGCCGTGGCAAACGGGGGTTGAGTGATGAGCGTCTCTCTGCGCAAAAAAATTACCGCCGCCTGCCTATGCTCCTGCCTTCTTTTGACGGCGGGCTGCGTCGCCACCCTGCCGCCCCGCCTGGAGCGGGACGCAGCTAAGATTAATCTGACGAAAGAATGGAATAAAATCGTCAGATACACCGGTATCGACGACGACCAGGTCATGCTGAGCGATCTCATCGTCCGCTGCGACGACAGCGGCACAGTGGAAAGCTTCCGTTTGCAATTCTTCAACCGGACCGACGACGACGGCTACACATTGCACGATGTAAACTACAACGGCGGGGACGAAATCAAATGTTACCGGCAGGAAATGGCCGGAACGACTGAAGACGCCGTTCTGGTCAGCAACGTTTTTGCGGCAATTGATGCTTACGGCTTCGCCAATTTCGGCCGCGATATCAGCGGCCCGATCGGGATGATGCTGTCGACCGTCTGGGGCAAGACATATTACCAAAGCGGGGACAACTGCAAGGTTTATCTCCTCGCTGCCGGAGAAACCACTCCGGTTGACAATCAGACGTTCGAACTGGGCCGGGAATATGTCGCCCTGAACGTCTGGGAAGCAGGCGAAAACCCGTCGCAAGCGGGAAGAATCGTCTTTATCATTCAGGTCGGGTCGGCCGCGGCGGAAACGGACGCGGCCGGCGAAGTCTGATGGGAACGATACGGGGACAGCCAACGGCCGGCCCCGTTATTAAATTACTAATAAGCGCGGGAGCGGCTTTCGCGAAAGCCGCTCCCGCTGTTTTTCCGCCCGGAATATCCCGCCGTATCAGCCGGAAGCCATAGCGCGCCGGGCTGTTGCTCCGGCGGCGCCAGCTTTGGCAGTAACTATTTGCGGTCAGAACTCTATCGTTGCCGGAAAAGATGCTTAGTTTTCGTCCGCCAGAAGCGCCGCCGTTAAGTCCAGCGGCTCCATCACCTTGCCGTCTTGATAAACCCGCATGTTGCCCGAGGCGATTTCGTCGATCAGGATGACGTTGCCGTCGCTGTCGGTACCGAATTCCAGTTTGATATCGTACAGCTCCAAGCCCTTCTTTTGCAGCACAGCACTGATCAAAGCCGTAATTCTTTGCGTATTGGTTTTAATCTCCGCATATTGGGCGGCGGACATAATGCCCAGAGCCGCCAAGCCATCCACTGTAACTAAAGGATCGCCTCTTTCATCGTCCTTTAACGTTGCCTCTACGTATGCATTAAGCTTGTCCCCTTCCTGCACGTAGACGCCGTAACGGCGCAGGAAACTCCCCACCGCCCGGTAGCGGCAGATAATCTCCAAGCCTTTGCCGAAAGGTTTCGCCGCGATGACGTCCATGGTTCCGTTTTCAGCGTCGGCGCTGATGTAGTGGGTTTTGATGCCGGCGTTTTTCAAGATTTCAAAGAACATGGCGGACACCTTCAGATTGCCTTTGCCGATCCCGGCAATCGAAAGACCCACCGTGTTGGCGCCGGGGTCGAAGACACCGTTTTCGCCAGTCACATCGTCCTTGAACACCAAGCGATAGTTCCCGTTTTCCAAGGCAAGTACATCTTTGGTTTTGCCAGAGTAAATTTTTTTCAAATCCGCTCCCCTTTCCTGCTCCTCCGCATTTGAAATTTTTTGCCGCGCATCTTGCATCTTCTCATCCCGAGAAATGGTTCCGTCCCGCCCAACGGTTGCCGTCGCGCAGGCGACTGCTGTCAGGCAAGCCGAAACGTTCCGGCCGAAAAACAAAATCGCCCCGAGCGTGAGAAAAGCACCAGATATTATTCGCGCTTTTCCCGCCTTTCCCTCTTGGACGGTGCCGGCTGTTAATCCCGGCGAAGCGAGGGATTGCGCGTTCTCAGCAAGACAATGCCAGCAACGGGAAGACCATCCTATCGCCCGCCCCGATTGCCTTGGCGATATGGAACCTAGGTAAAATATTTAACGTCCGCCGCCGGAAATCTTCCGGTTATGAGAGACGTTAAATATTGCTTGATTTCTTCAGCCTGCTCCTTCTGATACACATATTTGTATCTGCCAAATCTTCCCCACTTCAAACGCCGTTTTTCCTCATCCATATCCAGTTTCGTTTTCGGGAACCGTTGCAGAATAAGTCCTTTGGCGACAGTCGTAAACCGGTGCTGGATCAATTCAAATGTCAGGGTTTTCCCCCTAAGTTCGGCCCCCAATTGGTTCTCCAGTTTTCGGAGTAGCAGCGCATACTCTTCCCGCCAATCGGTGTGGCGCATGATCGGGGCGATTAAAAAACCAATGGGATAGCCGGCCTTGCCAAGTTTGCTGATCGCCTCGATTCTTTCCGCCAAACTTGCGGTATTATGCTCAAAATTGTCGATCACATAATCGGTGTTTATGCTTATTCTGAAATGCGTGTTTTGATTATGACGGAGATTTAAAAGGGAATCAACATTATTATATTTCGTGACTACCCTAAGCTTTCCATTCTCAAGTCCGGAAAAAAATACGATCGTCTTGGCGATGCTACCGGTAATGTGCTCCAAGGCCAAAGGATCACCTAAACTGGCAGCCTCAAAAGTTGTGGCCTCATCTCCGTTCCGCTTAATGTGGTCTCCGATAACGTTAAAGATGTCCGCAAGGTTTACAAATACTTTTATATACGGTTTGGCTCCTTGCGTAGTTTGCAGATAACAATATTCACAACTCCCGGGGCAATTACCGACCAGAGAAAATTGATAATCAGCCGAAGGTTTGCAGATATCAAGTTTTTTGCTTTTATTCGTTGTCACCAGAAGCGTTCTTTTCGAAGCATTGTATTTCTGTGCCGGCGTCACGCCCGAAATGTGGCGCGCCGTGTTTCTAGCCTTGGCATGAATTATTTCCACGGGCTTATTTCGGAAAAACTCAAATATTTCCCGGCCGAGAGGATATTCCAGACTTGGCGGGTCAAAAATAACTCGCTGCGGCATAAACAGTTTCATAATTTCACCCTTTCAATTCAATATCTTTATAAATGCGCAAATTAACGTTTTTTATTATGAGGAAAGAAATGCTGCCGGCCTAAGCAAGCAGCAGATGAAATAATAGGGTGCAGCAAGTTTCGCAAATTGAAAAAGTCCAAAAAGAAAGACACGGGCGTAGCTGCTTGGCAAACCGAGGCACCACACCCAAATCTACCAAGAAAGGAGTCACGCAACCGTGTCCAGTAATCTTATTTATTCAAATAAAGGAACAAAAAAAGGAGAATTGCTCTTACTATCTGTCAAGTTTTTCCGATAACTCACGATCAATTATTGTTGTAGATAGAATTTTAGAAAACCGCTCCCCGTTAACTGTTCTGGCAACTTCAACGTTTAAGTTGGAAGCCGCGGTGAAAGCAGTCGCTCCCATTTTGCCCCCAGTTTGGATTTCAACATCAACGAAGCCCTTTTAAACCGGCAGATGTCTGCGTAAAAAAAGAGACAGCCGCCAGAGGGTTATGCAGAGTCAGCTATTCAAAACTCTCCAGCCATGCATTCCCGAAATCGAATACACTTTCAGCAAAGCGAAATCTTCTTGAGAATTTCGCCGGCACTATCCGCTTCAATAGTGAGCATCCGCGTCGCTTCAAGGGGAATGGCGCTGCAGACAGCCACCCTGGAGGCAAAGACAATCTTTGCGGCCAATGGATCATCATGTGTTTCGGTTGTACCACGGCTCCGGCATGGCTTCGTCGCCAAATTAGCAATTTATTACATAAAGTCCTTTCAGCAATCGCGGGGCATCCGGATAAATCCGAAACAAGGTTGCAATGTTCGTCATATTGCCAATCCCGATTAATACGACCTCGTGCGGGCTATCTTTTATTTTTCGGTATAGTAATACGGGAGCGTCCGCCTTTTCATAAGTGTTGTGGCGCCAATTTCTGAGCACATCCGCACCAGCCGGGGTCGGATAGCAAGGTACAGGCTGTTATGTTGCCCAGTCCCGCCACAATCGGGATATCCCTGCCTGCTGCTTGCCAAATCGCATCTGTCACTGCCGACCGCTTTTCCGGCTCTCCACCTACTATTGTAAAGCCCAGCAGGTTGCAACACGGCTCTTTTAGCAAATTGGCAAGGCAGATCGCGTCGTCAATATCTCTGCCGGTATCGGTGCCAGCACTATTTTTATGATGTCATTTCGAACTTTCCTAAGAACACCTGAAATCTGACAAATAGGCCCGCAAAGACCATAAATTCTGTTTTCATTCATTCCAAGGAATATCGAGAGGGCGACGCAGCCACTGATGTTTAAAAACGGGAATGCTGTATTTCTTGCCAAGCCGCCGGAGCTGTTCTTTGTATACGCCTTTTAAATTGTCATGAAATACAATACCGGCGATACCGCCATTAATGGATCGAAGACAATTTTCAAGTTTTGCTTGCCCGTCTTCACCTTCATACCGTCCCGTAACCAGCCAGTGGTTGGGAATTATATGGGATATTCCAAAAGCATTGCCTTCCCACGACTGCAACACTGCACCGGCAAAAGCCGGTTCAAAGTGGACACCCCCCACACAAAGCAAGTTTTGCAAAGTTTTGCCACTGCCGTTAAAAACGTCGGCAAGAGCATGGGCGATAACTGTTGCTGCCGAGGAATCGGACCAGCTGGATGGTGTGCTCCCAATCTCTATGTCAAACAACGGCACCGGGAAATGAGGAATCATATCCGGCGTACCGCCGTTATAGATCATACCGGACCAGTGCGTTGCTTCGGTGGTAATTCTAAAATCCTCCAACCCGGCGGCAATTCGGTTTTTCTCCAAAGACAATAATAAATTGTGCATATAAGCCGGATCGGCATTTCCAAAATAACCGGTATCCACATCACCGGTAGTATGCACCGAAAAAATTCTGTCCGGTGCATTTTGTCCCTCATGCCATGTCACAAGGCCCGCCATGTCAAAGGCAGAAAAATAACGGTTCATTATCGGTAAATAGTGCCTGTAATCATGGCAAACAACTTTACTGGTTCTAACGAAATATAATTCATTCCCGTTATCATCCGTATGTTTCAGCACCGGGTTGTCATCGATAATAATCTTTGTCTCAACCAAGCTGTACATTTCCGGCAGCGCAGCAAAAACATGCCCGGCAACCGGGTCGGTATCTGGATTTACCGCAAAAAAGTAAACCGCTTTTTTTGACGTTGACATCAATTCTCCCTCCTGTTGGGTTCACTTAACTATTAAGAAATTCTTCTTAAAGAACCAACTCCCACGTCTCCCCAATGAGGTCTTTACCAAAGCTATGATGTGCTTCTTGTTCCACCAGCTTAAATCCGGCTTTCGAATAAATATGACGCGCTTCTTTAAGTACGCTGTTGGTCCATAAAACAATTTTCTGGTAACCAGCACGCCTCGCAAAGGCAATGGCCTCTTGTACCAGACGACTGCCAAGTCCTAAACCACGCGCTTTCGGCTCTACTAATAGAAGCCGTAGCTTAGCCGCCGTGTCACCATTTTGAACAACAAATACCGAACCCACGATTTCACCATTCATCTCTGCAATTATGCACCGCTCACGTTCGGGCCGATAGTTATTGATAAAATCCGCAGTAATCTGGGCGACAAGTGCCTCAAAACGCTCATCCCAACCATATTCCTGATCATACAGCACCCCATGGCGGTGGGTAACCCATCCCATATCACCCGGCTGGTGGCTTCTTAGAATAAATACTTCGGAAAACTTAAAGCTTTTTTTATCAAGGATATTTTCAATATCGTGCATAGCTCTAAGGAGCTTTTGCTGATCTGCTTCACTGAGTCCATTCAGTATCTCGGCAATTTCATCCCGTGACCGTTGATCCAGCAACGAGAATAATTTCCTGCCTTCCGGTGTAAGACGGATAAGATACTGCCGGCCATCTTGCTCCGAGCGAACTCTGTCGGCAAGCCCTTGTTCCTCAAAACGAGCTAAAATGCGGCTGAGGTAACCCGCATCCAGTCCCAGCTCACGACTCAGCCTTGCAGCAGTCGGAGTATCATTATTGGCAATCTCAAACAAAATTCTCACCTCAGTAAGGGAATATGAACTGTGCAATAAGCCTTCACGCAAAACGCCTATCATGCGCGTAAAAAACCGGTTGAATTTCCGCATCTGGTCAATCTTGTCATCAAGTGTGCTTTTTATCATAACTATCATCCTTTCGTTATCTAAGTTTCAAATAAATATCATATAATATTCTTGACTTTGTCAACTATATATTTTGACTAAAGCATGTTTTGTGAGGCAAGTCCGGATTATTTGCGGACAATGAGAGAGCCAATTCAATTCCCCAAGTCAGAATGTAAGCTGAAGGCATACATCCAACTAAAGGGGAAATGAATTGGCTCAATATCAGAATATCATTGCTTCAAGCCTTTTTCCCTAACAAGTACACTGCCGGGAGAAAGTAATCAAGCCTCCCTTAGCCAGGAGCGGGCTGACCAGAACCTTATCTTACTACCTTGCTTCTTTATTCACTTAATTCTAACTCAAATCTATTTGGTGCTTATTTCTGCAATTAAATTACCATCATTATTAAAAGAGAGCTTTAAATGTTTAATCATTACCTCGCCATTTTTGAAATATACTTCAACTATCACATTGTCTGAAGGTAACTCTTTAAAATCAACAGTTCCATCCTCTGATATAATATTAATTGCATCCCATGGAATCCAATTCACATCAAATGACTTACTGCCAAGTTCTTCATAATAGGTTGTAAGAATTTCTTTTCCTTCAGTATCTGCTTGCCGCTGTGGAATAGGGTTAAGAAGGCGAAATTCACCTTTCTCGGTAGTATACTTTACGGCGGTAATATTTTTACCTTTTACGGAAATAGCACCAAAATCAAAACCTACATCATACGTATATATTTTTTTGCCTGTTTCATCAAGATAAAAATCCCGATCACCCTTCGATATTTTTCCAAACGGGAGTATTACTTGTGTGTTTTCCTCGATATTAATAATCTGACCACCACCATCAGCAAATGCCACTATGGCAAATGCAGGTTTACTTAGATTACTTGTCATAAACCCCATACCTATTAAAATGCATATGGCCACCGCTGCTGCAACAAACCTTTTCTGAATTCCCGAATGCTTTTTCGCCGTATTATTGTTAAGCCTTTGTTTTGTCTTTTCAATCAAATTTATATCCGGTGTAACGGAATTGAAATCTTTTTTATATTCCTTTCTAAACATAGTCATATTCTCCTTTCAAATTCTGTTTTAATAGTTCTCGTGCCCGAAAAAGTTGTGTTTTTACAGTGGAATATTTTCGCTTAAGAATGTTAGCGATTTCGGATACAGAATAATCTTCATAATAATAAAGATGTATCATTATACGGTACTTTTCCGGCAGTTTCAGAACCGCATAGAAGACTTCACCCTTGTCATTTTCCAGTAGACTTGTGCTATAATTCTCAGAATTCCACGAAGGTTCATCTTTAAGAACAATCTTTTTTTTCCAAGCGGAAGTCAAAAGGTTTTTGCTGAGATTAACTGTGACCCTAATTAACCAAGCCTTACAATGTTCTTCACTACTAAATTTTTGATTGGCTTTATGACATTTCAAGAATACTTCCTGGAACAAATCTTCTGCATCTGCTTTGTTTCGTGTCCGTGCATATGCAAGTCTGTATACCATATCAGAGTATTGCTGCATAATACTCTCCATGGAAATGTCAGTCATTTTTGCATCCTGGGGTATCATTTTTTCCCTCCCTTCTACAAACAACACAAATATGAGCACAAAAAGGTTACATTTTGAGATAAAAAGATATCACTCATAACCAAATTAAGAGCTGACGCATTACCCCGAAAACCCTCTTTTTTCAGTCCTATAAAATTTTAGTTATGTTGTCATGTTCGACGATAAGGTACAATAAAGTTTCGCAAATTGAAAAAACCCAAAAGAAGGACATGGGCGCAACCGCTTGGTAAGATAGAGTCACCACAACAAAATCTACCAAGAAAGGGCCACGAAACCATGTCCAATAACATTATACATCTAAACGAAGGAGCCATAAAGCAAGAACTAAAGGAACTGGTCCGTAACAGCATCGAGGATCCCCTCAATGAACTGCTCGACCGGGAAGCAGTTGAACTGACCAAGGCCGGACGCTATGAACGAACTGAGGAACACCGGGGATATCGCTCCGGGCATTACGAGCGTAACCTGACCACGACATCGGGAGATGTCAGACTAAAGATGCCTAAGCTCAAAAGAGTTGCCTTTGAGACGGCCATCATTGAACGCTGCCGCCGCCGGGAGAGCTCAACCGAGGAAGCTCTGATCGAAATGTAACTGGCCGGAATGTCAGTTCGCCGGGTGGATGACATCACCGAAGCCCTTTGGAGCACCAAAGTATCAGCAGGTACAGTCAGTAACCTGAACAAGAAAGTCTATGGTCATATTGAGGCTTGGCGCAACCAGGCAGCGAATATGAGAGTGCAGCAATCCTGATCGTTCTGGCGGTAAACGAAGATGGCTATCGGGAAGTAATCGGTGCCGCTGAGGGCAGGAAGAAGAACGTTGACACTCGTGTGTGCCAGGCCGCGCCATGTAGCAAGTAAATCTTGGCGCACGAAATGGTATATGAGTATGGCACATCTTACTGAACTGCAAAGAAATCAGCCGACTCAAATAGCCGGATAGTTGTCACCTATCAAGCGGTAAACGATTTTGCGAAAACCATTGCCGGTACCCTCTTTAGACCCTGTTCTTTATTGAGATCTCTCAATTTGTCCGGATCATTTTTGCCATAAAGAAACCTCCCTTTTCCGGTTCATTTAATCCGGTTGGGGAGGTTTCAAGATTTTCAGCGCTCACTTTCGCAAGCCCGGAGAAGAGTGCGTCAGTATTTAATAAATCTGTCTCCCGGAACACCGCAAATGCCGCATTTTTCCGGAACGGATTTTTCAATGTTCCCGCAGACCGGGCAGAGATAATAGAATACTTCTTCCGTCCGGTCAAGATTCTCCAAAGCTTCCTGATAAAGCTTGGCATGAACCTCTTCCGCTTTCATCGCAAAAGTAAAGGACATCAGCGCGGCTTTATTCCCCGCGGCTTCGGCTTCCTTCACAAATTCGGGATACATCTCTTTATATTCATGGGTTTCGCCCACAATGCCATCCTTCAGATTGTCAGCCGTCGAACCAATTTTCCCGGCGACTTCGAATTGCTTCAAGGCGTGCAAGGTTTCGGCATCAGCCGCAGCCCTGAACAATTTTGCCGCATTAAGCTTTCCTTCTTTTTCAGCTTTCTTGGCGTACGCCAGGTACTTTCTGTTGGCTTGGGATTCCCCGGCAAATGCCTTCATCAGGTTGTCAAGGGTTTTGTTTTCGCTCATCGGTCTTACCTCCTCATTATCTATTAAAAGCTTTTATTAGTTTTCCACTATTTCCAGCGGAAAACCTCCCGGATATCGGCCGAGCAGTGGCTAAAACGTTTTGGTTTTGGAGATGCATATATCCTGCGTCCCTTCCATGATCACTTGCTGCCAACGCCGGAAAACACCCGGGTGAAGCTCCATGCGCAAATCGGCAATGATACTGTCGCCTGTTTGAAGATCGGCGCCGGGTCCGGACGGTTTGTGCAAGGTTTTCAGCACTCTTCGGCTTTCTCCAGGCAGATTTCCGCTCGGTACCGAGAAAATTCCCCTCCGCTCGGGTTTCTGCGGAAACCCGGCCGGGGACGGCGGCGCGCTGCAGCAGTCCTTTCACGACATCATCCCTGCTGGTCCGGCTCTATTCCGGTTGGTTGTGGGCTACTGTCGTTGATGATTTCTTTGATTACTACCGTAGTTTTCAACGTGCCCCACATTTCGTCCGTCAGAAGGCCAAGCCGCCAAAGAGCAATTCCCTTAAGCCGGTACCTCTTGGCAATTCCGACCTTTGAAACCAGGCTCTCCGGAGTCTCGTTCGGTATCGAAATGCCGAGCACGAGTTTTCCCTTCGGCACATATTTTAACGACTGTTCAACTGCCTGGGTTACGAGCGCACTTGGTTCCGGCTTAGCGCCATAGTCGTAAGCCATGACTATTATTCTGTCGGCATACTCCGACAAGGTTTTGTAATCATAGCCCTGATAGGCGCTGTTAGGTGCGTGCAGTGTAAGTGACAGTTTCAGCCCCGCTGCATCCGCCTGTTCCGCCAAAAGCCGGACGAACTCATTGAACGCGCCCCGCGTTGCCAGCAACTGTTCGCCCTCTTCTCTGTAACCCAAACCTTCAAAGTCCAAGTTTATACCCTGATACGACGCAGCTTCCTTAATTATATTGCCGGCTGCCGCAGTCATAGCAGCGTCATTGCGCAGCAGCGATGTCAAAGTACCATCTCCGTCAGTGACGTGCACCACCATCTCCGCTGCCAGTCCGTACTTATCTGCCGCTTCCAAGACATCTTCCCAACCGTCCGGTCTTTGCCAGCCGGTCCTGCTTTGCGTCAGCAAATTACCGCCTTGATCAAGGCTGTACCAGCCAAGGGCAAGCTCGTCCACCACGTCGCTATTGCCGACAGCGGTATTCGGATAGGGAATTCCAAACAGGTCAGTCCAACTGCTTGTCCTGCTGTCGCCAAGCGCGTAGAAACCTATTACGGACATTTCTTTGGGCGGAGAAGCAATTCTGACCATCCGGTTTACCCCGTCCCAGTCCACTTTGCAATTGAACGCCTTACCGAAAAAGCGCAGGGGGATTAAAGTCCTTCCGCCCAAAATCATCGGCGGAACGTCCAGAACGACAGGAACGTCATTGCAATAGGCGGTATTATTGCCGATTTGCAGTTTGACAGAAGTTTTCCCGTCTGTGGTGCCGACTGTCTGCGTCTCTCCGTCCCAGCTTACTTCCACGCCCAACGCTTCGGCAATGGCCCGGAATGGCACGAGAGTCCTGCCGCCTTGAATTACAGGCTCAACATCAAAAACAACGGGCAACCCATCAATAAAAACCGAGATTGCCTTATCTTCCTGTGCTGAAGTTGCAGACGTAGCATAACTGGCTATGACAAACGCCAAGGCAAGACATAGAAGCGCTCGTTTCATATGTACCTCCCCGAATGTTGTTGCGAATTGCGTCTTTGGCAAATTCCACTAATTTTTATTATACTATATTTTGATAATTGGTTGAACAAAAAATTGCTTGCGCCCTCCGGAGTGCAAATATTGTTGACGAAAAAGTTCCGTAGGACGCAAAGTCGCATGATTTAGTTGTAATTTGAGGAAAAGTAAGAGTAAAGCGAGTACACTTACAAAATACTGCTCATCAACGGATACTCGTCCTCATCTCCTACCCCGCCGCATAGAGGCTTTATCCGGCTGTACAGAAAGCAGAAGCGAATTATCGATTTTGGCCCGTATCGCTGCCGAACCCGGTCAACAACCCAATCGGCAGCTTTTTGTTTTTTCCGCATCCCGTCAAAGATGGAGATGCGCTTCCCTGGTGTTGTCAACATCAAAAGGAAGCGTCGTGCTGTTGCCGATGACTTTAATCGGGAGCCAGCCATCCCCGCGGACCGGCGTGGTCTCTATTCCGTTAGTGTAATCATGAAACAACAGCCCGAAACTCTTAAGCCACAGGCCCAGCATCCCCCTGTCCGCCTTGGCCAATTCGCCGGTGGTATAAATACCCCTGCCTTGCAGTTTCGGGCCGGTGGCCCTTCCCACCCCGAACAGCTCCTCCACCGGGAGCGACCACATCTTGGCCGGGATCTCATCCTCCCACACGTTATGGACCATGTCGGATTTTTTCAGTTCCGACGCTATCTTGGCCAGAAGCTTGTTGTGCGACCCAATAATATTGACGGTGAAACCAAGCTTGAAATTAATATGATTTTTAATTTTGCGGTCAGCCTCCACTGGCGGACCAAACAGTTTTTTGCAGCCGGTGTAATCAAGGCAGCACTCGTCGATGCTTTATCTCTGCACCAAGGGAGAGTACTGCCGCAAAACATCGACCATCGCCTAGCTGCACTGCAAATACAGGGAGTAATTCGGGCGGACGATGGTGAGATGAGGGAATTTTCGCAGCGCAGCATACAGCGTCTCGCCGGTGCGGATTTATATACTTTTTCGCCGGAATACTTCAGCCAGAACGATGCCGTGCCGGGTTTTCGAGCCCCCGCCGACGACGGCCGGAATAGTCCGGAGGTCCGGCGCGACGCCGTGTCGCAGTCTGTGGACAGCCTCCCAGGACAAGTAGGCGGAGTTGGCATCAATGTGCATGATAAGTTCTCCTGTTTTGGTCGACCATTCCACCCCCGCGCATCCCTATTTTATTACGAGCATATATCCGTAACAGATAGTATCTGCGGGGCGCGGAATCATTTTTATATTGCTTGAAAAGATCCGGGCAAACGAATTTGCGAAAAGCCGTTGCCGATATCTTGCAAAAAGTCAGGCACCCTACGTTCCCGCCCCGCAGGGTGCCTTTGAGTTCAGAAAAAACATTTCCAGGAGATGCAAGCAACGTATAGTTATTTTTTTGACAGGAAGCCAAATTTCGCTGTAGTAGCTTTCATCCTGGTTCCCTTTGGGATAATCGGGCAAAACGGTATACCTTTCAATGTTGTAGCCCGCGGCAATTCCGTATCCTTTCAATTGGGCAACCATTCCGAAAAGATTTTGCGGTTTACATCTTGGATGGTTTCCGGCATGGCGCCCCGGCAGGCAAAAACGACCCACGTGTGCATACGGAATCCTTTTCAACAATTTTGTAACCCATAAGATAACCGCCTTCCAAGGCAAATTTGATTTTCAGCGGAGCAAACAATTTAATCATCGCCCCGTCCTTGCGTACAGCGGTAGGCGTGACCTCGTGAAACCGGGTAAAGGCTCTTGTGAAGTTGTCGGGCGAATCATAACCATACTTTTGGGCGATATCCATAATTTTTTCATCGGTTGCAACAAGCTCGCTGCCGGCAAGTGCGAGCCTGCGCTGCCGGATCTATTCATCGACTGTAAAACCGCAAGGCATTGCAAAACATTTTTGAAAATAAAACGGCGAAACAAACGCCCGTTTTGCTATGCTCTCGATGTCCAGTTCTTCGGTAATGTTTTCTTCAATATAAATGACAGCTTCGCCGATCCCTTCGATCCATCCCACAGTCCCTACCCTCCCCTGCATTTACAGCTTAGCAAATTACATGCGGTTAGGCCCGGTTTTTAATGTTACATTTTGTCCGTTGGATAGTATTCCGGCGCTGTCTTAATCTTTTGAAGCAATGTGTTTCGCGAACTCATCGCAGCGGACTCTCGCTCTCGAACCTCGAAAATCCCTTTCATCAGGCCTTTTCACGCAATCACTTCTCCACCCTTGGCTTCGATAACAAGCATTCCGCGTGGCTCGAGCGGAAAAACGAATGTCTTATTAATCTGCCGGTTCTCGGAAACATATCAATGCCCATCGGTAGACGGGAACATATCCACCCGCGCTCATCTCAGATAAGAAAAGGACACTCTAACTAGGAGCGCCCCCAATCGTACGCATTGATGTAATTAATATTGTTTTTTCTTTACCGGGATCCAGATTTCGCTTCGATACTTTGGATTTTCCGTGTCCGGACTCTCATTCCATAAAATTTCAGGACCTTCAACTGCCTCATATCCTGAAGATGGAAACCACTCTGAATATATCCTTCCCCACACATTTTGAAGTGTTTCCGGGAATGGTCCAATGGATTCGAAAACTGCCCAGGTACTGGCTTCTATTTTCAATACATTAAATTCTGCTGTTTCATCATTTGTAGTTGCTACACCGATATAATGATCCAGCTCACCCTTTTCTTCCATTCTTCCTTCTGAGAAGTTTGTAGATGCGCTAATAATCCCTATTGGTTCTACGTTTGAAAGTGCTTTTAATTTTTTTATAACCTCAGGAGTTAAAAGTTCAGTCATCGTAGCAATCTCTGGATTGACACCTTCAAAAATAATTGGAACTCTCTTCTTAAATCCTACTACCTTAAAAGATCCTTTCTCAGCAATACGATAATTCATTTCGCATCCTCCTTTAATTGATAATTGGAAGGTCATTCTAGGATAAGCTTTTAAATGTGTATCCTCATTTCTTGCTTCAGAGGGAAGAATATCATGCACAGAATGAAAAGCACGGGAGAATGAATCAGCTGCATCATAACCGTATTTAACAGCAATATCGATTATTCTTAACTTTGTATCTTTCAAAGCAAAGGCGGCCAACGTTAGTTTTCTTCTCCGAATATATTCCGACAAACCAATTCCTGATAAAAAGGAAAATATTCTTTTAAAATGATACTCTGAACAGCAAGCAATTTTTGCTACTTCTCTATAATCAATATCCTCCGTCAAGTGCTCTTCAATATACGCCAATGCATTATTCATATTTCTTAAAGAATCCATCGAACAACCTCCCTTCATCATCAATATTATCAAAGGATGCCTTTACCCATCCGACAATCTGTGCACAGTATAGTCGACCCATATTACCAATGATCATAATATAACCTGATGCCAAATATTAGCATTCACTCGTTCCATGATTTCCTGCATTATGGACGTTTTGGCGTCTGCATAGTGCTGAACATACCTCCATTTATTCTTTGCCATGTTTAGCTTAACTTGTGCATATTTGTCCCGATCAGCAGCATTAATCCGCAGCCAATCCCGAAAACGTAAAATTCTATCAATCTCTGATGTGCCCGAACTGAACACATGCAGATTAATGTCGGTATCTGGGCCTTTAAATAGACGATACTCGAACCATTCTGGTTCTCGAATTTGTAGTCTATAGCCGGCTGCTTCCACTACCGGAACATAGAATGGCTCGTCGTCAGAATTCTTTACGCCTAACAATATATCAATATTGGTTTAGCACGAAGCCCCGGCACCGAAGTGGAACCAATATGTTCAATTTGCAGAGCTTTACTGCCGAGTACCAAACGAATTCGGTTAGCTTTTCGTTCAAACAATTCAGGCCAGTTCGGATCATATTCGGCAAGTGTAGTTGGTGCATTATGCGGTTTAAGTTCGCCCACCGTAATCTTCTGAAGTTCTTCATCACCCCTAAGTGTGGAGGTATTTTCGGGCAGCATCATACCTCACTGCTTTGTTGCAAAATACCTAAATACCTAATTCGCTCTTTAGAAATATCGTCCATTCATATAATCTGACTTTTGTCTTCTAAACAGCGTAACTTGTACAGCTTTTCTGCTAATCCTGCCAAAATTTCCTGGAGAGTATCCTCATCCAATATGTCAGCATTATTATCTACCTAAGTTTTGTACAAACATGAGCACCCAATCAGGTAAAAAACGGGAATTCCAACTGTAACGGTCTCTTTGTGCGGCAGGAGTCCAACACAATGTGGACCAGGCTGTTCAAATCTGGAAGAAAGAAAGCAATCCCGTCTTTAGTCTCCCGGAAGGCAACTCTGAATCTGTCAACCTATTAATAATCAACTTAACTCCTGCCTTTTCTAAAGGGGTATCTCGCAACAGCAGTCCTTTCAACCAGATGAGCAGGTCAGCAGACGTGTATAGACCCGCTTGCCGTTCCGGGTGATTGTTTCACAGATAATAACTCGCAAGTCCGGGGTGCCGCTTGCTAATTCTGCCACATGCATAAGCGCTCAATCTCCTGCCAATCTTCCTTCCTTACCTCTTTTGCCTGGCGGCAGGCTTGTTGGTTTGAGTATCCTTTGATGATAAAGTGCATCCCTGCGACCTATAAGGCGGAATAGTTTACTTTCTTCATTGGTAAAGTGAATTGCTCAAAAAACTTAATGAGGTTGATGCGCTGGGCGAATTTAAGACAATTACCAGTCAGGGATTTATGGTTTTAACATTGTGCTCATCTGTGGATAATGTTAAGCTATTCATAGGTGAGATACCGCCCTTCTGTGTATTGGTGTTTTGAGCAATACACTATTTACACAGAGGGCAATTTCTCACCAGTTCTGGTTATATGGTGAACTGACCCATTTTATGGTTAACTGTTTGTACGAATTCTAGGTGGATAGCTATATTTCCACTGATACAGGAAGCCCATATAGTTTATGTGAACAAACATTTTTTACTTCAATTGGTATTTCATAATTATATCTACCTCTCAAAGACATTCCTCCGTCAATTAAATCAGCCCAAGGTTCTTTTGAGCTATATATGTTTATCAATATAGCTGCTTCAATTCTTTCCCTTTTCCTGCTGTCGGCAACTTCACTGATAA
Source organism: bacterium (assembly GCA_050943375.1). Taxonomy (GTDB): domain Bacteria; phylum Bacillota; class SLNR01; order SLNR01; family JBMNPB01; genus JBMNPB01. Next base: position 32,922 of record JBMNPB010000003.1, read on the forward strand.
ATAATCTATAACCAATCAGTTCTTTTTCAACCAGCTCTAATATAACATCTTTGTTTTCCCAAAATATATTTTGGTGTTCTTTTGCATACTGCCATCCATGCCACATTTCTTTCCGTATTCCCTTTTTAGCCGATTCAACATCTAGCAAAGTGTAATTTCCATTCCTGAATTCACGTGTATGTTGAGTAAGTCTCCTCTTCATGGAGTTTGTTACACCAACTGATCGCAAAATATAACCATTTAAATACTCGAATGTAAAAAGATAAACCCCTGCAATGTCTGGGATGGATTTGGATTCATTAATCTGCTCGTATCCAATCCATGAAAATGGCCCTTGCCATATTAAATCTTCTGTTTTAATCATAGAGGCATCTCTTATCCTATTAAAACTCCAAAATTGTGGCAGTGCATTTTTCATGTCTTTTCACATCCTTTTATGCATTATACAGATAATAAATATTTACATCTACTCTATCCACTCAACTACACTTCTTTTTCAATTCTGTTTTATCCTCAATATGTTTCCTCAAACGAAAAAGCACACTTTAGGTCGATTAGACAAGATTAATGTAATCCTAAAAACCCGGCATCTTCATGGCTTTCCGGACTTCACTTTTTGTTATCAATACCAAGCACTCCACATGTCCCGTCTGCGGAAATATATCCGCCGGCTGCTCATCCTTCGCCGCATACCCAGCTCGTCCTGAGCGGCCATTTCCCCGATCCCGGCTTTTATTGTTTTTCAGCAATTTAGCGATATAACCCAGAAGTTTGCAGCAATCTTCCCAGCTGCCAGAGCAAGCGGATATCCGGCACCGGAATAGCAGTTAATGTTCAGGTGCCGCACCACCGTTTATAACTGGACGCCCCCGAAAGCGGGAAAAAGCTGCCACCGGTTTGGTGCGCAGCTCTTCGCATTGTTCTGGTTATTGATCGGCATAATCGTCGAAATATCCCTGGATGAAAACTACGGGCGTACCTTTGTCGCCGCTGCCGCTGGTCAAATCACACAGGCTCCCAAGCAGATCGGTGAACTGCCTTGGGGTTGTTCCCTGGCTTACCATGGACCCCTGCAAAAGGGATTCTTTATTAGCGATATAATCGGCCATTGCGCGGTCAAGCGCATCCGCACTCAGGCCAGCAAGCTGATTATCCGCAATATATTTCAGTTTTACTTCATTCGGCAGGCCGATGAGTCCTTCGGTATATCCCGGGCATACAACCGGGTCGGCAAGCTCCCAAATCTTTCCCTGGGGGTCCTTGAAAGCCCCGTCGCCGTATACCAAGACCTCGATATTTTTCCCGGTCGCCTCCTTGAGCGAAGCGGCCAATTGTCTGACGAAAACATCCGCGTCTCTCGGAAACAGCTTGACGGTTTCCTCCGTGGCTTTGTTCGAGCCCAGCAGGCCGTACTGTTCATTGTAGCCGCTGCCGTCCACACTCGCGGACAATATATCGTCCAGCCCCCACACCATTTTAGCGCCCGCGTTTCTGAGCAGCCGTTTGCTTCTGTGCCTGGAATGAATATCAGCACAGAGCACGCAGGGCGTGTATTTAAGAATGTCCGTGGCGTTGTTGGAAAAAATAATCTCCACGTCGCAATGCTCCGCCGTGATTAACTCCTTATAATATTCCACATAATCCACCTTTGTGAAAGGATGTTCATTCTTTCCGAACAGTTCCCGGTATCTCGCTTCGTCGAGCAATGTAGATAATGGATTGATATTTTTTTCGTCCAGCTGTTCCAGGCTGACCAAATGGTTGCCGACCTCGTCAGATGGATAACTGAGCATCAGAACTATTTTCCGGGCGCCTCTGGCAATGCCCTTAAGAACAATGGAAAAGCGGTTGCGCGAAAGGATAGGGAAAATAAGCCCGACCGTTTCCTCGCCGAATTTACGCCGAATATCTTTCGCAATCTGATCGCAGCTGGCGTAATTGCCCTGCGCTCTGGCCACGACCGCTTCGGTTACCCCTACGATATCTCTGTCATGAACAGTGATGTTCTCTTGGGCAAATGCACTTAATAGGCTGTCCGTTACTATTCGAACCAGATCATCCCCTTCCCGGATAATCGGAGTGCGAATCCCTCTTGCTACAACACCGACAGTTCTTGACATTAGACTTACCTCCATATATCAATAAAAACTTCCTGCTATTTAATTCTCCCACAAAAAGCGAAAACTGTAAAGAAGGATAAGCAAAACCGTCAATATTGACAAGCCATGCGGAAAATTATTGAATGCCTTGTTTGTTGGGACGTTAAATTATATTGGGAAAGGCGATAATCGTATTCATCGCACATTTAGCCAATACCGCCTAATTGCTTTGTTGTTTTCATCCATTACTTCCTTTTCAAATTCACCGCCGCAACCTTCGATCGTTTTTGCCGAAGCAATGTTGTCAGCGGCACAGATTATTAAGACCCGGTCTAATCTCAACTCTTTTAGGAGAGGGTAAATCATCTGCACCATAGTTTTGGCATAGCCATGCCCGCGCTTTGACGGCTTTATTCCATAGCCGATATGACCGCCGTAGTTTAGCAGATACTCATTCAGCGTGTGGCGGATGTTTATTGCACCGATAATTTCATCAGCACAAGTTAAAAACAATGTAGTTGCCTTGACAAGGCCGGAGGGAGGATCGGTTTCCATCTTTATGGTTTCTTCCGCATATTCTTTGTAGCCTTTACCATTTAGACGGGCCGAAAAAGGAATGATCGCCTCACCGTTATCGGTCCATTCCTGTACAAAACTTAAATAAGCCTGTTCCATATCTAAGGTGATTTTCTTCAATTCGAGCGTCATATTTTCACATCCTCGATAAGCTGCAGCCTGTCAACCCCAAGGCCGCTGACTAAACATCTTTCTTTTTTATTGCCAAGCAATTTTTGTGTCCAGTCAGTAAAGCCACCATCGCCTATTTCAATGGTTTCGGTTTTGGTGCGCAGATATATTTTGAAATTTATACCTTGTTTATACCTTGATAGTAATTATTGTTTATACCTTGATAGTAATTATTCCGCATATCGCTATCATCTGTTCTGACAGGAACATCAGGAAGTTGTTGCTGCATTAAGTGAAGCATTTTTGCAAAAAAACCGTCCGCACCCGTGTATCCGCCGCGTTTTCGCAATACAACCGCCATATCTGCCTCATAACCTGCTTTGAAAAACTCGCGGTAAAATGACAGCTGCTTTGTAAGCAAACCCATTTCGCAAGAATAAGAACCGGTGTCCTTTCCCGAGGAAACGATGCAAAATATGCCAAAGTGGGCAAATGATCTTGCCCCCTTAAAGACTTGCGCTCTGGTCAATCTATCAATTGAACAGACATGTATACTATTTTTATTGCCAATTTCACCGCTACTTATTTTGTCTGCCAAATAGATCGCAAGCATATTGCTGGTGTCTGACAAAACCTCGCAGCCTCTTGTTGCCGACACTACATAGTTTTGATCGACACAGCCAAAGACGGAGCAGCTTCCAAGCGGGGCAACAGGTGAAAGCAACACCGGCTCTATGCCATTCTCCTTGGCTTTGCGTGTTATATCAACTGCAAGCTGATACAATCTTGCAGGATCAATCAGACTGGGAGCGGCGAAGCGATTTGACCGATAGTTTTTAAGTATATCCGTAGGTGTAAGTTTGTTTGTCCGTGCTTGGCTGATCTCAAGTAACAATGAATTAAGATCAGATTGGGATAAGCCAGCCAACTACTCAAGGAGTTCCGGGTTTCCTGTTTTATCCAAAATGCGTTTTATTATTTTATTCATTACATACCTCCGAATAAAGCTGCTCTAATCCAGCCGCTTATACCCGAATTATCCTACATCCAACCTGCTCCGTCAACCTCAGGAATTTAAAATTCGCATCTATAGACTCCCCGGGTTATTAAAGCTAACCCGTTCTATCAAGCCAAAACGGAGTATTGGGCTTATATTCGCGAATCGAAAGAGGCAATATTTTCGTAGTTCGGGCAGGCCCGCAAACTTACTTATCAGGCTTATTTTAGAGCTTTTTACATACTCTTCACCCTTGATATTATAATAGGCACTCAACACATGTCTTCTTTAGGAACTTATCGAGAATATTTCATTGACAACCGGCAAAATCCCAACCAGCCGTACTAAGAATACAAAACCCCCGCAGAAAAGCAGAATTGCTTGCTTTCCTGCGGAGGTTGTTTGGTATGATCCCGGGCACGCTATCGGTTCTCAAGATTCAAGCGATGCACTTGAACTTCCACCTACGCAATTTTACTGAGCAAGTTATGGCTTTAAGTCTCATAAGGATACGGAATATTTTCATTCCCTTGCCATTGCAGGTAAGGATAAGAAGCAGGAGCTGTTTCTATTGCCCAGATGGTACCAAAATCCCAACCCGAGTAGGTAGTTTGAACTGTCATTTCTGCGGTGGTTTTGCCTGTTCCGCCCGCAGAAGTCTCCAGACCTGAATTATCCTTATCCCAGTAGCTATTGGTGACAGTAGCACCTGATTGAACTCCCCCAACCAGACCGCCGGTCCCCATAACTGTACCTGTCGCGTAGCTGTTGGTAATAGTAGGGCCAAAGAAACTTCTCCCAACCAGGCCGCCAATATTGCCGCTGGTTCCCGTAACTGTGCCTGTCGCATAGCTGTTGGTAATCTGGGCTTCGCCTCCGCTATTTTCTCCAACCAGGCCGCCGACATAAGCATTTCCTGTTACGTTCCCTGTTGCAAAACATTCGTTTATTGTGCTTCTATAATTTTGCCCTATCAGACCACCTGTTCGGTTTCCCCCGCCCGTCACAGTGCTGGTTGAATGACTTTTATTTACGTATGCGTAAGAGGAATTTCCTCCGATCAAGCCGCCGACAAAATCGCTGGCGGTTGCCGATACGGAGCCGGCTGAATAACAACCCGTCACTTGCCCACTATAGTTTCGATTATTATCATTATACCCGATCAGGCCACCGACATAAGTCCCTCCAGTTGCATCAGATATTGTCGAGCCCGTTACCGTACTGTCAGTTACTGTGCCTGAATAATTAAATCCTACCAAACCGCCAACATAAGCTGACCCGCTAACAATGGCTTCAGATAATGAAACATTGTGAATAACTCCTTCATTTTGCCCGAAAAGACCTATCATATTTGACGAACGTGCGATCTTCAGGTTACTGATTGTCTTACCGTTACCATTGAAGTTACCTTTAAAAGGCGAAGTAGAATTTCCAATAGGCTCCCAACCATTGTCTTCGTTATAGCCCGCTCCGTCAACTGAGAGATAGTCTGTTAAATCTATATCATCTGTTTGCTCAAAATAGGCACTAAGGTGATTTCTTACATTGTTCAAATGCTCGGCAGTTGCTAACTGATAAGGATTCCCAGATGTTCCGTCACCACCGGCAAATTCCGAAGGAGTTACTGTTACAACGCATTGGGCAGTAAAACTACCATGTACAGTGGTAACAGTAATAGTTGCATTCCCTGCTGCCTCTGCTGTTACTTTACCGGTTGAGTCTACTGTTGCTACAGACTCAGCATTTGAAGTCCATGTGACATTTTGGTTTGTTGCATCAACAGGCTCTATTGTGGCTGTTAAAGTTTCATTTTCTCCGGCAACCAGCTCAAGTGATGATTTGTTTAAACTTACTCCGGTTACTGGTTTTGTTGTATCTGGAATATGTTCATATCCCTGCCATCTTAAGAATGGGTAGCCGCCATTTTCATCAGGGTTTATTCCCCAAACGGTATCAAAATCCCAATCTGTAAAGGTTGCTTGTTGCTTCATTTCTAAAGTAGTTTTCGGTATTCCTTTACCGGTATCACTTTGCCCGGAGGTATTGGTGTCATAATAGCTGTTACTGTAAGTACCACCTTCGTGCTGCCCAACTAGGCCACCTTTATCATCGGTTTCTCCATTTACTGAACCTATCGAATAGCTGTTAGTAATTTCGCTGTAATTTCTTCCAATTAGACCCCCAATATAATAACCGCTTCCAGAAACTGAGCCCGTTGCATAACAATTGGTGATTTCTGACATGGAATTGTTATCTCCAACCAAGCCTCCAACCATACAGACTCCTGTGACATTTCCCGTAGCAAAACATTTATCTATCGTGGAATACCAACTATACCCTATTAAACCACCAGAATGATTGATTCCACCATTAACTGTGCTGGTTGAATAACTGCCACTAATTCTACTTTGACTTATCTGTCCAACCAACCCCCCTACAACACTACAGTCGTCATTGGCAATCGAGACAATTCCAGATGAGGAACAACCCATCACATTTCCGCTACCGCCAAAGTGAGAGCCTATTAACCCACCAATAGAATGGTATATTCCTTTTACAGATCCGGATACATTGCTGTCGCTTACTATACCGCTGTTCTCTCCTATGAGGCCACCGACAAGCCAATACCCGTTAACATCAACTTCTAATAAAGAAACATTACTGATTGATCCTGTGTTCATTCCAAATAGACCGACATAATTCTGTTCAGGACGGGCTATCTTTAAATTGCTGATTGTCTTGCCAGCACCGTTATAGCTTCCAGTAAAGGGTGAATCATTGGTTCCTATTGGTTCCCAACCAGCTTCTTCATTATAGCCACCACCGTCTACATCAAGATAGTCCGCCAAGTCTATATCCGCTGTCTGGATAAAGTATTTATCCAGATAATTTCTTAATTTATCCAATTGCTCGGCAGTTGCAACCTGATAAGGATTCCCCTCGCTGCCGTCTCCTCCGGCAAATTCTGAAGGAGTTGGCTTAAACACTATTTCCTTTTCCGCCACTGCCGAATTCGAATATCTCGCCTTAATTCCAATAGCTTTTATGGTAACCATTTCGCCTGCTGCATTTTCTGTATCTACATCAAATGGTACTGTGTATTTCGTTGAGCTTGCTGTCGGCGTCGACCCGTCAGTAGTGTAATAAATATCAGCTCCACCAGTCGCTGTTGTTAATGTAACTTTAATCACAGTATCATTATCCACACCACCTCTAACATCAATAACATCACCTGTATCAGCATCTTTTGTTGCAATATTAATAGCACTTACCCGCCGTTTACTACTGCTTCCAGCAGACGGTTCTGGTTCCGGAGACAGTGTGCCTGGACTGGTTACCGTCCCCGCCACTTCTTTGCCGCCGATAATCGCGGTAATCCCCGCAGCGATAACCACCTTTGCCGGCGACTGTTTCAGAGTGCATCCCGCGGCGTTGATTGCAGCCAAGGTGATTGCGCCGGTTCCTCTTACCGTTGTCCGGGCATTCAATGTCAAACTATCAAGCGCAGCGCCTTCGGCGACGTTTACTGTTGTCCCGGCCGCATTCTCTGTTATCTGCAGATTATTGATGACTGTGTCGCCGGTTATGGTTATTTCCACCGCCGTCTCGATGATAACGCTCTCGAATTCACCTTCCAGATCTATCTGCCGGCCGCTTTCCTCCGTGGCAACATCGACGGTCACATTTTCAAAGCCGGCTCCGGTCAGGCCTTCTTCCTGCAGCTTTGCCCCAGTCTCCATGCTTATCTGACCGATCGCCGAGTCGCCTTGCGCTACGACGCAAACTCTGCCGCGACTGCCAGCTATGACTACTTCGCTCAGGGTGCAGCTGCGCACGACAACATTGTTTTCACCGCCGCGGATCAATGTTGCACCCTTTACCTGCACATTGTCGAGAGTGACATCGCCTGCGCCGACCCCGGCGGCCAGATGCAGTACCCCTTCGATTACCATGTTCCGCAGCATGACGCCTTCGGTATTGACAGTGACATTGCCGGCTATTGTCTCCGCGCCGGTTTCCGGCCCGTATGTGCCTGCTTTGCTGTACAGCGCGCCGGTGGTCCGGTCCAGCATGGTGACGGCTTCGGCCCGGGTTATAAAGTTTTTGATCTTTAATGTCTTATCACCGTATCCGCCCATGTAGCCACCCGCAACTGCGGCGTTTACGACTCCTTTGCTCCATTTGTCAATGGTTGCGGCGTCTTGATATCCCTCTAATGCCGCATAGTCTTCCGTTACCTTGAGATGCATTACTCTCGCGATGATGGCGCAGACTTCTTCCCGGCTAATATTCGCCTCAGGGCGGAAGGCGTCGCCGCCATAGCCACCAATATAGCCGTGGGCTTTGGCCGCGGCGACTTCTCCCGCGTACCACGCTTTGGCCGGAACATCGGCGAAGTTTTCTTTTACATCACCCGAATAACCGAAAACCCGATTGGTGAATGCAACAAATTCTGCCCGGGTAATGCTTTTGTCCGCGCCGTATGTTCCGACACCGTAGCCGGCAATCAAGCCTTTATCCGCCCAGCGGTTAATTGTTTCTTCCGCCCAGTGGCCTTTAATCTCAGGAATTTGGGCAAATGTGGCTCCCGGCAGCAAAACCGCCAAGATAAGCATCCACACGACTGCCCGCGAGACCTTTTTTTGCAGAGTCATCTACCAATAACCTCCCATGTTTTGTAATGCATTACCCGATAAAGCAACTGCGTTAGCTTATCCACCGGCCATTATCAGACATCATCTCCTATGGGGCTGTCAAACAGTGGCTGCGGTTTAACTGATACTGTCGTAACAGTAAAGACTTGGCAATATTACTAAAAAACAGATAGAGATGCTTGTTAGTTTTGCTCTCTTCCCTGTCTCCCCGTTACCAGCCTCTGATCAATGCTGTTACACCGGTTTCGCGCCGCAGCCTCTGCTGTACGTCCAGCACCGCCGTCTCATCGGCCATGCCGTGCAGCAGTTTCGCCCGCGTGGTTTTTCTCCGTCGCCGAAGGTCAGTTTGAGATGTGTCCGTTCAACCGCGGCTGCGCTCAGCCGGACGCCATACACCCCGGCGCAGCCCCATTTGAAAACTCTACTGCCCAGCAGGATCCCGAAGGCGGACACGACGATTTCTTCCGCCGCCCCCATGCTTCCGCTGTCTGTTAAGGCAATGACGGCCGGACGCACCACGAGGATACGGTTGTCCCAGATGAGTCTTGCGTCAGCCAGCCGGCAGCTTTGCCTGGTCAGGCATATGAGCAGGGCGATACTTGCACCGCCAAAGGCGAAGGCTGTCTCCATCGCCGGCTGCACGGCAAACTACACTGTCAGCAAAACGCCGGCGGCAAAAAGCATGACACAAAAATCCCTTCGCTTTCAAATCTCTTTCATCCGCATCACATCTTCTCCGTACTCCAGTTTAGGAGAAAAGACGATGATAGTCATCAACCCATAGTATGAAATGATAAAAAAAGCCCCTCATACTAAAGTATGAGAGGTGAATCTGCCAAGCGTAATCAGGTTTTCCGGTTATAAGGCAGATTGGTTTTTGAGCAAAGTGCTGATGAGCTCCGCGCGACTGCCCACATCATATTTTATAAATATATTCCGGACATGGGTTTTTACGGTATTCTCGCTGATGATCAGCGTCCCAGCAATCTCGCGGTTGGACTTGCCGGAAAGGATGAGCTGCAATACATCATGCTCCCGGGCAGTCAATTCTGCAAGGGCTTTGGTCTGCCGGATGATGTCCGTCTGCTGCGCCGGGCTCATCCGGTCATAGGCGGCAAGATAGACATGGCTCTTGAGCAACAGAATGAGTTTCCGGTTGAGGGGCGGCAGCATAACCAGGGTAACGCACACCACAGAGAGAGCGATAACCGCCACCTCCGCACCGGAAAGCTGAACCGACGTCACCGCCATTCCAACAACACCCCCGCAGAGCACTCCGAACACATTGGCGGAAAGTCCCGTTCCGAACACCTTAGCCGGGTTGTCGGTATAGTCCAGCATCTCCCCGATAATGCTCCACCAAAACAAATCAAAAATTCCGCAAGCACCAAGCATCAGCGTGTCCACAATCAGATAGTCGAAAGCGTTCCGCCCCAACAGCATAAAGCTGATAAACGCCCCCATAATCATGGCCATGCCGACATACAAAAATATTGAGCGGCTGGCTTTTCCGGGCAGGTTCCGCATGACGGCCAGGGCAACGATATACGGCACGGCCCAATACCAGCTCACCAGCCCGGTCAAATGTTCAAAAGCAGGGTTGATGACCTGATACATAAGGCCGGAGTTTATTGTGATAACAAAGACAAACAGACAGAGCAGGAGCAGCGGCTTGGCATTATCACCAGTCGGACTGCTTGTCGTTTTCTCCCACCGGGATTGTTCCGTACCGGCTGGCAATGCCCCGGTAAACGCCAGACCGGCAACCAGGCAAAGCAGCGAGAGGACAAGTCCGATAACAGGCGACCGGTTCATGGCTATAACATTGACAGCAATCATAATAATATTGGAGAAAATCAGCACATCCGCGCAGGACTTGATACGCTGGTGCTTCGGCGTAAAAAATTTAAGAAAATATCCCCACGCCGCTACAGCACTACCCGAAGCATAGCCGGCGATAAGTAAACCGGCCGACCACAGCACCGTAGGCGCAAAAAAAAACGGCAAAGTGACCAGCAGGCTGACCAGCAGCCCGCCCGACAAAACCCGCTTGGCCGTTTGCGGTGAGCGGACAAACAGCCCGCAGGTGAGCAAGCCGAAGAAGTGGGCGACTATCGCGATAATTATGTAATCATCAGCCGGCACGGAGTAATGATTCAGCAAGCTGTAAAGGACCTGCCCCTCAAACAGGAAGGAAAGCAGATAAGCAAACGCAAAAGAGAAAGCGGCAATCGAAAGGGCCCTCGGATTGTCTGTCAGTTGTCGCACGGTGACACCTCCCGCTTGGCCGAGGCGCCACCGTTTCTGACCCTTTCGTCAATATCGCTAATTCTGAAGATCCGCAGCCTGCCAACCTTCGAAGCCGGCGTATTGTGCGGCCGGACCCAACGCATTACGTTATGGCGGTTGGCGCCAAGAGATTTGCAGGCTTCCCGCAAAAAAAACCATCTATTAATATTGACAGTTTCAGCCAAGTGATCACCTCACTTCGGTCATGTTTCGCAAAGCTGCTGATAAGCTGCATCGGTGCAATAATATCATAGTCAGCACAAATCGGCAATCGTAATTGTCGATTTGTGCTGATTTATGTCTTGCAGGCAGCGCAATGCAAAACCGGACAACGGAGTCGGCCAACAGCAAATTCGCCGCAAGGACCGCTTCCTTCTCCTTGCAGAAGCCGGCGGCGCGTTTCCAAAAAAAGTGTGGTGGCGGCAAAACCGGATAAGAAAAAAGCCTCATTTAGAATGAGACACCGGATAGTCAATAAAGCAATTTGGTTTACGTAAGCAGACCTGGCCGAAGTTCAAACAAACAGGTGGGCTTGATAATAAATTTGTCGTTAGGAAGCAGGACAGTAGACTTAGAGAAAGGCGGATCATGGGATGAGCATGATTTATTATCCAAGCTGTCTTTTCACAGCGAAGTATCCTGAGAGCAGCAAAAAGATAAAAACTACCTGTAGAAGCATCGCACTGCGGAAATGGCCAGATGCTGTAAACCCAGTCTCAATAATATCGCAGCCACAGATACGCGAGGATACTTCACCGGTAATGCAAAACTCCCGGTGTTTTTACACAGATAATCGGCGCTGGCCGGCGGCTTTAGGCACTCTCCTTATCCGGTTTTCGCCGGGTGTACTTGGCGGCATTCGTGAAATATTCTTCCGGAACGAAAATTGCCGCCTTTATTGTCTGCCCCTTCTCCCGCCATTTCCTAACCGGACGTCCACGGGCGCCCGGACGGTAAGGCTGTCTTCGGCGACGGTGCAGTCCATGGCAATGATATGCACCCCGGCGGCACGGGCGTCCTGCAAGGCCAGGCCGAATTCCGGGTGGGTGGCCCAATTCGGCTCCAGATAACGGACGCCGCACATCTGGATGATGAACACCGCATAGGCGTCATAACCGGTCCGGGCGCATTCAATCAGTCCCATCAAATGTTTGACACCGCGCAGGGTGGGCGCGTCTGGGAAGCGGGCGATCCCATCCTGCTCCAGTGTAACACCCTTGACCTCCACAAAAGCGCGGCGGCCGGCTGCCTCCACGTAGAAGTCAAAACGGGAAGCGCCGTGACGGCATTCCGGCCGCAACAGCGTCAGACCATTAAACAACCCGCCGCCCCGTACCCATTCGGCAAATACTTGGTTGGGCGCTGCGGCGTCAATGTTGACAAGCCGCTCGTTCTTCCAGACGGCAATCAGGTCATAGGCCGTTTTGCGCTGCGGCGAAGCCGCTGCCTGCACCAGCACCGGCACGCCCGGAATCAGCAGTTCCCGGTAGCGCCCGGTGTTCTTCACGTGGCAGGCGGTGCGCACCCCAGCCAGAGAAATATTGGCGATAAACCGGTTCGGGCGGTCGAGAAAGACCGCCCGCCGGATATTTTGATAAAGCATGCGCAATGCCTCCTTAACCCACTTTCCCGCCGCCAAACCCAGTATCGGTTCGGACTGTCGGCAGTAATCCGGCATGATAGCTTAATCCAGCATTGCCGCAACCCGGTTTGGCGGATGGATGACTAAACCCTATTCCGGCAAATTTGCAAAGCGCTCCAACGCTGCGCCACTGCTCCGATCGGGGTTCGGGACGCCGGAAACACCCGGCGGGCAGCTAAAAAGTGATGGGCGGCCGGTCAGTGGCTATCGAGGGCTTGCGGGCGGCCTTGCCGGTGATGACGGTGACCGTGAGCCGCAGCACCGCCGTAGCTTTCACCTGGGCAGGAGCGAATCTGTCATGCCCCTCCCCCAGTGTATGCTGCATCAGCAACCGCAACGCCTCGGTTTTCTCCGCCGGATCCTCAATGAAATCAACCTTTCCCTCCCCCATCAGGCTTTCATAAATATAGGTGTAGTCACAAGCCTGATCTGCCAATGACATGGCCACCGGCCGCCCAACCATAAAGGTGACATTAGGATTCTGCCGCAGCAGATCGATCTTGCGGCCGGCGGAGGCGCTGTGGAAAAATATTTCGATGACGCCATCCCGGCAGCGATAGCCGTAACTGAGGGGAACCATGTACGCCTTGCCGTCTTCAACCGTACCCAAGGTAAAAAAGGAGCAGCGCTCCAGCACGCCGAGAAATTCGTTCTGACCGGTGATCTCTTTGTCTTTTCTTCGCATAATTCATCCTCCTGTTTTGTAATGTGCCTTGCCGGCGGCCATGACGAGCGGGGACAAACCCGCGTCGGATAGGGTGAAGAAAACGGCACTGAGTACTTGCCCAATCCCTGGGCAAATGTTGCCGCAACGCAGTCAGTTGTAAAGCAATCCTCTTTTTCCTTAGTATGATGCTTCACCCCGGCTAATACTCCAGAGCGGGAGACAATCAGTGGCTCCTTACTTCTCAAGGTTATCCTGATTTTCCTGCCTTCCGCTTTGCTCCCGAGATACCATGTCTCTTACGATTATCATGGGGGTACTCCAGATTTGCGAATGGCAAAGGTAATTCCCGGCTAAACAGACTAACTTTGGCTTCAAAGGAGGTATTCCTGATAAAAGCTGCCAGGAGATTGCTTTCCATGGCCTCAGCATCTTCGGCAGTCGCCCAATAGACGACTAACGAATCGAGTATTGATAAAGTCTTTAACCAATGACCGCCGGCGTGCGGCTTGGCATCACCAAGTCCCGTCTGATAATACTGCCCTACTCTCCGCCTGATGGAGTTACCTGCCTAGCCGATATATAAAATCGTTTCATCAGGCAGCCAGAAGCCGGAAAGCCGTTCATGCAGCTTTTCAACTGTTGGCCTGCATCCATCTATTTTCATTGTATCTGCTTTTTTTATCCAGGCACTTAGTCTGCTTTGGTCGATTGGGGCTTGATGATAAGGGTTAACCCAACTGTCGGGATACTCCGCGACAGAAACAATATAGACTCCCGGGCAGTCATCTTTTACCTTCTCTCCCCAGTTTACCTGTCCGGATAATTCTAATCCCGACTCTTTGAAGAGTGATGCAATGGTTGATGGCATAGGCTTCTCCTTATCTTTCACGTTTACTCAAGGACAGTATTAATGAGGCCTGCATCATCACAATAATATTACTATCTCCATCGTTGACTACTTCCGCATCATCTGACGGTCTCCAGCACTTTTTTGCCTATGCTCCCCACGCGAGGCAAGACAGACAGAAATCAGACCAATGATTTCTTCAGACAGTAGAAAACAGCTTGCAAGCGAAGCGACCTGCAAGCTGTTTTTGTAACAGAGCACCATCTGGGCGGAATATGAACATGGATTGCTACATAGTTTGCGGTAAATGTGCCGTCAGAAGCTTCCGCTCCCAAGCCGAATTTTGTATATCGCACAAGCTAAGATAAGCTATTGATATTGCCGCAATATCCTCAGCCAGCGTATCTGAGTGCCTCAAACCGTGCGGCTGCCCGGCTTGACCAGCGGCAAGCCCTGGAGGCAGAGAGGACAGGCCGCCGGTGAATAGGACTCGATTTCGAGAGAGACGAGGGAATGGGTCGGGACGCCGAAGTTGATCTTGCCGGCGCTCCGGTCGACAATGACGCCGACACCGACGACCTGTCCGCCGTCCCCGACGATAATTTCCATGACTTCGTTGACGGAGCCGCCGGTAGTGATGACGTCCTCCACCACGAGAATCTTCTCCCCGGGCTGAATCGCAAACCCCCGCCGTAACTTCATTTTCCCGTTTTCCCGCTCGGTGAACATCGTCTTTTTTCCCAATGCCCGGGCCACTTCATAAGCGATGATGACGCCGCCCAGAGCCGGACCGACGACGACATCGATATCCGTGCCGGTAAAGCGGGACGCGATTTCGGCCCCGATTTTTTCCGAGTATTCCGGGTATTTGAGCACTTGGGCGCACTGCAGATATCGCCCGCTGTGCCGGCCGGACGTCAGCCGGAAATGACCTTCCAGCAGCACGCCTGTCTCCTTGAGGATTTCCAGAATTTCTGTTTGTGTCATATATTCATCCCCTCCTCGATTTCTTGGCTGATCAGATCTACCGCTTTGACCGGATCGGGCGACTGAGTTATCGGCCGGCCGATCACGAGGTAATCGGCGCCGGATCGCACCGCCTCGCCCGGAGTCATGATCCGTTGCTGGTCGTCGCGGGCGGCCCAAAGCGGCCGCACCCCCGGAATGACGGTGACGAAGTCCGGGCCGCAGGCCTGGCGGATCAGCGGCAATTCCCGAGGCGAAGCCACCACTCCGTCCAGCCCGGCGGCCTGGGCAAGCCGTGACCAATGGACGACGTGCTCGCCGAGGTCGCGGCGGATTCCAACTTCCTCGGCCAAACTGGTCTGGTCCAGGCTGGTCAGCACCGTGACGGCCAAGACGAGCGGAGCCGGAAAACCGGTCGCCATGGCGCCTTCCCGCGCGGCGTCCGCCGCCCGCTCCAGCATGACCCGGCCGCCGGCCGCATGAACATTGAGCATCGCGACCCCATAACGGGCCGCGGCCCGGGCCGCGCCGGCCACCGTGTTGGGAATATCGTGGAATTTCAAGTCGAGGAAAACCCGGCAGCCTTTTTCCCGGACTGCCTGAATAATTGTCGGCCCGGCACTGTAAAACAATTCCATGCCGATTTTGAAATAATTAAGCTTGCCCTGCAATCTGTCGACCAGCGCCAGCGCCTGGTCCGGGCTGGCAAAGTCGAGAGCAACGATGATTTTTTCCCGGGCGGACTGCATCAGCCCTCCTCCTTCCTGTCTTCAGCCGGCCGCGCCGCTAACAGCGCAGACCACCGATCAATTCATTCACGTCGGCAATGCCGTTCGCAGCCAGATATTGGCTAATGCCGGCGATAATCTCAACCGGGGCTCGGGGGTTGACGAAACTGGCCGTCCCAACCGCCACCGCCGTCGCCCCGGCCAGGAGAAACTCGATGGCATCTTCCGCCGTACTGATGCCGCCTATCCCGATGATCGGAAGCCGGACCGCCCGGGCCACTTCCCAGACCATGCGGAGAGCGACCGGTTTGACGGCCGGTCCTGAGAGGCCGCCGACAATATTGGCAATGACCGGCCGCCGGGTCCGAATGTCAACAGCCATACCCACGAGGGTGTTGATCAGCGAGACGGCGTCCGCCCCGGCCGCTTCCACACCCCGGGCGATGGCGGTGATATCCGTGACATTGGGGGAAAGCTTGACGATGACGGGCAGTCCCGTCTCCTGCCGGATTGCCCGGACGACGGCATGCGCGGCATCCGGATCGGTGCCGAATGCCATGCCGCCTTTTTTGACATTGGGGCAGGAAATATTGACTTCCAGGGCGGCAATGCCGCCGGTCCCGTCCAGGGCGGCCGCCAGCGCCCGGTAATCCTCCGCTTCGTTGCCGGCGATATTGACAATAACCGGCAGACTGAGCTCCCGGAGATAAGGGATTTCCTCCCGGAGAAAGACGTCCAAACCCGGATTCTGGAGGCCGATGGCGTTCAGAATCCCGGCCGGCGTCTCGGCGATTCGGGGCACCGGGTTGCCGGGGCGCGGCTCCCGGGTCAGCCCTTTAACAACAATGGCACCCAGTTCGTTCACGTCGTAAAAGTCCCGGTATTCCCGGCCGTAACCGCACGTCCCGGAAGCAGTCATCACTGGGTTCTTCATCTTGATCCCGGCCAGGTTGACGGCTAATTTCGGCTCACTCATCCCAAACCACCTCCGCCGCCGCAAAAACCGGGCCATCCTGGCAGACCCGTTTGTGGGCAAAACCTTCCGCCGTTTTCACTTGACAGACGCAGCTGAGGCAGGCGCCCAGCCCGCACCCCATTCTCTCTTCCAATGACACCTGCGCGGGGACACCGTATCGGTCGGCCAGACGGGCGACTTCCCGCAGCATACCCCGGGGACCGCAGGCATAAATCAATTCCGTCCCGCCCGCGGCCAAAAGCTCTTCGAGCAGTCCGGTCACGGTGCCAGCGTAGCCGCAACTCCCATCGTCCGTCGCTTCCCGGAACTTCACCCCCGGCTGCCGCAGCCAGCGGCAGAGCGGCAGCAAGGCCGCGGTGCGCATCCCGGCGAGAGCGGTGACGTCCGTCCCGCCGGCCGCCAGTTCTTCCAGTAAGGGCGGGAAAGGCGCGATACCGATGCCGCCTCCCACCACTACGGCCCGTCGGATGGCCGGGTCAATCCGGAAACCGTTTCCCAGCGGGCCGATCAAATCCACTGTCTCCCCCGGCTCCTTACGACTCAGCAGTTCCGTCCCGCGGCCGGTCACATTAAACAAGAGAACCACCTCTCCCCGTCCCCGATCAATACCATGCAGGCTGAGGGGCCGCCGCAGCAGAGGGTCGCTGGTCGCACCGCACCGCACCTGGACAAACTGCCCCGGCCGGGCCTCTGCCGCCAAAGCCGGCGCGGCGAGCCGCAGCCGGCAATAGCCGGCGATTTCTTCTTTCGCCAAGATTATGGTCTGATATTGCCCCGCCATACTCATTCCTCCTGTCGGTCAAGATAATCCTGGAGCGCCTTCACTTCCGCCGCCGTTTTATCCTTCTTCTCGGCCAGGGCCGCCAGAATGGCCCCGGCCGTATCCAGGGAGGTCAGGCACGGGACGGCGTATTCCACTGCCGCCCGGCGGATGCGGAAACCATCACGCTCCGGCACTTTGCCCCGGGTCATGGTGTTGATGACCAGGGCGAGGGAGCCGGAACGAATCAGGTCGATGATTTGCGGCGAACCTTCCCGGATTTTATTCACTTTGTTAACCGGAATTCCTGCCGCGGCGAGGGCTGCCGCCGTTCCGGCGGTGGCGTGGAGGCGGAAGCCCAGCCGGGCAAAGCGCCGGGCGATCGGGACGGCTTCCGCCTTGTCCTTGTCGGCGATAGTCAGAAGGACTTCTCCCCCGGCGGGTATATTGAAACCGGCGGCCAAAAAAGCCTTGTACAGAGCGCCGGCAAAGCTGCCGTTCAATCCCATCACTTCGCCGGTCGACTTCATCTCGGGACCAAGAGAAGTGTCGACCCGGCCTAATTTCGCCCAAGAGAAAACAGGCATTTTCACGGCCGTAAATTTACCTTCCGACCACAGCCCGTCCGGCCAGCCAAGGGAGCGAAGGGAACGGCCGAGGATGACCTGGGTCGCCAGGGCGACAAGAGGGATGCCGGTGATTTTGCTCAGATAAGGCACCGTCCGGCTGGCCCGGGGATTGACTTCCAGGACATAGAGTTCTCCGGCGTAAACGACATATTGGATATTCAAAAGACCCCGGCAATGCAAAGCTTTGGCAATATCCGCCGTGGCGGTCACAATTCTTGCCTTGATGCCGGCCGGCAGATCCCGGGGCGGGTAAACGGCCGTGCTGTCGCCGGAGTGGATTCCCGCCCGCTCCACATGCTCCATGATTCCGGGAATGAGGACTGTTTCTCCGTCGGCGACTGCGTCAACTTCGATTTCCCGGCCAGCCAGATATTTATCCACCAGGACGGGATGATCCGGAGTAATTTTGACGGCTGTCGCCAGATATTCGGCCAATTCCCCTTCGCCGTAGACGATTTCCATGGCCCTCCCGCCCAAAACATAAGAAGGCCGGACAACGACCGGGTAACCGACGGCAGACGCCACAGCGAGGCCAGCCGCGGGCCCCGTGACGGCGCGGCCGGCCGGCTTAGCGATGCCGAGGCCGGTCAATAGGCGGTCGAATTTGTCCCGGTCTTCGGCGGCGTCAATGCTCGCCACCGGGGTACCCAGCACGGGCACTCCGGCGGCGGCCAGCGGCCCGGCCAGATTGATGGCCGTCTGTCCGCCGAATTGGACGATGACTCCGTCCGGCTTCTCTTTCTCCACAAGGTTCAGGACGTCTTCCGCGCCGAGCGGCTCGAAATAAAGCCGGTCGGAAATATTGAAATCAGTGCTCACCGTTTCCGGGTTATTGTTGACAATGATTGCTTCCACGCCGCATTCCTGCAGCGCCCGGACCGCGTGGACAGTGCAATAGTCGAACTCAATGCCCTGACCGATACGAATCGGCCCGGCGCCGATCACAATGACTTTCTTTCTTTCGCTAACCGGCGCCGCGTCCGTCGGCCCGTAACTGGAGTAAAAATAAGGGGCGGCCGCGGCCCCGGCCGCATAGACGGGGACCGACCGGTAAGCGGGGATGATACCCTCCCGCCGGCGCCGGTCCCGGATTTCCGCTTCGCTCCGGGCCAGGAGACGGGCGATTTGCCGGTCGGAGAAGCCGCATTCTTTGGCGCGGCGCAGCAGCGCCGCCGGCGGCTCGTTCCCGGCGGCAGCCGCAATCTGTCCTTCCATCGCAACAATCCCCTGAATTTTACGGAGAAAGAAAGAGTCAATGCCGGAAATCCGGTTGATTTCCTCCGGGGTCATCCCGCGCCGCAAGGCCGCGGCCACGGCGAATAGGCGCCGGTCGTCCGGCGTTTCAACTCTCGTCCGGAGGGCTGCGCCAGACAAAGCCCGGAATTCTCCCGTCCCCAGTCCGTCGTCCCCCGTCTCCAGGGAGCGGACCGCTTTCAGCAGCGATCCCTCGAACGTCCGGTCAATTGCCATCACTTCCCCCGTTGACTTCATCTGCGTCGTCAGAGTCCGGTCGGCGGCGGCGAATTTGTCAAAAGGCCAACGGGGAATTTTCGTCACCACATAGTCGAGCACCGGCGCGTCCGCGGCCGTCCGCCCCCCTGCCGGGCCCGGAATTTCGTCAAGACTCATTCCGACGGCAATCTTGCTGGCCACCCGGGCGATGGGATAGCCGGCCGCTTTCGACGCCAGGGCGCTGGAGCGGCTGACCCGAGGGTTGACTTCGATGACGTAATACCGCCCGCCGGCCGGCTCGAGAGCGAACTGAACATTGCAGCCGCCTTCGATTCCGAGGGCCCGGATGATTTTGAGTGCGGCCGCCCGGAGCATTCCTTCGGCCCGTTCAGACAACGTCTGGCAAGGCGCCACAACAATGCTGTCGCCGGTATGGACACCGATGGGGTCGAAATTCTCCATGCCGCAGACGACGACGCAATTGTCCCGTCCGTCCCGCATCACTTCAAATTCGATCTCCTTCCAGCCAGCGACGCTCCTTTCAATGAGCACCTGGCCAATCCGGCTCATTTTCAGGCCGCGGGTGACGACGTCCCGCAATTCCGCTCCGCTGCGGACGATGCCGCCGCCCGTCCCGCCGAGAGTGTAAGCCGGGCGGACAATCACCGGATACCCGACGGTGCAGACAAAATCTTCCGCCGCCGCCAGGGAACTTACGACGCGGCTTTCCGGCACCGGTTCACCGATCGATTCCATTAAGACCTTGAAACTCTCCCGGTCCTCCGCCTGCCGGATTGCCGCGAGCGGCGTGCCGAGCAGAGCCACGTTCATCTCGGACAGGATACCGGCCTCGCCCAGTTCCACGGCCAGATTCAATCCCACTTGGCCGCCCAGGGTGGCAAGCAGCCCGTCCGGTCTCTCCTGCCGGAGAATGGCCGCCACCGTCACCCGGGTCAGCGGCTCGATATAAGTGCGGTCGGCCATATCGGCATCGGTCATGATAGTTGCCGGATTGCTGTTGACGAGGACGACTTCAAGACCTTCCTCCCGCAGAGCGCGGCACGCCTGGGAGCCGGCATAGTCAAATTCGGCAGCCTGACCGATGACAATCGGACCGGACCCAATAACCATTATTTTGCGCAATTCCTTATTCAGCGGCATCATCATTCTCCTTAACCGGCAGCCCCGGCCTGATTTATGCTTATTCGGCAATTAACTGGCGATCCCGCATTACAATCCGGCCGCCCACCATGGTCAGGAAGGGGAGGCCCCGGACGGCCCGGCCGGCAAAAGGTGTGTTGCGGCCTTTGCTCGCGAAAGCGGCCGGGTCCACCGTCTCGGCGGCCGCCCGGTCGATGACCGTGATATCGGCGGCCGCCCCCACCCGCAGACTGCCGCCCGCCAAGCCGAGAATCCGGGCCGGCGCGGCCGTCATCTTATAAATCGCTTCCGCCATACTAAGGACGCCCGTCTCCACCAACTCGGTCAGCACCAGCGGCACGGCCGTCTCCAGGCCGCTGATGCCGGCCGGCGCCAGGCTGAATTCCGCTTCCTTCTCATCCGCCGCGTGGGGTGCGTGATCGGTGGCAATTACATCAATCGTCCCGTCCCGCAGCCCAGCCCGCACGGCCGCCACGTCGGCCGCCGTCCGTAGCGGCGGATTGACCTTGGCGTTAGTGTCATAATCGTTGACTGCTTCTTCTGTCAATGTGAAATGGTGCGGACAGGCTTCCGCCGTGACCCGGATCCCCCGGGCTTTCGCCTGCCGGACGATCTCCACCGCCCCCGCCGTGCTGAGATGAGCGATGTGAACATGTCCTCCCGTCATCCCGGCCAAAAGGCAGTCCCGGGCGACCATCGTATCTTCCGCTGCCGCCGGCATTCCTCGCAGACCCAGAAGAACAGCAACCCGACCGGCGTTAATGCCGACGTCGCCAACGAGAGATTTTTCCTCACAGTGGTCGATGACCGGAACCCCAAGCATCGCCGCGTATTCCAGGACACAGCGCATCAATGCCGCGCTCAGCACCGGCATCCCATCGTCGGAAAAGGCGACGGCCCCTTCCCGGCGCATCCCGCCGAGTTCCGCCATTTCCCCGCCCCGCAGTCCTTTAGTCACCGCCCCGATGGGATAGACCCGGACGAGCCCAGTCCGCACCGCCTTGTCCCGCAAAGCGGCGATCAAGAGACCGCTGTCGAGAACCGGCTGGGTGTTCGGCATACAGGCGACGGCGGTGAAGCCGCCCCGCGCCGCCGCCCGGGTACCGGTGCGGATATCCTCCTTGTATTCGAAACCCGGTTCCCGCAGGTGGGCGTGCATGTCAATCAAGCCCGGCACTACTGCCTTGCCGGTGACGTCGATGACCTCCGCCCCGGCCCGGGACATATTCAGTCCATATCCGGCTACCCGGCCGCCGCTGATCAGAATATCGGCGACGGAATCGATACCCTGAAACGGGTCGATTATTTGCCCGCCCCGCAATATTATGTCCATTATTCCCCGCCTCCCAGCAATAAGTTCAGCAAAGCCATCCGCACCGCCACTCCGTTCGTCACCTGCGCTAGAATGGCCGACTGCGGCCCGTCAGCCGCCGCCGGGCTGATCTCCACGCCCCGGTTGATCGGTCCGGGATGGAGCAGGAGAGCGTCCGGTTTGGCCCGGTCCAGGCGCCGGGCGTCAATGCAGTACATTTCGTTGTATTCGGCTAAACTGGGAATCAGCCCTTTCGCCTGCCGTTCCAGCTGCAACCGCAGGGCAATGATCACGTCGGCGCCGGTCAGCGCCGCGTCGACGTCGGTATGGCAAGTAACACCCGGGCCGGCAATTTCCGGCGGAAGCAGCGTCGCCGGGCCGGCAATTGCTACGGTCGCGCCCATGCGGGTCAGACCCCAGATATCGGAGCGGGCCACCCGGCTGTGCCGGATATCGCCGATGATGGCCGCCCGCAGCCCAGCCAGGCGGCCTTTCTGCTCTCGGATGGTAAACAGGTCGAGCAGCCCCTGAGTGGGGTGCTCGTGCATGCCGTCCCCCGCGTTGATAACCGGAATAGCGAGCATCTCCGCCAGGAAAGCGGCACTTCCGGAATGGGGATGGCGCAAAACAACGGCGTCCACTCCCATGGCCGCGAGAGTCCGGGCCGTGTCCTTCAGCGTTTCCCCTTTCTGGACGCTGGCAGCGGCGACGGCGATATTGACCACATCCACCCCAAGATATTTCCCGGCCAATTCAAAGGATGTCCGCGTCCGGGTGCTCGGCTCATAAAAGAGGGTCACGATCACTTTCCCTTTCAGGTCGGCTGTTTTTTTCTCACCCCGCCACAGCCGCTCTTTCATTGCCGTCGCCGCCCCCAGAATCGCCTCGATTTCCTCTCGCTCCATTGCCGCAAGTCCAAGAATGTCTTTTCCGGTCCAATTCATTTTCTTGCCTGCCACGACTGGCATAACAAAACCTCCTGCCGGCGTGGCCGGCGGGAGGCGATGGCGAATTGCCCGTTTGTCTCCCTTACCAGCCGCGCTGAACTGATTTAAAGGGCTTACCGGGTTATCAGCCTTCCGTTTCTTCTTCAATTGTCACGCTGTCTTCACCGTCTGCTTCCACCACCCGGGTAATGACTATCTCCCGGTGAGAAGTGGGAACATTTTTCCCTACATAATCGGCCCGTATCGGCAGTTCCCGGTGCCCTCGATCGATGAGAACGGCGAGTTGGATGGCGGCGGGCCGTCCCCGGTCGATGACGGCGTCCAAGGCCGCCCGGACGGTCCGCCCGGTGTAAAGGACATCGTCCACCAGAACCACGATCTTGCCGTCGACCGAAAAACCGATATCCGTCTTACCGGCTGCCGCCGGCTGCGGGCGGATCTTCAGATCATCCCGGTATTCGGTAATATCCAGGATCCCAAAAGGAATAGCCTGGCCTTCGAATTCAAGGATTCGCTGTCCCAGGCGCCGGCCCAAGTGGACACCCCGGTTATGGATACCGATGAGAGCCACATCCCGGACGCCCCGGTTCCGCTCGCTGATTTCGTGGGCAATCCGGATCAGCGCCCGCCGCACCCCGTCTTTGTCCATGATGACCGCTTTTTTCTGTCTTGCCATAACCACCACTCCCAAACAAAACTTCCTGCCGCCGGCAGGAAGATAATCTGACTCGTCTCCTTGCCGGCCTCACGGGACCGCCTTGAAGGACTTGTTCTTATTACGAAACAGTTTATCAGAGCCGCTCCGGGTTGTCAAGCATTATCGGCTCTGCTTTCTTCCCGCAAAGAAGCGAGCAGGGCCGCCAGGTCCGCCGGCAGGGGCGCGGAAAATTCCAGGCTTTCCCCGGTACGGGGATGAACGAAGCCTAGGGTATGGGCGTGCAGCGCCTGGCCGGCAAGGGAAAATGGCTGGCGCCGCGTCCCGTAGACCGGGTCGCCGATAACGGGGTGGCCGATGTAAGCAAAGTGGACCCGGATCTGATGGGTGCGGCCAGTTTCCAACTGCGCTTCGACGAGAGTATAGCGGCCGAAGCGTTCGATGACCCGGAAGCGGGTCACTGCCCGCCGTCCGCCCTCCACTACCGCCATCCGTTTCCGGTCAGCCCGGGAGCGGCCGATGGGCGCGTCGATCAAACCGGTGTTTTCCCGGAGATTACCGGTTACCAAAGCAAAATAGAGCTTTTTCACCGTCCGGCGCTTGATTTGCTCCGTCAGGCCGCTGTGGGCCAAATCGTTCTTGGCCACGACGAGGAGCCCGGTAGTATCCTTGTCCAGACGGTGGACAATGCCCGGCCGGAGAGTGCCGTTAATCCCGGACAGATCAGTGCAATGACGCAGGAGGGCATTCACCAATGTTCCGGTGTAATTGCCGGCCGCCGGATGGACGACCATCCCTCGCGGCTTGTCAATGACGATGATGTCGCTGTCTTCATAGATGGCGGCAAGGGGAATGTCTTCCGCCGCCAGGGTGAGCGGTTCCGGGTCGGGAATGGCCACCGCAATTCTGTCGCCGGCATTGACTTTGTAGCTTGGCCTGGCCGGGCCGCCGTTGACCGTCACCCGGCCTTCCGCCAGCAATTTCTGCGCCTGGGAACGGGAGATCCGGTCCGCCGCCCCGGCGATATAGACGTCAAGGCGCTGACCGCCTTCCGCCGCACCAACTTGCAGAGCCAATTCTTCCGCCATTGCCATCCCCCATCAGACTGTTTCTTTTTCCGGCTTATCCAGAAAAAACAAATAATAGGCGAACAAAAACACACCAACCACAATGGCCGTATCGGCCAGATTGAACACCGGCCAAATCCGGAAATCAAGGAAATCAACAACCGTACCAGCGACAATCCGGTCATAAAGATTGCCGAGGGCGCCGCCAAGGAGCAGCCCGAGGGCGCCGGCCGGCAGGCGTCGGCCGGCGGTGAGCCGGCGGGAGAAAACAGCAAGGATGACGACCACGGCGACAGTAATCCCGATAAACAGCGGCGTCTTGTGCGCCAGAAGACCGAAAGCCGCGCCCGGGTTCCGGATATAAGTAATATGAAAAACACCTTCAATCACGGGGTAGGATTCGTAAAGATCCAGGCCTCCCACTATCAGATGCTTCGTCAGGCGGTCCAACCCAAGCACACCAAGGGCAATCCAAAAGACCATATTCTCCGCTCTCCTCGTCTTAAATGACTGTTACTGTTCATTTTACCATAAGGGAACCGGCTTGGGAAGACGGGTAACGGCCGTCAGTCGTCCGACCGTCGGCTTTTCGCTTTCACCTTGGCTTTCCTTGCGCTGCCCAATTCATCCAGCGGCAGCCCTTTGGGGCCGTCTGTCGTTCCCGGTATCCAGGCGTCGTTGCTGACCTGGTCAATGTCGTCGTCTTCCTCTTCCCAATAATCGGCCAAATCTTTAAAGGAGACGGCGCCCGGGACATCCTGGGGCGATTCGGCCGTCCCATGCCGGGCTGCGGCCTGCCAGGCGTCCTCGCCATCAAAGCCGACGCTGTCGGCGTCGTCCAGGAAAGTACGGCCGAAAGGCGGGAAAAGGACAGCTTCTTCGGCCGGCCGGACCGGCCGGTCGCCGGCCTCGGCCACCGCCTGGCAATCACGGCAGAAAGCCGCCGCCGGCAAAGCTTCGAGGCGGGCCCGGGCGATGGGATGACCGCAATGGGCGCAGAGGCCGTATGTCCCGTCTTGGAGGCGGCGCAGAGCCGCGTTTACATCATTTAAGAGACGCCGGTTGTTATCGAGCAGAGCCAGGTCCTTCCCCCGCTCGAAAGTTTCCGTACCTAAGTCGGCGGGATGATTGTCATAGGCGGAAAGTTCGGAAACCGAGTCGCGGACCGCTTTCTCCAGCCCGAAACTACCGTCACCGGCCGTCAGCAGCCGCGCCCGCTCCGCCAGCAGGCGTTGGCGGAAATATTCCCTATCCTTCGTATTCATGGTTTTCCCTCCGTTTGCTATGTTTGTCAGCCGTTCAGGCGCGCCTGGACGATTTTGACCATTTCGGCGATGAAGCCACCGATCAGAGGCAGGTTGAGATGGACGATGCGACGCAGGAGCAGCACCGCGCCCGCGGTCAGAATGGTGAAACCGATGGCCATGCCGAAACCGCGGGCGAGCCCGGCAATCAGATTCAGAAATATAACGCGGCGCGGGTTTCCCATGTACTCGACGTAATCGGTGATGCGCATTTTTTCCAGATACAGAGCGAGCTGCTGCATCCGGTCCAGTGCGTCCGTGAGTTTTCGTACCCGGACTCTTCGCTCCACCTCGTCGCCTCCTTCCGTTTTAATTTGCCCGGAATAGGGCGGCGGTAAACAAAAACGCGGCGGACGGCCGCGGTAATGAATGCAAAGTATGCGGGCAAAGTAAAATACGCAAAGGCGGGATCCGGGTCCCCATATTCCAATTCCTGCAAAGCCGAGCGGTCAGTGACCGCCCCTAAAGGAGATCGGGAACAGCAATAAGCGCAAACAGCACCATTGATAAAAACGTCCATATTGCCGCAAATCTTTATGAACATTGTTGACAAGATTAAAGGCAGCGCATATACTGACAACATATCAAGTATTTTTGATGCGAGGTGATAGCCTAAAAATGATATATAAACAGCAGACAAAAATATTCAAGGCTTTTTCCGATGATAAACGCCTGCGGATACTTGAGCTGTTGTGCGGCGGTGAAAAATGCGCCTGCGTTTTGTTGGAACAACTGGACTTGGGGCAGTCGGGGCTTTCCTATCATATGAAGATCTTAGTTGAATCGGGCGTTGTAGAGGGCCGACAGGAAGGCAAATGGACACATTACAGAATCAGCGAAAGAGGAAGCGCTTACGCCGTCAGTCTGTTAAGTGAACTGATAACACCAAAGACCGCTGCGGTAGAAAATAATTGCTGCAAGACTTAAAAGCCATCCGATAGATGGCTTTTAACAGGCTGCACATATCAAGATTTTTTGATATGGTGTCCATCGTTAGAAAGCGGGGATATTGATGCGATTATTAAATGCAATCTGGGATTTTCTGCAGAACCAAATCCTCGGCATGAAATGGCTGGATGAATTGATCGGAAGCACTTTGTCGGCTTTAGGTATGGACCCGGCCAACCGGTGGGTCGGCAGTATTCAGTTTTTCATTTACGACGTGATAAAAATTGTCACCCTGCTATGTCTCCTGATCTATATAATCAGCTACATCCAGAGCTACTTTCCCCCGGAGCACAGCAAGAAGATATTAGGACGGTTCCGCGGCATCGGGGCCAATTCCGCGGCCGCCCTGCTGGGAACGGTAACCCCGTTCTGTTCCTGTTCGTCCATTCCGTTATTTATCGGCTTTACATCCGCGGGCTTGCCGCTGGGCGTAACCTTTTCATTCCTGATATCATCGCCGATGGTTGATCTTGGTTCGCTTGTCCTGCTGATGAGCATATTTGGTGCAAAAGTCGCCGGATTATATGTGCTGTTCGGCTTGTTAATCGCTGTGCTCGGCGGCACTCTGATCGAAAAAATGTCCATGAATAAGTATGTCGAGAGTTTTATCCTGACAGCCGGAACCGTTGATATCGAAGCGCCGGACCTGACAAAAGAAGACCGCTTGGTTTATGCGAAGGAACAAACAATTTCTACCTTAAAGAAAGTATTTCCGTACATCCTGATCGGTGTCGGAATAGGCGCGTTTATTCATAATTGGATACCCGAGGTGTGGGTGGCATCCCTGCTGGGGAGAAACAACCCCTTTGGCGTAATCTTAGCGACAATAATCGGCGTGCCCATGTATGGCGATATCTTCGGCACAATTCCGATCGCTGAAGCGCTGCTCTTCAAAGGGGCTCAGCTTGGTACGGTACTGTCGTTAATGATGGGAGTCACCACCTTGTCTCTGCCGTCCATGATTATGCTTCGCAAGGCAGTTAAGCCGCAGCTTTTAGCTTTGTTTATCGCTATCTGCACTGCGGGCATCATCATTGTCGGTTATCTATTCAACCTTCTGCAGCCATTAATCGTATAGGAGGAATGATGATGACGAAAACCTGGTATCCCGTCGTAGACTATCTAATCTGTACGGAATGCGGCTTCTGCGTTAAGGAATGTCCTCACAATGTCTATGACAAAACGAAAGCCCCTACCCCTGTCGTCAGGAAGCCGGAAGCCTGCATTGACCAATGCCGCGGGTGCGGCAACCGCTGCCCGGCGGGAGCCATAACTTATGTGGGCGACGATACCGGGCGGATACCGCCAAAGGAGCGGCGGGAAGCTGAGGCGTCTTGCTACGCCTGCGGCTGCGAAGAATATTCCGGTAATAAGGTTCACGTGGAATATTTGTATCTTGATTTGCAGACCTGCGACCGCTGCCTTGGCACCGACAAAGTTCTTGATGAAGCGATGGCTGTTCTTACGCCCGCATTGCGGCTTGCCGGTTATGCGGTTGAGTATCACAAGGTTAAAGTGGAAACAGCGGAGGTCGCCGAACGTCAACAATTCTGGTCATCACCGACAATCCGCGTAAACGGAAGGGACGTCTGTTTGTCAGTCAAGGAAAACAGCTGCGGCTGCTGCAGTGATATCAGCGGTACGAATGTGGCTTGCCGGGTATTTGAATACAACGGTGAAGAATACGAAGTGCCCCCAATAGAAATGCTGGCAAAATCCATCCTGCAAAATGTATTTGGCCATATTGAAACCGGCTGTGACTGCGGAAAATACGAACTGCCGGAAAACCTGAAGAACTTCTTTGCCGGCAAAGAAAACAAGTCCGCCTGTTCCTGCGAAGACAAATGCTGCTGAAATAAATATCTGAAAAGGAGAATGAGAATATGGCTCTGTTTAATTTCGGAAAGAAAAAAGAAGAAACCGCCGGATGCTGCGACAACTGCGACTGCGCCAGCATGGAAAATGCCGAGAAGGCGAAGACAACAGGCGCGAGCGTTAAAATTCTCGGCAGCGGCTGCGCAAAATGTAATCAACTGGAAGCCGCAACCAAAGCGGCACTCGCGCAATTGGGCATGGACGCAACGATCGACCATGTGACCGATTTTGCCCAAATCGCAGTTTACGGGGTGATGACGACTCCGGCACTCGTTATTGACAGGAAAGTGGTTTCTTACGGCAAGGTCCTAAAAACGGAAGAAGTCGTGAAGATACTGCAGAAAGTCAGGGGATAGACGATTGGGAAAAGGGATTGTTGGATAATCTGATAAAATGCACACCCGACGGGTGTGCATTTTATAGTCTGTTCCTTTCAGAGCAATGAAGCAATGGGAACACTCTCCCCTACTCCCGCCGCGCTTCCCGGACGGCGGCGGCCGCCAGGACGGCGGTCGGGTCGAGGACCGGCACCGGAATATCGCCATCGTGCAGGACAAGCGGTATTTCCGTACACCCACAGATGACCGCCTCGGCTCCCGCCTCGATTAAGACCCCAGCCGCCCGCCGCATAACTTCCGCCGGCCCGGCCAGATGCCCAGCCTTGATCCCGTCACTGCCGTAAATCGCCGCCATCACTTCCTCCTGCACCGGGTCCGGCGGGGTCAGCACCGTGTATCCGGCTGCCGCCAGGCCGTCGTGGTAAAGGCGGGTCCTAATCGTTCCAGTTGTCGCCAGCAAACCGACTGTCCGGACGGCCGGATACTTTTTCCGAACATAATCAGCCGTTTCCCGGACGATGTGCAGGATCGGTATCGGCAACGCCGCCGTAATCCGGTCGTAATAATAATGGGCCGTATTGCAGGGAATAACCAGAAGCTCCGCCCCCGCCCCGGCCAGATTCCGGGCCGTTTCCACCATCGCCGGGACCGGGTCCGGTCCGCCGGCCAGGATGGCCGCTGTTCGGTCGGGAATCTGAGGATTGTTGTCGATAATAATCCGCAGATGGTCCTGGTCTTTTTTGGCCGGGGTGGCCTTGATGATTTTCCAAAACAGGTCGCCCGTCGCTTCCGGCCCCATGCCGCCCAGGATGCCGATAATTTTCGCCATTGTCTGTTCCCTCCTGTCGCCGTTATCCATTACTCACAGTTCCGGAAAGTCTCGCTGTTCTTTTCTGCATTGCCATTGCAGCCACCAGCCTTACCAGACCTCATAACCGCAGAAGCGGCACGAACTGATGGATTTAAATCAGTTTAGGGTAAAGGTACGGAACCCGAGATTGCCGCGTCGCCGAAAACGGCTCCTCGCAATGACACAAGTTTAGCTACGCAAGCTGGAAAAGTACTCGGAAGTAGGGGCTGCAATGACCCGGAAATGCTACGCAAGCAAGAAAATAATCGGAAGCCGGGACTGCAGTGGCCCGGAAATGCTACACAAGCTTGAAGTGGGCTCCGTTCAAGCATCATACCTTCCCAACGATAAGGCAATAGCCTGTCAGCGCGGGCAGTCTGAGCCTGCCGCTTTCTGTCAAGCCGCCCGCCTCTTTCAGTTTATCACCGGAACAAATTCTTTTCCAGCAAAAAAAAACGGCCCTCCTTCATTTGGAGGACCGGTTCACTTGTCAGCAAGTATCCGTTATTCCCGGACGGCGGCGAGGCAGCGGGGGCAAAGGTTCGGGTGCTCGGCATCCTTGCCGGTCTCCTCGCTGTAACTCCAACACCGCTCGCATTTCACGCCGGCAGCCGGCCGGATGAGAACTTTCAATTCCGGCAAGTCTTCACTGGTGGCAGCTTCGGCCGGGACAGTCTCTCCGGGTTCGTGCACATCGACCCGGGAGACGATGAAGATGGTTTTCAGCTCGGCAAGATAAGGCTGCAGGAATTCCGCCCAGGCGGCATCAGGATAGAGATCGACTTTCGCCGCCAGGGACTGGCCGATCACTTTTCCCTTCCGGGCCGCTTCCAGGCTTTTGGCTACGGTTTCCCGCAGTTCAAGCAATTTTTCCCACCGGGCCGCGAGAGCCGCATCCTCATATTCCGTGCAGACGGTCGGCCACCCGGCCAATTGCACCGTCACCGGCTTGCCGGCCGGCGCCGGCAGATAGCGCCAGATTTCCTCAGCGGTGAACGTCAGGATGGGCGCCATCAGACGGACCAGATCGGTCAGGATGACCTGCAGCACCGTCTGCGCCGCCCGCCGCGACTGTCCGGCGGCGGCGGTGGTATACAGACGGTCCTTGAGAATATCGAGATAAAGAGCGCTCATGTCGATAGCGCAAAAATTGTGCAGAGCGTGGTAGACGAGATGGTAATCGTAATTCCGGTACGCCTCCGTCACCCGCCGCACCAATCTCGTCAGGCGGAGCAGCGCCCAGCGGTCGATTTCCGGCAGCGACCCGTAAGGCACGACGTCTTTGGCCGGGTCGAAGTCGGACAAGTTCCCGAGAATAAACCGGCACGTGTTTCTGATTTTCCGGTAAACTTCTGACATTTGCTTCAGGATATCGGGCGAAACGGAGATGTCAGCCTTGAAGTCGGACGAAGCGACCCAGAGACGCAGGACGTCGGCGCCGAATTCTTTAATGACTTCCTGGGGGTAGATAACATTACCCAGTGACTTGGACATCTTGCGCCCTTCTCCGTCCACGACGAAGCCGTGGGTCAGGACGGACCGGTACGGAGCCGTGCCGCGCACCGCCACCGAAGTGAGCAACGACGACTGGAACCAGCCCCGGTGCTGATCGCTCCCTTCCAGATAAAGGTCAGCCGGCCACCGTAATTCGTTCCGGGACTCCAGAACCGCCAGATGGCTGGAGCCGGAATCGAACCAGACATCCATGATATCCGTTTCTTTGCGGAAGTCAGTCGTGCCGCAGTCCGGGCAGCTCGTCCCCGGCGGCAGAATTTCCGCCGCTTCATGGCTGAACCAGGCGTCCGAGCCTTCCCGGGCGAACAAATCCCGGACGGCAGCGATGGATTCGTCGGTAATCAGTTCCTTGCCACAAGCCCGGCAGTAGAAGACCGGAATCGGCACTCCCCAGACCCGCTGCCGGGAAATGCACCAATCGAGCCGGTCGGCGACCATGTTATGAATCCTCTCTTCGCCCCAGGCCGGAATCCATTTGACATCTTCAATCGCGGCCAGCGCTTCCCGCCGGAAACCATCCACCGAAGCGAACCATTGCTCCGTCGCCCGGTAAATGACCGGCTGTTTGCAGCGCCAGCAATGGGGATATGAATGTTTGATTTCTTTCATTTGCACCAGAGCGCCCCGGTCTTTCAATTCATCGATAATCGCCTTATTCGCTTCGCCGCAGAACATTCCGGCAAATTTGCCGCCTTCGTCCGTAAAGCGGCCCCGGCTGTCGAGTGGCTGGACGACGGGCAGATTATATTTCACACCGACTTCATAATCTTCGAGGCCGTGTCCCGGTGCCGTATGCACGCAACCAGTCCCTTGATCGAGGAGAACGTGGTCAGCCAGGATGAGAAGGGAGTTCCGATCGAGGAAAGGGTGACGGCACTCCATTTTTTCCAGATCACTGCCTTTGACGACTTTCCGAATGGAATAATCGCTGATACCGGTCTCCTGCATTACCGTGTCAACGAGTTGCTCCGCCATGACGAGGACAGTGCCCGGCGCCTGGACAAAAGCGTAATCGAACTCCCGACCCAAGGCAATCGCCACGTTCGCCGGCAGCGTCCACGGCGTCGTCGTCCAAATCAGGACGTCCACCGGTTCGTCGCTGCCCAGGAGCTTTGCGCTGTCAATGAGGCGAAATTTGACATAAATTGAAGGAGAAACGTGGTCGGCATATTCCACCTCCGCCTCGGCGAGAGCTGTTGCGCAGTCGGCGCACCAGTAAACCGGCTTCAAGCCTTTGTAGATATAGCCTTTTTTGGCCATAGCGCCGAAAACTTCGATTTGCTTCGCTTCAAACTCCGGCACGAGGGTCACATAAGGGTGTTCCCAGTCGCCCCGGACACCGAGGCGCTTGAATTCATCCCGTTGGATGTCGAGAAATTTCAGCGCGTAATCCCGGCAGTGGCGTCGGAATTTAACCGTCCCCATCTCATGAGGATTGGCTCCGGTGTTCTTGATAACCGCCGTCTCAATCGGCAGTCCGTGCGTATCCCAGCCGGGGACATAAGGTGTGTTGTATCCCTGCATCGACATGAATTTGTTGACGATATCCTTGAGCACCTTGTTCAGGGCCGTCCCCAAGTGAATATTGCCGTTCGCGTAAGGCGGCCCGTCGTGCAGAATAAATTGGGGCCGGTCGGCGGCCGCCGCACTGATAAGGTCGTTGACTTTGATCTCGTCCCAGAAAGCGAGAACCTCCGGTTCCCGCGCCGGCAGATTGGCCCGCATGGGAAAATCGGTCTTTGGAAGATTTAGCGTTTTACTGTAATCCATCTGGACACCTCCGACAGTTAATAAATAAAAACCTCCCGTCCCCATTAGGGACGGGAGGCTATTATCCCGCGGTACCACCCTACTCGCCCGGTGCAAAGTACG
Source organism: bacterium (assembly GCA_050943375.1). Lineage (GTDB taxonomy): Bacteria > Bacillota > SLNR01 > SLNR01 > JBMNPB01 > JBMNPB01. Next base: position 66,160 of record JBMNPB010000003.1, read on the forward strand.
ACCGGGCAGCTCGGACCGGATAACGGCGGCGCCGGCACGGCTTAATCTCGCGGGGATTTCAGCCGGCAACTCGGGGGTGATCTCCGCTGCGCAGTCCTTACCGGGCTCACACTGTCGGGCTGCCCCGTCCCGGCTCACTGACAAGTCACTGCCCAGCGTTTTCCCCTTCATCGTTTTTTCTTTCATTATTTCATTATTATATAACATTTTTATAATTTCAGTCAAGACAGCAGAAAAAAGCCGTTGCCGGATTGGCTCACGCCCTGGCCGGTCCTGCGGTCAGAAGAGCAAATTTTTCCACCGCCGCCGCCCTGGTGACACCGGCGACCCGGACAACTTTGTTACGACTCTTTTCCCCGGCGATAATCGTGACCCGGGAGCGCGGGACACCGAGCCAGTCGGCAAGCAGCGACTGGCAAAGCTTGTTCGCCGCTCCTTCCACCGGCGGAGCCGTCAAACGCAACCGGAGAGCACCGTCGTGCTCCCCGGTAATCTCATTTTTCGCTGCCCGGGGCTGAACCCGGATCGAAAACGTCAATCCGTCCGGCCCTTCCGTCAATTTAATCAATACCACCACCACCTAGCTCCCGCTGCTGCGGCAGGCAAATCACGACTGTGCCGCGACCAACTCATCCTCATCCGCGGTGCCGAGCAACTCCAACTGCGCCTGGAGCAGTGTCCGCAGGCGTGTTTTCATAATCTGGCCCTGCCGCCGCATTTCTTCGTTCTCGCTGACGATTTGGCGCACTTTCTCGTACGCTTCCTCAACAATCTTGCCGGCGTTGATTTCCGCCTCCCGGATGATGAGATCGGCTTCTTTTTTGGCGGCTGCTTTGACTTCTTCCGCTGTTGTCTGTGCAACAATGAGAGTGTTGTGCAGAGTCTGCTCCAACTGGCGGTAGTTCTCCACCTGCCCGGTCATCTTCTCGATTTCGTCTTTCAGACGCACATTTTCCTTGAGCATGCTCTCGAATTCTTTGACAACTTCGTCCAGAAATTCATCAACTTCATCCTCAATGTAACCGCGGAATCCTTTCCGGAATTCCTTGTTGTGAATATCCAGGGGCGTCAGGGCCATACCGTCACCTCCGTTATATTTGTCCGAAAAAATTGCGTCCCGGGCGGAAAACCAGCGGCGTTGTTAATAACGCCAGCTAAAGAGAAGCCTAAACAGGCTGTTACGAAGGATCTGCAGCAAAAACAGCACGATCAGGGGCGAAAAGTCGATTCCCATACCTCCGATCGGCAAAAAATTTCGGACCGGGGCGAGCAGCGGTTCGGTAACCTGGTAAATCAGGCGGGCGAATTGATTATAGCCGCGACTGTAAGTGTGGGGACGAAACCAGGACATCAGCACCCGCAGAAGTATCGCCCAATAGAATACCTTGTAAACCAAATCCACCAATGATATCAGCAATGTCATCAGATGTCAGTCCCTCCCGTACCGCTTATTTGTTTTTCCAGAACAGGAGGTTCCTTTCGGTGATCTTTTCCGCCGCCCGCTCGTTCATTCTCTCGTTGATTTCGTCCCGCATGCTGCCGGTGATCTCGATATTGCTGGGAACGAACAAAAAGATGCCGCTGCTGACTTTCTGCATATTTCCCCCCAGAGCATAAGTCGCCCCGCTGAGGAAATCCACCATCCGTTTCGCCAATTCTTTTTCAATTGTTTCCACATTCACGATAATTGATTTGTGGTTCTTCAGCTGGTCCACAATACTCTGGACTTCGTCGAAGGACAAAGGTTCAATCAGGACAACCTTACCCTGCATCTGAGTATGCAAATTCACCACGGCTGCCTTCCTCCCCCGCGGAACAATATTGTTGCTGTCCGGGACTTCTCCTTCCGGCATCTCACCCTCGTCCAATCCGGTATCCTCGAAACCAATGAAATTCAAGAATTTATCTAATACGCCTTTTGCCATCGCTGCTGCTCCTTTCCTTACGCTTGTCCGGCACCTGAAGCCCGCTGCCGAATTGGTATCTATAACATATTTTACCTTATCAGCCATAAAAAGTCCAATCAAAAGTTCACAATAATCGCGCTCCGGCTGCCTGCCGGCCAGTACGGCCCTTTTCGGCCCGGTGCGAGAAAAAGAGATCGGTCCGGCAGGCAGTGCAAAGGCCTCCCACCGTAACATTCACCGGCAGAAGACCGGCGGCAGTGAGCTGCCGCCGGTTCGCTTCCCACAAATCGAGCCGCCACTGCCCCGGCCCGGCCGGGCGGACTAATTCGGCCCAGTCCGAAAAGCGCTCCCGCAGCGGCCGGATGACCGGTTCGTCGACCAGATAACAGCAAGGCCCGATGGAAGGTCCGATGCCCGCCAGACAATCCCCCGGCTCGGTGCCGAAGACGGCAGTCATCCGGGCCAGGGTCTTCAGAACAATCCCCGCCACCGTCCCCCGCCAGCCGGCGTGGACGAGTCCGATAGCCCGACGCCTCGGATCGAGGAGTAAAACGGGAACGCAGTCAGCGGTATAGATGGATAGCACAACGCCGGGCTCGGCGGTAATCAAAGCATCGGTTGCGGGGATGGCCGTGGCCTCGTCGCCGGCCCCACAACCCCGCTCTGCCGCGGTAACTACGGCGACGTTGTCAGTATGCTCCTGCCGGGCAGCCACGAGGCTGTCCAGGTCGGTGCCCAGCGCCCGGCAGAAGCGGCGCCGGTTTTGGATAACACAATCTCGGTCGTCGCCGACTTGAAGCCCCAGATTAAGAGTGGAATATTCGCCGGCACTGGCACCGCCCCGCCGGGTCGAAAAAGCGTGCCGGAGGAGGCCGGTCGCCGCCAACTGCGGAAAGTAAAGATAATTAAGGCCTTTTTCCTCCCCGCAATGAAGATTGCCGCTTATCCGCAAATATAATCACCGTCCGCGCACCGCCCGGCTTATCCGAGCAGTTTTTTCAATTCCTCCATGAACCGATTGATATCCTTGAATTGCCGGTAAACCGAGGCAAACCGGACATAGGCGATCTCATCGATGCCGCGCAGCTTTTCCATTACCAATTCACCGATTTTCTGACTGTCGACCTCGCGCTCGAAGTTGTTTCGCAATTCTTTCTCAATATCATCGGTGATTATTTCCAGTTTTGATACCGGGACCGGCCTTTTCTCACAAGCTTTGAGCAGGCCGCCGAGAATCTTGTCCCGGTTGAAGACTTGCCGGCGTCCGTCCTTTTTGACGACAATGAGCGGCAATTCCTCAATTTTCTCGTACGTTGTAAACCGCCGGCCGCAGCCAATGCATTCCCGCCGCCGCCGGATGGCGTTGCCTTCATCCGTCGGCCGGGTATCGAGCACTTTGCTCTCGGCGAAATTACAGAAAGGACAGCGCATCCGTCATCCCTCCCCGGCGTCCGGCCGGCTTTGTCCGCCGCCGGACTGATAATATTATTATATATCAGAACCAGGAAAAAGAGCAAACAGAAGCCCGCCGCACCGGCGGACTTCTGTTTGCGGCGACCCGCATTGAAAAGCAAAATGAACGGCTTTCCGGTATTCATTTGTCCGCCGGTTTAAAGGGAATTCCGCCCGCCGCGGCGCAAAGGCGGCTCTGCCGGGAGGCCTTCGAATTCCACCAGAATCGTGTCCACCCCAATTCGTTTGATTTTGTCCCAGGGAATGACTACCTCGTCGCTTTTTCCGAACAGGCCCAACAGGCGGCCGCTGCCGGGAATAACTACAGCCGTAATCCTGCCTGCTTCCAAATCGATTTCCACGTCGTCCACCGCGCCCAGCCGTTTGCCGTCCAGAATATTGATCACTTCCCGCGTGCGCAAATCAGATGTACGAACCATTGTCCCACCTCCCGCTGTTATATTATATGCCGCCGCGGCCGCTTATGCCCATATTAAAACGCCTCTGGCTCAGGCCAAAGGCGTCTCTTTTTACTCCGGACTGACAGCGGTCGCATCCGCCGCCACCTGCCGCCGTTCCCGCCACCGTCGGACCGACTGCTGCCACAGTTCCGCCAATTTACTCCGGATCTCAATCTCTGAGGGATCCGGCTCCGCTACTAAGGCGACGGCCGTCTCCCCGGCCCCGCCGGTTTTGGTCGCTGTACCTTCCAGAAAACAAAGAGGCGGAAACAGGACACACCACCAATTCCGGCCCTGGCCTGTTCCGAGGGTGATCCGCAAGGCCTCATAGTCGCCGGCCGGCAGTACCAGAGCGCCGTAGACGCGGGTGGGGAAGGCGAAATTGTCAAGGGCAACCGTGACAGGGTAAGTTCTCCCGTTCTGCTCCACGACATGCCGGGCGATATCTTCCAGACGGCCGAGATTCTCCCGGACTATTTGCCGCGCCGCCGCAACATCCGCGGTCGGACGAAAGAGCGGCGCCATCTCCGCCAGGACGGCATCACGCACCGCCAATTTCAGCGCCTGATCCGCCGTATTGTCACTGTTGGCAACCACATGCAGACGAATGATGTTTTCCGCGGACGCCACCCCGTCCCGGAACGACGTCCGGCAGCTAAGGCAAAGACCGCCAATAATTCCGAATCCTATAAGAACCAGGAGAACAAGGACAACTCGCCGCCTTCTCAAATTCATCCCCCGTTTCAGATATGTTTACGCATATGATTCAGTGCCGCCTTTTCCAACCGCGACACCTGAGCCTGCGAAATACCGATTTCGTCCGCCACTTCCATCTGCGTCTTCCCCTCAAAGAAACGCAACGTCAGGATATGTTTTTCTCGGTCGCTCAGCCGCCGAAGCGCCTCCCGGATGGCGATGCCCTCCAGCCAGCTGCCGTCCTGATTTTTATCATCGCTGATCTGGTCCATGACGAAGATCGGATCTCCCCCGTCGTGATAAATCGGCTCGAAGAGAGAAACCGGTTCCTGGATAGCGTCCAGGGCATACACAATTTCTTCCGCCGGGATCTTCAGTTCCTCCGCGATTTCAGTGATTGACGGCTCCCGGGAATGCCGGTTGACCAGTCCATCCCGCACCTGGAGCGCCTTGTACGCCACGTCCCGCAGGGAACGGCTGACGCGAATAGGGTTGTTGTCCCGCAGGTAGCGTCTGATTTCACCGATAATCATGGGAACGGCGTAAGTGGAGAATTTGACATTCTGGCCCAGATCGAAATTATCAATCGCCTTCATCAAACCAATGCAACCGACCTGAAACAGGTCGTCGACATATTCGCCCCGGTTGTTGAAGCGCTGGATGACGCTCAACACGAGACGAAGATTGCCGTTAACCAATTTCTCCCGCGCCGTCAGATCACCGCTTTGCAGAAGGACGAACAGTTCCCGCATTTTGCTGTTCGAGAGAACCGGGAGTTTGGCAGTGTTTACACCGCAAATCTCAACCTTGTTAATCATTCCGTTTCCTCCCCTGCTTGGCGCCGCCGCGTTTCCTACCTTGGATTATTTCCCCCACTGAGCCAGTTTATACGTACCCTTCCTTCCACGATTTCCCATAATAAGAAACCCGCCGGCGGCGGGCTGTTGTAATCGCTATTCCATTCGCTTGATCTCCTTACGCAATCGTTTAATAATCTTTTTCTCCAAGCGCGAGATGTAAGATTGGGAAATGCCCAGGAAGTCGGCCACTTCTTTTTGGGTTCTCTCCACCCCGTCGTGCAGGCCGAACCGTAATTCCATAATCTTGCGCTCCCGCCCCGACAAACGCCGCATCGCCGTCTCCAGAAGAGTCCTGTCCACTTGTTCCTCGATGCTCTTGTAGATAATATCGTTCTCCGTCCCGAGCACATCGGACAGAAGCAGTTCATTGCCGTCCCAATCGATATTTAACGGTTCGTCAAAGGATACTTCGGAGCGCAGGCGGTTATTGCGGCGCAGATACATGAGTATCTCATTCTCAATGCAGCGCGAGGCGTAAGTTGCCAGTTTGATTTTCTTCAGCGGGTCAAAAGTATTAACTGCCTTGATCAGCCCGATCGTCCCAATGGAAACCAGATCTTCGATGCCGATGCCGGTATTCTCAAATTTGCGGGCGATGTAGACGACGAGGCGGAGATTCCGCTCGATCAGAACTGTCCGGACCGCCTTGTCCCCCGCCTGCAGCCGGTCAAGCAAAAACATTTCCTCATCACTGGACAGCGGCGGCGGCAAAGCTTCGCTGCTGCCAACGTAAAATATTGGATGCCAGGCCTCCAGACCCAGCGCCTGGCAGATTTTGATCAAGATGATTTGAGCCAGCAGTCTGGTTTTTTTCCATAGCAACAACAAGCGCAACGCCTCCCTCGCAGCCAAAAATAAAATGCGGATTATCATTCAAAACTTAAACCTTTGGCCCGGGCCGGGGTTGCCGCCGAAGCGCTGTCCCGCCAGACGGCTACTCAAGCAGCGCCTCCGGTAAAATTGCGGGATTGAGCAAAGCGGTGTAATTGCCCGACCCGGACAGTCGGCGGTTGTAAATGCAGACGATGACATCCCGGATGACGGCAGTCCGGCTGTGCTGCTCAACTTCCAGCCGGTCCGGCCGGAAACCCAGCAGCATCCCTTTCATCCGTCCGATGGTGGAAAAGGGGATAACCCGGAAACGGTTCGACCATTCCGAAGCGGTAAGAATCCCGGCGACCCAGTCCAGGTCTTCCTCGCGCCCAATCTCAAAAATTTTTCTGATCTCAGAGGGCAGGATATTGCGGACGGAATTGTACTCGATAACGGCGACGGGATGCCCGGAAAGTGGGTCGGATAAATCATTGCCCGTGTCAAAAAGAGCACTCACCCGGGCCTCCTCATCCCCAAAACGGACCGTCAGCGGCACATAGAAGGCATCCTGCCAACGCGTCTTCCGGACGAAGCCCCAGGCATAACGGCCGATCAGAGTCAGGACCGCCAGGGCTGCGGCCATTGCCCACCACTGCACATCCAGGCTGACGAGATGCGGCCCCCGCAGCCAGCCGGGGGCGCTGAGTCGGGTGAGCCAAAAAACCCCGAGGGCGGTGCCGGCCAGGATGGCTGAGCTCAGGTAAAGATAGCATATCAGACGACAAAATTGCATAATGTTAAAGGGATAATAAGCAGCGGCGAGCATTATCGCCGAAAAGATGATTTTTCCCGTCGGACCGGTCAGCCATGCCGCACCCGGAATAAACAGCAGTCCGAGATAAACAGTGCCGGCCAAGGCGGCGAGAACAAGCCGGAGACGGCCGGTGCGGATCCCGGCAAACCGTCCGGCCGCCCAAAGCAGGATTAAGTTGACGGTGAAATTGACGCCGAAAACGATATCCCCGTATACGATATACCGCAACGCAACCTCCTCCCGAACCGGCAGCCAAAGGATTAAAACAGCGGCCCGACGCACCGCTGACTGCACTCCTAACTAAAGAATATGCCAGAGATGGGAAATCCATGAATATTATAACTGCTGCGGTCTGGTTTTTTTGTCATTCCGTGCCGACACCGCCAGCCCGTTTTCCGCCGGGCGGGCCCAGCAGCGGCGAAAATACGGCAAATATAGCAGATAAAAACGACTTTCGGGCGGCATCGCCTGAAAGTCGTTTTTATCTGCGGCGACAGGGAGATCTGCGGCTGCGCTCTTAATTTCCCGCTATTCTCCCCCGTGCTAACCTCTTCTCTTATCCTCCGGTTTTCGCACCTTATTAACGCTCAAATCCTCCCATCACTTCATCAGTGATGTCTTTTTCTACAGAACTGCCGCCGTCATATATTACATTAAAGAAATCTGGTCATACATTTTCATTCTCTCGTTAGGAATAAGGGTAATATTCCAATGTGTGCGATTATGGCTTTCGACCTATTTTTTCACCGCCAGCGGGATATTTCCGCCGCCGTGACAGCCCCGGGCTTGAATATCCCGAGCGCGGAACAGTCTTGCTTCCGGTGAGGTTCCGGATGCAAATTAATTTCGAAATGAGCCCGGCCTCTGCCAAAAAGAATCTGCATGTACGATCCCCGCTGCTAACAGCTAACTTCGACCTGACAGAGCAGGATTCAGCGTAACTACAGCCATAAATTTATTCATTCCTTCTTCGGCCACAACCCGCTGCCAATTATTGTTGTCTCCTATGTCAGTTGTTTTCGCATTCCGGTATGATAAATAGACTGCACTGCCAGCTTCCTTAGTTTTTTGCTTCCAGTGGATCGTGAGGGACACAGATTCCGGAGTAGTCCGCTCACCATTGACACTATACCGAACTTCGGTCAAACATAATCCGCTGCCTTCAATCCTTTGCTGTAGCTGCATGAATAAGTCATTAATTCATCTCACGAACCCAATTTCAGAGTTAGCTATACTACTGGCCAGTTCCTACGAATTCCGCTAAATTGTTAAAAGGTTTACACATTTAAAACCAGACCAAGGGCAATAAGTTAATAACTGTATTTTTTATCCATGGCTCAGCGCCTCATTTATTCTCTCCAGTTCAATTCAGATCCATTTTCTTTGCCTTAGAAGGCAGTTAATCACAGAGATGCTCACTGCCTTCAACTTATTCAGCCGGCAGATGCTTATGAGGCGATCTATGGATAAAGCAACAGCACCCCATTGAAGAGTGCTGTTTAGTGCCGGGTGAATTAACGGCGCCGCAGGAAAGCCGGAATATCCAATTCATCGCTGGTAAACGGTTTAATGTTCAGATCGTCCGGTCCGCTGTCCTGACCCCGCAGCTGATGATCAAAGCCGGTGGCAATGACGGTGACCCGTACTTCGTCCTCCAGCTTCTCGTCAATTACTGCCCCGAAGATGATATTAGCGTCCGGATCCGAAGCCTGAGCAATAATTTCTGCCGCTTCGTTGACTTCAAACAGACCGAGATTGGCACTGCCGGTGATATTGAGAAGGACGCCTTTCGCCCCTTCGATCGAAGTCTCCAGAAGCGGGCTCGAAATCGCCATCTTCGCCGCTTCGGACGCCCGGTTCTCGCCCGCGGCAGAACCGATGCCCATCAGGGCAGATCCGGTCCCGACCATAATCGTCTTGACATCGGCAAAATCGAGATTAATGAGTCCGGGCACCGCAATCAGATCGGAGATACCCTGGACACCTTGCCGGAGCACATCATCCGCAACCCGGAAAGCCTCCATGATCGACGTCTTTTTATCAACTACCTGCAGAAGCCGATCATTGGGAATGGTAATGAGGGTGTCCACTTTGCTCCGCAGATTGGCGATACCTTTTTCCGCCTGCCCCATCCGCTTACGTCCTTCAAAGGAGAAAGGCTTCGTTACCACACCGACGGTGAGCGCCCCGAGTTCCTTTGCGACCTCAGCCACAATGGGAGTTGCCCCGGTACCGGTGCCGCCCCCCATCCCGGCGGTAATGAAAACCATATCGGCGCCTTTCAGCGCTTCCTGAATCTCGGAGCGGCTCTCCTCTGCCGCTTTTTGGCCAATCTCGGGATTCGCACCGGCACCGAGCCCTTTCGTCAGTTTGTCTCCGATCTGGATTTTATAGCCAGCATTGGATAAAAACAATGCTTGTCCATCCGTATTAATCGCAACAAATTCCACCCCGCGCAGACCGGCGGTAATCATCCGGTTCACCGCGTTATTGCCGCCACCGCCGACGCCGATTACTTTGATTTGCGCAAATTGTTCAGCGTCCAGGTCTAGCTCCAGCATCTTATAGCCCCCTTCTCCGCTGCTTCAAAAGCAAAAAAATGTCTAATCAACATAACCATTATTCTTTGCTTAACTGAAAAATCCTGCCAAAACCCCACCGGCGCGGAAATAAATTCCCCCAAAGCAGTCAATCCAGCCGGCAGCTATTGCCGCTCGCCCCCAGGCTGATGCTGCCCCAGCAGAATCCGCCGAATCAGCGCTGAGTTCTGGAACAGCCGCACTCCGAAAGCGAACAGAGCCGCCAAATAAAGCTCAACGCCCAGGCGGTCACCGATATAGGTGAGCACGGCCGCCAGAATGATGTTGCCGAAAAAACCGGTGACAAAAATCTTGGTGTTGAAATGCCCTTCCAGGCCGGCACGAAAACCGCCGAAAACGGAATCCATCGCCGCCAGCACCGCGACCGACATATATCTGGCATAAGACGGCGCCAGCGACAGCGGGAAAGCCAATCCGACCGCAATACCGATAATCAACCCCAAGAGCGGCAGCCACATCGCCAAACAACCTCCCATTCCAAACAATCAATTCCATTCCCAAAATCAATTATACCATTCTTCCCGGCGGAATGATAATGTGATTTTCGCATCCGTTTATTTCGTCCGGACAATCGGTTTGTCCGGAAGCCGCAGATCAATATGGGATACGGCCGTCCCGGTCGCCGTGATGTCGGCCAGCAGCGGTTCCAGCAAAGCGAGACGGATGTCAATGTCGTCGGATGCCTGTCCCAGCATAATTTTCGTCCCGTCGACAGTATAAAATGTCAAATCACCAGCAGCGCCAATATTAATTTCCGCCAATTCTTCTTTCCATTTCCCCGCTTTCGTCTGCAGACAACGTAAAACGGGAACAATATGCTCAGATGCAAGCGCTTCGCCGATTCCGACTAAGCTGATGTCCGCCCCGGTGATAATCGGCAGCCGTTTGCCGCTGATTGAGTCAGTCCTAGCCAGCACCGTACCGTTGCCGTCAATCTCCCAGAAGGTGTCTCCGCCCGGTAGCAGAGCGACAGCCGGGTGTTCCTCTATCGTCAGGCAGAGTGTGTCCGGCAGGAGCCGCTTGAATTTGACATCCTTGATTAGACGGTTCTGGCGCAGATTGCGCTCCAAACGGCGCAGATCGATTTGCCAGATATTTACCCCGCACTCGAGTCCGGTGCCAGTCGTGAGTTCTTCAGCGCTCAGCCGCTCATTGCCCTCGATTACGATTTCCCGCAGACAAAAATAGTCCGAGCGGAGGCATATAAACCCTGTTATGGCAAATACTGCCAACAAGAGTGCCGATAAAAAAAGCGGCGGCCGAGCCGAGGCCGTGTCCCGCCCCTGCCACAGCGAATTTGCTGTCTTACCGCTGATCAAGTTGCTCATCCTCCCTCTCCTAAGGAAAGAAATTTCACTCGCCGGTTGGTGCGGCCGGCGGTCAGACCCGTTCAATGGCAGCCCCCAAGGCCTGAAGCTTGGTTTCAAATCGGTTGTAGCCCCGATCAATATGATAAATGTTTTCAATCCGGCTGGTCCCTTCAGCAGCCAGCGCTGCCAATACCAAAGCCGCGCCGGCTCTCAAATCAGTCGTCTCCACAACGGCGCCGGTAAGCCGGTTTACGCCCCGGATGATGGCGCTGCGCCCCTGAATCCGGATATCGGCCCCCATCCGCCGCAACTCGTCCGCCTGTTTGAACCGGTTTTCAAAAATATTCTCCGTGATGACGCTAATACCGTCGCATAATGTCATCAGGGCCATTGACTGGGCCTGCATGTCAGTAGGGAAGCCGGGATAAGGCATTGTTTTAAAATCCACTGCTTTAATCGGTCGGCCGCCGATTACCCTGACCCGATCCTTCTCTTCCCGAATCTCCACCCCGATTTCCCGCAGCTTGGCCATCACAGCCTCCACATGCTCCGGTATGATATTTTCCAGGGTAATGTCGCCGCTGGTGATAGCCGCAGCGATCATAAACGTGCCCGTTTCAATCCGATCGGGAATAATGCTGTGCTCCACGGCGTGGAGGGAATTTCCCCCTTCGATGCGGACAACATCGGTGCCGGAACCCCGCACCGTCGCCCCCATGCTGTTCAGGTAATTCTGCAGGTCAGTAATTTCCGGCTCTTTGGCGGCGTTATGGATTACCGTGACCCCTTCCGCCAGAACTGCAGCCATCATCAGATTCTCGGTGGCTCCGACACTGGGAAAATCAAGGTGAATATCGGCGCCGCGCAGCTTTTGCGCCTCCGCGTCAATATAACCATGCGCCTCCGTGAAACGGACTCCCATGGCCCGCAGACCTTTCAGATGCAGGTCAATCGGCCGGGGACCGATGGAGCATCCGCCCGGGAACGATACCCGGGCCCGGTGAAAGCGGCCCAGCAAAGCCCCCATTAATACAATTGAGGAACGCATTTCCCGCATCAAATCCTCCGGCACGACAAAGGAATTAACCTTGCTCGTGTCCACGTGCAGCAAGTTGACGCCGGTCGCCGGATCCGTCTCCAGTTCTGTCGTCGCCCCCAAATCCCTTAAGATTGCGGTCATGATGTTAACATCCCGCAAAACCGGCACGTCAATAAGCCGGCTTTCGCCGCAGTTGAGAAGTACGGCTGCCAATATCGGCAGGATGGCGTTTTTCGCGCCGCCAATCCTGACCGAGCCATGCAGAGGTACGCCCCCGCGGATGATATACTTATCCAAGTTCCAACACCTCCGGTGCTCCCAATCACCCTTTTATCCACTCTAAGTCTGCAGCCGCCATTTTTCTATTCCGCGGCGGTTGCCCGCCGTAAAGCAGCGACAAGTCCCTCGCCGACTGTCCAAATATTCCCGGCGCCCAGCGTCAGGACCAAATCACCCGGCCGCACTGTCTCCACAAGATAAGGGACAATTGTCTCCAAGCGGGGCAGAAAGACGAGGTTGTTCTGTCCTGCCGCCCGGACCGCGTCAACGATATTTCCGGCGTCGACCCCCTCGATGGGTGCTTCGCCGGCACTGTAGATGTCAGTGAGGACGAGCAAATCCGCCGCCCCGAACGCGGCGCCGAACTCGTCACAGAGGAACTTGGTCCGGGTGTAACGGTGGGGCTGGAAAACAGCGATAACCCGTTTCGCCCCTACCTTCCCTGCCGCATTCAATGTCGCCTTAATCTCAGTCGGATGGTGGGCGTAGTCGTCGAACACCCTAACATCACCCACTTCTCCCGTCATTTGAAAACGCCGGTGCACGCCGCGGAAAGAAGCGAGGGCGCCGCGAATTGCTTCGACCGAAAGGCCGGCCAGACGGCCGGCCGCGACGGCCGCCAAAGCATTCTTAATATTATGCAGACCGGGAACATTCAACTCCAGCCGGCCGAGGAATTTCCCCCGATAAAAAACGTCAAAGGAAGAACCGAGGGGACGCCATTCAATATTACGAACGGAATAATCCGCCGGCACTTCCAGGCCGTATGTAAAATAAGTCCTGGCGAGGGTTCCGGCAATCCGCCGGACATTGGGATCGTCCAGGCAAAGAATTGCCGTTCCGTCGGCTGGAATACCGGTAATGAACTGCTCAAAAGCCTCAACAATCTTCTCGACGCTGCCGTAATGATCGAGATGATCGTTTTCAATGTTCGTAACCACGACAATCTGCGGTGCAAGTATGAGGAAGGAGCCGTCACTCTCGTCCGCTTCCGCCACCAGAAATTCGCCTTTCCCCAGTTTAGCGTTCCCGCCGATATCGTTCAGTTCTCCGCCGATAATAACGGTCGGATCGAGGCCGTTTTTCTCCAGCAGCAGGGAAATCATCGATGTCGTCGTCGTTTTCCCGTGCGACCCGGCCACGGCAATTCCCCGCTGCCGCGTCATTATGGCCGCCAACATCTCCGCCCGGTGCAGCAGACGGATACCGGCGGCATTGGCCGCCTGCACTTCGGCGTTAGCCATCTGTACGGCGGAGGAAACCACGACCGTGTCAGCCCCGGTGATGTTCTCGGCCTGATGTCCGGCGAAAATCCGGATTCCCATGTCCTGCAGACGGCGGGTCACATCGGTGGAATTCAGGTCGGAACCGGAGACCACATAGCCGAGTTCGTGCATTACTTTGGCTATTCCGCTCATTCCCGTGCCGCCGATACCCACAAAATGAACATGGCGCATTCCTTCCAGCATCATCTTTCATCTCCTTCCGAGTTCGCGACTAAACAAAAGACCTTACCAAAATGTGATGCGAAATTGCGGTTGTTCACACCAACATTCTATGCACGTCGGCAAAAAGGTGTGACAATCACGGCTTTGTCCCGACGGTCGACCGGGACTTTCCTTAGCGGCACCAGATTTGTCCGGTCCCCAAGCTCTTCCCGCCCGCCGAGGCGGCTTGTCCGCCCGAACCGCCTGATTATTGCCCGCCCAAAGACTTTGGCAGTGACAAGGCCAGCTCGGCAATCTCATCGACGGCCTTTGGATGACCGAGACTGCGACATTTTTCACCCATCGCCGACAATTCCCCGGGGTCGGACAGAAGACGGTCAAGGATATCCGTCAGCCCAGCCCCGCTTAAAGCATCGTCCGAGAGCAGCACGGCCGCTCCCGCCTGCTCCAGGTGGCGAGCATTGTGATATTGATGATTGTTCGTGGCAAAAGGATATGGTATCAGGACGGCCGGCAAACCGACGGCGGTCACCTCCGAAAGAGTAATACCACCTGCCCGACAGACAATCAGGTCGGCCGCAGCGTATGCATCGGCCACGTTATAAAGATATGGTTTAAGGATAATATTCCCGGCGGACTGGATATCTATGCCAATTTCCCGCAGTCGGGCGAGCGATCCCTCATATTTGTCTTTACCGGTGACATGAATAAAGGTGATATCCCGGCGCTTCCGAAACGACCGGTAAACGTCCGTCATCGCCTCGTTCAGCTTCTTGGCTCCGACGCTCCCGCCGACCACGAACACGACCCGCTGCGCCGGGTCGATACCCAGATTCCGGCGCCCCGCCGCCCGACTGACTAGGGTGATCTCCCGGCGGATAGGATTCCCGGTGACAACTACTCTGGTCCGCGCCGGGAAATATCGCCGGGAAGCCTCGTAAGTAACGCAGACAATGTCGGCAAACCGGCCGAGAAGGCGGTTGGTGACGCCCGGAATTACATTCTGCTCGCAAATCAATGTCGGAATCCCGAATAGATGCGCGAAGAGGACGACCGGCCCGCAAACGTAACCGCCCGTGCCGATAACCACATCGGGCCGGAAGCGCCGCAGGAGCGCCGCCGCCTGCCATCCGCCGACCATCATAGCCCCTAAGGCTTTGAACGCCTTTAGGGAGAAACGTCGCTCCACCCCGCTGACAACGATGGTTGCGAGACGGTAGCCGGCTTTGGGTACCAAATCGGCTTCCAGGCCGCTTTTGGTACCAACGAAGAGTATTTCGGGATTGTCCATTTTAGCCCGTAGCTCGTCTGCCGTCGCTATCGCCGGGTAAACGTGGCCGCCAGTGCCGCCGCCCGTGATAATAATTCGCATATTTCCACATCCTTTTCGGCTCTGCGAGCGGCTAATATTTGGTATATTTGGAGATATTGAGCAATATTCCCACGCCGGAGAGAATCGGAATGAGTGACGAACCGCCAAAGCTGATAAACGGCAACGGAATTCCGGTAATCGGCATTGAACCGGTGACTACCCCGATGTTGATTATCGCCTGTAGAGTGATCATTGTGGTAATCCCCACGGCGAGCATGCTCCCAAAGGTATCGGGGGCGGTAATGGCGATTTTGTATCCGCGCCAGGCGAAGAAGAAAAAGAGAGCCAAAACGAAAACCGTACCAATAAAGCCCAGTTCCTCGCCCAGAATGGCAAAGATAAAATCGGTGTGCCGCTCCGGGAGATAAAACAGTTTCTGCCGGCTTTGCCCAAGGCCGAGCCCAAAGAGCCCGCCTGAGCCGAGCGCGTAAAGAGACTGGATAATGTGGAAGCCGTCCCCGAGCGGGTCGGCCCAGGGATTCAGGAAAGCAAGAAAGCGGCTGCGCCGATATTCTTCCGACCAGATCGCGTACCCGAGAACGGGAACGGCAAGAAGGACGAGAGTGAGCAAGTGGGTGAAGCGAAATCCGGCAACAAACCACATGATGAACACCGTCCCGCCAATGGCCACCGCCGTGCCCAAATCAGGCTCCAGCAGGACGAGTCCGCAAATAAGCCCGACGATAGCTATGTGCGGCAGGACCCCCGCCTTCAGGTTCCCCAACTGCGGCTGCTTTTGAGTCAGGCTGTACGCCATGTAAATGACCACCGCCACCTTGGCAAACTCGGAAGGCTGGACGCGGCTGACACCGAAATCCAGCCAGCGTCTGGCCCCGTGGACCACTTGGCCAATGCCGGGAATGAGTACGAGGATGAGGAGCAGAACAATGCCGGCCAGAATCGGCCTGGCAAAATATTCGTATCGCCAATAGTTGATTTTAGAGACAATAAGCATCATCACCAAACCGATGCCGGCCCACATCGCCTGCCGGCGCAGATAGTAAAAGCTGGTGCCGTAATCGGCGTAAGACACGACGGCACTGGAGCTGTAGACCATGACAATTCCGATACTGAGCAAAGTCAGTACCGTCAGAAGCAGCAGTGAATCGGGCGGTTTGCTTTTTATTCTCGGCACGAACTTCCCTCCCGTTCTCCCGCAGTCAGATGTTATCCGGCCTTACAGCAACCCGACCAATCCGACGAGGCCGAACAAGAATCCCAGCGTCCAGAAACTCACCACCACTCGCCATTCTGACCATCCCAGCAATTCAAAATGATGGTGCAATGGCGCCATGCGAAAAATCCGCCGGCCGGTCCGCCGGAAATAGATAACTTGCAAAGTAACCGACAGAGTTTCGATGACAAAGACACCGCCGATGATCGGCAGCAATAATTCCATTTTGGTCAGCAGCGATACGGCAGCGAGAGCCCCGCCCAAAGCGAGGGAGCCGGTATCACCCATAATAACCTGTGCCGGGTGCAGGTTATAGAAAAGAAAACCGGCGCACCCTCCCGCCACAGTGAGGCAAAAGATACCGATATCGGGCCGGCCGGTCGTATAGCCCACAACGGCATAGGCCAGCATCGCCAATAGAATCGTGCCTGCCGCCAAGCCGTCCAGACCGTCCGTCAAGTTGACCCCGTTGACTATTCCGAGGATAAGGATAAAAGCGAACGGCAGATACAACTTGCCCAAGTCAACAGTCACCCCGGCAAAGGGGATCAGGACGGCCGTCCCCGCTTGCAAGTAGACCAGAAGGATATACAGAGAGAGCGCGGCGATCAAGATTTGCCAGGCCAGCTTGGTTCTGGCCCGTAGCCCGAGGGGACGCTTGAGGACGATTTTGAGGAAATCGTCGGCAAAACCAATAAGCCCATAGGCAACCGTGATGAACAAAGCGAGATGGAGCGCCGGATTGTTCCCCCCGAACCAGGCGGCGGCCACCGTTATTCCAAGGATAATGATGATGCCGCCCATTGTGGGCGTGCCGATTTTCTGCAGGTGCTGGCGCGGCCCGTCATCTCTGATTTGCTGACTGAGTTTCAGGCGTCGCAGCAGGGGAAGCAGCAACTGCCCTGCCGCCACGCTCACCACCATCGCTAAAGCCGCTGCCCATAATCCATCATTCATTTGCTTTCCTCCCCCAGGATTACTAAGCAGTTAGCTTCTGCAAGCAGGCGACGATTTCCTCCATCTGCATGCCCCGCGAACCTTTGACCAGGACTGTATCACCGGCGGCGACGATGTCTCTGAGAAAATCGATGGCCGCGCCGTTCGTGCCGAAGCTGTGCACCGCCTCCGGCGGCAAAGCCGCCCTAGCCGCCGCGGCAATCAGAGCGGCCTGAGGTCCGACCGTCACCAGGAGATCAACTTTCTGTCCGGCGAATTCTCCCACAGCTTGATGGCCGGAGCGGGCGTGCTCGCCCATTTCCAACATGTCGCCGAGCACAGCGACCCGCCGCCCTCCGGCTAATTCGTCCAGGACCCGGAGAGCCGCCCGCATTGACTGAGGATTCGCGTTGTACACATCGTTGATAATCCGGAAACGACCGGCATCAATCACTGCAAGGCGCATTTCACTCGGGGCAAACCGGGCGAGACCGCGGGCGATGGCCGCCGGCTCCACTCCCAGACGCCAACCGACCGCCACAGCCGCGAGAGCATTCGCCACGTTGTGCTGCCCCGGCACCGGGACTGACATTTCTACACTATGGGACCCGAAGTGGGCGAGGAAAGCGATTCCTCTCTCCTGCCGGCTGCGAATATTCGTCGCGGTAACGGCCAGGCTGCGGCCAGTCCCAAAAAATATCGTGTTTCCCGCAAAGGTTGCGGCTATCCGCCGGCACCAAACATCGTCGCCGTTCAATACGGCCGTCCCGCCTGCCGGCAGCGCCGCCAGCAGTTCCCCTTTCGCCCGGGCGATGTTTTCCACCGAGCCGAGCAATTCGATGTGTGTCTCGCCAATATTAGTGATGACCCCGACCAGCGGCTGCGCGATGCCGGCGAGATAACTGATCTGACCCGGTCCGCGCATCCCCATCTCCAGGACCGCCGCCCGATGGTGCTCTTCCAGCCGGAAGACGGTCAGCGGCAGTCCCACTTCCGTATTCAAATTCCCCTCATTCTTCAGGGTCGGATATTTCTCACTCAGGACGGCCGCGATCATATCTTTCGTCGTTGTCTTCCCCACGCTGCCAGTGACTCCCACTACTACTGGGCTGATACGCTTAAGACAGGCGCGGGCCAAGGCGGCCATCGCCGCCACGGCGTCCGGGACGTGCAAGACGACGGCTCCGCCCGGCAGCGGTCCGACGGCGGCCGGCCTGGTCACGATGGCGGCCGCCGCTCCGGCCGCAAAAGCGGCCGGAACATATAAATGTCCGTCCGACTCTTCCCCGGGCAGAGCGAAAAAAATGTCTCCCGGTTTGATCCGGCGCGAGTCGTTGCTCACCCCGCCAATCGTCACTTCCGCCTCCCCGGCGATGACGGCAGCGCCGGTGACGGCGGCGATTTCGGCAGCTGTCATCTTGATCATTTCTCTAACCTCCGCAGGACGTTCCGCGCCACTTCCCGGTCGTCAAAATGGATACTCCCTTCTTTTAGGACTTGGGATGTCTCATGTCCCTTGCCGGCGATAATGACGATGTCATCTCTTTTCGCCATCCGAATTGCCCGCTCGATCGCTTTCTGCCGGTCCGCTTCCGCTGTGTAATTATCGGTCACCCGCGCAATTCCGCTCTCCACTTCGCGGATGATGGCAAGAGGGTCTTCGCTGCGCGGGTTATCGGAGGTGATAACTGTATAATCGGCCAATTTACCGGCAATTTCTCCCATGAGGGGCCGTTTGGTCCGGTCGCGGTCACCACCGCAGCCGAAGACGGTAATGATGCGGCCCCGGGCAAAGCCCCGCGCCGTCCGCAAAACTTTCTCCAGTCCGTCCGGTTTATGGGCGTAATCGACGATGACGGCAAAATCCTGCCCGCCAGCAACGAGTTCAAAGCGGCCCGGTACCCCGCCGAATTCTTCCAGGGCTGCCTTAATCACGGCCGGGCTTATTCCTTCAGCGACGGCCGCGCCGATAGCGGCCAGAGAATTGTAAACGTTGAACAGGCCGGTGACCGGCAGATGAAGTTCCATCGCGCCAAGCGGAGTGCGGGCCATATACCGGACGCCGGCCGCGGTGACGCGGACATTCTCCGCTTTGATGTCAGCCGCGCTCTCAATTCCATACGTCAGGACCGGCACTTCCGTCTGCTTGATAATCTCGCCGCCGTGCGGGTCATCAGAATTAATGACGGCCGTTTTGGGCTGTTTGGGCGGAGTTCCCGCTGCCGCCGTCGGCAGCCGTCGGAAAAGTTTCGCCTTTGCCGCAAGATAATCGGCCATCGTCCCGTGGAAATCGAGATGCTCATGGCTGAGATTGGTAAAAACGGCCACATCGAACTCAAGTCCTTCCACCCGGTGCAGTTCCAGCGCGTGAGAAGATACTTCCATGACGAGATAATTATCTCCGGCGGCAACCATCGCACCGCAGAGAGATTGGAGGTCAATGCTTTCCGGAGTGGTATGCTCCACGGGAAAATCCTTCCCTCCGACTTTATTCCTGATGGTGCCGATGAGACCGACCCGATTGCCGGCCCGTTCCAAAATGGCGTCAGTCAGATAAGTAGTCGTCGTCTTTCCACTGGTGCCGGTGACTCCCACTACCCGTAACCGGCGGGAAGGATAGCCGTGAAACGCGGCGGCCAGACGACCGGCCGCAAGCCGGGTGTCCTCCGTCCGGATATAAGTTACTGACGGGGCAAGATCCTCGGCCCCGATAATTGCGGCTGCCCCGTTGCGTATTGCCTGCGGGATAAAGGAATGTCCGTCGTGTTTTTCCCCGTGGATACACACGAAGAGCGTCCCCGGTTGTACAGCCCGGGAATCGGCGGTAAGATGAGTGATTTCTTGGTCGGTACTGCCGCGAACACCGAGAATGGGTACCGTTTTAATTAGTTCGGACAGGAGCATATGCACATCCCCTTTAAGAAATTCCGGAATCTCTTGGTAGTTTTTGCAGAGTCAAGTAATTTATTCCCGCTCACTCGCACCACACCGTTACGGTCGTTCCCACTGGCGCGGAAGTTCCGGCGGCCGGTTCCTGGGTCACGGCTTTGCCGGTGCCCACCGGCGCTATTTTCAGCCCGAAATCCTTCAGCCGCTGGGCACATTCTTCGCCGGCAAGCCCGGCCAGATTCGGAATTATTAGCATCGCTTCATCGTCACTGCCCTGATTCCCCAAATACAAAAGGACTTTCGTATCGGCCGCGAGCAGGGCGCCGGACTCCGGCACTTGCCGGACAACCGTTTCTCCCGCCCCTTCCAGACGGGCTCCGAGACCGGTTTCCCGCAAACGGGCGGTGGCGGCAGCGGCAGTAAGGAAACGGACATCCGGGACAAAGGCTGTGCCGCCCGCCCGGGTCTCGACTTCGTCCCGGCGGGGCACACCCAAATATTGCAGGGCGGCGCCGACAACTTCCCGGAAAACCGGCGCGGCAACTGAGCCGCCGTAATAGGAAAATCTGCCCGGCTCATCAATTACCACCAAAGCGGCCAACCGGGGTGAGTCAGCCGGGGCGAAACCGAGAAAAGAAGCGAAATATTTGCCCGGCGCATAGCGGCTCTCGATGACTTTCTGCGCCGTCCCGGTCTTGCCGGCCACCTGGTAACCGGCAATTTTCGCATTCCGGCCCGTCCCTTTGCTGACGACATTTTCCATCAGCTGCTGCACCGTCCGGGCAGTCTGCTCTGAAATGACGCGTTGGGGAGGCGTCGCGGCAAATTCGATGAGAACATTCCCTTCCGCGTCGACTAATTCCTGCGCCAGATGCGGTTTGCTACACAAACCGTCGTTGGCAATCGTGCTGACGGCGGATACCAACTGAAGCGGAGTGATAGATATGGCCTGCCCGAAAGCGATACGGGCCAGGTCGACGTTTTTGACCCGGGACTCCGGAATGACTATCCCGGTCGCTTCGCCGGGGAAGTCAATGCCCGTCTTCTGTCCGAAAGAGAGCAACCGCAGATATTTGTAGAGACGCTCCGGGCCGAGACGTAGGCCTAAAGTGACGAAGCCGACATTGCAGGAATTCTGCACGATTTCAGCCAGCGACTGGCTGCCGTGTCCCCGGGTACAACGGATGCTCGACCCGGGAATTCGAATACTGCCCGGACAAAAAAATCGGTCGTTCAGACTGGTGACCCCTTCTTCCAAAGCCGCCGTGAGAGTGATGACCTTGAACGTCGAGCCCGGCTCATAACTGTCGGAAACAGCGGCATTGCGCCATAATTCCTGCTCATACTCAAATGGAGCGTTCGGGTCGAAATCCGGTTTGGTCGCCATCGCCAGAATACCACCGGTAGTGACGTCCATGACAATAATCATGCCGCGTTTCGCGAGATTGCTACTGACAGCCTTTTCCATTTCCCGCTCGGCGATATGCTGGATGGTTCGGTCAATGGTTAGGATGAGGTTATCACCGTCCACCGGCGGGATATATTTGTGCAGAGCACCCGGTATTTCCTGACCGCGGGCGTCGTATTCAACCACAATCCGGCCCGGCTTACCCCGCAGATATTTCTCATAAGTGACTTCAAGGCCGTACAATCCCTGATTATCGACTCCGGCAAACCCAAGGAGATGAGAAGCAAGCTTCCCGAAAGGGTAATGACGGCGGCTCTTTTCCTCCAAGCCGATACCCGCCAGCCGCAATTCCCGGATTTGCTGCGCCGCCGCCGCGGAAATATTCTGCTGCAAATAAACATGGAACTGCTGTTTAGTCAGTTTCTTCAGCAGTTCGTCATAGCTCATATCCAGAACCGGAACGAGGAGACGGGCCGTCTCTTCCGGCTCCTTAATTTCGGAAGGTATGGCATAGACGGAATCGGCACTGACGCTGAGCGCCAGAATTTCACCGTTCCGGTCGAAAATTGTGCCTCGCTTCGATTCGACCTTGATCCCCCGCAGCCGGGACTCCAGAGCGAGTTCACCGAATTTCTCGCCTTTAACGAATTGTACCCAGACAAGACGGGCGCTCAGGCCGGAAAAAATAAGCACGGATAAGGCGAACAAACCGAGAATTCTGCGTTTGCGGCCATGATTAGTAGCCGTCACCGACCAATACCCCCTTATTATCGGGCAAAGGACGACTAAGGACGGCTCCCGGCCTCGACTGTCTCCGTACCAATCAGCTTATCAGCAAGCGCCGTCAGCGCCGCAGCCAGCCCGCCCCCCGGGGCTGCCCCGGCCGGATCACCGGCAGCGGGACGTCCGGCATCCTGCCCTTGGGCTAAGTCTTGCGCCTCTCCGCCGCCAAAAGCCAGCATTCTCACTTGCTCGGCTTTGATCATGCCCAATTTGTCGACAGCCACGGTTTCTACGCGTTCCAGCGATTCCAACCGGCCGATGGCAAACAGCAGCCGGTTATTCTCATTTTGCAGATCTGCCAGTTCCTGATTGAGCCGTTCCAGTTCGTAGCTCTTCTCGACCCCGGCTGTAAAGCCTGCCAGGAGCACCAGCGCGACGCTCACCAAGACAATGAGGCCGGCAGTGCAGCGGACCACGAGAGTCGAACCCGGCTGCCTTTCCCTGGCTTGGCGCGGTACGGGTGAACTGGCGGCATTAGTCTCCGGCGGATAGAAGGCGTACTTTTTTTCAGTTGCTATCATTTTATGCCCACCTCGCTCTCCCTAGAACTGGCCGTTGTTTTTTCCGCTGCCCGCAGTTTGGCGCTGCGGGAGCGCGGATTGATTTTCTGTTCCGCCGCGGCGGGAATGACCGGTCTGCGGGTGATGATTTTCAGAGTCTTCTGCTTGCCGCAAACACAGACGGGTAATTGCGGCGGGCAAGTGCACCCACTCGCGTATTCGCGGTAAATCCGCTTCACGATCCTGTCTTCCAGAGAATGAAAAGAGATGGCGCACAGACGCCCGCCCGGCCGCAGCACTTCCACTGCCTGTCGGAGCGCCTTCTCTAGAACACCCAATTCATCGTTCACGGCAATCCGCAAGGCCTGGAATGTCCGGCGGGCCGGATGCGGTCCTTCCCGCCGGGCCGCCGCCGGGATTGCCTGCTTGATAATCTCAACCAACTGTCCGGTGGTGGCAATCGTGCCGCGTTTTCGCGCGGCGGCAATGAAGGAAGCGATGCGCTTCGCCCAACGTTCTTCTCCGTATTCGGCGATAATCCGACTGAGCTCCGCTTCCGGCAATTCGTTCACGATTTCCCGCGCCGAGACGACGGCCCGGGTATCCATCCTCATATCGAGGGGAGCATTCTGTTGATAAGTAAAGCCGCGCTCCCGGGCATCCAGCTGATAAGAGGATACCCCCAAGTCGAAAAGAACTCCATCCACGGCCGTAACGCCGATTTCCGCCAGATTGGCCGTGAGAGCGGCGAAATTGGCCCGGACAAGAGTAACTGTATCACCGAAGGCGGCCAATTTTGCCCCGGCTGCCGCAATTGCCGCTCCGTCCTGGTCAAAACCAATCAGGCGGCCGCCCGGCCGGACCCGTTCGGCGATGGCCGACGCATGGCCGGCGCCGCCCAAGGTGCAGTCAACGATAATGCTGCCGGGACGGCAGCGCAATAATGCAAGCGTCTCGGCCAAAAGGACCGGCCGATGCTGAAATTCCACCGCTCTCACCTTCTGTTCAAATCCCCAGATCCACCATCTTCTCGGCAATCTCAGCGTAGGCATTCTCGGCCTTGCGGCTGTAATTATCCCACTCTTCGCTGCTCCAGATTTCTACCCGGCCGGAGACGCCGATGACGACCACGTCCTTGACAATCCGTCCGAAGTCCTTTAGATTATTTGGTATCAGCACCCGTCCCTGTTTGTCGAGTTCGCACTCTGTCGCCCCGGAGAAAAAGAAACGGACGAAAGCACGGGCATCGGCTTTGGTGAACGGGAGCGATTTCAGTTTCTGCTCAAGGTTCAGCCATTCGGCCTGGGGGTACAGGAAAAGGCAATTGTCCAATCCTTTGGTCATGACGAATTTATCCCCGAGATCTTCGCGGAATTTGGCCGGTATGATGAGCCGGTTCTTATTGTCAATCGCGTGCCGGTACTCGCCCATGAACATGGCCTGCACCCCATTCATTAGGAAAACGAACCACATTCCCCCACTTTGCCCCACTGCAGTCTCTATTTTCTCTATGGAAATAGGTTTTCCTGCTATGACCGAAAATAAATTAGAAATTTTAAGTAATGAACCTATAAAATACCAGACAAATAGAAGCAAACCGGAAAGCGCTCGCTCATATCGGCGGCCAAACGCAAGCCTTCCGGCCAGGCAGAAAACGACCAGCCGGGCCAAGCGGTAAGCTTGGCCCGGCTGGTCGTTTAATTCCAATTCCCCTCGGGGGAGCGGCGGCTTGGGTCGCCGCCGCGGTCGCTCCTATAGAACCGGTTGCGTATTTCCGTATCGCTATTACGTCAACAAAAAGAGGGTATGGCCTGATTACAGCCACCCGCCCTGCCGGGCAGCCCTCCGAAGAAGCGGCAGCCCGGATTGCCAGAGCGTCCATTCACCTCTAAGGAAGGGGTGGCGCAAAGCGCCGGGATGGTCGTCCCTTCCCCCGGAGCGTAATTATTTCCGCTTCTCCTGTTTCCCTCAATATTTCCTTCCGCTCTTTCTTCAGGCAGCATAAGAAGGTACAATCCGCATCCCCCTACTTCCTTCGGCAAGAGTATTCCGGGCTATGTCAAGCCATGCCGGTAATACCTGCCTACCCACCTATCCCGACCACTGCACCAGATGAATGAGGTCAGACCGGACCGGCGCCGCCTCCCGCCGCCGGAGGAACAGCCTCACTCCCGCATTGCTGATGGTATACCCTTCGGACAGCAGCCAGCCGCAGACATCGCTGTATTCGCCGTAAACGGGGACGGTCAACTGCCGGATCCCCCGGCGGCTGAGGGTAAGCTCGCAAGCCGCCAGATACTGCCGGAACAGTTCCGGGCTGCCGGCCGAGGGGTCCACCGCCAGGATTTTGACGAGAGCGCGCCCCGGCGCCGTCAGGCGGTGATACAGACAAAAGCCAATCATCGCGCCTTCCCGGCGCAGTTCAATGATTTCACCTAAACCATATTTATAGGTGAGGAGGACTTCCTTACGATAATCCAGGCCCGACTCCAGCCTTTCGCTGATCGACTGCACCGCCGGCAGCAGAACCGGGACAGCAGCGGCTGTCACCGGGAGGAACTCCGGGAGATCCCTGGCAAGCTCCGGGCGGGAAGTTCCGATATCTTTAGTGCAACGGAGGCGCAGATGACCGGGGCGGTAACCGCTTTTCATGTACAGGCCGAGGTTGTAAACGGTCTGCGGCATTGTCTCCAGACCGATGGTCCCAGCCCCGGACCGCCGCAGATATTCCGTCGCCGCCGCCAATAGTTCCTTGCCGATGCCCCGGCCCTGCCAGTCCGGGTGGACAGCAAGGGGACCGGTCCATCCCACATCGCCCCAAAGGTGGGCAAAAGCGCAGCCGATCACTTTCCCGTTCCAGACGGCGCTGAAGCTGCCCTTCGGATCACTTTCCAAATAATAGGCCAATTCCGGCGCCGTCCGCGGCGGCAGAGAATGCCGCCGGCCTGTTTCCCGGGTGAACAGCTCGGCGAAAACATAAGGAATTAACTTCTGTAACGTGACAAAATCGTCAGCCAGCATCGGCCGGATTTCCAGCCCCATCTTAACTGCCACCCCACATTTCAGTTCTCACGCCGTTCCCCGCCCGGGCAAAGGCCGCTGTCTTTCCGCTTCCGTCCCGGCCGCAACGCTGAGAGAACAATTCTCAAGGCATAATTTAGCTCTTCTGTACTTCTCTGTTCTCGCCTGTTTACCTGCCGCGGAGCATCCGCCGAGCCGGCCGGCCCTTTCAGCGCGGCAGCGGGCCGGGAAGAGCAACAGTGTCTGACTCAGCCCGTGCTGGGAGGAGAAAAGGAAGGAGCGAGGCCGCACTTGCCAACAAAAAAATTTCCCGCTGGCCGGACAAAATAAGGCCCGGGGCGACGCATCGGCCAGCCCGTGCCTACACTGATCGACTCTGCAATGCATACCCGGACAGGCGCCGCCGCTCAGCGCAACGAGCCCCGAACCAAATAAGCCGTCTGCCAGAAAGCGCTTCCGCCAGCAGATGCGGCGTCTGCCCGCCTGCGGTGCAGACCGCCCGGTCGAAATAATCCCGGAGCGCAGAGCGGTAATCGGGATGGCGCAGTTCTGAATAATGGCCCGGGCCCACTCCACGGGCGTAAGACCGCGCAAATCAGCCACTCCCTGTTCCATAATCAGCACGGCGGCGGCGTGCTCCGTATGGTCGATATGGGACACCATCGGCACGATATTGGCAATGCTGCCATTCTTGACCACCGACTCGCTGATAAAAATGGAGAGTTTAGTATTGCGGGCAAAATCCCCCGAATCGCCGCTGCCGTTCACTATTTTCGCGCCTATAACTTGAGTCCAGTTGACATTGCCGTAGCTATCGGCTTCGAGAGCGATGTTCATGGCAATCAAGCCCAGCCGGCGGATAATTTCCGGGTGATCGGTGATTTCTTGCGGCCGTAGGATGATTTTCTCCCGGTAACAGTCCAGGCCGGCGTAAATTTGTTTCTGTCCGGCCGGGGTCAGAGTGACGGCATGGCCGGAAGCGAAGTCCAGCTTGCCGCAGCCGATTAAGTCGAGAATGCCGTCCTGGTGGACTTCCGAGTAGACGGTAAGTGGTTAAAATCGGCATTAAGAAGACCGCCCGGCCGGCATTGGTGACAATTCCCACTCCCAACTACAAAGGCAGGTGATGGGACGGCAGGTGGCCGGATTTGATTTCCTCGTCAGGAAATCAATCAGATGAGCCGCGATTCGCTCGGGTACCAATTCCACCGGGGTGTATGTCGTCCCTTTCTCAATCTGTTCCGAAACAACGATGAAATTGATTTTATCCGGCTCCGCCGCGAGGTAAGGCGTTCCGATCCGCTGGTCCGGCCGGACGAGGGGATGACATCCCGCCCGGCCGGAGCGGCCGGCAGACAGATATCGTGTATCCCTTCCATAATATTCGGGTGAGCCGTGTTAATCTCCACAATGACGGTAACTGCCGCTTGGATGAAGGTGGGAGGATTACCGGCGCCGATAGTGGGATGATATTCCCTTCTTCGGTAATCGGCAGGGCTTAGATTACCGCTACCGCCAGATCGCCGTGCCAGACATAGCGCACTGCCTGGGGCGCGTGACTCAGATGATGGTCGAGATAACCTATCGCGTTGCTGTTGATCAAAGCCCGCATATCTTTATCGCTTTGACAAGACAGCCGCTTCGCCACCGCCCGGCGGGCAGGCCAGTGCCCCGCCGATCCCCGGCCCGGCGGAAACTCCGGACCGAAGATCGATTTTCATTTCCTCCCCCGTCGCCGCCCAGCAGCCGGACAAAGCCTGCATTACCTGTTTGGGGCAACCGGAACAGGAAAAACCGCTGACGCCGACGTTCGTGCCATATCGAAAGACCTGAGCCGCCGCCGAGACGGTTTTGCGGCACAGCCATCCGTTGCGAATCCGCTCCGTCATCTTTCGCCACCTCCGTTTTCGCTAAGCCGGAGAGCCCGGCTCCGCCAGGCCGAGTTCCCGCAATTTCGCCGGGGTTGGTATCCCTTCTTCGCTCCAGCCCCGGTGTCGGTAATACTCGTCCAGCATCGGCCCGAAAGCCGGCAGATGTTCGCCGGCGCCGCCTTCCCGGCGCGGCTGCGTCAGAATCCGCGGCGGGAGGATGTCGTCCTTGCGGCTGATGCCGCAGCGGACATTATAAAGCCGTTTCAGATTATAAAGCCGTTCGCCTGTCCGGAGGAGTTCCTCCACCGTGGTGTCCCAGCCGGTCACGGCATTGAGCCATTCGGCCAGATGATGGACATCGACCCCGCCGCTCAAGATGAATTTGCATACTTTGAGGGAGTCAAAAAGACACATCAGGTTCTGAGTCTCCGCCGCCAAGACACCTTTCTCGGCCGCGGCAAAACGGTCTAGCGGCTCCGGATAACCGAGATCGGGGGATTTCAGACCTCGTTCAAAAGCATAACTGTAACCCTGCAGATGACAGGCCCCGCGGTTTGAGGTGGCGTAACCGACTGCCAGGCTGCTGTAAGCCCGCGGGTCGTGGGCTGGAAAATCAAGTCCTTTGACATTGATGGCGAATTCGGGGGCAAGGCCGCCCAGTTCGGCCGCCGCCCGGCGAGTCCCCTGCCCCAGCAAGGCGCCGATGCCTTCCTGCCGGCCGATCATTTCCACGAGACGGAGCATCGCTGCGCTGTCGCCCCACGCAAGTTTCATTCCGCCGGTGTCATCCGCGGTGATGATCCCGTACTCATACGCTTCCATGGCGAAAGCAATGGCGGAGCCGGTGGAGATAGTGTCAATCCCGAGCCGGTTGCACAGTTCATTTGCCTTGGCTACTGCTTCCAGATCATCGACGAGAACGGCGCTGCCCAGCATCCCCAGAGTCTCGTATTCCGGGCCGCCGCCGTCAGTGCCGGCAAAAGGCGGAAAATATTGTTTGGCGACCCGGCCGCAGCCGATGACGCAGCCGTGGCAGTGATAAGACCCGGTGAGGATGGTCTCCGCCATGGTCTGACCGGAAATTTTTTCCGCCCCTTGCTCCCATTTACCGGCTCGCCAGTTCTGAATCGGCAGATCACCCATTTTTTCCGCCAGCATCAGCCCGCCGGACGTCCCGTACTGGCTCATCGCCCGGGTTTTCTCCACAATTTGCGGTACGATCTGTTTGACCAGAGAATCCAGCAGTTCCGGGTCGGCGACGGGCGGGCGTAGCGTGCCGTGAACGGCGACAGCTTTGAGGTTTTTGGAACCCATTACGGCCCCGAGGCCGCAGCGTCCGGCAGCACGGGCATCCTTACCGTCATTCATTATCGCCGCCAGCAGCACCATCTTTTCCCCGGCCGGCCCGATGCAGGCGACGCCCGCATTCCGGTGCGTCTCAGCCAAGACTGCCGTTTCTGTCTCGAAGGTATCCTTGCCCCAGAGATGCGCCGCCGGCCGGATTTCCGCTCCGGCCTCGTGCACCCAGAGATAAACGGGAGACTGCGCTTTCCCGGTGACAATAATCCCATCGTAACCGGCCCGCTTCAGCTTCACGCCCCATGTCCCGCCGGAATCCGATTCACCCCAGATTCCCGTCAGGGGTGATTTGGCCACGACGGCGTGGCGCCCGGAGAGAGGAACTCTTGTCCCGGTCAGGGGGCCCGTCAGGAAAAATAGCGGATTATCCGGACCGAGCGGGTCAGTCCCGGCTGTCGTCATCTCAAACAAATATTTGGCGCCGAGCCCGCTGCCACCCAGATATTGCCGGCAGACGTCTTCCGACACCGTCACAATGTCCGTCTTTCCACCCGACAAGTCGACCCGCAGGATTTTACCCATGTAACCGCCCAGCATAATCATCACCTCGCTTCGAAATAGGCCGCGCTCTCAGGCCGGCAAGCTGGCCAGAGCGGCCTCAATCACATCCATTCCTGCTGCCATCTGCGCATCGGTTATCACCAGCGGGACGAGCAGCCGGACAATGTTATCATGCATGCCGGCCTTGACCAGTATTACCCCTTGCTCATAACAATATTGCATTACCTGCTTCGTCGCTTCCGTTGCCGGTACTTTGGCGGTACGGTCCTGCACCAATTCAATGGCCATCATTGCGCCCAGGCCACGGACGTCGCCGATTAGCGGATATTTCGCCTGCATAGCCCTAAACCGCTCCCGGGCGTATTGCCCCAGCACTGCCGCCCGGTGCAGCAAATCCTCTTTCGCCAGAATATCGAGAACAGCGATGCCGGCGGCGCAGGCTACCGGGTTACCGCTGTAAGTGCCGCCCAGACCGCCGGCGATGGGTGTGTCCATGATTTCGGCTTTCCCGGCCACGGCGCTCAGCGGCATCCCGGCAGCGATGGATTTGGCCATCGTCACCAGGTCAGGCACGATGCCGTAATGCTCATATGCGAACATTTTCCCGGTTCGCCCATAACCGGATTGGATTTCATCGGCGACATAAAGGATGCCGTGTTTTTCGCAAATCCGCTTCAGACCGGGAATGAATTCCGGCGGGGGAACGATGAAACCGCCTTCGCCGATCACCGTCTCCACAATCATCGCCGCCACATCTTCCGGGGCGACATGGGTCGCCATGGCTTCCTCGATATATTCCAGGCAATGGAGGCCGCAATCACCGGAACGAAGTCCGAAAGGACAGCGGTAGCAATACGGATAAGGCAGGCGGTAAATCTCCGGGGCGAAAGGCCCGAAATTGTACTTGTACGGATTCACTTTCGCCGTCAGCGACATAGTCAGGAGAGTCCGCCCGTGGAAAGCGTTCTCAAAGGCGATAACGGCCGGGCGCCGGGTATACGCCCGGGCAATCTTGACGGCGTTTTCCACCGCCTCCGCGCCGCTGTTCAAAAAGAGAACCTTCGGGTCGGCAAAGCCCGGCAGCAGCGCCCCAATTCTTTCCGCCAGTTCAATGTACGGTTCATAAGGAAGGACGGCAAAACAGGTATGCAGATAACTCTCCATCTGCTCCTGCACCGCCGCCAGTACCGCCGGATGGGAATAACCCACATTCAGCACTCCGATTCCTCCGGCAAAATCAAGATAGCTGTTGCCGTCCACGTCTTCGAGCACAGCACCGCTGCCCCGCCGCGGGAAGATCGGCGTCGCGTTGGCAGCGCCGCGCGGCACGCATTTTTGCCGCCGCCGTCCCAATTCCACCGATTTCGGCCCCGGAATCGGCGTTTTGATGTCAATGCGATCTTTCACCATACTCTCACCCCCTCATTTTCCTTTTCTTGCTATTTCGCTCTGCTCCGCCGCCTTTCCTTCCGCCGGCAGGTGAATTTCTGTCCCGGGGCGGCCCAATAAAAAACCGCCGGGACGGCGTTATTCCCGCGCCGACCCGGCGGTACAATGCTTATAATTTTACGGTTCCCCGTCCCGCCGCCCGGACTAGGACCAAGCCGGTACTAAGGAAAAATTCCAGGCTCCGGCCATAATTGCTGCCGGTATCCTCGGCGATAAGGCGGACGCCTTCCTGCCGCAGCACTTCTTTGGCGGCCTCCACATTGCGCTCGCCGATGCGCATGATATCAGAATTTGCCGTCAGGGCGAACATATGTGCGCCACCGGCGATTTTCGCCCAGATCCGGGAGCGATATGCCCCTAAAGTGAACATCTTTTCCAGCATGGCCGGAATCGCCGTGTCCGCAAATTTAGCCGGATGGGTGGAAGCCCGGAATTGATGACTGAACGGGAGCATGATGTGCGCCAGACCACCGACGCGAACCAGCGAATCATAAAGAACGATGCCGACACAGGACCCGAGTGCCGTCGTGGTCAGGATATCGTCGTTTGTTCCGTGGTTATACTCCCCCATCCTGATATTAATACTGCTGCCCATCGGCCGCCACCTTGATTTTAGCAAAAATAGCCGACAGCAAAGCGGAGTCGGGGAGGAGGAAGAAAAAACAATCGATCTTCTCTCCCCGGGCGACCAACTGCGCTGCCATGACTAGGGCGCAGTCAAAGTCACGGCTCGCACGGATGAGCGGGACGCTCAAAACGGCGCCAGCCATGTCCACGGCCGCATCCGGAACGGTCGCCGATAGAGCCAGGCCGGTGAGCCCGGCTAAGGCGCTTAAGAACGAGGCGCCCATGATATTCCCCGTCTCAGTCAAAGCAGACATTTCCATGGCATTGAAGGAGTCATCCTTCTCTTTTGGGAAGCCGAACAAATTGCTGATAAGATTGCGGGCGCTCGACAGCGGCAGGAGAAAAACAAAACTGCCGCCGGCACTGCCGGCGATGGTCAGGAGAACGGCGGCGACGATTTCTTCCTCCCCGCCCAGCTGATCCGCCACGGCGGCAAAGGGCAGCAATTTCACTTCCGGGACATCCATAGTGACCGGCGTGTCCAGCAGCAGCGACAGGGATGTAGCGGCATTGCCGGCGCCGATATTGAATACTTCCCGCAAAACATCACTTTGCCATTCAGACAGACCGGCCTCATTGTTCAGCATGTGAATGCTCCTTCCCGGCGGAACGCGAACGACGCACCGCCAACTCGATTTCCGTCGCGATGGCCGCCAGGGGGGCGACTCTGTCGACCCGTCCCGTCTGCACTGCCATTTTCGGCATTCCGTAGACGACGCAGGAAGCCTCGTCTTGGGCAATTGTCCGGCCGCCCGCTTCCTTGACGGCAATAATCCCTTTCGCGCCGTCCGCCCCCATCCCGGTCAGGATTACCCCCACGGCTTTCGTCCGGCAAACCCGGGCGACAGAAGTGAGCAGGCAGTCAGCCGAAGGACGGTAAAGAAAGCCGCGTTCCTCCCGGCTCAACCGGATAAACCAGCCCGGCCGGTTTTTCCCGGGGGCGATTTCCAGATGAGACGCGCCCGGAGCGATATAGACTGTGCCCGTCGTAACTTTTTCTTCCGGCTCCGCCTCCTTGACGGTCAGACGGCTCAGGAAGTTGAGCCGTTCGGCCAGAGTGGCGGTGAAACCGGGCGGCATGTGCTGGGCAATTAATACAGCAGCCGGCAGTTCTGCCGGCAAGGCCGGTATTATTCGATATAAAGCCTGGGGACCGCCGGTAGAACAACCGACGGCAACTACTCTGGCTGCCTCGCCGCCGGCGGGAACAGCCGGCGCCGGGGCAGCCGGCCAAGCCGCCCTGACCGACCGACCAAGACGCTCAATGGGACATTTTGCCGCCGCCTTGATCTTCGCCCGGAGTTCGGCCCCGATGGTTTCTACATTGGCGAAAGGTGCGCCGGCGGGCTTGGTGACAAAGTCGAAAGCGCCCAACTCCAACGCCTGGAGCGTAACTCTCTCTCCCTGCCGCGTCCGGCTGCTAAGCATGATGACCGGTAGCGGGTCTCTTTCCATAATCCGGCGCAAAGCGGAAATTCCGTCCTCAACCGGCATCTCCACATCGAGGGTGATTACGTCCGGCGCCAGTAGCGCGGCCTTTTCTAAAGCGTCAGCCCCGTTGACGGCGGTGCCGCAAACGATGATTTCCGGATCATCTTCAAGGAGGCTCGTCAGGACGCTGCGCAGGAACAGGGAATCGTCAACAATCAGTACTTTTATTCTTTTTGTCAAGACACCGCAACCCCCGCTCTGAGTTATCCGATCGCTTTGGCTATTGCCTCCATGACTTTTTCCGGTTGAAACGGCTTGACGATGAAATCCCTTGCTCCGGCCTGAATGGCTTCGATGACCATCGCCTGCTGCCCCATAGCGGAACACATGATGATTTTGGCACTGGGGTCGATTTTTTTAATTTCTTTTACCGCCGTAAGTCCGTCCATCTCCGGCATGGTAATATCCATCGTCACCAAATCCGGCTGATGCTCCCGGTACTTTTTGACAGCGTCGCTGCCATCGACAGCTTCAATTACTTCGAAGCCTTTGGCTGTCAGGATGTTTTTCAAAATCATTCTCATAAATGCCGCGTCGTCAACAACCAATACTGTGTTTGCCATCTGTCGCCCTCCCAATCATGCGCTCATGCTATTTGCTGTCTAGGCCAAGATTTCCGCTGGGCGCCACGTCCACATCTGCCGCCGTCTTTTTTTCCGGACGGAGGCGCAGGCGCGGCGACAAAAATGCTTTCAGTTTCTCTTCCACAATCCGCGGATTGTCGCCGGCCTGGACCGAGAGAATTCCTTCCACCATAATCTCTTTGCGGAAAATTTCCTCGCGGCTCTTCACTGCCAGCTTGCCGGACAGGGGAATAAACAAAAGATTTGCCAGCATTGCCCCATAAAAGGTGGTCAGAAGAGCCGTGGCCATGCCGGGGCCGATCGCATCCGGGTCATTCAAATTTTTCAGCATACTGACCAGGCCGATAAGGGTGCCGATCATGCCGAAAGCAGGGGCAAGCGTTCCGGCCGTATCGAAGACGCCCTTGCCGTCTTTGTGCCTCTCCTCCAGAAAGGCCAGATCGGTTTCCATGATGCTTCTGACCAATTCCGGGTCCGTCCCGTCGACGATAAGCTGAATACCTTTTTTCAGAAAATCGTCGTCCAGTTCTTCCGCGTCACTCTCCAGTGCCAGCAGCCCTTCCCGCCTCGCTTTGGTGGCAAAGGAGACAAGCCGGTCAATAATGTCCAGCGGGTCAACTTGCTTCTGCTGGAATACCACCCTAAGCGTTTTCCCCACCTCGCGCAGCTGCCGCCCGGAATAACTGATCAGAGTGCCGGCAAGTGTTCCCCCCAGAGTGATCACAATGGAGGAAAAATCGTAAAACACGCCCAAATCACCGCCCAGCGCAATTCCCCAGATGACCAGGGAGATGCCGGCCACAATACCGACTATTACAGTAATATCCATCTGATTACCACCTTCAGTCCGCGGCAAAGCCGCTTCCATTCTTTTGTCCTAATGAACCGCGGTCAGCGATTTGATTAAGCCGGGAACGTCGAGTATCAAAGCAATCGAGCCGTCTCCGAGGATGGTGGCCCCGGCGATGCCGGCAATCTCGCCGAAGAAATCACCGAGGGATTTGATAACCATCTCTTCTTCCCCGATCAGACGGTCGATTACGAGACCGACCCGGCGGTCGCCGCCGCCTACCACCACCACATACAGTTTCTTGCGCTGAGCTAACGGTTCGGACTGATAGCCGAACACGCCGGCCAGCTGGGCGAGCGGCAGGACTTTGTCCCGCAGCAGGATTACCTCCCGGCCGTTTACCGTCTTGACCTCTTTCGGGTCAACCATGATGATTTCGGCGATGGCCAGGAGCGGAACAGCGTAAATCCGCCCGGCGTCCCCGATCAGAAGGGCCTGCATGATTGCCAGAGTCAGCGGCAGCTTCACCGTGAAAACGGCCCCGGCCCCGGAATAATTCTCGACGCTGATTGCTCCATTCAATTTCTCAAGATTTGTCTTCACTACATCAAGGCCAACGCCGCGTCCGGAAATGTCGGTGACTTTTTCCGCTGTGCTGAACCCGGGCGAAAAGAGCAAATCAATCGTGTCCGCCTCTGTCAGTGCCTTGCTCTGATCCTCAGTAATAAGCCTTCTCGCCACGGCTTTGGCCTTAATCCTCTCACAATCGAGCCCTCTGCCATCATCCCGGACGGTAATCAGAATATGGTTTTCCGCATGCAGCGCCGACAAAGCAACTGTTCCCCGGCGCTCTTTGCCGCGCCGGATCCTTTCTTCGGGCGACTCAATTCCATGATCGACTGAGTTGCGCAAAAGGTGCATCAGAGGGTCGACGATCTCCTCCATCACCGAGCGGTCAAGTTCGGTTTCCTCACCCTGAACGACAAAATCTATCTCTTTGCCGGTTTCCCGGGACAAATCCCGTATCATCCGCGGGAAACGGTTAAAGACATGCTTGATGGGCAGCATGCGCGCTTTCATTATCTCTTCCTGCAAATCATCGGAGATTTTGGCCAGCTGGAGAACGGCATCGTTTAAGTCGCGGGTCAGTTCATCCGACTCATATTTGCCCGCAAACGTTTCGCCGATGCGAGAAAGACGGATACGTTCAATAACCAATTCTCCAACCAGATTGAGGAGGTTGTCAAGAGTTGCGACATTAACCCGAACCGTCTTGTTCACCGGCGTCCGCCCGGCATTGTGCTCTTCCCGCCGGACCGCTGCGCTGCCCGGGTCTCTCTTCTCCGCTTCGGCCGGAGCGCTCAGCCGTTCGGCATAAGGAGTGACAGTCGCCTGTTTGATTTCCGACACAGTTTCGGCGGCGATGCGAATCTCTTCGGCCGTCCGGTCCGTCGCCACCACTACCTGCATTATCTGCTCCGCCGTACCGGTGTCCCAGTTTTCCGGCGCGGGGGCAACATGGAGCACTTCCCCGAGCGCCTTCAGATTGTTCAGAACAATGAAGGCGCGAGCCGATTTCATCGTGCAATCATCTTCCATTTCCACTGTTACCTGGAAAACCGCGAGGCCGTCTGCCGCCCACTGCGCTAACTCCCTCTCGTCCGGGCCGGACGGTGCGGCCGGAGCCTCGTCAGTCTGAGCGGCGGACGCCAGCCCGGCGAGGGCCGAATGCAAAGCCGCCACCGCAGCGCTGATGTCCGTTTCAGCCTCCCCGCCGGCGGCTATTTTCCCCCGGATATCCGTCAGCAAATCGAGACAGACTAACAACACATCGATAATATCTTGTCCCGCGTTCATTTCCCCATTGCGAAGACGATCCAGGACATTTTCCATCTCGTGCGTCAGTTCACTGACAGCAGAAAATCCCATTGCCCCGGAACTGCCCTTAAGAGTGTGCGCGCAGCGAAACAATTCCTGGATAACGGCAATATTATCCGGTTCTTTTTCGAGAGCGAGAATATGCTGCCCCAAAGCTTGCAGCATTTCGTCCATTTCCTCCAGATAAGCATCCAGAAATTTTTCCATTCCTTCGTCCAATTTCATCACCCCGTCGCTCAGATAGCCGCTTTCCCGCTTTGCCGGCCGCTGGGGAATATCAGGTCCAAATCAATCAGTACAATCAGCCGTTCTTCGCTGTTGACAACTCCCGTCAAATAATCGGTATCAACATTGACAACAAAAGCTGAAATCGGCTCAATCAAACTCAGATCGATCCGGAGGACCTCGTGCACCCCGTCGACAATCAGCCCAAGAGTGCAGTCATCCGCCCGCACGACAATTATCCGGCTCTCCTCGCCCAGAGGACGGCAAGGCAATGAGAGGCGGCGGCGCAAATCAACGACCGGGACAATCTTTCCTCGCAGATTAATCACCCCGTTCACTTCTGGCGGCATCCGGGGGACATGGGTAATTTTCCGCAAATGAATAATTTCCTGTACTGCCGTAATATCCACGCCATATGCTTCTCCGGCCAGATTAAAAACAACGATCTGCCGTTCCGCCCGATCCATTTCCTTCACTTCCTCCATCTGCTGCACCTGCCTTCCCGGCAGCAATATCTGCGCAAATAGACAAAAAAGGATACAAAATTCCCTACTTTCGTAATATCGTTACGACGACAAGGTTTTCTGATTAGCCCCAGAGGCGATTATTATCACCCTGCCGCAAATACCCCTCCTTTACTTCCTATTACGCCCTGACTTGACTAATATTGCTGTCCCGGAAGAGGATGTCCCTGCTCTTTGTCGAATAAAAGCCGCAAAGCAAAGCAGGAGGGAAACGCTTTGGCAACCGATTACGACAATTTCAAACAGATAATCTTCCGGAAAACCGGTATCAACTTAGACGATTATAAGCAGCAACAGATGCACCGCCGCCTCCGCGGTCTGGTGGAAAGAGCCAAGGTCAGCTCATTCGCCGAATATCTGCCGCTTCTCGAAGGAGACCCGTTGGAATATCAACGTTTCCTGGACCGGATAACCATCAATGTTTCCGAGTTCTTTCGCAATCCGGAAAAATTCAGTGAACTGAAACAGATCATCATCCCGCAACTCCTGCAACAGAACCGGAATCTGCGAATCTGGAGCGCCGGCTGCTCCAGCGGAGAAGAACCTTATTCCCTCGCCATCCTGCTGGAGGAAGCCGACCCGGCCGGCCCCTGGCAGATTACCGCGACCGACCTGGATGAAACCATGCTGCGGCGCTCGCAGGAAGGCACCTATCAGGCCAAACAACTGGCCAATGTGAGCCCTCAGCTACGGGAAAAATATCTGACGCCGGACGGCGGCATCTACCGTGTCCGCAACTGCCTGAAAGCGAAAATCACTTTTTCCCGACATAATTTGCTGACCGATCCTTATCCGGAAAACTGCGATCTGATTCTCTGCCGCAATGTGTTGATTTATTTTACTGACGCGGCCAAGGCGAAAGTTTATCCCCGCTTCGTCCGGGCACTTCGGCCTGGCGGATTTTTCGTGACCGGTAACACAGAAAGCATCTTCAATCCGGAACGCTATGGATTGACGACTCACCTTTCCTTCATTTACCGCAAAAACGTCTGAAAAACCCGGGGTGTCCCGGGTTTTTCAGACGGGAAATTCGATACAAACTAAGTGAAAAAGTCGAGCATCATAATAATATTATCGGTATTATGTAACAGAGCAAGGAGGTGGGTCATGCTAAAAGAATTAAATCAGGTAATTGAGTACATTGAAGATCATTTAACCGAAAATCTGTCTCTGGAAGAAATCTCTGGCTACGCCGGAGTATCCGATTATCACTTCCGAAAGATATTCTATTATCCTGCCGGGTTGACGCTCAGCGAATATATCAAAAACAGAAAGCTGTCAGCGGCAGATCAGGATTTGCTGCAAGGGGAAAAAGTGACTGATGTCGCTTTTAAATATGGTTATCAATCAATAGACGGATTTACCCGGGCTTTTAAAAAATGGAGCGGTTTCTTGCCCTCGCAAACTGCCGAAACAAGCTGCAGCTAATCATTCCCCAAGCTTTCGTTCGCGATCACCGTCAAAGGAGGAACAGTAATGGAATATAGAATTGAAGATAAACCGGCGTTTAATCTGGTTGGCGTGACCGGACGTGTCCCCATGCATTTTAGGGCGTTAACAATGCGATTGTGAAACTGGCGGAAAGCATAACGGATGAACAAAAAGAAGAAATGCATTCTCTGCAAAATATCGAGCCTTACGAAATCGTCAACGCTTCTTATGATGCTGACGCCGATTTTCTGAAAGAAGAAGGAGATTTGACACATTTGATCGGGGTCTTGACTACGGAAAATCAAATCAGTGAATCACTTAGAGAAAATACCGGTCGCAGCCCATACCTGGGCGGTATTCCCCAATGAAGGACCTTTTCCGGCAATGTCACAGGAAACAATGGCAAAAATATTTTCGGAATGACTCCCTTCTTCCAACTTCGAAGCAGTCAAAGCCCCGGCTTTTTCTGTTACGAAAATGGATAAGCACCAAAAAGATTACGCTTATAGCGAAGTCTGGCTTGCGGTTCGGAGGAAATAAATAACGCCAGCCCCGTGTCCGGTGTTACCATTGAGTATTGAGGCTATGAAGAACAGTATTTAATAACAGCTTAAAGACACAGATCCGGCAACCGCGAAAGGATATCTAATGGTTGTCGGATCCTTTTTCCCCGATATTCATTATGGCCGGTGATGACTGCAAAACGTGTCTTCTGCTGCCGGCACAGTTTCGGTTACCGCAACCCAGAATAACCTGAATTATTCGCTCTTTCCGCCTTCTTCGGAGCCAACAATCAGCTGACCGGCGCCAGCCTCGCCGTTTGACGTGTCTTTTGCCTTATTCTTCTTCCTTATTGCCAGCACCAGATCAGCCAGTAAATTAACCGCGCCGATAAACTTGTCGTCCTGAAACGGCAGAAACGTCATGATGCAGCCGCGCAATTTTCTCCCCCGATAAGGGACGATCTCGAGGGAACGCCGTTTTCCCCACTTGAAGTAATCAATATCTTCGTAATTAAGGGAAAAACAAAGGGGACCGCGGTAGGCACCGGCCAGGAAACCGGCCTTCAGCATCATCACCCGCTTGTCGGTGGCCACCAACGCTTCACCGGCGCCGCCTTCAATGCAGATGCGCAGTTTCTCGGAAGGCTGCAGATTTTCGTCCAGCACTTTCTTTAAGCCGCCTTTCAGCTCTTCCAAAGGAGGCGGCGGAATGTTCTTAGTCGGTCGAATACTCCGAAACGTCAACGGTCGCAATAGTTTCACCTTCCTCTTCCTTTAATCTTCTCCCGGCCGGCGGCAGGCAGCGGAACTCACTTTGGTTAACGTTGCCAATATAAACATTATAGGCGATTTTTCGCCCCGGCACAAGCAGTCCGCGGTTTTGCCCGGTTTCGGCTGTCCGCCCATATTCTCCCACCCGCATCTCTTCCCTATGCAGGCGTAGCGGCTGGCCGAATTATCCCGCGCAAAATGAATCGGGCTGCTGTTGAAACGCAGCCGCTTGTGTTATAATAATGACTGTCAATACTCAAATCGGTCAGGAGGTCGCTTGATGAAGAAACAGCGGATTCTCGTCTACAAGACGAACGACTATGCAACGCTGCAGGAAATGGTTCGAGCCTTGGACGAAAAATATTACCAAGACTGCCAAGACGTCAGCCTCTTTCGCCGTCTCGGCAAATACTGCATTCGGGTGACCGCCAGTGCGGCAGAAAACACTCTTGACGCCATCGAAGCCCTGATGGCCAATTATGGGACGGCGGCTGATCTTAATCTGACCGCGCTCATCCGTGAGTCGGAAAGCATGGTGGCCGAGACCGGCTTTGACTACGTCCGCAACGGCGGTATCCTGTAAACGCACGCGCAAGCCGGACCGATAGCGGTAGCAACGGTTGCTCCCGCAAGAATATTCTTGCGGGAGCAACTTTTAGATTTCGCAGCTTAAGGCGTCGGCCGTCAGGAGATGAACGGTGCATTGCCCGGCGCAGTGCACGGCAATCAGCTCCGCCAATTCGCGGGCGGCGGCGGCGATTTCTTCCCGGGTTACCGGGGACAGCCCTTCCAGAAAAAGTACTGCTTCCTGCGTTTCTTCCGTCAATTTTGTCTTATCCCCTTCCCGCCAATTCCAGCGCCGGCAGAGGATATCCCGCTCGTCGGCGTATACAACTTCACCGGGGCGGGGGGTTTCCGGAGCAGAGGAATGCAAAGGGACGTATCGTTCATTACCGGCGGCATATGTCAAAGCAATGTTTCCTTCCACTTTCGCCAAATCATCGCCGCCAACCGGAATGACGTATTGCAGGGAAACAGCATTATACAAATCAACTAACGGATTTATCGAAGGAAGGGCGTCGCCTTTCTGCACCCGGCGGAGCAGAGCTTCCACCGAAGAATTGTATTTGCTCGGCTTGGCCCCGAAAGCCGAGTAGGCATTCCGCCAAGGAATAATCCGGGGATGCTGCCCGGGCGGCATCGTCCCCAGTGCCTGCCTCGCTGCCGCCACCCGGACGGCCAGCAGCTGTGCCGCCGCACCCGGGGTGCGGTTGTTCACTGCCCGGGCGGCGACAACGCCGATGCAAAGCGAAGGATATTGTGCGATGAGACGGGAATCAATGGTTATCAGCAATGACAGCAGCCTCCCAGTCTATCCGGCGGAGCGGCCGTTATCCCGGCGCTTGGCCCGGGACAAATAGCAGGACTTGCCACCCCACCTTTTTTTGATATAATAATAATGAGTACTACTACTAAATATCTAAAAGGTGAGGCAATTGAGCAAAGAACCCAGAGGTTCCCGGCACAGTCGGCAACGGGATGTCATCTTGCAGGTACTGCGCAGCACCAATATTCATCCTACCGCCGACTGGATTTATGAACAAGTCCGGCAGGAAATTCCCAATATCAGTCTCGGCACCGTTTACCGCAATCTGAATTTGCTGCGGAAGCGGGGCGAGATCCTTGAACTCACTTATTGTAACACTTTCAGCCGTTTTGACGGCAACCCGATTAACCATTATCATTTCGTCTGCGAGAAATGCGAGCGGATGTTTGACGTGCCCGGACCGGTCGACCCGAAAATCGATGCGTCAATCGCCGCCAGGACCGGCTTTGCGGTCAAAGGACACCGGGCAGAGTTTTACGGAGTGTGCCGCGACTGCCGGGATAACCTGCAACAACTCAATTCCGGTCCGGAGCGCCAAAAGGATAGTCGGGCAGGACCTCAATGATTTCCAGCGCCGGCTTTTCCGTCAGGCGGATTTCCCGCCATTCGAAGAGAGGCCTTTGGTAGCGATCGGTAATCAGCCGCACCACCGGACGATAATTGAAACGCTCCTCCTGCCGGGCGATGACGCCGATTTGCCCCGTACTGAGACGGACTATCGTTCCATTCGGGTACAGTGCCACCCGGTCCAAAAAGCGCCGCACATATAGGCGCTCAAGCTGCGCTTCCATCGCCTGGAGCATCACATTGTAAGCTTCATGCAAAGGAAGACGCGGACGGTAAACTCGGTCGTGGGTAATCGCGTCGAAAACATCGGCAATAGCGGTTATTTTGGCGATGGCCAGGATATCGTCCGCCTTGAGGCCCCTTGGGTAACCGCTACCGTCGTTTCGCTCATGGTGCTGGAAAGCGATGTGCGCCGACAATAAGCTGATATCAAAACTCTGCCGCAGGATATCAAACCCTAAAGCCGGGTGCCCTTTAACTGCCAGCCACTCTTGTGCTGTCAGCTTCGTTTCTTTCTGGAGGACGGCAGCCGGCACTAGGGTTTTCCCAATATCGTGCAGCATCGCCCCGACACCCAACTCGTAAAGCTGATCATAATCGAAATAAAGACTGATGCCCAAAACAAGGGACAGAGTACAGACGTTGACCGAATGAGCAAATGTGTAATCATCAAAATTGCGAATGGTAGAAAGCCCGGCCAGGATACCGCTGTTGTCCTGGAGTTCCTCAATTATCCGGCGAACGGAGTTTTTAACTTTAAGGCTGTCAATCATTTCGCCCCGCTCAAATTTCTCCATCGTCTCCTTAACCGCCTCGGTCGCCTTCCGCCGCGTCTCATCGCTGATAATGTCGTCAACGGCGATACCCCGAGTGAATTCATCGTGGATATAGACGCTACGATAGCCTTTCTTACGCAGGCGCTCGACGAATCTCTCCGTCAAAGTCACTCCGGCGTGCAGCAATACCTGCCCGTCCGCCCCGACAATCGAATGTGCGAGTTGCCTGCCGGCTGCTGCCTTATCCAAACAAACCATCCGCATACTGCGTCAATCCCCCAAACCCAGATACATTCCCGGCGCGGCCGCGGCTGACAGCCGCTCACCCCGCCCTTCTCTATATTCCGCAACACCGGCGGAATTCCTTCCCAGCGCCCAGGCCCGGAACGAAGACCGGAAACAAACAGCCGGGCGTCTATCCCGGTTGTTAGGAGTTCGTCAGCCCGAGGCGCGGGCTGCTCTTTCCGCTATCCCAGCCGGAACTTTATTCGGGGCGTGAACAGAACCAGGCCGCCGATTGCTTCCGCACATCCCGCCAAATAACTGCCCGCTTTTTTGCCGGAGACAAGTCCGGTAGCCGTTATCATCCCGCCGGCTGCCCCGAACAGAGCGACAGCGGCGAAAGATTGACGCCAAACGTTCCAGGCAATTTCTATTCCCATTCCCGTCAGCAATACGACGCCGATTGCCGTCCCAATCATCCTCACCGCCTGCCCGAAAAAGCTCCCCGGCAACAGTCCGGCCAGGGACATCAGGATATGGAATAAACCAATAACCGAACTGATGCGGTAAATTTCCGGCCAGATTACTCCCTGCAGACCGATGCCTGCCCCCAGAGAGAAAGCGTCCGTCCCCAGAGCGAGAGCCAAAATGAGCAAATCAATCCAATACGAGCGAATGGCTTCTTCTGCCTGCAAAGTATCTTCAATTTCTACCCTGCGTCGCAGCCTTACCTTTCTATACCCCGCTTCCAGTCGGACGCCGCGCCACCCATCGGAAACCAATCGTCAGCAACAGAGTGGAAAGAAGGCTGACCGCCCGGATGAGAGGCAAAAATTCCGGCTTCGGCAAGGTGGGATAAAGACCCAGACCATAATCCATGTAATCATTGAGCAGAAACCAGGCAAAAGCAATTCCCGCATGTCCAATCTGCCGGATCGTGGAAGGGATGAAGACAAGGGCTTCTGCCACCATCCAAAGATGGGAGACAAAAAGAGCGAAATCGGTGAAAACAAGCCGTCCTCCCGTCCCCCAATACAGTCCCAGGACAAAAACGGTCCAGAAGCCGTACTTCACCAGGCCGAACAACGTCAGTACCGTAAACGGGACGACTTCCCGGCCAAGACAAATCAGGATAAGCGCCACCGTGAACAAAAGTGTGGCGAGGGGACAATCCGGCACAAACAGCCAAAACCGGTACGGCGTCGCCGCCAGCTGGACCCGATACCAGTAGAACCCGTAAAGGCTGCCGCCGAAATTAATCAGGATGAGCGCGATCAGCCAATCCCGCCGTGATCTGATCTTCAGAATAATGTCGCGTAATTGCCGCAAGCTCCGGTCTCCTTTATCTTTCTTTTCTTGCAGTCAAAGGACGGGCAGGCACCCCGCCGACTTTGGCTTTGGCCGGTACATCTTTATTGACCAAGGAGCAGGCGGAGACGACAGCCCCGTCGCCGATCCTCACCCCGGCCAGAACAGTTGTGTTCGCGCTGACCAGAACATCCCGGCCGATTTCCACCCGGCCGGTCGCCCATTCGCTGATCAGGAATTCGTGGGCCAGGACGGTTGCATTGTAGCCAATGATACTGTTTTCGCCGATGCTAATCAATTCGGGGAAAAAGATATCGAACATGGCCATCAGACCGACAGACACATCTTTGCCAATTTTCATCCCCACCAGACGGTAAAGGCAATTCTTCAGCCGGAGGGAAGGGAGGAAGCGACAAGTGTAAATGACGACAAAATTAACAGCCACCCGAAGCGGAGACACAATCCGGGTCCAATGGCGCAATGAATTTTTGCCGGTTATCTGGTGGCGCGTCAATTTGCGCATTGCCTTCCCTCCTTGGCCGGGAATCGCCGCCGGTTTCCGGCCGATAGCTCCGCGGCGGCAAAACCAGGATTGTCGTTATCCGGCAATGGATGTGCCGCTGCGGCCAAGCCGGGGCGCCAGCAGACGAACAATCAGGCGGGCGGCCAGAGCGTTGAAGTAGCCGGTAGGAACGGCGAAAAATAGTAAATACGGGAAATAGAAGAAGAGACCGAAATTTGCCGCCCAAATGCTGGCCACAGTCAACTGGGCCAGATTGTGGAATATCGCCCCGGCTACACTGAGGCCGATAAGGCTGAAGCGCTGACGGCTATAAGAATAGAGTGCCGCCATTATCAAACCGCTGCTTAGCGCCCCGGCAAAACTCAAAAAAAACCCGAAAGTCAGAAAGGTCCCGCCGAGAAGCGAGCCGGCAAGGCTGCGCAGGACG
Source organism: bacterium (assembly GCA_050943375.1). GTDB lineage: Bacteria > Bacillota > SLNR01 > SLNR01 > JBMNPB01 > JBMNPB01. The sequence goes on from JBMNPB010000003.1 coordinate 111,136, forward strand.
GCAAGGCTCAGACCATATCTGACTCCGAACAGGACAATGGTCACGAGAGTGATAATATTGGCCAAGCCGAGCTTGGCGCCCGGAAAAAGAAACGGATTAGGCAAAAAACTCTCAAAAATATGAAGCGTTATGGCCATGGCCAGGAGAAGGGCCATGAAGACTATCTTTCGCGTCCGGCTCATCTCTTTCCTCCCGCCCGTTTAGTAACTGACCGCGTCGAAGCCACCCTTTTCCCCGGTAATGGTTATGACAACCTGATTCGGGATGCAGACGACAGTCTGCCCCGTCGTCCCGATCCAGCCCATCCGGACGCACGTCTTATCCGGACAGGGGGAAGCGAGCATGCGCACTTTGTCGCCGGCTATTTCCACCCGGCTGTCGCCCAAAGGCCCGGTAATGGTCAGAATCTCATTTTTCCCGGCCGACAGAAATTGCCGTGTTTCCACAATTTCGCTGCCCCGCTGCAGCACTACCATCCCGCCCCCGCGTCCGGCCGTCAGCAGCCGGACGCCCAGGAGAGCGACCGCCCCGCACAGCAACAGTGCCGTAATTAAAATTTTATCGTAACGTGTCATGCTCAAACACCCCACTGTCGTCTCCGGCGGGAAACCGCCCGTTTTATTATGGCAGAAAGCATCCTTTCCGTCAATAAGCCGTGCCTCTCCAGATATAGCATTGCCGAAGACGGCGCGGCGCATGCCGGCAGCCGGCTATACCGGAGAAGAAAGACGCACCCGGGAGCAGCTTGGCCGAAAGCAAAGGCTAAAGCAGCCTCGCTTCGCCGATGCCCAGCCGCCCGCCAAGTGAAAAGAGGCCGCCCGGACTACCCACGGACGGCCTCTTTGGGCTGTAGCGCCGCGCTTTAAGCCCGGCCCCGGGTCGACTGCTGCCGCTGCAGATATCCGTTTATCGTATCCGCCACCCAGCTTAACCCGCTGACGCTGGCGGCGGCAAGAATAACCAGCAACCAATCCGCTATTGCCAGAGGCACAGTATTGAAAACAGACTGCAGAAAGGGAACATAAACAGCGGCGAACAATAGAACATCGGAGACGACAACCGCCGCGACCAGATAAGGATTACTGAATAAACCCACCTGCCAGATGAATTGGCTTTCCGAACGGCAGTCGAAAACATGAAAAAGCTGGGCTGTTATCAGGGTTGCGAAAGCCACTGTCCTCGCTGTGGCCAGATTCTCTCCCGTCGCTGTCAATGTCCAGACAAAGGCACCGAGGGTCGCGACGCTGATTAGAACACCCCGGACGATAATTTTGCGGCTCAGGCCGCGGGCGAATACACTCTCTCCGCTACCGCGGGGAGGCTGCATCATAATATCGTGGCTGGCCGGGTCGACGCCGAGGGCGATGGCCGGCAGACCGTCCGTCACCAAGTTCACCCACAGAATCTGGATGGGCAGCAACGGCAAGGGCAGGCGCAGCAAGGCAGCCAGGAACATGGTCAGCACTTCTCCGGTATTGCAGGAAAGGAGATAACGGATAAATTTGCGGATATTGGCGTAAATCGCCCGGCCTTCCTCCACTGCAGCTACAATCGTGGCGAAATTGTCGTCCAACAGAACCATCGAGGAAGCTTCTTTCGTCACATCCGTCCCGGTTATCCCCATCGCGATGCCGATACCGGCTTCCTTGACGGCCGGGGCGTCGTTCACTCCATCGCCGGTCATGGCGACAACTTGCCCGTTCGCTTCCAGCGCCTTAACAATTCGGAGCTTGTGGTGGGGCGACACCCGGGCAAAGACACTGGTGCGGGTAACTCTTTCCTGCAATTCCCCGTCCGGCATTTGTTCCAGTTCCCGTCCGGTCAACACCGTCCCGCCTTCCCGCAGCAGACCGACTTCCCGGGCGATGGCTGCCGCTGTCGTCGGATGGTCGCCGGTAATCATCACTACCCCGATACCGGCTTCCTGGCATTTCGCTACCGCTTTCTTCACTTCCAGCCGCGGCGGGTCAATCATTCCGACGAGGCCGTAAAAAACAAGGTCGCTTTCGACCGCCTCCGGCGGAGTGTCCGGCGCTAATTCGCTGACCCGCTTGCCGGCAACAGCCAACACCCGCAAAGCTTCCCGTGCCATATTCTCATTGGCGGCGAGGATGTTTTGCCGGTCCGCCTCGGTCAAAAGCCGGACGCCTGCCTCGGTTCTGATTTCCCGGCAAAGTTCGAGAACGATGTCGGCGGCCCCTTTCACGCAGACTATCTGGGTCCCGTCCGTATCGGCGCAGGCGACTGCCATCCGTTTTCGGGTCGAGTCGAAAGGAACTTCCAGCCGGCGGGGATAGCGTTGTTTCAGCTCATCCTGCCGAATTCCGGCTTTGCCGGCCGCGACGATGATCGCCCCTTCCGTCGGGTCGCCGAGGATCTGCCAATGCTGCCGCGCCTTCCCTTCGCCGCTGGATATTGTGTCCGCTTTCAGGGCCGCGTTGTTGCATAGTGCGCCATACTCCAACGTTTTCATCAATATCTCCGCCTCATGGGGCGCAACAGTGTCTTCACCGACTGTAAAAGTGCCTTCGGGAACATAGCCGACCCCGGACACATAATATAAAACTTCGCCTGCGTAAATCTTGCGGACCGTCATCTTATTTTCCGTCAGAGTACCCGTCTTATCCGAGCAGATAACGTTCGTGCAGCCGAGAGTTTCCACCGCCGGCAGTTTGCGAACCAGAGCCTTGCGCTTGATCATTCTCTGCACGCCGACCGCCAGGGCGACAGTGACTATCGCCGGCAACCCTTCCGGAATTGCCGCAACAGCCAAGCTGATCCCCGACATAATCATCGTCATCAGCGGCTCGCCCCGCAACAGCCCGGTCGCGACGACCACGAGGCAGACAAGGATGCAGCCGGCGACAAGCAATTTCCCCAATTGTTCCAAACGTTTTTGCAGCGGAGTCATCTCTTCCTTCACAGCCTGAATGAGACCGGCAATCCGGCCCATTTCGGTTTTCATGCCGGTTGCGACCACGGCTGCCCGGCCGCGGCCGTCCGTCACATTCGTCCCCATGTAAATCATATTCTTCCGGTCGCCGATGGACAAATCACCGCCGGGCAAAGGCAGCGCATGCTTGCGCACCGCAGTGGACTCTCCGGTTAACATCGATTCGTCCACATTCAGAGAGTTCGCTTCCAGCAATCTGGCATCGGCCGGAATCCGGTCGCCCGCTTCGAGCAGAAGGATGTCACCCGGCACAAGATCTCTGGCCGCCACCTCGCCGGGCGCCCCGTCCCGGATGACTTTTGCTGTCGGTGCCGCCATTTTTTTCAGAGCGGCAATGGATTTCTCCGCCCGGTATTCCTGGATGAACCCAAGCACGGCATTCAAGACGATAATGGTCAAAATCGCCACCGTATCGGCAATTTCGCCCAAAAAGCCCGACAGTACTGCCGCTCCGGCCAACACGAGCACCATGAAATCCTTGAACTGTCCCAAGAACAGCACGAGCGGCGATACGGCCTTCTTCTCAGTCAGTTCGTTCGCGCCGTATTCCTGTTGCCGCCGCTTTGCCTCCGCGGCACCCAGACCTCCTTCCGGGTCCGTCCGGCATAAGGTACATACTTCGGCATCTTCCAGGGTATGCCAGATAACATCTGCTGCCAAATCTTCCGCCTCCTTTGTTTACCGACCGGCAAAACAGAAAGACCTTTATTTTACCCCGTCGGTCTGCGAGGATAAAATAAAGGTCTTGCTCGCAAGGATTATCTCCTTGGTAAGAAAGCGGGCTTTCTGCCGTCCTGACGCCTTCTTCGTCAAACTTTGAGCTACTCCCCTTTATCACTATTTTGATTATATTTCAGTTTCCGGCTGCTGTCAATCATCCCCCGCATTTCGCCGGTCGGACTTAATCAGACGCATGGCAAGCTGCGGACAGCCGGGGGCTGCAATATCAGCACAAGAGGCATTTGTCAGTATCCATGCCAGCCCGGGCGCCGCTCAGCGACAGCGCTTGGTTCGGACGGACGGTGGCACACGGCCCGCAGCCTTACCAAAATGGGTAATTAGCAATTTTTCCGCTTCTTATCCGCCACCCGGAGCAGTTCCAAACGGCCGTCTCAACCGGAATATCGCCGGCAACCGTCCCGGCGGCAAAGCACCGAAGCGCAATATCGTTGCCTCGCTTCCGGCTCTGCCCAGATTGATTGGCGCCTTCCGCCCCGTCCGCAACTGATTCGGCCATCTGTCCGGATAACGGGACAGACAGCTATTTGCTGTCTGCCGCTTTCTTCTGATCTTTTTCAAATGTGCCGCCGCCGCAGGCAGCGCATTTTTTCGGCTTGCAGCGCCCTTCCTTCGTTGCCCCGCAACCGGTGCAGACCCATACCGCCATTCTGCTGCCTCCTTCCCGTTTTTCTGCATCTCTTTATTCGCCTTCCCGGCAAAAAACCCTGCCGCCGGCGGAATAATCGCCGGGGTCAGCCGCCCCAGACAAAGCTGGACGGCGGCGGAATTAATCCCCGGCCGCCGCTCCGTGCGCCCCGGAGTCTCGTTGCCGCGTCTTCAATTCCGCTTCAAGCACGGCGAGCTGCCGGCTGAGTTCAGCTTCCACCTTGCACCATAAGCCGTAACGAAAGCCGCGGTGCAGCTCGTTTTTTACCCGGCCGTACTCCTCCCGGAGCTTCCGGTCATCCATCGCCGACACCTTTTTCGCATCTTCCATTAGGCATCCTCCCGCATATTTTCCGGCCGGCGCTTCTTTTGCCGCCCACTTGAGCGGGCGCTCCGCTGCTCACCTGACTAAGTCATGGAAAGACGCAATCTCATCATCGGGCGCCTGCCGCAGTTTATTCTCCAAATTGAGCAGCATCTCCCCGCTGATGCCACCGTCGTAATCCGTCAGGGCGCGGCGGCAGATTACCCGCGACGCCTGTGATTCATGATACCTTCCGACAAAATCGACAATAGCGGCGATTTGCTTTTCCCGTTCCATGTTCATCCTCCCGTTTTCATTATTCTCCTGCAATTTTGCGCGAGGGAGGGACAATCTATGCGCCGGCGAAATAAATTATTAACTTGTTGCATAATCATATTAGAAGGCTTTGTTACTTCCCGTTAAGGAGGAAACCCGGATGCCTTTCCTGCCGCCTGCCCTAACCCGAAAAATCCCGGCCGGACCGCTGCGCCAATTCAGCTTTTTCCTGCTGTTTACCTTGGTCGTCTTCTATACCGTAATTGTCGCGTCCGCCTCAACCCGTCTCCGTTATCAATTGCACATCGGTAATGTGGACGTCGGATATCTGACCCCTGAGCAAGCAGTCCGGCGGCTGAGCCGTGTTTACGCTCCGGCTGCCGGACTGCCTCTGACCCTGACTTACGAAGGGGGCATGGTCAGCGCTCCGCCATCCGCCCTCGGCCTGAGAATTGATTATGAACGGGCCGTCGCCGCTGCTTTTGCGGTAACCCAGGAAAAACGCTGGAACATTCTTTTCCGGCCTGTTGCCCTGCCGCTGCCGGTCACAGTTGATCACAGCGTGTTCCGGCGTTTCATGCAGCCGATCGCGGCTGCCTGCGAAACGGAACCCCGGGATGCGGTCGCCATTATTGCCGGTGACACCTGGACGATTGCTCCGGCCAACGACGGCCGGGGAATTGCCTACAATGCTTTGGCCGCTTCCCTGCAGTCAGCCGTACTCGCTCCGGCCGGGCGCACAGTTTCCATACCTCTTCTGACCTTGCCACCCCGGGTCACGGCGGAAGAACTTGCCGCCCGGGGCGCCCGGTCAATCCTAAGCAAATTCCGCACTTACTTTAACGAAAAAGACGTCAACCGCAGCAGCAATATCCGGGTTAGCTGCGAAGCACTCGTAGCTTATTGGGTTGAACCGGGCGGGGTTTTCTCTTATAATGCGGTTACCGACCGAAGCGCCAACATTCACCGTTATAAAGAAGCCAAAGTATACGAGCAAGGCCGGGTCGTGTCCGGCGTCGGCGGCGGGGTCTGCCAAGTCAGTAGCACCTTGTACAATGCCGCCCTCCTCGCCGGGCTGGAAATTACCGAAAGACACCCGCACAGTCTGACCGTCCCTTACATCGCTCCGGGCCGGGATGCGACAGTATCAGACGGCGTCGCCGACCTGAAGTTCAAAAACAATACCGGCCATTATCTTCTGATTGCCGTGACGGCCGAAAACGGTACTCTGACTGCCCGTTTCTTCGGACAGGCAGCCGAGCCGCAGGAAATCATAATCAGAACGGCAGTCGTCCGCGAAATACCGCCGCCGGTTCACAGCATCAAAGACACTAATCTGGCCGAAGGTGAACAAAAAACGGTTCAGGCCGGAAAAAAAGGGTGTCAGGTCAAAACATGGCGGATCATAAAAAAAGACGGGAAAGAAATCTCCCGAGCACTGCTATCCGTCGACACTTATCAGCCGCTGGAGGCAGTAGTCCGCGTCGGCACCCGGCCGACGGGTGCCGACGTCAAGCCGGCCGGTTAATCGGCATCGGCTTCCGCCGAGTTGCCGTCCCAAGCCTCATCTTCATCTGATATATCATTATCTCTGGTGCGGCGTTTGCCCCGCGACCCCGCTCCCAATTCCCGCAGATTGACTTCAAGGGCCGTTTCAAACGCCTTAATTTTTTTAATACTGTCTTCCCGAAGCGTTTTTTCGCTGTTATACTGCAAAATCCACTTCTCTTCCCGCCGGGTACGGTTAAGTTCGCCGGAAAGCTTCAGTCCATTCCAGATCTCCGTTTCCAACCGGGCAATGGCGGCTGCGTCATGCCGGCCCGCATCAAACACAACAACCAAATTCTGCATCGTCCGTCCCCCATTATTTATTTCAATTCATACTTATTATAACAAAATATAACGGTAATAAACAGAGAGCAATGATATTTCCTGATATTTTCGCGGCTTGGCTGCATAATCGTGACAAACAAGGGAATAATATTTTGGATAACCGTGAAATGAACCGCGTATAATAGAGATGCTGAAATTTTCTCCGCCACGACGATCATATTCTTTAGGTAATTCTCAGCAGACAGATGCAGCAAACTTTCCAGGAGGTGAGCAATGTGGCGAAAGGAAGCTCCAATGTCGGCAGAAAGGTTGTACCGCAAGCTCATAAAGAACTTGACAATATGAAATACGAAATTGCCGCCGAACTCGGCATTCCAGTCCAGCAAGGCTCGGAGGATTACTGGGGTGACATCCCGGCCCGTCAGTGTGGGGCGGTCGGCGGTCAAATGGTCAAACGATTAATTGCCATGGCCGAGACAAGTCTGGCGCAAGGCAAGCAAACAAATTAACGCCGCCTGCTTTCAGTCCAGCAGGAATGGAACGGCCGACCGGCCGTTCCATTCCTGCTTAATGGTATTTTTCCCAGATAATCCGCCAACCGTTACCCGTCCTGGCAAGACCGGCAAGAAGACGGCCTTCCGCCGGGGGGACGCCCAGCGTCACGTAGGCATATGTAACTTCTACGGTCGCAGTCAGCGGATTTTTTTGCACAACCCTGCCGGCCAGAAAAGAAAAGGCACCATAATCGGTCGGTCCTACCCGGACATAGTCCCAGACTGAGGCCGTTGTCGCCGTAAGCAAGTCGCCGGTGTAATAAAATGCTAACTTTTTATGAATTTCCTCCGGTGTCCGCTGGCGAAAGATTTCCGGCAGGTCCGCGTACAGTTCCCTCAGCAAACTAAACAGAGTATCGTCCGTCGGGCCGGTATCACTGAGCAATGGTCCGATGATCGCCGTCCGGGCCGGCTCATCCCAATGCACAAATTCTCCCAGCATCTCCCCTACCGCCCGCAGGGGGATATAAATTTTGCCGTCCGCGAGACAAGGTGGCGGCGACAGCAGATAAGCATTTCCCCCAAGCATGGCTTTGCCGCTGCGCAGATAAAGCAACACCTCCCGGTCTTCTTGTCTGACCGCGGCGCATTGCTCCGCTTCATCCCATTCAACTGCCCAGCCAGCCATTTGGGCAGCGGCGCGCAAAGGAATAAGAAGATGGTTGTTTATTACGATGACTTGCCCTTCTGCCAGCGGCTCGCCCAGGATAATTACAGTCACTTCCCCGGCTGGCATCGCCGCGGCAGCACCAATGGCCGGCAAGCAAAGAACGATGATAATTACGACTGCCCAGAACTGTTTGCATGGACGCAAGCAATCCCCTCCTGTCTAAACAATAATACCATATTTTTACATTTTGGCCAACCCTAGCTGTCGCCCTTTTTCGACTAACTTAATTGACTGTATAATGTGATAGTTGCGACAGCCGGGGCGACGGCAGGAAAAAGCCAATATTGCGCGAAATGGTATTATGTTCGCTGTTGCGAAAATTCCGACAACCAAGCCGCGGCGGCCGGTGAATAAACAGCGCAGCCACCCAGCCTTACCATCGCATTGGAGATGATGATATGGAGATTACTTTTCGCGACCAGAAGATTTCTTTACCCAAAGTCTTGGGAGTAGTTCTGGCCGTATTATTTCTTTACAAAGTCTCCGATTTGCTGACCCCTTTCTTTCTGGCCGCTGCTTTGAGTTATTTCCTCTATCCGGTCGTCGAATTCTTCCAACGCCGGAAACTTTCGCGGGTTGCCGCCATTTTGTTCGTATATTTTCTCGGTTTCGCTTTTTTAGCCCTCATTCTTTTTTTCTTGATCCCGCCGCTCTTTTCCCAATTGTACCGTCTGACCGACACTCTCCCCGAATATTCGATGCAGGTGCAGCAATTCATCGATTATGCCGAAGCCAGATACGGCCAAATTGATCTGCCGGAAAGTCTCCGCATCACTCTCGACCGGAAAATCACCCAAGGTGAAGCGTTGTTTCTCACAACGATTGACGGGACGATCGACAACTTCTTCAATCTTTTCCGCAACTTACTGAATTTCATTATCGCTCCCATCTTTTCGTTTTATTTAATGAAAGACGCCGATGTCATCCGGAAGAATTTCTACAGCTTATTTCCGGCGAAATTGCGCCCCCGGATCGGCCAGTTGGTTGTCGCCAGCAACCAGGTCATGAGTAATTATTTTCGCGGGCAGTTTCTGGTCAGTTTCATCCTCGCCGTCATGACCACAATTACCTATTTAATTATGCGGGTCCCCTTTGCTCTGCTGTGGGGCGTTATCGCCGGCCTCCTCAATATCATTCCTTATGTCGGTCCGATTGTCGCGGCGATCCCGCCGGCCGCTATCGCTCTTTTTTCCTCCACTCACCTGGCTGTGGCGGTGATCATCGCCAATATTGTACTCCAGCAAATCGAGGGTTATATTGTCCGCCCCCGAATCATGGAACGCAGCGTCGGACTCCACCCGTTGGTTATCATTTTTGCTGTCCTGGTCGGCGGAAGATTTTTCGGCCCCTTAGGCATGCTGCTCGCCATCCCCATTGTCGGTATCGGCCGGGTGCTTCTTTTGCACAAAGTTCGGGAAATTGTCGCCGAAATGCTATAAATAAAAAACGCCTCCCTCCGGGCATTTTTCCCTGACACTGCGCACATAATAAGGGCAAAACCATTACAAGGAGGGATGAAATGCCGAAGCAAAAGAAAAAAGGCACCGGACGGCAATTGGACAAATTGAAACAGGAAGTTGCGGAAGAATTGCATTTGGACGACGATATCGCCAAACGTGGCTGGGGAAATATGACTACCCGGGAAGCCGGTAAAATCGGCGGCAACATGACCCGCAAAATGGTCAATTACGCCGAAAAGAAAATGAACGAACAAGACAATCCGAAAAAATGAAAGAGGACCCGCCGATACGGGTCCTCTTTCATTATTTTAGCCGCAGTTCCCCGCAGACCGGGCAATCCGGATCCGGGCGGATTCGGATTGACCGGGCTGTGCCGTCGAGGGCGTCGATGGTCAGCAGGCGGCCGGTCAGGGGCTGACCGAACCCAAGGAGTAATTTCAACACTTCCATTGCTTGGAACGAACCGGCGATTCCCGCTGCCGCCCCGACAACACCCAGTTCCCGCTTCGCCTCCGCCAGCCTTTTCTCCGGGAACACGCAATGGTAACATGGTCCCTCGCCCGGCACAATTGTCATCAGAATGGCCGCAAAGCCCAAAACCCCGGCTTCCACCAGCGGTCTTCCGCTCCGGAGACAGGCGCCGTTGAGCAGATAACGGGTCGGGAAATTATCGACGCACGCGACCACGACATCGTAATTGCCGACGACGTCGTCCACGTTGTCAGCCGTAAGCCGCCCGTCAATCACCTCAGTCAAGCAATGCGGGTTAAGCGCCCGCAAAGCGGTCCCGGCCGCTTCTGCCTTCCCCCGGCCGACATCGGCGGCGGTATACAGGATTTGCCGCTGCAAATTGGAGATTTCCACCTGGTCGGAGTCAACGATACCCAATGTCCCAATTCCCGCTGCCGCCAGATAAAGCGCACAGGGCGAGCCGAGGCCGCCGGCCCCGACGATGAGCACTTTTGCCTTCTTCAGCCGTTCCTGACCGGCAATACCGATTTCGGACAGGATTAACTGCCGCCGGTAGCGCTCCTTTTCTTCTTCCCCCAGCATCTCCATTCACCTCACAATTCTCGGGCCGCCGATTAATAAAAAGTAAAGCTTAAGAGTCGCCTCTTAAGCCGGTCGCCGCATTCTCAGAGTATGAATCGGTCGCCGTCGCTCACCATCCCGAACCCCCGATCCGCTAATTCCGCCCTCATCGCTCCGTCCGTCCGAAGAAGATAGTTGGAATGGTTGAAATGGGTAAAATAGATGGCGGTATCCTTGGCCAGATGTTGCAGCCGCTCCATGCTGTAAGGAATGAACGGATGGGGAATTTCTTTGATATCGCGGTGCGGCAACTCCTCCGTCGCATAAAAACAACCGTCAAGAAGCGCGATATCAGCGGCCGCTACCGCTGCCAAAATTGCCTCCGTATAATCATCCATGTCGGGAATGTAGAGAAGGCGCTTTCGCTCCCCTTCCACCCAGAATCCAACTGTATCGGTGGCATCGTGCCGATGCGGCACAGCCAGCGGAGTGAAGGACAGCCGGGGCGACAACCGGACGGGCAAGCCCGTTGTCAGTTCTTTGAGGGCAATATTGCCCCGCTGCACCAAATCGCTCAACGGCCGGTTCAATCGCAGATAGCCGGCCATCTCGGCCGTGCAGTATACCGGCAGTTGCTGCGGCGCGCAGGCTTCTTTTCCGAGATAGCCGAGCCCCCAATAATGCCCAAAATGACCGTGGGTCAAAAATATTCCATCCGGCAGATATCTCGTTCCTTGAATATCCCCGCCGGCAGCAGCGCGTAGCATGTCAATCTGACGGCTGAAGTCGGGGGAAGCGTCAATGAAGTAAGTTGTACCGCTCTCCTCATCACAAAACCCGAGCGAAGGTCCGCGCCGGACTGCAGTGGGATTTTCCCGGGCGTAGGTACAATTCGGGCAATAGCAGGCCACATGCGGCACACCGCCGTCCTGCCCGGAACCTAATACGATTGCAAACAATGCCACCACCTCCATCGCGTTACTTTGCCGGCTGCAATCACTCCGCTTCTTGCTGCGTGACTTTGATTCGGGTAATCCGGCGCCCTTCCATGGACAGAATTGTAATTTTGAAACCGTCCCACTCAACCACATCGTTTTCTTCCGGTATTCTCTCCAGACGGCTGAGAACAAAACCACCGATAGTATCAATATCGTGATTGGGTAAAGAGACGGTCAGCAACGCATTGACTTCCTCAATCCGCAGTCCCGCATCAAGAATATAAGTCCTCTCGTCAACTTTCTCCACCGCCGGCAGCGGCTCCTGGTCGTATTCATCGGCAATATCGCCGACAATTTCTTCAACCAGATCTTCAATCGTGACAATGCCGGCCGTGCCGCCATATTCGTCCAAGACGACAGCCATATGAACTTTGCTCTCGCGCATTTCCTTGAACAAACCGTCGATACGTTTCATCTCCGGCACAAAATAAGCTTCCCGAACATAATCGGCAACCCGGAAAGACTGTTTCCGGGCAGTGTCCAAGTCGAATAAATCTTTAACGTAAACTATCCCGATAATATTGTCGATACTGTCCTCATAGACAGGAACCCGGGAAAATTGCTCCTCTTTAAAGATCTCAGCCAGCTCAGCATAGGTGATTTCGGCTTCCACGCAGACTGCATCTGCCCGCGGCACCATAACATCCCGGACAAAAGTGTCGCCGAACTCGAAGATATTGTGAATCATCTCCTTCTCAGTCGTCTCCAATACTCCTTCCCGCTGGCCGACATTCACCATTGTCCGCAATTCTTCTTCCGTCAGATAAGACTCTCCCTGCTGCACCGTCCCGCCGAAAAGACGGACTGAGACGTTAGTTGCCGCAGTAACAAACCGTACAATGGGATAGAGAAAGAAAGTGAGCCACAACAAAGGTTTTGCCGTCCACACCGCCACCTTGTCCGCGTTGGCAGCGGTGATGACTTTCGGGGCAATCTCCCCGCAGCCAATAATCAGCAATAGCAATCCTCCCACGGCAATCCCAGGACCAGTCCTTTCTCCGTATAAGCGCAGGGAAAGCACCGTCCCGAGCACCGCCAACAGGATATTCGCAAGATTGTTACCGACCAGAATTGTCCCTAATACCTGATTGCGTTTATTGAGGAGTTTGGCGACAGCATCCGCCTGTGGGCTATCCTCTTCCGTCCAGTCCTTGATTTCATGCTTTTTGACTATCGTCAGGGCTGTTTCGGCGGCCGAGAAAAAAGCCGAAGCAAACAAAAGCAGCAAAAGCATGCCGAAAGACCAAGGGTCACTGGGATCCAAAAATACCACGCTCCTCTGATGTTCTGATATTGTATAGTATTATAACATGCACCCGGCAAAACGAAAAGCCCCGCCGGTGTGATTTGCCATTCTTAGTTCTATCGTATCGGTCAGCGTTGAAAGCCGCAAACCGGCATCCGGTCCGCGGCTCGGGCGGCGCTTATTTCAGCCGCCGTTTTTCCAGACGGCGGATACTCTCATTCCGGCCGACAACAACGATGACGTCGTTCGCCGCAATCCGGTCATCAGCCTGCGGCGGCACGATAATTTTGTCCCCGCGCTTGATAGCCAGGACATTGACGCCGTATTTCTGACGGAATTCCAGTTGCCGCAGATTATTATCGACCATCTCCGCCGTCGCCACAATCTCAATAATGCTATATTCGGGCGACAATTCGATATAATCAAGAACGGAAGAAGAAATGAGGTTGTGGGCCACCCGCGCTCCCATATCCCTTTCCGGAAAAATGACCCGGTCAGCCCCGACCTTAGATAGGATTTTGCCGTGCAGGTCGTTTTGCGCTTTGGCCACCACATAACGGACGCCGAGTTCCTTCAGAATAAGCGTAGCTATCACACTTACCTCGATGTCGTGACCGATACTGACAACGGCCACGTCAAAGTTCCGCAGTCCCAAAGCCCGCATCGCTTCTTCATCTGCCGCATCGGCGCAGACGACGTGGGTCGCGGCGGCGGACATCTCCTGCACTTTCTTCTCATCGTTGTCGATTGCCAGCACATCATGACCCAAGGCGTGCAGATGCTGCAGTACGCTCGCCCCAAACCGGCCCAAGCCAATTACCGCGAACTGTTTCATGTTACCTCCTCTTTCCTAGCCGACCAAAATTTTCTCTTCCGGATAATAAATCGACGCCGGACGCCGGGGCTGAGTCAACGCCAGGAACAAGGACAGCGGGCCGACTCGGCCGGCGAACATCGTCAGGCAGATCAGCAGCTTGCCGGCGACAGAGAGATGCGGCGTAATGCCGGTGGAAAGCCCCACCGTACCGAAGGCGGAGACTGTTTCAAACAGCACCGGCAGAAAGCCGGCGTGGCCAGCTTCAGTCAGCAGCAAAAGCAACGTGACCAAGATTACCAGCAACAGAGATAGCAGGGCAATCGCCAGCGATTTGCCGACAATATCGTTGGCCAAGCGTTTTGAGTAGACTTCCACACTTCCCCTGCCGCGGACCAGCGCCAGTAACGTCAGCAGCAAGGTGCCGAAAGTCGTCGTTTTGATGCCGCCGCCGGTGGAAGCCGGCGAAGCACCGATAAACATGAGCAGAATGGTAAAAAATTGTCCGGCCGTAGTCATCATGCCCGGATTGATGGTATAGAAGCCGGCCGTCCGCGGGGTCGCGGCAGCGAAATATGCGGACAGCAATTTCCCCCTTAAGGGGAGAGGCGCTAAAGTAGCCGGATTATGATACTCCAAAGCAAACAGCACGGCGGTTCCCGCCGCTAACAGCAGCGGGGCGATGGCCAGCACCAGCTTGGAATGCAAAGTGAGAATGCGCCAGTTCCGTTTCCGGACAACTTCGGCGATGACGGAAAATCCAATGCCGCCGAAGATAAACAGGGAACTCAGCGTCAATATAAACGTGCTGTCCCCCGCGTGAGGCATGAAGCTGCAAAACTCCCCGTACTGCCGTCCCAGCACATCGAAACCGGCATTGCAAAAAGCGGACACGGCATGGAAAATACCGAAAAATAAAGCTGTACCGGGGTCATGTCCGGCCGCAAACCGAAAAGCCAGGATGGCTGCGCCGATACCTTCCAGCAACAAAGTCAGTCCCACGATATATTTGGTCAGACGGATGACACCGGCCAGAGTGAACTGATTCAATGCTTCCTGCATTATCAGGCGGCTGCGAAGGCCAATCCGGCTGCCAAGCAAGATGAAAAAGAGGGTTGCCACAGTCATGAAGCCGAGGCCGCCGATCTGGATTAGCAGCAAAATAACCATTTGACCGAAGCGGGTAAAATAAGAACCGGTATCGACGACTACGAGCCCGGTCACGCAGACAGCCGACGTAGCTGTAAACAAAGCGTCGACAGGATTGAGACGGCCGGAATTGGTGGCTGCCGGCAGCCGCAGCAAGACGGTCCCGGTCAAGATCATAAGGGCGAAACTGCCGACGATTAACTGGACCGGGCTCAGGCGAAGTCCTGCCTTATTTTGCGATGTTTCCATATCTATGCCTCATCTCACTCATTCATCGCCCGGGCGCCCGGAGCAAACAAATGGCTACCCAGAGAATACTATAACCGCTTATAATTTAAACAGATTACGGCCAGAAGAAGGCTGTTTGCTAAGAAAGCCGGAAAAGGGAACACCGACAAAGTAATTGAGCGGTAAAACCCTCTCTGGCGATTATTCCGATCTGCCTCCTACTGTGGACTGACAATGGAAACGGTGACGTTTTCTTCCCGCAGATGTTCTGCAAGCCGCTCCATCACCGTGTCTTGGTCAGTGGCGGCCAAGACCGGCAAATAATCGGCAAACTCAATGCCTTTGTGAAAGCTGCCAACCATCTCCGAGGCCAGCTTTTCCGGGGAGTCGAATAATTTCAGCATCGTTCCCATCAACTTACGCTTGGCAAGATCGAAAGCCTCGGCCTTGATACCGGAGCGGCGCAATTCAGTCAGGGCGGCGAAAATCCGGTCCCGGACCGCTTCCGGTTTGGCGCTTTCCCCGCCGACAATACTGTGCCCGTAGCTGGTGTGAACTTCGAATTCACTATACAGTTCCGCGTCGAGCAAACCGTCCCGGTAAAGGGAGTTGTATAAATCGGAGCTTTTGCCAAAGACCATCTCCAGCAATACCCGGGTGGACATTTCCCGCCGGAGAAAAGCCGTCCGGTCCGGCTCCGGCCTGCCGTCCTTGAAACCAAGGAAGAAGAGGGAACGGGGAACCGGCGCTGCCGCGGCAACCAGCTTTTCGGCGACGGAGGCCGGCTCGGCCGGGAAAACCCGGTCAATCGGCGGTTGTTTGGAATATTCTCGCCGGGACTGATTGCTTTTGATCCGGTCAATTACTTCCGCCGGATTTAGATCACCGACAATAATTACGGCCATGTTGCTGGGATGATAAAACGTCTGGTAGCAAGTATAAAGCATATCCTTGGTGATGCTGCGCACCGACTCCGCCGTGCCGGCGATGTTAATCTGAACCGGATGGCGATGGTAAAGACCAGCCAAAAGATTGAAATATACTTTCCAGTTCGGGTTGTCGTCGTACATTCTGATTTCCTGCTCAATAATCCCTTTCTCTTTTTCCACCGTCGCATCACTGAAATAAGGCTCCTGAACAAAGTCGAGCAGCAATTCCAGACTCGGTGCGAAATTATCGGTGCAGGAAAAAAGATAGGCAGTCGACATAAAATTAGTGTAAGCGTTAACATAAGTACCAAGTTCCGCAAAAGCATCAAAAACGGTGCCATTCTCTTTTTCAAACAGTTTATGCTCCAAAAAATGGGCAATTCCATCCGGCACTTCCGTCTCTTGTTTTGAACGCGGTGGGACGAACCGGTTGTCGATTGAGCCGTATTTGGTAGTGAAGACGGCGTATTTCTCCGCGAAACCTTTCTTGACCATTAATCTGATTTCCAGGCCGTTATCCAATCGCTCACTAATTACTTCCGCCGGCAGGCCGGCCCGAATCTTCTTTCCCACCGTTATTCGCTCCCTTCTTCGTTCCGCAGAAAATAAGTCAGATCTTTTCTGACCCGGCTGCCGACGCGCACAATATCATCCACCGTGACCCGCTCGATCGCCGCCGTAATCCCGTCGATACTCCGGGACCGGCCGGTAATGTCATCGAGGAGGGCAAAATTTATCAGCCCATCCGGCACATCCCCCGTCTTTTGCAAAGACTGGATTAACAGCCGTTTGCTGTGGATTAGTTCTTCATCAGTCACATTCCCGTTTTCGATCGCGGCAACTTGGTCGTCAATAATATCTACGGCTTGCTGGAAATTCCCGGCCTCAATACCGGCGCTGACAAAGAGGAGACCTTTTACTACTTCCAACTGGGAAGAAGCGTAATAAGCAAGACTCGCTTTCTCCCGGACATTGAGAAAAAGCTTGGAATTACCGCCGCCGCCCAGAACACTATTGTAGACAAGCATCGTTACATAATCGTCGTCGACAATGCTTGTTCCCGTCCGGTAACCGATGACCAGTTTGCCCTGGCTTACAGGCTCTTTCTCCACGATCGTATCTTGCCGGGCGGGCGCGGTAACAACCTCAGTCGGCCGCATCGCTGCCGCCTCCGTCCTGGGAAAACGGAAATGCTCCTGCGCCGCTGCCGTCACCGCCGCTTCGTCCACATCCCCGATCACGTAAAGGGATATCGGATTGGCGGCAATTATTTGCCGGTAATATTCGGTCAGCTCAACCGCGGTAATGCCGTCCAGACCGTCGGCCGTGCCGTATTGGTAATAACGGAAAAGCTCATCCCGGCACATCTCCTCGATGCAGCGCTTAACGGAATAGAGGCGCTTATCATTAATCAGACTGCGAATCTGCTGGGATAAATTCTGCTTCTCCTGTTCCACATATTGCCCGACAAAATTGCCGCCGGCCAGTCTGGGGCGGAGGAGGATTTCGGCCAACAGCCGCAATCCCTCTTCCCAAACCTCTTCTTGGGCCCCGAAATGCTTTGAGTCGGCCAGTTCCAGACGGAAATTCATCAGCTGCCGTTCGCCTTTTTTCTGCATACGCTTGGATAATTCGGCTCCGTAAAGACTATCCAGATGCTTGCCGATCACCTGCATCGTCGGAAATTTTTCCGACCCCTGCAGCAGCACCTGCGGCAGCAAGGCGAGCCAACCGGCATCCGGGCCGAGATTGTGGTGAATGAACATCTCAATGGTAATGGTCTTGAATTTGTCCGTCGGCATTATCTTCAATACGATTCCGTTCTCCAGACGGTGGGTGTTGAATGTTTGCATATTTATCTCCTCCTGCCAACTAAAGTCAGGCCCGCTCCTTTTATTCTTTCTCACGTACAGTATTATTATCTTAACCGGGCAAGGGTTTCCCCGTTTTTGGGCAGAATTAATTATAAAAATAAGAGAGGATGATTCATTTGCAGCCGCGAGTCTTAATCCGGGAAGCGGAGTACGCCGACTGCCAGCCGGCAGTTGACGCCATCTTTGCCGCCTTCCGACCGTCTCTGGCCGGGAAAAAAGTGTTAATCAAACCGAACGTTCTTCGCATCGCTACGCCTGAGGAAGCAGTCACTACCCATCCCGCCGTCCTGCGGGCAGTCATTGCCGCGGTTGAGCGGCTGTCGCCGGCTCAAATCACCGTCGGAGACAATCCGGGCGCGGCCAGTTACGGGGAGAACCGGCAGTCCTTCGCCGCCTGCGGTCTCCTGGAGGCAGCCGGACCATATTATGAAAATCTCAGCGGCCGGGTCAGAGAGATCACCCTGCCGTCCCGTTTCCTGCCCCGGGCGGTCGTTCCGGAAGCTCTCTTGGAAGCTGATTACGTGATTAATGTGCCGAAATTCAAAACGCACGGGCTGACCGGCATCACCGCCGCGGTCAAAAACTGTTTCGGCTATCTCCCGGGAGCTCAGAAAGCGAATATGCATTTAATCGCCGGTAATCCTTTCGATTTTGCCGAAGCTCTCCTGGATATCTTCGCCATTCGTCCACCCGATCTGGGAATTGTCGATGGCATTCTCGCCATGGAAGGCAATGGGCCAGCCGGCAAAGACATCCGCCAACTGGGGCTAATTCTCGGGGGGACCGACATGATTGCCCTTGATGCGGTCATCGGTAAAATAATGAATTTCCCGGACGGTTCCATCCGGACAACCGTCCTCGGCGGCGAAAGAGGCTTCGGTGAAAGCGATATTGCCCGGATCACTGTCGACGGTCCGATGCGAACAATTGAGGATTATCTGCACCCGGAAGGTTTTCTGAAGCCGGCCGGCGGCTCAGCCGATTTCTGGCGCCGCCTCCGCTCCCTGCGTCCGGTTGTAACGGCCGACCTATGCATCGGCTGCGGGCGGTGCGTCAACGAATGCCCGGCCGGTGCTTTGCTGCTGGACGGTTTGCCAATCGTCGATGCCCCAAAATGTATCACTTGCTTTTGCTGCCAGGAAAAATGCCCGACCCGGGCCATCGAATTGCGGGAGCCGGCGGAAGAGAGAAAGCCGTAATCCTTCTCATTCTTATCAGTCGCCGGTCCGGTTGAGATGGCGTCTGATATAACGTCTCATTTCCGCGAAATCTCTTTCCGGACAGACAAGACTGAATATTTTGGAACCGGCACCCAAAAAGATAATGCTTTCTCTCGTTTCCATATTGTCGAAACGGCTCCAGGGGTAAAACCCCATGTTCCGGTTCATGTACGGCGGGAACCAATTGAGAACGAACAGACCTTCCTCAGTCAGGATATAGTCGGGACGGTACAGGCCGGCCAGAAACGTGTACAGGGAAAGGGACAGAAAGACCAACAGCAAGGCGACGCTCCAAGTGAACCGGTCTACTAAATATCCGATGCCCATGACCACAATGGCGAGCACGGCAAGGCCCTTGAATTCATTGTTCTGCGCCGCCGCCACGGAGTCAACCCATTGTTTGCTGGAAGGATTGTAACGGCGGTAATATTTCTTCTTGGGCAAAAGCGAAAATGTAAGATAATAACGATGGATTGCCGCAAAACAGAAGTTCAGCCCGACCATGCCGAGCGAGAGGAGAAAAGACTGAGGCAAAAGCCCCTGGACTTGCAGCACATTCTTAATAATGTCCAATTCAGTACTCACTCCTTTGCGTTGCTGGCCGCGGTAGTTATGTCTTCCTCCAATCCTTCACCCAGAAGATCGGTGGTATCTGCCCAAACTTTGTTCAGATTCATATACGCCTGATTGCTAAGTTTGCTGTCCCGGCCGTTTTCGTAATCGGCCAGAGCTTTTTGGACAGCGACGACCCGGAACTGCTGGCGGCCGTTCTCGGTGTAGCGGTGAGTCCATGTGGGCACATAGCTGACTTGACGCACGGCAGTCTGAGCAGTTTCGTTATCCTTGCGCAGCCGGAAATAATAAATCACACCTGCTTCCCGGCGCAGGCCGTTCTGGCCGGAAATGAAATTACCCAAGGAGTAAATAACCCAACCTTCCCGGCTCAGACCGTCCGCCGTCTCCACCGAAATTTTTTCGTACGGCTGCAGGACATGGGGATGACTGCCGAGAATAATATCCGCCCCGGCACCGACAAGTTTGCGCGCCAGCTCTTTTTGGCTGTCGCTCGGGGTGCTCACATATTCGGTCCCGAAATGCAGGCTGACAATCACCAGATCTGCCTCCGTTTCCCGGGCCCGGGCCGTATCCGCCAGCATCAGCGTCTCTTCCGTCAGATTGACGAGATAAGGCTTGTCCGGCGGCAGGGGAATTCCGTTCGTTCCGTAAGTGTAAGCAAGAAACGCCAGTTTTATCCCGGCTGCGTCGATGAGCAGTGGTGACTCCCTGTCTTGCTGCGTGCGGAATGTCCCCGTATGAGCCAGGCCGTGCTCATCAAGAACATCGAGAGTTCGCCTGACACCATCTTCGTAACGGTCAAGGGAATGGTTATTGGCGGTGGTCAGTACATCGAAGCCGGCTCCCCGCAAAGCGGCGGCCAGGCTGTCCGGACTGTTGAACATAGGATATCCGGTATAATTCTTCTCTGCCCCGGCCAGAGTCGTTTCGAGATTGGCGACGGCCACGTCGGCCGCCGTCAGATAAGGCGAGATATCCTGGAAGAAACGGGAATAATCATACTCGCCGCTCACTGAGTCTTTGCCGGCTGCAATCTGAGTATTGTGCATCATAATATCCCCCACCGCCGCCAGAACTATTTCGGTCGGCGCCGGTGGTTCCACTTCCGGCGGCGGAGCGGTGGTGCCGCTCCCGGCACAACCGGTCGCGGTCAGGCAAAGCCCGAGCAGGATGATCAGCAGGACTTCTCTTCGCATCAGCAGCAACTCCCTTCGTAAGGTTTTGTGGCCCGCCGCACCGGGTAGTGACGGCGTACATCCATATTAATCCAAGGAGCGACAAATTGCAACCGGACAGACCGCGGTTATTCCTTCTTGGCCGCGGCAGCCCCCTGTTTTTGCAGGGATGCCAGCTTGACTTTTTCGGCGGCCCGCACCGTTTTCGCCCCAAGGTAAGTAGCACCGCTGATCCCCATGAGAAGATAAGCGCCCCGGTTCAATTCCGGCGGAAGACCAGTCTTGAGCATATAAACGACGGAATAAGTGAAATAGAGCATTGTCCATAAGCTCATCTGAAATTTCGACAGACTGAGCTTCCCATCCTCCCCGGTCAAAAGATCCCAGAAACTGTACCTCATTCCCATCGCCCCTTCCCGTTTCTATCATTTTATCCGGGAAGGTAGTATCGGTTACTGTCCCGAGTCAAGTTTAACGAAGGGGGAAGTCGGATGCTTCGCTGCCCGGACAGACTCGCCGTCATCGCCGCTTTGTTTCTCTGCCTGGCGGCCGCCTTCGGTCTGCTGCCGCCCGGCCCGACAGCCGTACCACCGCCCTTTGAGCGGCAGTTAAGCGGCGGCGACGCCAACGGCAACAATATCGACGACTGGGACGACTTCGTAGCCGGGGCCAGGGCGGAAGCGACGGACCGGACAGTCTATCGGGACGGCTACTACGCCGGCGGCTACCCGCCCGCCGGCGTAGGCGTCTGCACCGATGTCGTCTGGCGCGCTTTTGCGGCCGCCGGCTATGACCTGAAAAGCATGGTCGACTCTGACATCGCCGGGAGTCCGGAGGCTTATCCGCGGGTTGACGGCCGGCCGGAACCGAATATCGACTTCCGCCGCGTCGCCAATCTTCTTCCGTTTTTCACGCGCCATGCCCTGTCCCTGACGCTGGAAATCGTCCCGGACGACCGTGACAACCTCGCCCAATGGCAAGGCGGCGACATCGTCGTCTTCGGCCGGCCTCTCGCCCACATCGGGATTATCTCCGATCGACGCCGCCCGGACGGGGTTCCGCTGCTATTGCATAACACCGGACCCCACGCCCGGGAAGAAGACGCCTTGCTCAGCTGGCCGACGCCGATCGTCGGTCATTTCCGCTACCCGGCCGGCCGCGATTAAGCAAGGACGGATCGGCCGCAATGTTTCTCATTACCTTTCGTCCCAAAACGGAGAAATCCTCTATTAATCCGCTCCGCCACGAGAGGCGCGGCGGCCCCGGCATGATTGAAGACGGCGGGGGAAGAATAACGGGGCGACTATCAGACAAGGAGGTGAAACAATGACAACGTCCGTTCTCTCCGTCGCCGGCATGACTTGCCAGCACTGCGCTATGCGGGTCAAAAACGGGGTGTCGGCCTTGGCAGGAGTGCAAAACGTCACTGTTGATCTGACCGCGCAGACTGTCACCGTGGAATTTGATCCGCAAACAACCAATTTGTCGTCCATCAAGGAAGCCATCACCGATGCCGGCTACACGGTCAATGACTAACCATCACCGATGCCAGCTACACAGTCAATGACTAACCATCACCGATGCCAGCTACACAGTCAATGACTAACAAGGGCAGAAGAAGAATCGTACTCAGCGGTACGATTCTTCTTCTGCCCTTTCTGTCAATTTCTCCTGCTTGGCGAAAACATCAGGATGACTGACACTGCCCTTCTGCCCTTTCCTGCTGACTATCCCTCTTGCCAGCCGTTCATAGGGGCGGACTCTGATCTTCAGGATATATCACCTCCCGCCCGCTGTCTACGCCGGCCGGGGCCGGCAGGCAGTCGGCGATACGCCATTTGCCTTTGCTTCTCTTCAGTTCATAAAAATAAGTCTCCGGGCGCAGATTGTGGGAATAATGCCATTGCACCTCAGCTATTGCCATGTTTCGCTCTATCCGCAAGGAAAGGATTTTCGCCCCAATCGGGTAAGGAATATCGAACCGGGCATAGATTTCCGCCATCCGCCGCCCGGCCTGCTTTGCTTCGTCCGCCCAAAGCTCGGTGCTGCTCCGCACCGTGCCGCTCCGCAGACTGGCCACATGGTTATAAATAACGGAAGCGACGGCACCTTTGTTCGCGCATCCGGTTCCGAGAACAACGCAAAGCACACCGACGATTAATAGAATGATTGGCCGTCTCCGCCTTAGCACAAAAAAACCTCCCGATCTGCATAACTGGTCAGTCCTGTTTATACTATTCCCGAGGGGTACACCTTCTATCCAAACATTACTTAATTCAATTCCAACCGGCCCGTTCCGGGGTCGATATTAATCCTGAGCCGGCGCTGCTCCGTTTCAATTTTATGAACCTGCTTTCCCACCTGGACTACCGTGTTCTCAAATGCGCGGGCGATGGAGATGGTTTTTCCGGCTGCCGTCCTGACTTTGGTCAGCACTCCGACGGCCGAGCCAGTCTCTTCAATAGTCACATCGTCACCGGCGTTGATTTCGCCGCTCCGGAAGATGCCTTCCACGTCTACCCGGCCCGCGGCACTGACTGTTGTATTGTAACCGCCTTGCCGGCCGATGCGGACGTCGCCGCTCGTCACAATCTCCGTATTGATGGCATAGGCAAGGGAAACGGTAACCGGCTTGGCAGAAGTGTTTCTGAGGTAAGCCGCCGCTTCCGCCAACTCCCGCTGGACAGCAACAACGGCCGTAAGATCGCTGATGCGGAGTGAATTGTCACCGCCGAACAATTTGCCGGCCGCCCGGACCGGCTCCGTCACCTCAGCTGCCAGTTCGCAGCCGGCAGCAGCCATCTCCTCGGTGATTTTTTCGATGCGATCGGGAATGTTCCTGAACTTTGCGTTCAGCAGCACATAAATAAGTCTCCCCAGTTGCAGTTCATTCCGGCTTTCGCTGCCCGCCCGCTCCAGAAGCTGACCGACGGCCGCCACCAATTGGGGGATGCTCTCCAGCAGGCTCTCCGCTGCCGGCAGCAACCGGGCATAAACTGCCTGCACCCCGCCGGACATCAAATTGCTGCGAATCGCGCTCCCTCTGACGGTAATATTGCCACCGGCATTAACGACGGCGCCGGCGACATTGCCAAACACCTCAACGCTGCCGCCGGCGTTGAGCGACATTGTCTCCGTGACATTCCCGGATATTTCCACGTCCCCGTTGAAATTGATGTCCCCGGACGACAAATCAACGTCGCCCGCATGACTATATATCTCTTGAACACCTACGGCCACTTTGAACTTCCCTGTTTCCTCAATTGCGGGACGGCCGGAAATTGCGGCATAGATTCGCGTGACGCCTGCCTCGGCAACTTCTGTTGCTCCCTGTTTGATAACGAGGAAAATATCCCGGGCAGGCGGTGGCGGTACCACCTCGCCGGTAACGGCAATCCCGTTCTCTCCCGGCTGAAGAGGATGCTTAGTCGCCAGCAGCTGACCCGGAATGACGGAGGGAATCTGGAGTACTGCGTGATAATCCACTTTCTCTTCCGTCAGGTCGGTTTGAACCCTGGTTATGTCTCTCTCCACATGATATTCCATTCTGGCATCGGTGCCGGGCACGGGTTTTTTCCCTTTCGCCACCGGCAGAGGCGTATCAAATACATTCCCGGACAAAGCTTCCCGTATCGCCACGTAATCAACCCCAAAAGAAACCCCATTGCGGTTCAGCTCCCGGATGATATCAGACGGAGAAGCGCCGGGGACGATGTCCGCCCGCTCTTCTTTAACCCGGGGTTGCAATTGATTCTGCGGGGCTGTATCCTCCAGTACCCGGCGGATAAACGCCCGGGAGTTAAGGCAAAGAGAAGCTGTCATTTTGTCCGCGGCCACACTTATCGAAAAGGGCGGGGCGGCGGTCGTCGAAACGGAGTCCGCAATCTCATCCGCCGCAGACACAGTAGTCATCTGCCCGGTCGGCTTCCCGTTAATCAGTAATTTTACCTCAGGCACCGGGATAAGTACTGCCGGCCGTCCGCCGGCTTCCGGATCACACACTTTGAACTTCCCGTTCTCAATCCAGACATCTCCGTCGGCTGGTCGCTTCCCGCAGTTATCCATGCCCCTCCCCTTTCTGCTCAATTCTTTATTTGCCTCCCGGCAACGTAAGCCGGACTGCATTGTCAAACAAAAAACAGCATTCCGCGAAGGAATCGCTGTCAAATCACTCTCCTTTTCCTTCCCGGCAACCAGGCTGCCATGGCGTCAGATGCTTTAGGCCCTGTGGTTTTGTGCCCCGCCCTTTCGGACGGTTTACTTTTTGCGGCTGTCAGCCGGACGGGCAAACCCCGCCCGCCGGCGGAACATCAAGGCAGATCACTGCGAATAATGATTTATATATTCTAATTATAGGAAACTTTGGCAGAAGTGTCAATAACTACTCCCCGCACCGACCCCTATCGGTCATTACCGGGAGGAGCACCTTCGTTATTTCGTCCAGCGCTCTTTCTTTGTCCGGCCAGAAGTAGAGCTCGCTACCTCGGCTCGGAGCCGGGGCGGCCACTTCCTTTTCTATCCCTTGCGGCCGGTAAGCCTGGGATACTTCCCTGAGTAGATGCTTAAACCCATAAATTTTAAACCGCGGGAAGCCGAGTTTTTCCGCCGCCCGCTCGACTAAAGCAACGACAATATCCCGGTAAGAAGCCGCCTCGTCCACCTCCAGCAACTGGGCGAGAAGAGGATACAAAACCTCGAACAATAACCGCTTGTCCGGCATCCCCGCCGGCAGAAGCAATTTGCTCCGCAGGGAAGCGAGCGGCATCGCATCAAGTTCGCTAAGCCGGGTGAAAAAGAAATTTTCGTCCGCCTCGATCTCCAGATAATACCGTTTCCCGTGGAGACGGCGGAAAACCCGCAGAGTGTCGAAATAGCCAAGCTGAATATTGTGCCTGATTCTTTCCCCGGAGACATCCAGCATCGGCCCGAGATTTTCGCTTGGTTCGACATAAATTATTTCCGCATTTTCAGCCTTGATTTTCCGCCGGAACCCAATACTCTTGACCCGGACGGCGATAATTTTGGTAAAACCCCGCCCGGTCAGCAGGTCGATAGGAAGATTGTTGTAAAAACCGCCGTCGAGAAATCGTTTCCCGTCAATCCGGCCGCCCCGGAATATCGGCATCCGGGCGCTGGCGAGCAGATAATCGATCAATTTGCCCGGCGGTATGTCATCCAGATAAAGATGCAGCGGCCTTAAATTGGTCAGATTTACCGTAACAATGCCGAAAACGAGACCGGCCGCTCTTACAGCCGCCTCATCGATGGTCTCTGCCAAAGTCTGCCGAAATGGTCCCAAATCAAGTCCCCTGCTTTTCACCGCTGAACGGATATATTTGAACAATCCGATCAGATTGCCCGAAGTGATATCAAAATGTCTGATTTCTTCGTATAAAACCGGGTCAAGGTTGAAGACTTTAGCCGGGGTCAATTCGCTCCAGACCCGATACGCCTTATCGATATCGCCTTGGACCAGGAGCGCCCCATTGATACCGCCGATGGAAGTGCCGGCGACACCGCCGAACTCAAGGCCGAGTTCCCGGCAAGCCTGCCAGAAACCGATTTGGAAAGCCCCTTTAGCACCGCCGCCTTCCAGAACAATCCCGTACACCATCTATCCCTCCCGGCTGCTGCGTTTTTTTATGTTTACTTCTGCCAGCAAATATATCTCACTATATGGACGTGCGGCCCCTCTTCCCCATGATCTTCGGCATCCTTCGCCATTCCGGCGGCCAGGACGCGGCCGCCCGGGAAATGCTCCCGCAAATCTTCCGCCGTAAAATAGTGGACCGGACGGCCCGGCTTACTTTCAAATGTAGACAGCTCAACCTCCGGGCCCCGCCCGAAACTGGGCTCCCGTTCCGAAAAGACGGCAAAATAAAGCAAACCGCCGTTCTTAAGCTGCTTCAGGCATTTGCCAAGGAACAAAAGGCGTTCCGCCCGCCGAAAAAGATGGAGGACATTGAAGCAGTAAACGGCGTCATAAATACCACCGCTGAATGGCATATCCAATACGGATCCCCGGAAATACCGGACACCCGGGTTATCGGCAGCAGCGAGGCAAAGCGCGGCTGGGGCTATCTCAATCCCATCGACGGCAAATCCGGCCTCATGCAGAAAATTGGCGTTGCGCCCATACCCCGCCCCGGGGACAAGGACATGGCGCACCCCGTGCCGCACAAATATTTCGGCGGCTTGAACGGCCGTGCTACTCGGCGCCGCACCCCATATCTTTCCTTCCCGGTCAAAGCGTCCGTCCCAATATTCCTGCATCGTAACCCTTTCTCCCGCCGGTTGCTGGTCCGGAATAATCACCCGGATTTATTATAGTTCGCCGCCGCGCATCGCCACTCCTGTCTCCGCCTTCCCACCGCCGCCAAAGCGCCGAGAATTGTTAATCGTACAGATTTCCCGTTCCGCTGTCCGGAAGAGAAAAATTTTTCTGCCGCCATTTCCCCTGCCGTACCGGCCGCAATGATATAATGCTTAATAAGAAGGCCACGGGAACTTTCTCTGTCATTTTTCGACAAACTATGTAAAAACTCATCCTGTTTCCGGAAAGGAGATTGACAATGCGCAAAAAGATATTCCTGCTCGGATTATTGCTGTTCCTGCTGCCGCTCTGCCTGTCCGTCCAGGCGGCCCAGCCTGAAGTCCGTCTCGGCAGCGA
Source organism: bacterium (assembly GCA_050943375.1). Lineage (GTDB taxonomy): Bacteria > Bacillota > SLNR01 > SLNR01 > JBMNPB01 > JBMNPB01. The sequence continues at coordinate 138,483 of JBMNPB010000003.1, forward strand.
AGTATTGTTCAGCCGTTACCATCGCCTCATCGCCGGCAAGAAGGTTGGTCTGGTCACGAACCAAAGCGGCGTCAACCGCAACGGCGAAAGCACTCTGGACTTACTGGCGAAAGACAGCCAGGTTGATCTGGTCGCCTTGTACGGCCCGGAACACGGTATTGACGGAAAAGCGAGTGCCGGCGAGTACGTCCAATCCTATATCCATCCCAAACTGCAAATCCCGGTTTACAGCCTTTATGGCGCCACCAGGATGCCGACGCCGGAAATGCTGGCCGATATCGATCTGCTCCTTTTCGATATCCAGGACATCGGCGCCCGTTCCTACACATATATGTCGACTCTTAATTATTGCCTGGTCGCGGCCCGGCGGGAAGGCATTCCGGTTATTGTCCTCGATCGGCCGAATCCGGTCGGCGGGACTATCGTCGAAGGACCGATGATGGAAGATAAATTCATCACTTTCGTTGGAGTGGACAATCTGCCGATGGCCCACGGGATGACAGCCGGAGAGTTGGCCCGTTTTTTCAACCGGAAAATCGGTGCCGAACTGATTGTCATCCCTCTGGAGAATTATACCCGCGACATGATTTATCAGGACACCGGCCTGCCCTGGGTCCCAACCTCGCCGAACATACCCGATATCGCTTCCGTCTTCGGCTACATGGCCACGGGCCTCGGTGAAGGAACAGGCATCGGTCAGGCCGACAAATTCAAATGGATCGGCGGCACAGGCATCGACGCGTCGACGTTCGCCGACCGCCTGAACAGCGCCGGCCTGCCCGGAGTCACGTTCGTGCCTGAGAACCAAGGCACCCGCGGCGGCGTCCGGCTGCAGATCACCGACTACCGCAAATTCAACCCGGCCAAAACAGGTCTCACTGCTTTGGCGATTGCCCGCTCCCTCAATCATTTCACCGTCCCCAAAAGCGGCGCAACGATTGTTATGTTCGATAAAATCATGGGGACGGATAAGATTGGCCAATATCTGGAGCAATATCTGACGCCGGCCCAAATCGAAGCGAACTATACCCCCGGCCTCGCCGCCTTCCGGGCCGAACGGGAAAAATATCTGATTTACGACACTTCCCCCCGGCCGGCGCCGGGGATGACCGAAATCGCCGTCTTCGCGGACGGGAAACCGGTGCAATTCGACGCCGCCCCGTTCATCGACGGGAGCAAGCGGACTCAAGTTCCCATTCGTGCCATCAGCGAGGCGCTGGGAGCGGAAGTCGTCTGGCATGAAGACAATTCCACCGTCACTATTGCCAAGCCCGGCACTGAAGTGACTCTCACCATCGGCCGGTCGACGGCAGCTGTGAATGGCTCTCCGTTAGTCATGGACACCCAGGCAATGATTAAGAACGCCCGCACTTATGTGCCGCTTCGCTTCGTGAGCGAAGCCTTCACGGCCGTGGTTACTTGGCGCGACGAGTGGAACGCAATCACGATTATTCAATAATCATTTGACCCTTACCGCATAAATATTCCCCCCCGACAAATAATAACGTCAGGCAATCCCGGGGGAGGTGAAACATTGGCTCAGAAAAAAGGTGCCGGCAGAACACGGGATAATACCGGCCGACAAGGCGGCATGACCGGGCAAACCGAACCGGGCATGAGCCGTGAAGGCAGATCCAGCCGGGAGGCGCCCGGCAGCAACAACGCCCCTTACAGCGTCGGCGGCAATCAGGGAAAGATGACTACCGCGCCGCAAGGGAAAAAAGATGAATATTTCTCCTTGCCAAAAAAATAAAGGAGCGGAACTTCCCGCTCCTTTATTTTTATCCCCGCCGTCCGGAGCCCGCGGTATTTTTTTCCGTTTGCTCCAGACAATACGCCTTATCCCGGACAGTCATGGCAAAGCGGCGGAGTAACCCGCCGCTTTGCCGCTGTACTTACTCTCTCCCGTTAATCCAATCGTTTATCGGGTGACCGTGATGCCGTGAGTTTGATTATCGTATTCCACCTCTGCCCCGAGCACCTCGCTCACAAAACGCAACGGTACATAGGACCGCCCGGACTGCAGCTCCGGCGCACAGTCAATCTCTACCGCCGCCCCGTCCACAGTGACGGTCATGGCATCGATAGTCAGAATTATCTCCCGGCCGCCTTCTTCAATGACCACCTGTCGTGTTTCCTCAATCCATTCCACGTACGCACCGAATGTTTCACTGATAAAGCGCACCGGCACCAGGGTCCGCCCGGCGGCCGGATTGATATACGGCACCGCGTCCAATGGGTACGGCTCGCCGTCAACAGTCGCAGCTGTGCTGCCAACGGTCAGGGTGATAACCAGAGCCTTTGAATCCAGGTGCATGACAGTGAACAGGCCGGGCTTATTAGTGCCAAATGTGAATGTCTTCATCTCCGGGTCGTAATTGCCGCCCAAGGCCACCGGCACGGTATTCCCCGTCGAGTCCGTCGCCAGACGCACTCCGGACAGCCGGCCGATTTCTTCTTCCGTCATATCGCCCAGGCTGGCTGCATCGACAGTAATGACTGCCGGGACATCGAACTCCATGCTTCTTTCTTCGTTCCCTGCCTTCCGCACTAACGCGGTCAGTTCGAACACTATCCCGCCGCCAGCCGGCAAACCGCTGCTTTCGCCTGGCGGGAGGGCCGCCAGGATATCCTCCTTTTCTTTTCCGCCGACTTCCCGCACCCCGATCCTTACCCGGACATCGTCCCCTGACCCCACGGCCAGAGCGCCGGGCGCAAACTCAATCTCTATACCGGTATTCCGCACGGCGAAAGCTTTTGCGTGCTCCAGCAGACGGTTGACGACCGCCCCGGAGATGACTGTGGTATCGGAAGAACCGCCTGCGAGGGATATGAATGCCTCGCCTGTGTCAATCAAGGTATCATCCATCTCCCGGTCGCCGGCTGCAACTACTACATCGGTAATTATGGACGTCGGGGGAGGTGTGCTGCTTCCACCGCCGCCGGAGCCGACGGATTTCGCCTTGACGGTCAGGGTGAATTCCACGGTGTCGCTTGCCTCCCCTTTGGCGATGGTGGCAGTCAGCGTCACCGTCTGGTCTCCTTCCCGGCTGGTCGGCCGCGTGACTGCGCCGGTGGACGGGTTAATCCAGTTTTCATCCGGGGTCACGCTCCAGGTAATCGCCGTATCGTAACGGCCGCCGCTCGTCAGGTTCAGCCCCGTCGTGACACTGTCAGTCGACCGGTTTGCTCCTTTGATACTATTCCAGGTCAGGAGCACTTTATCGGCCGCCACCGCCTCGGCTTCGGTCGGTGGCAGACTGGCGACAACCAGATCGAATGCCCGAGTGTCACTCGCACTTCCCTTGCTGATGGTGGCAGTCAATGTGACTGCCTGGCTGCCGGTGCCGAAGGAAGGCCGGGTAACCGCTCCAGTGGCCGGATTAATCCAACCTTCATCGGGCAATACGCTCCAGGCAATCGCCGTGCCGTTGGCGCCGCTGCTTACCAGGTTCAGGCCGGAGGTAATATTACCTTCCTCGCTGTTTTCTCCCTTGATTGCGGCAAAGGTCAGAGCCGTTTGGTCGGCTGCTACCGCTTCGGCGTCCGTCAGACCAGCGCTCAGCCACCTGAGATACGGATAACCGTCGTTCTCGTCTGCGCTTATTTCCCATATCGTATCGAAATCCCAATCCCCATAAGTCGCCTGGATTTTCATCTCGGCCGTGGTCTTGCCTTCGCCGCCGTCTGATGTATTTTGGCATGATGCTTCGGTATCCCAGTAACTGTTTGTAATGTTGCCATCTGAGTGATTGAAGCCGATAAGCCCACCGATATAACTATCCCCATCTACAAGCCCGGTCGCATAAGAATTGGCAACCAATGCCTGGTTATACCCGACCAGGCCGCCGATGTCTTCCTGTCCGAACACGGCACCTCTGGCGTAAGAATCGCTGATTGGACCGAGGTTGCTACCCACCAAACCACCAACATAAGTATAATCAATATCTGTCTCGGTGCCTGTCACGGTGCCGGTAGCGTAGGACTTATCTATACTTCCGTAATTGTATCCTGCCAGCCCTCCCACGTGGTCTTTACCTTCCACCTCACCCGCAGCATATGAATTGCTGATACCTCCATAAGTTATCCCTACCAAGCCGCCGACTCCAATATTACCGCTTACAGCTCCCGTAGCGAAGGAATCTGTAATTGTTCCATCGTTGTTACCAACCAGTCCACCCACATTATTCTCCAATCCTGTCACCGTACACGAGGAATAAGAGTCAGATATTAATCCACTGCTTCCTTCATAGGCACAATTGTAACCAACCAACCCTCCCACTTCATCATCTCCCGACACATCGCCGTTAGAATGAGAGTCGGTGATTGAACCAAAATTCATTCCCACCAGGCCACCAACATAGTCAACTAACATTTCAAAATCACCTTCAACTGTTGCGTTCGTATAACAGTTGATAATATCTCCTTCATTATCACCAACTAAACCGCCGATGCGGCCGCTCCCTTTTCCCTCCACTGTACCGGTAACATAGCAATTTTTCATTGTTGCACCGTAATTCAGACCTGCCAGGCCGCCGGTTTCTCCTTTGCTTGTAACATTCACATTCACCAGCCCAAGGTCGCGAATTTCAGTTTCACCAGCAGCTTCACATAGGATACGCCCGAATAATCCGGCTGGATCCGCCTCATTTCGGCTGATAAAGAGGTTGCTGATGGTATGCCCGTCGCCGTCATATATACCGGTAAATGAATCATCCCCGGTGCCGAGCGGCTCCCAGCCTCCGTCGGAATTGTAACTGCTCAAGTCGATATCTTCGATTTGTCTGAAGCATTTATCAAGGTAATTGCGCACATTATAGAGATGGTAGGCATGAGCCACAAGGTAGGGAGACCCCTCGCTGCCGTCGCCGCCGGCGAACTCCGCTACAAATACGCCGCCCAAGGTCAGGGAAGCATCGGCATAAATCCTGTAGCCTGGCATCTCGCCGGGATCTAAGTAGTAATCCTCAAACGCCAATGTATCTTCCCCGATTTTTATATACTCTGGCGCTTCTATTACTCCGTCGATGATAATCTCCGAAGGTCCATCCAGTTCTGCCACTCCAATTATTATTACGCCAGTACCGCCGGCTTCGACATTTCCGCCGATATCAATGCCGCAGTAGTCGCTGGCCAACACACCGAAGCCTGATGCATCAGTGGAACGGACATTGCCGTCTATCTCAATACTGGCGGAGGCGGTGGCATACGCGCCGCCCAAGACGCCGGCAACATCCCCGTCAACGGTAACGCATGACCCAGCGGATAGTACGCCAATGCTCTTCTCACCGGTGGCGGTGACGTCTCCTGCCACGATGACCTCTCCGTCATCCCAGGCTGCCACGGCAGCGTATTCGCATTCGCCCTCGTAGTCGACATTGCCGGCATCGGCGTTAACATTGCCCTTGACAGTCACCAGTCCGGAGGAGTTGCCAATCGCCCCAATGCCTCCAGCACCGTTAGCCGTAACATCGCCTTCAACAGTGATCACTGCGTTTTCACCGTCAGCAATGGCGGCACAGCCCTCCGGGGCGGTTGCCTCAGCAGCAGTGACAGTGGCTGTGGCAGCCCCGGTAACGCCGCCCTCCACATATACCCCAAACTCTTTGCCGGTGACATTGAAAGCTCCCGTTCCGGCCGCGTCAAGATATACTGCACCGCCGTTTATCACCCGCAGGCCCGGACCATCGTTATTAACCACATTGAGCGTAAACTCATCCAGCTTAAAAGTGATATCTTCTGCGTCAATCACAATACCGCAATTGTAATTAATGCTCTCCAGCAGCCGGATGGTTTCCTCGTCCTGAACCGCGGCCAGCGCGTCATCCAATGTACTGTATTCATGTCCGGTTTCTACGATTTCACAGACGTCTCCTTCCGCCGCCAGGACGGATAAGGACAGGGGCACCGTCCAAAGGCATAACGTCAGGAACACGGAAAATACTTTCCTGAGTATTGTTTTCATCGAACATCCTCACTTTCTTTCATTTGCACAGCTCCGTTCACCTGCCGGTCCAAACCGCAAAGCTTAGCAAACGATACTGTCCGACTGCCATTCCCATTTGCTGCTCGATTAGCAAGGCGGCTGCTGCACAGTGCAAGCCGGGCATCGAAAAGGCATCGTTTATTGGGCAACGATGTCTTTTCTCACCCTTCAGATAAAGGCAGAGCACTCGCAAAACATGAGCAGCAATTTTTTTACTTATATGTTTCATAAACCCTTAAAGCGATTAATACTGCCTGCTCACGGGTACTGGTGCTTTTTGGGGCGAATTTATTGTTACCCACACCGCCGATCAGGCCGCTTTTAGCCATGAATTTGACATTTTCTACGAAATAGGCTTCGATTTCCTTTTCATCGGCAAAGGTTGGAGCCCCCGCAGTAGACAGATCAACACCTGGTTTAAGCACTGTTACGGCCCGATACAGCATGGCGGCCATCTGTTCACGGTTAATCAAGACCTGGGGAGCGAATTTGTTGTTGCCCACACCGGCAACAATACCCAATTGATTGGCTTTCAGTATTTCCGGATTAGTAGTGTCTGTAAATGTTGAGGCGGGAGCAGGCTCGGCTTTTTGGCCTGTATATACTTCATAAAGTCTGGTGGCCAATTCCGCAAACTCTTCCCGGGTAATCGGTCCGCTTATATTGTCCTTGATCCGATTGGTAATCAGGCCGTAATCCTGAGCTCTGCCAAGATCCACCATAGCCCAATTGCTGGCGCCTTTGAAGAAGGCCGGCGCGCCTATTTCCACCACATTGGAGAAGGGGGAGTCTACCAGCGAACCATCGGGCTTCTTAAGCGCAAAAAATGCCCGAAAATAATAGGTGTTTTCCTTGATGTTAATTTCTCCCCAGGCCCCTTCGTCAATGGGATCCACATCCACATCGTCCGACAGCATTTCGTCTGCCTTTTCAAAAGGCTCCACTCCCGCCAGTTCTGTTGCCCATTTGCCGCTGCCGACTTTCCAGTCCAGTTTGGTCCATACGGCGGTCATTTTGTTGGCAGTCTCCACACTTTCCGGTATGGATAAGGTAAAGTGAAAATAAGGCTGCCCATCCTCCTTGGTTTTCAGTTCTCCCCTCAGATTGAAAGGAGCCTCCAGGCTGTCAGGTACCGAGTCGCCATGCACCTTGCCGATAGATGCTGTCTCGGAATAAGGTGAAGCAATAACACCATAGCCCCATTCTCCAGTGCCGGGATCCTGAATCTCATACTCATAAAGGTAGCGACAGCGGAAAGAATAAGTGTTGTTTTGCAGGTCAAAGCTGTCCTGTTCCAAGCTAAAGGGGAATATTGGCATATCTATGGCATTCTTTTCATCATGCCCAATGTTATTCAGATAGCCGGCAACGGGCATTTTATCATATAAGTTTTCATAGTAGCCGATAACGCCTTCCGGGACTACAACTCCGGTCCAGCTTTTGGCAAATTTCCAGGGACCGTCGTTAATCTTGAAGTCAAGTTCATATAGAACCCATATGTCGTCTTCTATATATTGCATGATGCTGGCCGGTTGAGTCAAACGAAGCAGCAGATCATTGTTTTCATCAGGACGAACCGTCAGGCTGGCCGGTTTCTCCAAAGCGGGCAGGTTTTCCTCCTCTGCCCGGACTGCCGCCGGCATAACCAGCAGCAGGCAAAGCAGCAGGATGATCGCTTTCTTCATCATAATAAAAATCCTCCTCTTTAATATGGTGGTTTTATGTTAATGTCGTTCAGATAATCAAAATAAGCCGTGCCTATCCAGGTAGAGGAGTTAGTCGCTCTCCCTGTTGCCGATAATTGTGAGGGAATTGTCGTTTATGAAATACTGTATTGCCACCATCTCGCCTTTAGCGTTCTGACCTTCAAAAAGAAGGTATTCCTCCGCCTGTATTTCATTGGTTTCTTCCGGGAAATCCTTTTTGATACTTTCCATATAGTCCTCAAAATCCTTCCGGTCCACTTTTTCCAAGATAATCATTACATTGCCCTCACCGTCATTGGCGGCGCTGATGATTTGGCCTTTCTCAAACTCAGGTACGTAATCAATATCCGGCCATTCGGTGCCGCCAAGGGTAAAGCTTTCCCCTTCTTTACCCTTAACCGTGATTTTCTCTCCATCAATATCTATCTTCGTATTCTCGTCGCCTACGGCTTTTTCAACGACCTTTTCGACAATCTTTTCGCCCACTTTTTGTTCGATTTTTTCTTTAACCCCGCAGCCTGTCAGTAAAGAGCAGGTCAGCAAAAGCACGAGAAGCGCAACAGGTAATTTTTTCATTTGACTTCCTCCCTTCGTACTATCCGGAAAATTATCCGCTTTTCAAAATGTCATATTTGCTGAAGACCGGCAGCCATTTGGCCTTGCCGCTAAAACCGTTGATCAGCCCCATAATGACCAAGATAAAGGCAGTCAGAGCAAAAAGAGGCATTAATCTCCGGCCGATGCTTGGGATGATACCTAAGAGATATTGCCTGCAATTACGGCAGTGAACAGCAGCAGCGCCCGGTTGGCGTGAAACCCGGCGTATTTTGACTGGGCGGTTTGTTCTTGCATAAATTCTGTCATTTCACAACCCCCCGGTTATTTCTTTTCGGAATCAGCTCATTATCGGTTTGTTGAAAGCACCCCATGCAGCGTCATAGGCCTCATAGCTTACACAGTCGATGTCCTGGCCGTCAGCGGCCTTTGCCGGAGCGGACGCCGGTTCCGACGCGGTTTGCTGCGGTTTATCCTACGTGATTTTGCCCTGTTTGCCGGGCGCAGTTTCGTTCTTGCCGCTGCAAGCCGCAAGCAACAGAAGCATTAATAGCAGCAAAATCAACGCAAACAGTTTGTTATCCTTACATTCCTCCTTCTTGCTTCAGATATTCTCTCGAAAAGTCGAGGACATTGCTTTACGGCATAAACACAATCACGCCGTGGGTGATTTCAGCGTCATCAGCCGGGACGGGAAAAATAACTGCCTTACTGAAACGGTCGAGCTGTGCTTTACTTTGCCGGGTAAGACCGGAAAACATCGAAAACGGTTCGCTTAAATCCGATAAAAAGAATGTGGCGCCGGCAAAGACCTGCCGGACGGACGCCGCCAATTGCGGATCGCCGATCCGGTGTTGAAGAATGCGGACGGCTCTTTTCTCCGATTTTCTTAGCCGCGTTCTTGTTTCCGCCACAAAAGCATTATTCGCCAAAGCCAATGTATACTGCGGTGTATATATGACAATGGGATAAGGGAAAAAATCGATGATTTGAGAAAACAGGCCGCCATTGGCAATAAGCATTTGAAAGGTTCTGATCATCCGCTCCCGGGCCGTCTCTTTCCCCTCCAGCATTGTCTGCCCTGTTGGCAGTTTCTCAAGCAGCCTTTTCTTCGTTTTATCACTCACTAAAATGCTCCTTCCCGGCCAGACTGCTGGTATTTTAATTAGCTGCTATAAACATTTTATTACCCGGCCGTCGGTAAGGATAGGCCGGATATGCTTATAAACAGTACCAAAAATGTTATTTTAAGTATAAAAAAAGCCGGGCTTTGGTACTCACCAAAGTCCGGCCAGATTTACTTGGTGCGACAATTCATTTACTCCGACATTTTCCGATAAGCAGACGGGGAAACACCAACCATCTCCCGGAACAACCGGGCGGAATGACCGTTATAGTCCATATTGCAGGCGGCAAAAGCCTGCGCGACGGAAAGACTGGTATCCAGCAGCTTCTCCTTCAATTTGCTGATTTTATAATTGCGGTAATAGGCATGGGGGGTTACGCCGGTATGCTTTTTGAACAGCTTGGTAAAATGAGTTTTGCTGAGGCCCGCCGCTCTTGCCGTCCGGTCGGCGTCAAACGGTTCCAACCAATGCATCTCGATGTCCTCTCTGCCCCGTCTGATCTCTTCTTTCCCCCGGTATATCTTGTTAATGATAAAAACGTCGGCGAAATATTCCATCGCACCGTCAGAATTCAGCAACGGGAAACAGGTAATGTCTGAGCTGATGGTCTGAATATCGCGGTCTTCCACATTAAAATAACGAATCATATCCTGATAAGACGCTTTGAAGTCGGTAAGATAAACAGTTTTGCCGGCCAAGACCTGCCTGACCTGGTCCACAGCGCCAAATTCGCGCACGATGGGGTCCGCAAAAACATTGTATTTGCCCACATGGGCTTCTATGCTTCTGATGCCGATTATGTCCAGCGCCGCCTTGTTAATCAGCCGTGCCGTTCCGTCTAAGGAAAAAATTTGAATCGGATAAGGAAAGAACTCGATTACTTTCGCCAGCAGTTCCTGCTCTTCCGGAAGCGACGGCAATGCTTTAATCATGTTCCTTTGGGCAGCCTCAATCTGATCTTTCATGGATTGGCCCTCGTTTCTGTTAATCTGACATTGCCCGATATGCAGACGGGGACACACCAACCTTCTCTCGGAACAACCGGGCGGAATGACCGTTATAGTCCATATTGCAGGCGGTAAAAGCCTGCGCGACGGAAAGACTGGTATCCAGCAGCTTCTCCTTCAATTTGCTGATTTTATAATTGCGGTAATAGGCATGGGGGGTTACACCGGTATGCTTTTTGAACAGCTTGGTAAAATGGGTTTTGCTGAGGCCCGCCGCTCTTGCCGTCCGGTCGGCGTCAAATTTGTCCAGCCAATGGGTTTCGATATATTCTTTCCCTTTCTCAATTTCATCTTTGCCGCGATAAACCCTCCGGTTGACTAACAGCGCCACAACATATTGCACCCGATTCCCGTCATCGAGAAGCGGGAAAACAGTAATGTCCTGATAGATGGCCTCCACATCGAAGTCCCGAATGCCATACCGCTCCGAAATATCGGCCAAAGGCACTTTGACATCCGGGAAAAAAACGGTTTCTCCCCGAAAAGCCCGCTTCAGCACCTGGAGCTGGCCCGTGGCGATGACGGAAGGATCTTTTAATACATTGTATTTCCCGATTACCATGTCCGGCGAAACAGGGTATTCGCTCAGCATCGCCTCATTCATCAGCACCGATGTTCCGTCCGAAGCGTAGATCTGAATTGGATACGGGAAAAATTGAATTACTTTGGCAAGTAGTTCTTCTTTCCCCGCAATTGATTGAAATGACTCGATAATCTGGTTTTGCCTGCCGCTTTGATTATTCGCCATTTTTGCTCCCCTTTTTCTGCCTGCCGCCGGCCGGCTTTTCCACTTCTTTGGAGAGCAGACATAAATTGCCGGTTTTCTCCGCCCCGTTAATCCTGCCGGCTACACAGTGCAATGTTACCATCCGGCTGCCGATGCCCCATTTCTCTCTGCTCCCTGCACGGCCAAATAAATCAGCATTGTACCCCGCACCTTGATTATACTACGAATTTCTGTATATTTCTACAACTGGAAACGTTCCGAAGCCGGGAAGGTGAGTTCCTTTCTCGCTTTCTGCTTTTTCGGCCCGCCGCCTTCCTTCCCTGCCAGATATATCCTCGGTTAAGCTGTTGCCGGCTTGGGACAATAAAATTATGCGGACTATTCGATTCTTTCTTTACGGCCTGGCCGGCTGGGCCGCGGAGATCATTTGGACCGGGGCGGGCTCCGCCCTGCGGGGCGATGCCCGCCTCACCGGCCGGACTTATCTCTGGATGCTCCCCATCTATGGATGTCTCATCTTTCTCGAGCCCGTGCACGACCGTATTCGACATCAGCCTTGGTATGTGCGGGGCACGATCTGGCTGCTGCTGATCTGGGCGGGGGAATATCTGGCCGGCTGGTTCCTCGCGGCGGCTGTCGGCGCCTGCCCCTGGGATTACAGCGCCGCACGGTATAATATTCACGGACTTATCCGTCTCGATTACGGTCCGGTCTGGTTTGTCGCCGGTTTCCTGTTCGAGCGTCTGCACGACCGCCTGGACCGTCTCCGGCTACGCTGACGCGTGGCTGGAATGGCGCCAGAATTCCCGCCGCCCAGTCTCTCTATGTCGGAAGACTCTTCGCATGTCCAAAACATTGCCGCTGGCGACAACAAATGGGAAAATCATCCCTTGCCTGTCCGGTCAGGTGAAATGGCAATCTCCGGGCATTCCCCGTTCGGCGGCAGTGTCAGTCTTGCCGCCGGGAAATATGCTGATCCGGCCGCCCGCCTTCGCGGCTGCTACCCGCCGTAACTCCAGAGCTGCAACATACCGTGCATTAGAAAAATCGTGGGGAAAAACTGGTCCGCCCTCAGAAAACCCGTCCCCGCTGCGAACTGTATAACAGTGACAAGCGCCGGGTGACCCCAGGCAAGACACCGGAATATCCCGGACTGCGCGAAATATCAAATCACAAGGAGGCAGAACAAAATGAACAGGATTTTGCCGGGCAAGCTCACCGCCGCCGCCCTCGTCCTGGCCGTCACGGCAGCCCTCTTCACCGGCATCCCGGCCGGCGCCAGCGCGACCGCTTTCGAGAGCTGGCTCGTCAACCCCGGCGCGGAGAGAGGAACAATGCGCGGATGGGAGACCGATAATGGAGTGCGGGCGGTAGAGCAATATAACCAATCCGGCCGGACCATCGGTCCCCGCAGCGGCGATTACTTCTTCTCGCTGGCCGCTGTCGCGGACGAAATGACTTTTTTTGAGCAAACTATCGCTCTGGCCGAACCGGAAAGCGACGTCTACTGGGCTGGCGGCTGGATTCAGACTCAGGCGCGCTCGCCATTGAGCCCCGCCAACACGAATGTGGGTGACTATGGGGAATTTGTGCTGACTTTCCACGCTGCAGACGGGGAAGAAATCGATTCATACACTTCCGGGCCAATCAGCAATCCGGCTGCCGGTTCCGGCGCCGACGGCTACGCCGAATTCTCCCTTGACGGCACCATCCCGGCGGGCGCCGCCTTTGTCACATACCGGCTGGAGGGTTATCGGGTCGAAGGCGATGCCATCAATGTTTTCTTCGACGATCTGTACTTCACCGTCGGTAATACCGCCCCCGAAGCCGACCGGGTGCATGTGACGACCCAGAAAAATACCCGGGTGGAAATCACCCTGTCGGCGACTGATATGGACGACGACGAGCTGACTTATGAAATCGTCCGGGAACCCGAAAACGGTATACTTAGTCCTGTTGACGGCAACAAAGTAATCTATACCCCGAATGAAGGCTTCAGCGGGAATGACGCTTTCACCTTCCGGGCACACGACGGTTATTCTTACTCAAACATAGCCGCCGTCCGCGTCGAAATCCTCGCTTCCTCCCGTGCCCCGATCGCTTACGACGCCGAATGGACTGTGGATGCGGGCAGAACCAACCGGATGCGCTTGCAGGCGAAAGATCCGAACGGTGCAGCCTTAACTTACCATATCAAGAGCGGACCGGACCATGGCAATCTCGAGTTGGTGAACGGCAATGAAGTTCGGTACACACCCGACGCCGGCTACCACGGCGCAGACAGCTTCACCTTCCTCGTCAGCAACGGCACTGCAAGATCCAACTCGGCCACCGTTTCCATCAATGTGCGGGCTGCCGGGGAAGCGGCGGACACCGTCGTCTGGCTGCCGCCGGTGATCACATCCGGCTGCCATCTGAACGGCAACCGCTCCCTGCCGGTGAAATTCAAACTGAAATCCGCCGGCGGCGATGTTGCCGCTTATAATGAAGATGTGGAACTGACTCTCTACCGGCTGGGTGAGAGAACAACGCGCAAAGCGAAAATCCATACCTGGCCGGCCGGCGACCTCAAGTACAACGCCGCCCGGGGTGGCTACTCCTTCGTCCTGCACGGCAAGAATTACAATCTGGCAGCCGGAAAGTACGCTCTTGTCGTCTCCGCTGGCGACAACGACGAATTAGGCCGGTTCGAATTCGCAATCGCCGCTAAAGCGAAGGGCAATAACAGTAAGGGGAACAAGGGGAAAAGTGCCAACGGCTGGAGTAAATGCAGCCCGGCGGCGAAAAGAAACAACGGAAAAGGGAAGTCAAAATAAGATATACCGGAATAATAAATGAAGGCAGCTGTCCTTGCCCAGGGCAGCTGCCTTCATTTATCACCAATCAAGCACAGAAGGCTTGGCACCATTGCCTGTTACTATTAACAAGATTACCGGATAATTCCCGGCGATAGTGTCAATAAGTTTCTGTAAAATGCCCTCTGACAGTATGGTGCTAATACAGGGAAACCACTGTTGCTTGGGTTACTGGGGCGTCTTTACGGGTCTGCCAGTACTCGGTCATCGAGAGATACC
>JBMNPB010000018.1:0-45230 GCA_050943375.1 bacterium
TTCTTAAGGACATCTTCTACGACTTTTTGCCTGAATTCCCCAGAAAACGGAGTCCCTTTTGGCATAAAAACACCCCCAAAGTTATTTCAGTATACCATACTGTCTAACTTTAGGGGTGCAGTTCAGTGGCCGGCGGCGAATTGTTCCCGAATTACTATCTGGCAATGAATCCCGGTATGGTTGAAGAGGAAATCGAAGGGATTGCCGCCGTCGAGCCTGTTTTCGGCCTCAGTGCATATTGGGTTACGGAGGAGAGTAAAGAGCAGGCCGAGATGGCCGGATATACTGTAGTCGATTTGCCGACGGTGGTTGCTACTCATCTGACAGAAGTGTTAAAAAAATATGGCCATGAATTGCTGGGGCGGCAAGATGTTCAGACTTTGCTCGATTCGGTCCGGGAGAGTAACGCTGCTGTTGTCAATGAACTCATCCCTAATCTGATGACGGTTGGGGAAATCCAAAAAGTGCTGCAGAATTTGCTCCGAGAAGGGGTATCCATCCGGAATCTGCCATTAATTTTGGAGACGCTGGCTGATTACGCCCGGATTACGAAGGAAGACGATGCCCTGACGGAATATGTCCGCCAGGCACTGGGGCGGGCTATCAGCCGGCAATACCAACTCGGCCGCGAGGTCAACTCCGTGATTACGCTCGACCCTGCTTTGGAACAAATGATTATGGATGGCATTAAGAGAACGGAACAGGGAACTTATTTTGCCCTTGATCCGGCGGTCACGAACAAAATCCTGGGGAGCCTCAGCCAAGAAGTTCAAAAGATGATCGGGCAAGGTTTGCAGCCGATTGTGCTCTGCTCTCCGCTGGTACGTTTTTACTTCAAAAGGCTGACGGAGCGGGCCTTTCCTAGTCTGGTCGTTGTTTCCTATAACGAACTGGAGCCGGAAACGGAAATCAACGCGTTGGGGATGGTGGCGGTATAGATGCGCATTAAGAAATATGTGGGAACAAACATCCAGGACGCAATGTTTCAGATTAAAGGTGATCTGGGACAGGATGCCGTAATTCTGCACACCCGCAAAATCCAAGTCGGCGGTATTTTCGGTTTATTCCGGCGGGAAAAAATCGAAGTAACCGCGGCGGTGGATGACGCCCCGTTTTCTGGGCCGCCCAATACTGCCGTAACGGCACCGGACGCATCGGCTGCCAAGCCGGAAAAGGCAGATTTGGCGCAGTTGCAGGGCGAGATAGCGCAGCTGCGGGAAATGATGGGACAGATAACGGAGAAGCTCAGTGAAGTGAAATTAGCGACGTCATCTCCTTTTCCCAAGCCGTACAATGAGTTTTTCGAACGGCTTGTCGCGGCAGACGTGGATGAGCAAATCGCCGTCACTGTCGTTCAGAATTTGTTTGAATGGGCTCAAGCAGAAAATATTACTGACCAGAATGAAATGCGCAATTATCTGTGCCGCCATATCGCCGAATTAATCAGCGCCCCGAAGACGATTCAGATCGATAATACGAAGACGCAGGCCGTTATTGCTTTAGTCGGCCCGACCGGAGTCGGGAAAACGACAACCATTGCGAAACTTGCTGCCAATTACACACTTTTGGCCAAGCAGAAAGTAACTCTGGTTACGGCCGACACATACCGGATAGCCGCCGTCGAACAACTGAAGACGTACGGAGAAATAATCGGTGTGCCGGTTGAGGTCGTCTTCACTCCGACCGAACTGAAGGCGGCGATGGAAAAAAACCGCAGCAAAGATATCGTCCTGCTTGACACGGCGGGACGGAGTCACCGGAATAATATGCAGATGTCGGAGCTGAAAAGTTTTCTCAATGCAGCCGTACCGGATGAAGTGTATTTGGTTCTCAGTGTGACAACCAAAATGAAAGATATCAGAGATATAATCAAGACATATGAGGATGTGGGATTTACTAAACTGATTTTCACTAAGCTGGATGAAACATCTTCCCAGGGAGCCATCCTCAACGCGGCGGTACTGACAGGCAAATCTTTATCGTACGTTACGGTGGGACAGAATGTTCCTGATGATATTGAGGTCGCCAACCCGGAAAAAATAGCCAAAATAATTGTGGGGTGAACCGGATGAACAACGACCAGGCGGAACGGCTGCGGCAGATAGTGGAGGATACCAAACGGGAGATTTTGCAGCGGGACAGAAATCGTTTTCAGATGAGCGACCCTTCCGCTCTTACCCGGATTATTGCCGTTACCAGCGGGAAGGGCGGCGTCGGTAAAACGAACATCACTGTTAATCTCGCCATCGCCCTCGCCAATTACGGAAAGAAGGTACTTGTTTTGGACGGGGACCTGGGGCTGGCCAATGTCGACGTTGTCTTGGGGATTACCCCGAAATACAATTTGAGCCATGTGATTTCCGGCGAGAGAAAAATAAAGGATGTAATTGTGGAAGGCCCGGGCGGAGTTATGGTGATAGCCGGAGGTTCGGGGATGCAGGAACTGATTAATTTAAGTGACTGGGAATTGGTGCGGTTTATGCTCAATATGCGGGAGATGGAGGGTCTGTTCGATATCATTCTCATTGATACCGGAGCCGGTCTTTCCCACCATGTCCTACGTTGCGTGCTGGCGGCTGACGAGATTATCGTCGTGACGACACCGGAACCGGCAGCGATAACTGACGCCTACGCGACGATTAAACTCATCCTGCATAAAAACCGCAATGCAAAAATAGCTTTGCTGATGAACATGGTCCGGAGTATTCAGGACGCGCAGAGGATGGCCGAGCGACTGACCGCGGTTGTTAAACGTTTTATCGGTGTTAGTATTGATTTCTACGGGTATATCCGGGATGACCAATTCGTGGAGAAAGCGATTCGCAATCAAGAACCGTTTGTCCTCTCCTTCCCGGCTGCCGCTGCTTCATCGGAAATTAACCGGCTGGCGGCAGATCTTACGGACAACCAATACCGTCCGGCGCCGGCCCAGCTCGGCGGAGTCGGGCGCTTTATCCGCCGCCTGACTGGATTGTTCAGCCGTTAAAGGAGGAGGGGGAATGGGTGGTACTTCCGCCGGCAATCTAAAACTGAATCAGCGCTTGGAACTTTTTGTTGACGAAGATCCCGGTAAAGGCAGATATGCCAGTTATGTTGTTGATATTGCGGAGGACAGAATTACGGCGGCGGCCCCGATGTCGGGCAACCGGATCATCGCCTTGCCGGCCGGAACCCGTCTGCAGGTCATTTATGTTGACGACTCTGGCGTTTACGGCTACCCGGCCCAAGTAACAGGAAAAAAGCGGGATACCACCCCGCTGCTTATCCTGGTGAGGTGCGGGCCAGTCGAAAAGGTGCAGCGCCGTAATTTCGTCCGCCTTGACATTTCGCTGCCGATCCGGTATATTGCGCTTTCGGACAAAAAAAACGCCGGGAAAGTGGCCCCGGAAGAAAATTTATCCCGGCCAGGCCGGATAATTGACATCAGCGGCGGCGGGATACAGATAGCAACGTCGGAAAGAATGCGGCTACAGACTATTCTGCAACTGGATTTTCAATTGCCCCGGGGACTCCGCATTCAGGCCAGCGGAATGATTGTCCGCCGCCTTCCCGCGCCCGCAACGGGGAAGTCGCAGCGAGAATATTATTACGGTATCCGCTTTGAAGGTTTGCCGGCGCTAATCCAGGATGAACTTGTGAAGCATATTTTTGCCGAGCAGATGCTATTGCGCCGGAAAGGATTGCTTTGAACGAAGCGGCGACTTTGATGACAGGAGGGCAGACATGGTAACCACGGACAAAAGAATGGCTGATGAAGCGTTGTGGCGCCAATACAAACAAAGCGGCGGCCTTGAAGCACGGGAAGCACTGATAACAAAATATGTGCATTTAGTCAAATACGTGGCGAGCCGCATGGCCATAAATCTGCCGCCGAGCATCGAATTCGACGATCTGGTAAGCTACGGTGTTTTTGGTCTTATTGACGGAATTGAAAAATTCGACTATCTGCGCGGAATCAAATTCGAGACTTATTGCATCGCCCGGATTAAAGGTTCGATTATCGACGGCTTGCGGGCGCTTGATTGGGTGCCCCAATCAGTAAAAAAGAAGCGCCGGGAAGTCGAAGCGGCCTTCAGCCGTCTGGAAGCAAAATTGGGTCGGGCGGCAACTGACGCGGAAGCTGCTGACTGCCTGGGTTTGACCACGGAAGAATTTGGCCGGCTTCTGCAGCGTATCGGTTATACGTCCGTCGTATCTCTAGAGGACATTATCGGCGACGACCGGGATGGCGGGGAAGGACTGGCGCTGTTGGAGATAATCCCGGATGCGAATGCGGACGACCCGGTCCGGCAATACGAGAATGCAGAACTGAAAACCATTTTGGCGGCAGCAATCGAAAAACTGCCGGAAAAAGAAAAAATGGTAGTCACTCTTTTCTATTACGAAGGTCTGATGACTAAGGAAATTGCAGCCGTCATGGAATTGTCAGAGTCTCGGATATCCCAACTGCACACAAAGTCAATCCTCAGATTGCGCGGCAGTCTGAGCCGGTTCAAAAAGACTTTGTTTAATTAAGGCGGTGGTATTATGGCTGCCCGGCCAGTCGATTTCCAGACGTCTCTCCCGAAATTGCCCGAACTCAGCCGGATACAGCATGAGAAAGATGCCCACTGGCAGGTCAAAAATCAGCAATTTGCCGCCGAATTGCAGCAACTATCGCTCACCCGGCAACAAAAAGTGATCAATACCCCACCGGCAGATAAGACCGTGACGGACAGAGAAGCGGGAAAAGACCGCAAGCAGAAGAGAAAAGCGGCGCCGGCCAGAAAAGCTGGCAGCGCGACGAAAACCGCGGCGGATAATGACAGCGGCCTGGGACAACACATCGATATCCGGGCATGATAATGCTCAAATCTGACCGGCGGGAGGGATGAACATGAAATATTTCTTTATTCTGTCCGGCGGCTGTCTAATTGCCTGGGCTCTTTACGGACTTAGGCAGGCGAACCGCAATCTCATCCGTGATTATGAGCGCTGCGCCGGTGAGTTGCAGGAAATTGCCGGTGAATTGCAGGTTTTCGTTGCGGCAATCACCGCCGAGATGGAGGCAGAAGCAGTCAAACTGCAGGAATTGATGGCCCAGGCGAGCCGGATAAGGAATGAGGTGTCGCCGATGCTTGGTTTGACACCGGTAGCCAGGAAAGAAATGGTAAACGTGCCGTATCAGGAACCCATTCAACTGGCGGAGCATGCGGAAAAAAAACAGCGGCGCACGACTTGCCGTAACAGTAATATCGTGGCGGACGAGGTAAAGTATCAGCGCGTTCTGGATCTGGCGGCCGCTGGCTGGCCGGATGGGGAAATTGCGAAAGAGACCGGTATTGGCAAAGGAGAGGTTCAGCTCATACTCCAATTGCGGAAATGAGGGAGAAACGGTGCAGCAGCGAAGCATCAGATGGGTCGGCCTGGGGATCGGCATCGGCTTGGTGCTGACGGGAATCTTGTCTGGGCTGTTTGAGAGAGAAATACCGGAGCATGTGATTATCCAGCGGGCTGCGGCTATGGGCATGGTTTTCCGGGATGAGGTTGTGGCCTTTTCCCCCGGCGACGGGAAGGGAGAAACGGTTGTTTTCTGCCTCCCCCCCGGAATGAGCGACTCGCAAGTGGCGGCGGCACTTATTCAGAGTGGGGTAATTGATAATGCCGTGAATTTCCGGCAGGAACTGGAGGGCCAAAGCGGGGTGAACCGTATCCAGGCTGGAGTTTACCGGTTTGGGAGCGGTGAAGACCCGGCTGCAGTAATCCGGAAAATTATCAGCGGAGAGGTAATTGCCAGATTTGAGTGACAGTCACCTCTTCGCTCTCGCGTTTATTTTGTCTCAGTTATATAATCCAAGGCCGATTCGGAAGGAATAACGTTAATCCAGGTCTTGCCGGGGCTGAATTGCATTGTCTCCCCGCCGGCAGTGAACTGGAAATGCGCCCCGGGTGCGGCTTTTTTCCATTCCCCGGTGAAGATCTTCCCTTGGGTGAAATAATAAGCGGGGCCGCTGCCGACTATCTTGATATCGGTGAGGGGCGGGTCCTGATTTCCCAGCCATTTGCTCTGGGCGACGATGACGATGACATTGGCGGCTGCTATCTGACTCCCACCGCTGTCCAATAAAGGTTCTCCGTTTACGTATTTCGCGTAAAGATTACCGTCGTAACGATACTCCGTTATGTATTTATAATATTTATTATTGGCATATTTCAGACTCAGGGCGGAAGTCTCGGCTCCGCCGGTTGGAGTACCTTCCGGCAAGGGCGAATACGGAAGAAGTTTGTAGCCTTTTTTCTCGGCGCCTTGGACGAGAAGGTCGGTGCTGGTATATAAGTTGTGAGGCATCTTGCGGTTTCGGGAGCGCCAGAAATAGGCACCGGAGCCGTAAATCTCGTCCAGGTTTTTTATTTTCAAAGTCTTGAGCAGCAGAAGGGCTTCTTCACTTCCCCCGGCGTGGGCAAAAGGACTGTCAAACGCTTTAACAATTTGGACGAAATAGGAACGGGCGCTGCGGACGGGGCCGATCTCCCCGGCTGCTTCCGAATAATAGAGAGCGAGAAAACGGGTTATCCCGGCTTCCGAATCCATCTCGATTACGAGATCAGCTTTATCAAGACCACTTTGCGGGCGCGCGTTTGGGTGATTCTCAACGGATACGAACACAGCGCCGGGGAGGTCGGGAAGAGCTGGTTCGGGGGGCGGTTCCTCCGGTGCCGGCGGAGGTTCTTCGATTTGGGTCGGTGCGGTGTGACTGCCGCAGCCAGAAAGCAGGAGCAAGAGCGTCAGACAAGTTAGAATACCGATGACGATTTTTCTCATTCGGTTGACTCCTTCCGCAATTTTCATATTCCCATAATAGCAAAAGCGGGTTAGGGTGTCAATTTTAGGAAGAAGGCCGGCGTGCATGTTTTGCCTCGCTTCGGCGCAAAATATTACAGCCTTGACAAATGTGGGGATTCTGGTAGAATATTCGCAGAGCGCATATACGGTGATGCACGGGAAGAGTAACTGCTGATATTGTCTGAAGCGAACCGGGAATGGTGTGAGCCCGGCGGCAGGCAGCAGTGAAAGGCGCCCGGAAGCCGATTTGGCAAAGCGGGCCGCAAGGCCAAGAAGGGTGGAACCGCGGAAGGATACTTTCCGTCCCTTATCCGGGACGGAAAGTTTTTTATTAATAAAGGAAGGGAGATTACAGCGGTGGCGAAAAGAAAAAGTATGGACACTATTGTCAATCTGGCGAAAGCCAGGGGGTTCATTTTCCCGGGCTCGGAAGTTTATGGCGGTTTGGCCAATACCTGGGATTACGGACCGCTCGGAGTTGAATTCAAGAATAATGTGAAGCGCGCCTGGTGGAAGAAATTTATTCAGGAATCTCCGTATAATGTCGGCCTGGACGCGGCTATTCTGATGAACCCTCAAGTTTGGGTTGCTTCCGGACATGTGGGCGGTTTCAACGACCCGTTGATGGATTGCCGGGAGTGCAAAGCCCGTTTCCGGGCGGACAAGCTGATCGAGGATAGTATGACGGAAGCGGGCGAAACAGATTTTTCTGTTGCCGGCTGGAGTAATAGCCAGATGCTTGATTTCATCCGGGACAAAGGCTTCGCCTGTCCGAAATGCGGTGCCCGCGATTTTACCGATATCCGTCAATTCAATCTGATGTTCAGAACATTTCAGGGGGTGACCGAGGACGCAAAGTCGGAGATCTATCTGCGCCCGGAGACGGCCCAGGGTATCTTCGTCAACTTCAAAAACGTCTTGCGCTCATCGCGCCGAAAGATACCTTTTGGCATTGGTCAAATCGGTAAATCGTTCCGAAACGAGATTACCCCGGGAAATTTCACGTTTCGGACCCGTGAATTTGAACAAATGGAATTGGAGTTTTTCTGCGAACCGGGTGAAGACTTGCAATGGTTCGATTATTGGCGGGAGTTTTGCCGGAACTGGCTCATCAACCTCGGGATGACGCCGGAGAATATCCGCCTTCGCGATCACGCCAAAGAAGAACTTTCTCATTACAGCAATGCGACTACCGATATTGAGTATCTGTTTCCGTTCGGCTGGGGTGAACTCTGGGGCATCGCTGACCGGACCGACTTTGATTTAAAACAGCATGCCCAGCATTCGGGATCGGACTTCAGTTATCTCGACCCGGTGACGAATACTAAATTTGTACCTTACTGTATCGAACCTTCGGTCGGGGTTGATCGGGTTGCATTGGCTTTTTTGATTGACGCTTATCAGGAGGAAGAATTGGCGGGAGGGGACAAAAGAGTCGTCCTGAAATTGCATCCGGCTCTCGCTCCGGTTAAGGTTGCCGTGCTGCCCCTGACCAAGAAATTGAACAAAGAGGCAAGCGAGCTGTATGACAGCTTGCGCCGGGAGTTCGTCTGCGAATACGACGAGGCGGCCAGCATCGGCCGGCGCTACCGTCGTCAAGATGAAATCGGCACACCTTTTTGCGTGACATTCGACTTCGACTCTTTGGAGGATCAGACGGTTACGGTCCGGGATCGGGATGCCATGACTCAGGTCCGCCTGCCCATCGACGGCTTGGGGGCTTATCTGGCCGACAAACTCGCCTTCTGAGCGGGCCGTGTAATACGCCCCGCCAATCACGGCATACTATAGGGGTGAGGTGATAAGGGTGATTGGCGGATGGAATAACGGCGGGCGGCGGTTCTGGCACGGTTTCGCGGCCGGATTGGCGCTCGGAGCGGTCTTTCTGGGCATTGGCCTATCCTTGTTATTCGCTCGGGGACTGGTCGTGGAAGTTGACGCTAAAACGATTGCCAGCATGGTTCGAACCAAAGTTGCCGAACAGGCCCGAATTGACTTGGCCAAAGCGATTGTGGAGATACAGAAAAAAGTCCCGCATCTGGTCGAAAGCCAAATGAAGCGGACGACGCTGGCAGCAAGTATTCAGATATCAGGCGTGACAATTCCGATTCCGAAAAGTGCGACGGGTGAACTGGAAGAGCATTTGCATAAAACAGTTGAAAGCAGCCTGGTGGAAATTCTGAAGCGGATTGACGTTCAGTCTCTGGCGGCTAAAATGGGTGACGATTCGGGCGATTGGGTTTATCGCGCCCTAGAGCGTGATTTCACCGGCAAAGTTTTTGCCGTTCAGCCTTGGCGGGGTGTGACTTTGCCAGTGACAGTCGTAGTCCGCGAATAAATTGGATCTCTTTATTGATAAACGGTATGAATTATGCTATACTACCTAATGGTGTTTAGCGCCACAGCACACACGCTTTCGGATTACGGCAACGGTGCCGGGAGTAATGTCCCGGTTTTGCCGGAAGATGAGGAGAGCGGAGGCAGAAAACCGAGCGGGAGGGAGGTGACATCATGGCGGTAATATCGATGAAACAACTGTTGGAAGCGGGCGTCCATTTCGGGCATCAGACCCGGCGGTGGAACCCGAAAATGAAGTCGTATATTTTCACGGAACGAAACGGGATTTATATCATCGACCTCCAAAAAACAGTCCGTAAAATTGAAGAGACTTACCGGTTCATCCGGGAACTATCGGAAGCCGGAGAATCCATCCTGTTTGTGGGGACAAAAAAACAAGCACAGGAATCGGTCCGGGAAGAAGCGCAGCGCTGCAACATGTACTATGTAAATCAACGCTGGCTCGGCGGCACGTTGACCAACTTCGCCACCATTCGTAAACGTATCGACCGTCTTCACGAGCTTGACCGGATGGAGGCAGAAGGCACTTTCGACGTCCTGCCCAAGAAAGAAGTGACTATTCTTAGGGCCGAAAAGGAAAAACTTGAGAAGTTCCTGGGCGGCATTAAGGAAATGAAGTCGTTGCCAAGCGCGATCTACATTATTGATCCGCGCAAGGAGAAGATTGCCGTTGCGGAAGCCAGAAGGCTAAAAATTCCCATTGTAGCTATTGTAGATACTAACTGTGATCCGGAAGAAGTCGATTACATCATACCCGGCAATGACGACGCCATCCGGGCCGTTCGGCTGATTACCAGCAAAATCGCTGATGCCGTTCTGGAAGGTAAACAGGGTGAGCAAACTGACGAATAACCGGCGGTTGTCCACCAGATAATAATGGTAAGGAGGCTTGGACAGGGCGGTTATTCCCTGTCCACACCTTTACCTTCAGTGAGGAGGAGCGTAAATGGTCACTGCTGAAATGGTGAAAGAACTTCGGGTAAAAACCGGCGCCGGTATTATGGACTGCAAACGGGCCTTATCGGAAATGAATGGCGATATGGAAAAAGCAGTCGAATTTCTGCGGGAGAAGGGGCTTGCCGCAGCGGCAAAGAAGGCTTCCCGGGTGGCGGCGGAAGGCCTCATCGATTCCTACATTCACTTGGGCGGCAAAGTCGGAGTCTTGGTGGAAGTGAACTGCGAGACCGACTTTGTGGCGCGCAACCCGGAATTTCGCGAACTTGTCCACGATATTGCCATGCAGGTTGCAGCCATGAGCCCGCTCTACGTTGATAAGGATGAGGTTTCGGAAGATGTGATTGCGAAGGAAAAGGCGATATTAAAGGCACAGGCCCTGAACGAAGGGAAACCGGAAAAAATGCTTGATCGGATCGTAGAGGGCAAGATTGATAAGTATTTTAAGGATAATTGCCTGATGCTTCAGCCGTTTATCAAAGATAACGATAAGACAATCAAAGATCTGGTCGTAGAGAAAATCGCCCGAATCGGCGAAAACATTCAAATCAGACGGTTCGTCCGTTTTGCCATCGGTGAACAGACAACTGACGACAAATGAACAAAGCCGCCTAAAAAGGGAACACACCGTGTTCTCTTTTTTCAAGTCAGCGCCGAAAAATTGCGCCTTGGCAAAGGAATTTTTGCCGGATTGGCGAAAATGTATTCAGACGACTGGAGGTTAAAGCATGGGTGACGCAAAATTCAAACGGGTTGTCCTGAAATTAAGCGGTGAGGCTTTAGCCGGGCAGGGTGGCTACGGTATCGATCCGGACATCATTGATTCCATTGCCATGCAGATCATCGAAGTCAAAAGGAGCGGCGTCGAGATAGCCATTGTCGTCGGGGGGGGGAATATCTGGCGCGGGGTTGCCGGGAGCCGCAAGGGGATGGATCGGGCTGCCGCCGATTACATGGGAATGCTTGCCACAGTCATGAACTCTTTGGCGCTCCAGGACGCTCTGGAAAAACACGGTGAGGAGACGAGAGTCCTGACTGCCATTGAAATGCGTGAAGTCGCCGAGCCGTACATCCGGCGCCGGGCGATTCGCCATCTGGAGAAGAAAAGGATTGTGATTTTTGCCGCCGGGACAGGGAATCCTTTCTTCTCTACCGATACGACCGCCGCCTTGCGCGCGGCCGAAATTGAAGCGGAAGTAATCCTCAAGGCGACAAAGGTTGATGGAGTATATGACTCGGATCCGGTTCTCAATCCGGATGCGAAAAAATATCAGGAAATTAATTATCTCGATGTCCTGAAAAACGGTATCGGAGTGATGGACTCGACGGCGACATCGTTATGCATGGATAATCGGATTCCGATTATCGTCTTTGATTTGCAACAGGCGGGCAATATTTTGCGGGTGATTATGGGCGAAAACATCGGGACTTATGTGAAAGGAGATGACGAATAATGGTCAAGGAGACCCTGAAGGAAACGGAAGCGAAGATGAAAAAGGTCGTCGAGATACTGCGTAAAGATCTGGCCGGGTTACGTGCCGGCCGGGCAACGCCGGCTCTTTTGGACCGAGTCAGTCTTGATTATTACGGCACGGTAACTCCGCTGAACCAGCTGGCCAATATCTCCGTACCCGAGCCGAGACTGCTCGTCATCCAGCCTTGGGACAGGAAAAGTATCAACGATATTGAAAAAGCCATTCAGAAATCCGATTTGGGGCTCACTCCGGCCAACGATGGAACCGTTATCCGTCTGCCGATTCCGCACTTGACGACGGAACGTCGCAATGATTTGGTGAAGACGGTGCGAAAAAAGGCGGAAGAGGAAAAAGTTGCCATTCGGAATATTCGGCGGGATGCCAATGACGCCTGTAAAAAAGCAGAAAAAGAAAGTCAGATTTCCGAAGACGAGAATAAGAAAGCTATAGCGGAAATTCAAAAGATTACCGACAAATATGTTAAAGAAATCGATCAGATTACAGCTAATAAGGAAAAGGAAATCATGGAAGTCTGATCCTGATTTAGGGGTGAAATTTGATGCAGATCCCCGATGTTGTTGCCTGGGAATTGGCAGCGGGCAAAGCCTGTCTTGAGCGATTCGGGATCAGCAACATTCTGGTTAAAGTGACAAAACCGCCCCGGGCCAAGATATCAGCCGGAGTTTGCCGGATAATCCGCCAAAAGGCTCTGCCGGGGGGCGGGGTTGAGTTAATTGCGGCCTGGGAGCATTACGAGTAAAAAGGAGGTGAAAACAATGGCCTTTGTAATTACCGACAGCTGCATTGCCTGCGGCGCTTGCGCCAACAATTGCCCGGCCGGCGCGATAGAAGCCGGAGATATTTACAAAATTAGCGATGCTTGCCTTGAGTGCGGAGTTTGCGAGTCCAATTGCCCGGTGGGTGCTATTGTATCTAAGTAATTTTGCGGCCCCCTCGCAAATAGAGGGGGCTTATTCATGAATGTGCCGGTTGTGGAAAGTTGGTGGAGAATTGACATCATTCTGGCAAAGATTGCTCAGGCGCGTTGCCGATAAGCCTCCCGCGCTTCCGGATACGGCCGGGCAGTGCCTTCCGGCGCATGTTGCAATAATAATGGATGGCAACGGCCGCTGGGCAACCCGTCGCGGCCTGCCTCGTCTTGCCGGCCACCGGGCCGGTGTGGAAGCCTTGCGGGGAATTGTTCGTTTTAGTGCAGAAAGTGGGATTAGATATCTGACCTTGTACGCATTTTCAACGGAGAACTGGGAACGGCCCCAGGAAGAAGTCACTGGTCTAATGAATTTGCTGATAGAATATCTTCGCGCAGAAGTGGCGCAGCTGCATGAAAACGGAATTCGGCTGAATTTCATCGGCCGAACCGACCGTCTTTCGGAACTAATTCAGGCCGAGATCAAAAGAGCCGGCGAACTTACCCAAAGTAATAACAAACTGACAGTTAACCTGGCTTTGAATTACGGCGGGAGAGCGGAAATTGTCGATGCCGTCAAAGTAATAGCCGGAAAATTGCGGAGCGGGGAAATTGCCGACGGCGACGCAATCAATGAGTCGGTTATAGCCGATAATTTGTACACCGCCGGCATGCCGGATCCGGATTTGATTATTCGTCCGAGCGGTGAAAAGCGACTGAGCAATTTTTTGCTCTGGCAGTCAGCTTATGCGGAATTCTGGGTTTCTGACGTACTTTGGCCTGATTTCCGTCCGGCTCATTTGGTGCAGGCACTTGAGGATTACCAGCGGCGGGAGCGACGCTTTGGCCGTATCAGACAGTAACCAGGTGGTGAAAAGATGCTGGTGCAGCGATTTATCAGCGGTCTCTTGGCGGCGAGCGGGGCCGGTGTTTTTGTCTGGCTGGGAGGATTCCCTTTTCTGGTATTGATCAGTTCTGCCGTTTGGATTGGGGCTGATGAATATTACCGTCTTGTTGCGCGGAACAGATGCAAGCCGATGCGGGGTTTGCTGCTGACCGGGGCGGTGGCCATTCCGATTCTCGCTCATATATTCGGTCCGGAATATCTGGGTGCGGCGGCAGTGGCGGCTCTCATCGTTCCCGCGCTTTTCACATTGTTTTACTACGGAAAATATACGGTAATAGATGCGATAACTACGACTTACGGAATACTATATGTCGGATTATTGTTCAGTTTCTTGATTCTTTTGCGCCGCCTGCCCGGGGGGATAGGACTAGTCGCGTTGGCGCTGGTTGCGACATGGGCTTGTGATATCACGGCTTATTTCGTCGGGGTTAATTTCGGCCGGCGCAAGCTCTGCCCGACGATCAGTCCGAATAAGACTGTTGCCGGAGCCTGGGGTGGTCTTGTCGGCAGCATTGCCGGCCTTACTGCCGTCGGCCTGTATCTGCATCTGCCTATTTTGCATCTTTTGCTGTTGGGTACCGTGACCGGTTTGGCAGCGGAAGTCGGCGACTTGGTTGAATCGGCTCTGAAGCGGTATGCCGGCGCCAAGGATTCCGGACGACTTCTTCCCGGCCATGGGGGAATTCTCGACCGCTGCGATAGCCTTATCTTCGCGGCGCCGGTAGTATATTACTATCTTACGGCGTTTATAATAAATTGACGGGAAGAAACGGAGCGGGACGGGCTGTTATACGGCCGGAAAGGAGAATAATTGGTCATGAAGGAGAAATTGGCGGTACTTGGCTCCACCGGTTCCATCGGCAGCCAGACTCTCTCCGTCGTCGAATCCTTCCCGGACGATTATGAAATAGCGGCGCTTGCGGCCGGTTCCGACATCATTCGACTGGAGGAGCAGGCGAGGAAGTACAGCCCGCCGATTGTTGCCGTGGCAAATCCGGACCGAGGCCGAGAGCTTGCCGTTAAGCTCGCAGACACTGCCACGAAAGTAATCTGGGGTGAAGAAGCTTTATGTGAAGTTGCAGCCGATCCGCTTATTGACACAATTGTTTTGGCAATTGTCGGAACGGCCGGATTAATTCCGGCGCTCGCTGCTATCCGGCAGGGGAAAAGAGTGTGTCTCGCGACGAAAGAAGTGCTGGTCTCGGCTGGGGCAATCGTCATGGCGGCCGCCGCCGAATATGATTCCATGCTTCTCCCGGTCGACAGTGAACACAGTGCCGTTTTTCAATGTTTGCAGCAAGAAGATCGGGGTGAGGTATCCAAAATCATCCTCACTGCTTCCGGTGGACCTTTTTATGGATGGGACAGAGTGGCGCTCGCCCGGGTTACACCGGAGCAGGCTGTTCGTCATCCGAATTGGCGGATGGGTCGGAAAATATCAGTGGATTCGGCGACCCTCGTTAATAAAGGTCTGGAAGTTTTGGAAGCGAAGTGGCTGTTCGGGGTAGAGATTGATCGGATAGAGGTAGTCATTCACCCCCAGAGTATTGTCCATTCGGCGGTAGAGTATGTTGACGGCGCCGTCATTGCCCAACTCGGGATAACGGATATGCGGTTGCCCATCCAGTACGCACTGACATATCCGTCCCGGCGGCCGAATATGATTAAACGGCTGTCGTTAACGGAAATCGGCTGCCTTGAATTCGCCCGGCCGGACCTGACAACGTTCCCCGGGCTTGCTTGTGCTTACCGGGCCGGCGAAACCGGCGGAACGATGCCGGCCGTCTTTAATGCAGCCAATGAGGTGGCAGTTGATAAGTTTCTGAACGGAAGAATTGGTTTTACGGATATCGTGCAAGTGATAACGGCTGTCATGGAGAAACATACTCCGGATCCAAGTCCAACACTTGCTTCCATTTTGGCTGCTGACGCCTGGGCCCGGGCAACGGCCGCCGCCTGGAGAAAATGAGGGGGGACGAAAGATGGTAGCCCTAACATCTATTATCATTTTCGGTTTATTGGTGTTTATCCACGAGCTGGGGCATTTTCTGGCCGCGAAAAGCTCCGGGATTTTGGTGGAGGAATTCAGCCTTGGCTTAGGCCCGAAAATTATGTCCGTTCAGCGTGGTGGCACGGATTATGGCCTCCGACTCTTTCCGCTGGGAGGGTTTGTCCGGATGGCCGGTGATGGACCGGAGCCGGTTGACAGCGAAAACGCCTTTAACCGAAAATCGGTTTGGCAACGGATGCGGGTAATCGCCGCCGGGCCGGCGATGAATTTTCTGCTAGCGGCTGTGATGTTTAGCCTGCTGATTTATTCCTCCGGCATTCCCACCGGTAATATTTCGACCACAACGGAAATCGGTGAGATCGTTCTCGGCGAACCGGCCGACACAGCCGGGCTGCTGCCTGGCGATCGGATTGCGGCTATTGATGGGGTCCCGGTAGAAACATGGGATGATTTGGTTGAGATTATCAGCGCAAGTCCGGGTGAACAAGTTGAGCTGACCATCCGGCGTGACAGTCGGACGATCAATCTTGCGGTTACGCCCAAAGAGCGGGAAGACGGGGGACGGGGTTGGATCGGCATCACCCCGAGTTATGAAGTCCGCCATCCCGGCATTTGGGAGGCAGTCGGCGCCGGTTTCCGGCAAATGGTGTATGTTACATCTTATATCTTCACTCAACTCGTCAGGATGATTGCCCGGCAGGCACCGGCTGACCTCACCGGGCCGCTCGGGGTGGCGCAAATCATCGGACGCGCGGCCCGTCTTGGTTTTCTGTACGTCCTCAACATCGCCGCCGTAATTAATGTAAATATCGGCTTATTCAACCTTATCCCAATTCCCGCCCTGGATGGCAGCCGCCTCTTTTTTCTTCTGACTGAGGCAGTGCGGGGGCGTCCGGTGGATCCGGAGAAAGAGAATTTCTTCCATTTGGTTGGGTTTGCCCTGCTGATGGTTTTTGCCGTTTTTATTCTTTATCGTGATGCTGTTCGCATCTGGTTCTAAGCCGGAGCGGCATAATGCTGCATGTATGCGGGTAGAGCAGTCATAGGACAGGAAGTGAAACTGATGCGCAGGAAATCTTGCCCGGTGCGGGTCGGTTCCGTCACAGTCGGCGGCGGAACACCCGTTTCGGTTCAATCAATGACCAAAACTGATACGCGCGATGTTCCGGCTACGGTCCGGCAAATTGACGAGCTGGCTGCTGCCGGTTGCGAAATTATCCGCGTAGCGGTTGTGGATATGGAGGCGGCGGAAAAACTTAAAGACATCCGGGCGCAAATTGCCATTCCTCTCGTCGCTGATATCCATTTTGATTATCGGCTTGCATTGCAGGCAATTAAAAGCGGAGTAGACGGTTTGCGGATTAATCCCGGCAATATCGGTGCGCCGGAGGCGGTGCGGGAGGTTGTCCAAGCTGCCAAAGCCAGGCGGGTACCAATTCGCATCGGGGTGAATTCCGGCTCACTGGAAAAAGATATTTGGGCGAAATACGGCCGGGTCACAGCGGCGGCAATGACGGAGAATGCTCTCCGGCATGTTGATATCCTGGAGGATTTGGATTTTTATGACATTATAATATCCTTAAAAGCGACAGACGTTCTCACTACGATTGCCGCGTACCGGCAAATCGCCGCTGCGGTCGACTATCCTTTGCATCTTGGTATTACGGAAGCCGGGACAATGTTTGCCGGGACAGTCAAATCAGCTGTTGGTATTGGAACCCTTTTGGCAGACGGCATCGGCGACACAATTCGCGTTTCTCTCACCGGCGCCCCGGCTGAGGAGGTCCGGGTCGGTTGGGAAATTCTCCGAGCTCTAAATCTCCGGCAGCGCGGCGTCGAAGTAATTTCCTGCCCGACATGCGGGCGTTGCCAGATTGACATGATCCCTCTGGCAGAAGAGGTTAATCGGCGGGTGCAGCAGATCAACCGCCCGCTCAAAGTTGCTGTAATGGGCTGTGCCGTTAACGGACCCGGCGAAGCAAAAGAAGCGGATTTCGGTATCGCCGGCGGTCGTGGGGAAGGGCTCCTTTTCCGGCGCGGCCAAATTATCCGTAAGGTACAGGAGGAAAAACTCGTCGAAGCCTTAATGGAAGAAATCGAGAATGCTATTGATGACCAGGGCAAATAGCTTCCCTGGAGATAAACGATTAAACGAAACCGCAAGCCGGAACTTGTTTCCTGCGATTGAATAGATTCTATAAAATCCTGCGCTGCCGTGAATTGACAAGGAGACGGCCTTTATATATGGTAATGGCTTTTTAGCATCTTGCTGAGGCTTTCGTACGGCCGGATGAGGGCTTTCTTTGTAACTGTCAGACTTGGAGTTTGAGAGGAGATCATAATGAAAATTGCCGCCGTCATTCCCGCTTACAATGAAGAAAAAACGCTGCCTGCCGTCCTGCAACCTGTGCTTGCCTGTTCCGGATTATCCGAAGTGATTGTCGTGGACGACGGCTCGACCGACAACACGGCGGCAGTTGCTGAGGACATGGGCGCCCGGGTGCTTTCTCTTTCGCCAAATGCCGGTAAAGGCGGCGCTGTAGCGGCAGGTTTCCGCAGCACTGATGCCGATGTGATATTGCTTTTGGATGCGGACTTGACCGGCCTGACTGAATCTCATATCCTCACACTTCTGCAACCGATCAGGGATGGGGCGGCTGATATGACGCTAGGTATCTTCAGTAGCGGAAGACTTCTGACTAATTTGGCGCAAAAAATTGCCCCGCAGCTTACCGGGCAGAGAGCCGTTCGGCGCGCTGTGCTGGAGGCTGTTTCCGGTCTGGAGATGACCAGATTCGGAGTAGAAATAGCTCTCAACCGCTATGCCCGTAATGTCACTCTGAAAACAGAGATTGTACTCTTGCCCGGCATGAGTCATGTCATGAAGGAAGAGAAGATGGGTTTTTTCGCCGGTTTTTGTTCCCGTCTGCATATGTATTGGAACATTCTCCGTTGTTATCGTGATAGGTGTTGATGAGAGATGATCGCCACCATTGATGTTATATCACGTCTCGTTCTGGCCGTCCTTCTGGGCAGCATTGTCGGACTCGAGCGGGAGTCGATTAACCGCCCGGCTGGTTTTCGGACGCATGTCATCGTCTGCGTCGGTTCAGCTCTGATAATGATGGTTTCTGTCGAAGTCTTTAACTTGTATCACGGGGTCAGCGATGTCGACCCAAGCCGGATTGCTGCACAAGTTGTCAGCGGTATCGGTTTTATCGGGGCCGGGACCATCCTCCGGGAAGGAGTGGCTATCAAAGGCCTGACAACAGCCGCCAGCCTCTGGACTATATCCGGTATAGGTCTGGCAGCCGGCCTTGGTTTGTACATTCCGGCCGTCGCTGCCACAGTAATTATATTTCTGACCCTTTCCCTCCTGAATCGGATTGAGAGTTTAATTATCGTCAAGCGCGAGTATCACCTTCTCAGATTAGTGATTAGCGATACACCGGGTCAGATGGGCGTCATTGGCAATCTCCTTGGCGATTTGAATGTTAATATCAAACGAATAAACATCTCCGATACGCATAAAGCCGGAGAAATCAGTATGCAGATATTGCTTCAGAGTCCGGGGGCTTTGCCGCTGAATACTGTAGTCAGTGAACTGGCGAAAATTCCTGGTGTTCACAGTATCGAGCAAAGAGCGGAATAGCGGCTTGCAAATCATGGCCGTAAATGCTATAATGGGATAGAATTATTCCGATTGGTAAGCACTTTTAGCGGAAAGGCTGACGATTTTGGCGGGAAGAGTGGGTACAAAACCCACTCTTCAGTTGTTAGAAACGCTATCGCATATACGGATAACCGTTATGGTAAAATATCTCCGTTGCCGCGGAAAGGAGGTTGTCGGGTGAAAAAAGGAAAGATTGCGGATAATGTCAACCGCATGGCTGGGCCGATCGCGACTGAACAAGGCTTGGAAGTCGTTGAAGTATCATTCCGGAAAGAAGGCGGCGGATGGATCCTGCGGATTACAATTGATAAACCGGGCGGAGTTGATTTGGATGATTGCACAGACTTTAGCCGGGCGTTGGGAGAAAAACTGGATGAAGCCGACCCCATCCCGTATCAATACCAACTTGAAGTGACTTCTCCCGGGTTGGACCGCCCTCTGAAAAATGAGCATGACTATCAACGTTTTATGGAAGAGATGGTGGATATCCATACTTTTGCTCCGGTCGGCGGGAAAAAGACGTTTACCGGCCGTTTGCTTGCTTTATCAGACGGGCAGATTACTCTTGAACTCAGCGAAGGGGAAACAGTCGCTATTCCTCTGTCTGATATCGCAAAAGCGAATCTGCATCCGATATTCTAACCGGGATGAAAGGCATTCATGATCGGGGAGGTAGTGCTATGAACAGTGAGTTTTTGGAAGCACTGGATCAGATTGAAGAAGAAAAAGGGATTGCCAAAGATATTTTAATTGAAGCTATCGAAGCTGCTTTGATCTCCGCTTACCGCCGCAATTTCGGGACTGCCCAGAATGTGAGTGTGGATATCGATCGCTCGACCGGGGCTTTTCGGGTCTATGCCAAAAAAGACGTCGTTGAAATACCGGTCGATCCCCTGCAGGAGATTTCCTTGGAAGAAGCGCGGCAAATCAACCCCGGGTACGCGGTGGGAGATGTAGCTGAGATTGAAGTGACGCCGCGCAATTTTGGCCGGATTGCCGCGCAGACAGCCAAACAGGTTGTCGTTCAGCGAATCCGTGAGGCGGAACGAGGTATCGTTTTTGAAGAATTCTCAAGCCGGGAGAACGACATCGTCACCGGTATTGTGCAGCGGTTTGAGCATAAAAATGTTCTGATCGACCTAGGCAAGGTGGAGGCTATTCTGGCTCCGGCTGAGCAGGCTTCAAATGAGCTCTTAAAGCCGGGAGATCGGATTAAGACGTACATCATTGAAGTGAAGAAGACGACGAAAGGACCGCAGGTATTCGTCTCGCGCACTCATCCGGGGCTTTTGAAAAGACTGTTTGAGTTAGAGGTACCGGAAATTCACGACGGCATTGTCGAAATGAAATCTATTGCCAGGGAAGCCGGGTCTCGCTCCAAATTGGCCGTCTACTCCCAGGACGAGAAAGTGGATGCGGTAGGAGCCTGCGTCGGTCCCAAAGGAGTGCGGGTACAGACAATTGTCAATGAACTGCGGGGCGAAAAAGTCGATATTGTGCAATGGGACCCGGAGCCGAGCCGGTTTGTCGCCAATGCTTTAAGTCCGGCTAAAGTAGTCTCGGTGACAACAGACAGCGAAGCGAAAATTGCCCGGGTCATTGTACCCGATTATCAAC
This sequence comes from bacterium, assembly GCA_050943375.1. Taxonomy (GTDB): domain Bacteria; phylum Bacillota; class SLNR01; order SLNR01; family JBMNPB01; genus JBMNPB01. The sequence goes on from JBMNPB010000018.1 coordinate 20,747, forward strand.
TTTCCTTGGCGATAGGTAAAGAAGGGCAGAACGCCCGCCTGGCGGCGAAGCTTACGAGTTGGAAAATTGACATTAAGAGCGAAGCCCAAACAAGTCAGGATGAGATGAAAGAAGAAACCGCGGATGAATAGAAGGCACAAGCCGGAGAGGAGAGTGACGGATGCTGAAGAAAAAAAAGATTCCCCAACGGATGTGTGTCGGATGCCAGGAAATGAAACCAAAAAGGGAAATGCTGCGGGTGGTCCGGACTCCGGAGAATGAAATTATCGTCGACCCTACCGGCAAGAAATCGGGCCGGGGTGCCTACTTATGCCCGCAGGAAGAATGCATCCGAAAAGCTATTAAAGCAAGACGACTGGAAAAAGCGCTTGAATGCCCGATATCCGAGGAGGTCCTAACGATATTGCGGGAGAACGCAATAAAATGATGCGGGACAAAGTGGCCGCTTTGCTCGGATTTGCTCAGGCAGCCGGTAAGATAGCCTCCGGCGAGAGCGGAGTACGCTCGGCCGTATTGAAAAAGAAGGCCAGATTGGTTTTATTGGCAGCAGATGCCTCGCCAAATACGCGGAAAGCTTTTCTTAATCTCATTACTCATCGCGGCGTTCTTCTGCGGGAATATTCTACCAAGGGAGAATTGGGACGAATGATTGGCAAGGCTCCGCGTTCGGTCGTTGCCGTTCTTGACAGCGGATTTGCCAAAGTGATTATAGAAAGTCTGAGAGGAGAGCATGATATGTGACCAGTTTTTGAATACCGAGACGGGGGTGGAAAGATGGGTAAGATTAGAGTCCATGAATTAGCAAAAGAATTGAAGGTTAGCAGTAAGGAATTATTGGTTGCCCTGGAAAAAATGCAGGTGGCCGCCAAAAATCATATGAGTATGATTGATGATGCGACGGCAGTCAAAATTCGCACAACCGTCGCTGCTCAGAAGGATACGGCAAAGCCGGACGCGCGTCCGCAGCAACAGGCAAAGCAGATTGACCGACCGGCAGCGACACCGAAAACAAGGCCGGCATCTAAGCCGGCCGAGCGAGCCGCGGCTCGGTCAGCCGTGAAATCGGCTCCGAAGCCGGGCAATGTTCCGGCCGCGAAACCGACTCCGAAGCCGGGCAGTGCCTCGGCTGCAAAACCGGGCTCCGCTCCGGCGAAAGGTAGTGCGAATGGAAAAAAGAGTGCGGCAAAAGGGCGGAAACGGGGCGGTGGAAATACGCGCCAAGCGCGCCGCCCGAACCGTTTTGAGCGTCAGAATTCGGTAAGCGCTCCTGCGGAGCAAAAAGATGTGGTTGTCCGCATCGATGCGGACCTTAATCTGAAAGAGTTAGCGCAAATGCTCAGCATCAATCCGGCAGCGATTATTAAAAAACTGATGCTTCAGGGATTGATGGTGAATATTAATCAAGAGGTTGACGCGGAGACCGGGCGGAAGATAGCCCGAGATTTCGGGTTTCAAGTTGAGGAGACAAAGCCCGGCCCGGAAAGCGAAGAGATGGCGCGCGGAGAAAAACTGCAAGTTATTGACAGCGAAAAGGGAGAAGATCCGGAGGATCTGCAGGCAAGACCGCCGGTTGTCACTGTCATGGGACATGTTGACCACGGGAAGACCTCCCTTCTGGACGCTATCCGCCAAACCAAAGTAACGGCAAACGAGGCCGGTGGAATTACTCAGCACATTGGGGCTTATCAAGTTGAACTGGACGACCGGAAGATTGTATTTATTGACACTCCCGGCCACGAAGCGTTCACGGCGATGCGGGCGCGCGGCGCTCAGGCAACGGATATTGCCATTCTCGTTGTAGCTGCCGATGACGGGATCATGCCGCAGACAGTAGAAGCGATCAGTCATGCAAAAGCGGCGCAAGTACCGATTATTGTTGCCATTAATAAAATCGACCGGCCTAATGCCAACATTGACCGGGTCAAGCAGCAACTGACGGAGCATCAGCTCGTCCCGGAAGATTGGGGCGGCAATACTGTCGTGGTGCCGGTTTCTGCAATCCAAAGAATCGGTATTGACGAACTTTTGGAGATGATCCTTCTGGTCGCCGAAATGCAGGAACTCAAGGCTAACCCGGACCGACCGGCCAAAGGGATTATCATTGAAGCAGAGCTTGACAAAGGACGGGGTCCGGTGGCTACTGTTCTTATCAAATCGGGTACCCTCCGGGTCGGCGACGGAATTATCGCCGGACTGACTACGGGCAAAGTCAGGGCAATGATCGATGAGCGCGGAAAAACATTGCGTCAGGCCGGACCTTCCACCCCGATTGCCGTTCTTGGGTTGTCCGATGTTCCCCAGGCTGGTGATTTGCTCTATGCCGTGGCGGATGAGAAGACAGCCCGGCAGAATGTCGAGTCGCAGCTGACCGAGCAGCGGGAAGAAGATTTAAAGCGGACTCGTAAAGTGACTCTGGACAATCTCTTCACTCGGATTAAAGAAGGCACGGTAAAAGAATTGAATATCATCCTGAAGGCCGACGTTCACGGTTCGGTGGAAGCGGTACGGCAGTCCTTGGATAAATTGTCCAATGCTTCCGTGTTGATCAACATCATTCACGGCGGTGTTGGCACCATCACCGAATCGGATGTCATGTTGGCAACCGTCTCGAACGCCATCATCATCGGTTTCAATGTCCTGCCGGACACGAACGCGCGCCGGATGGCAGAGCAGGAGAACATTGATATCCGCTCTTACCGAATTATCTACGAAGCGATTGACGATATTAAGGCGGCGATGGCTGGTCTGCTCGAGCCGGAATTCCAGGAAGTTGTCCTGGGCCGGGCAGAAGTCCGTGCCTTGTTCAAAGTTCCGAAAGCTGGCACGATTGCCGGGTGTTATGTTCAGGATGGGAAGATCCTGCGGAATGCCCAAATCCGGGTCATTCGGAACGGCTCCATTGTTCATGAGGGCAAAATCGAGTCACTGAAACGATTTAAAGATGATGTTCGGGAAGTTGCGGCCGGTTTCGAATGTGGCCTGGGACTGGAACGTTATAATGATGTTAAAGAAGGAGATATCGTGGAAGCATTTACTTTGGAGGAGAAGAGTTGATTTTAACCGGAATATCGGACGGGTCAGCGAGGTGAAATTATGAGTCAACGGGTTAATCGTCTGCGGGAATTATTTAAGGAAGAAGCGAGCAATATCATTGCGCATGCCTTAAAGGATCCGCGCATCGGCGAATTGACGACTGTTACTGATGTGGAGTTGTCCCGGGATATGCGGCACGCCAAAATCTATATCAGCGTTTACGGCGATACAGGTGTACAAGCAAAAACTCTGAAAGGACTGGAAAGCGCGACCGGATTTATTCGTACTGAGATCAGTAAAAGGGTTCGGTTGCGTTACATGCCGGAGATTACTTTTGTCTTGGACGACTCAATTGCCCACGGTGCACGCATTTTCGAACTTCTCAACCAGGTCGGAACGAACGTTAAGCCGGAAAACAGCGGGGGCAACAAGAATGAACAGGATTGCTGAAGCGAATGTGGCAACCTCTGCCGAACTGCTGCTGCAGGAAGATGACTTCGTACTGACCGGGCACCTCCATGGGGACGGGGATAGTATCGGTTCCCTACTTGCTCTGGGACAGGGATTGCTGGCGGCTGGCAAAAAAAGAGTCCGTCTCCGTGCTGACGCTGTTTCGCCTCTATACGCTTTCCTGCCCGGCGTGCAGCTGATTGAGACTTGGCAGGAGGGAGAAGCGGCGCCCGCCGTTTTTGTCGCGCTTGATTGTGCAACGCCGGAACGTCTCAGCGGCGGCAAAGACTGCTTTGCGGGCGCGGCGATAACCCTGAATATCGATCATCACCCCGGCAATACCTGCTTCGCGCGGTATAATTGGGTTGAGCCGACGGCGGCCGCGGTCGGAGAGCAGGTATTTTTGGTGCTGCAAGCAATGGGAGTGAAACTGGACCGGGATATGGCGACGTGCCTCTACACGGCGCTTGCCACAGATTCCGGCTCTTTCCGATACGACAGTGTTACCCCGCGGACGCACCGGATTGCGGCCGAGTTGCTAAGCTGCGGTGCGGCGGCGGCCGCTGTTAACGTAGCTTTGTTTGAAACCCGTTCCCTGGAACAGACGAAACTCTTGGCTTTGGCTTTGGGCACTCTGACCGTCAGTCCGGGCGGGAAAGTGGCCTGGCTTTCTGCTACGCGCGACATGTTCGCGGTTGCCGGGTCGGATGATATCGAAACGGAGTCTCTCATCAGCTTTGCCCGGGCAATCAGCGGGGTGGAAGTCGCCATTCTATTCCGGGAGCAAGCGGATGGGACCGTACGCGTCGGACTGCGCGCCCGTCACCATGTTGATGTGAATAGCTTAGCCCGGCAGTTTGGCGGCGGGGGGCACCGCAAGGCGGCGGGCTGCACTTTGCCCGGGACGATCCCGGTTATTCGGAATCAGGTCGTGAGCGCTGCCCGCCGGGCCGCCAATGACTAAACATCTGCTGCGGGAGGAACACAATGGACGGGATAATCAATATCCTAAAACCACCCGGGATGACGTCCCATGATGTGGTCGCTTTTATCCGCCGTCGCCTGTGTCTAAAAAAAGTCGGCCACACCGGGACCCTCGACCCGAATGCGACCGGGGTTTTGCCAATTTGTCTCGGTAAGGCTACCCGACTGACTGAATATCTGCAGGACACCAATAAAGAATACCGGGCACTTTTGCATCTTGGCATCAGCACCGACACTCAGGATGCAGACGGGCAAATTCTGCGTTCCGTCCCGATGCCTGATGTGCAGGCGGAAGATGTTCTCCGGGTCTTCCGGCAGTTCATCGGCCAGATCAGCCAGATACCGCCGATGTATTCCGCCGTGAAGAAAAACGGCCAAAAATTATACGAACTAGCCCGGAAAGGGAAAACGGTAGACAGAGAAGCCCGGAAAGTACATATTTTTTCCCTCAGTTTGCGGAAATTTTTCTCGGACAGGGACGGATTCCCTTCTTTCATTTTCGATGTGATATGCAGCAAAGGAACCTATATCCGCACCTTGTGCACCGATATCGGTCAATCTCTCGGCGGCAACGGACATCTGGCCTTTTTGGTCCGGACAATGTCCGGACCTTTTTCCATTACCACAGCGTTGACATTGGAGGATTTTGCGGATTGCCTGGCGTCGGGGAAACTCAACGAAGCTGTCTTGCCGCTCGATTATCCGTTGACGCCGCTGCCGGCTTGCCGTCTGGATGAGGCAGCGGCGGCTGCGGTAAGGCACGGCCGAAGTATCAGCGATAATGTTGTTTCCGCTTCCGTCGGTAGCACCGGACTTGTCCGCCTCTACACAGAGTCAGGTGAATTTCTGGCTGTCGGCCAAAGAATGCCAAATGGCACCATCAGACCGGATAAGGTGTTTGTTTAAAGGGGAGAAACAGAAATGGAAGTGCTTGAATGGCGCGACGGCCACCGGTTGCCCGGGGGAAATAACTTTGCGGCTATTGGGACTTTCGACGGGGTTCACATCGGACACCGTTCGGTTATTCATAAAATGCTGGCAACAGCCGCCGACAATTCCGGACGGAAAATGGTTGTAACCTTTGAGCCGCACCCGAGGGAAGTAACTAATGGCGCGAACGGACCGGCTCTGCTGACTGCTTTTCCCGACAAAGCGCGTCTGATTGAGCAAATCGGGGCCGATACCCTGATGAAAATTCCGTTTACTGCGGCTGTGGCCCGGATGGCGCCGAAAGATTTCGTCCGGGATATTCTTTGTCGGGACCTGCGCATCGTTTACGCCTGTGTTGGCTTTAATTATCGTTTTGGACGCGGGGGAAGCGGTGATACGGCTGTTCTCAGAACATTGGGCGAGGAATACGGTATAACGGTGGACATTGTGGAACCGGTCGCGGTGGATGGGGTTATCGTTAGCAGCACGACAATACGTGGCCTCCTCGAGACCGGAGACGTGGAGGCGGCGACCCGATATCTCGGCAGTTTTCCGCTGCTCAGCGGCCGAGTTGTCGCCGGAGCCCAACGCGGGCGAAAACTTGGTTTCCCGACGGCCAATATTCAGGTCGACCCGCGCTTGATTCAACCGGCGGCCGGCGTCTATGCCGCCTATCTTGGATTAAACGGGCGGCGTTACCAAGGCATAGCAAATATCGGGTACAGCCCGACATTTTACGCTGCGGGTATGCGCCAACTGCGCTTGGAAGTACACATCTTCGATTTTTCCCGCGACATTTATGGGGAGACAGTAACGGTTGAATTTGTCAGCCGAATTCGATCGGAGCAAGTATTTCGCAGCGGCGATGAACTTTCCGGGCAGCTTAATTTGGATCGGGCGATCGCTCGGCGGCGGCTGCAGGAAGACCGGAGCTGATTTGAACTGAGACCGCAGCAAAGCCGGGCCGGGTAAACAGGTAATAGACCCCGAAACGGATAAGTTTACAAACAGCCGCGGATGTGATAGAATGTCTTCGGAACTTACGCTATTCCTTTTTCGGAAGGAGGAAGGAGCGGGATGTTAAGGCTTGCCGATTACCGTGAGGAACAAGTTCGAATGATTGTTGACCGGATTTCGAATATCTGCCTTAGCAATGAGTTCCATGCACTACGGGAAGAATTGGAAGCGATTTATGAAAGATGCGGGATAGAAGATGCGGTCGTCACTGCTTTCCAGGATGCATTGTATACGATGCTGACCCAGAGTGAAGATGAAGCCGCCGTCAAAAGTCATGCCCATTGATACCCACGCAAGGTAAAGGGGAAAAGGCATGAGAATCATAATTACGGACCATGTGCGCAAGCGACTGCGTGATGACCGTCAAGAGGGTATCAATGTTAACGATATCATCAGTGCCGCAACCGGGATACCCGGTCGGATACCGGCAGCGACGCGTTTTCGGGGTTTTAGCGCCGTCTCCGGACGGTTATTTGATTTTGTCGCCAAAGATGTAGAGATTGGTCGACTCGTGATAACCATTATCGGTAAGTAACTGCTTGCGAGGAATACCGAGCCTCCGACGGTATTCTTGGCTTGCAGGGTTTAATAAATAAGGAGGTGAAAAATATGACTTTAAGCACGGAGCAGAAACTGGGAATCATCGAAAAGTTCAAAGTCCATGACAGTGACACCGGTTCGCCGGAGGTTCAGGTTGCAATCTTGACGGAAAGGATTAATTACCTGACGGAGCATCTGAAAACTCACAGTAAAGACCATCATTCCCGGCGCGGCCTTTTAAAAATGGTCGGTAAACGCCGCAATCTCCTGAACTATCTCCGCGATATGGATATCGAGCGGTACCGCACATTGATTGAACGGTTGGGCTTGCGACGCTAGCAAGAGTGGATTTATCCACTCTTGTTTTCTTGTATTTTTGCTTACCGGCAGGAGATAATAGAGATAATGTGGAAAATTGCATTTTGGGAAAATATTCTTCTAAAACAGGGGAGGTGTTGGATTGCCAGAAAAATTCGAGCTAGAATTGGGAGGACGTTTACTTACTATTGAAACGGGTGAGCTGGCAAAGCAAGCTGGCGGAGCGGTTTTGGTCCGGTGCGGGGACACAACCGTTCTGGTTACAGCAACCGCTTCAGCGGCGCCAAGGGAAGGTATTGACTTCTTTCCACTGACCGTTGATTACGAGGAGCGGCTTTATGCTGCCGGGAAGATTCCCGGTGGTTTCATTAAGCGGGAAGGGAGGCCTTCGGAGAAGGCAATTCTGGCCGCCCGGCTGACGGACAGGCCAATTCGTCCTTTATTCCCGGATGGTTTCCGGAATGACGTTCAGGTTGTCGCCACCGTTCTTTCGGTCGATCAAGACAATGCACCGGAGATAGCGGCCATGGTCGGCGCTTCGGCGGCCTTATCCATTTCTGACATTCCTTTCAATGGCCCCATTGGGGCGGTAAGTGTGGGCTTGGTCGGAGACGAACTGATAATCAACCCGACGGCGGCGCAGGCCGAAAAAAGCCGCCTCAGCCTGACAGTGGCCGGAACGAAAGACGCTGTTCTGATGGTCGAAGCCGGAGCGCAAGAAGTCTCCGAAGAAAAAATGCTTGACGCGATTGCCCACGGGCATGAGCAGATTCGGCGTATCGTCGCCTACATTGAGGGTATTGTTGCCAAAGTCGGCAAACCAAAGCGGGAGATTGCGCTTTTTACGGTTGACGCGAACTTGGAGCGGGAAATCCGTGAATACGCAACTGCCAAATTGCAAGACGCCGTAATGACAGCCGATAAGCAGGAAAGAGAAGAGAGATTGGATACGGTTCAGAAAGAAACCATTGATCATTTCACGGAACTTTATCCGGAGAAAGAAAAACAAATCGACTCTGTTCTGCACAAAATGCTGAAGGAACTGGTCCGAAAATCTATTCTGGAGGCCGGTATTCGTCCCGACGGGCGCAAAGCCGCAGAAATCAGACCGATTGATTGCCAAGTCGGCAAATTGGCGCGGACACACGGCAGTGGACTGTTTACCCGGGGACAGACTCAAGTTCTCTCCGTTGTCACACTCGGGCCTCTTGGCGATGTCCAAATCCTGGACGGCCTCGGTAATGAAGAGTTCAAGCGCTACATGCACCATTACAATTTCCCGCCTTACAGTGTCGGTGAGACAAGGCCGATGCGAGGGCCGGGACGAAGGGAAATTGGGCACGGCGCCTTGGCGGAGAGAGCTTTGTTGCCGATGATACCACCGGAAGCGGAGTTTCCGTACGCTATCCGCATCGTATCCGAAGTCCTTGAATCAAACGGTTCCACGTCGATGGGCAGCGTCTGCGGCAGCACACTTGCCTTGATGGACGCGGGCATACCGATCAAAGCCCCGGTTGCTGGTGTCGCTATGGGACTGGTGAAAGAAGGAGAGCGAGTCGCCGTTCTGACCGATATTCAGGGAATTGAAGACGCCCTCGGCGATATGGATTTCAAGGTAGCCGGAACGGCGCAAGGGATTACCGCTTTGCAGATGGATATCAAAATAGCCGGCGTCTCGAAGGATATTCTGCGCCAGGCGCTGGCTCAGGCGAAAGAAGGACGTCTGTTTATTCTCCGCAAAATGTTAGACGTGCTTTCTGCTCCGCGACCGGATTTGTCGCCGTATGCTCCCCGGATAATCACACTGGAGATTGATCCTGAGAAAATCAGCGATGTTATCGGACCGGGTGGAAAAGTCATCAAGCGAATCATCGCGGAGACGAATGTCAAGATTGACGTCGAAGATGACGGCAGGATATTCATTGCCGCCATCAATCCGACAGACGGGGAAAAGGCTGTCAGGTGGATCGAGCGGCTGACCCAAGACGTGGAAGTAGGCAAGGTTTACACCGGGCGCGTCACCCGCCTGATGAATTTCGGTGCTTTTGTCGAAGTTCTGCCGGGGAAAGAAGGGCTTGTGCACATTTCCCAGCTGGCGGAAGAACGAGTCGGAAAAGTGGAAGATGTGGTTGCTGTCGGTGACGAGATTACCGTCAAAGTTACCGAGATTGACCGGCAAGGCCGCGTAAATCTGTCTCGTAAAGAAGTCCTCCGCGCGGAAAAAGCGAAAGACGGTGAAGCGAACAGCTGAAGTAGGCATAACAGCTTTAACTTAATTACGACCCAAGCATAAACCGGAGTGTTTCGGTTTATGTTTTTTTAGGGAAAACCCAACCTCATATTTCTCCGGCCGGCGGCATAAGTATTAGGGGTCCGAATAATAATGCGGGGTGATGTGCCGTTATGCCGATTATTTGCCTGCGGATATCCCGCCGCGCTTTATTGGGTGGTATTTTGCTATTATGCTTGGTGCTGGCGGGGGTAGCGGTCATCGGCGCCGAAAAGGTGCTCTCGATCATGACCTGGATGGATATCGGCCCGGTTTTCCGGGGGCGCTCTGATTTGCCGGCGATTGCCCTGACGTGCAATGTAGTCTGGGGGGAGGAATTTTTGCCTCGCTTTCTGGACATCCTGCAGGAAAAAGAAGCCAGAATGACATTTTATCTCGGCGGTAAATGGGTGGAGAACAATCGGGATTTGGCTTGCCGGATTGCCGCCGAAGGACACGAGACCGGGAACCATGGTTATGATCATCGCCATCATCAGAATCTTGACAAAGCCGGAAATCAGGTAGAAATCACGAAAGCGTCCTCCGCCATTAATGAGATTGTCGGGAAGGAGTCGAAACTGTTCGCCCCGCCATACGGAGAATTCAACGAAACAATAGTCAGAGCGGCGGATGAGCTCGGATACAAGACAGTTATGTGGAGTATCGATACGGTGGATTGGAAACTGCCCGGGGTGAGCGTTATCACGGGGCGAGTCCTCGGCAAAGCGCATAACGGGGCAATTGTCCTCATGCATCCGACGGCGCAGACTGTCGAGGCACTTCCTGCCATTATCGATGGACTGCGCGAGCAGGGATATGATTTGGTGACGGTTACGGAAATCCTGCCGTGAAAATGTTGCCTCTGACTAAGCGCTAAGATATAATAAAATAAGGATTCCCGGCGGCTATAGGTGGAAGACCTGGCCGCTGACCTTTTTATTGGGGGGGATGTTATGTACCGGAAAGAGTATTTGAGCAACGGGATTAGGTTAATCACGGAGGAAATCCCTTATGTCCGCTCGGTTAGCCTCGGCGTCTGGTTCATTGTCGGCTCCCGCCAGGAAACTTGTGAGCAGGGCGGTATTTCCCATTTTATCGAACATATGTTATTCAAGGGAACCGAAACAAGAACAGCTCAGGAGATCGCGGAAGCCATGGACGCAGTCGGCGGTCAGCTGAACGCCTTTACGAGTCGGGAATACACTTGTTATTACGCGAAAGTCTTGGATACTCATTTTCCATTGGCGGCCGAGATTTTGGCCGATATGCTGCAGAATTCCTTGTTTACGCCGGAAGACGTTGAAAAGGAAAAAAATGTAATCATGGAAGAGATTAAAATGTACGAGGATGCTCCGGACGAGCTTGTACATGATTTGTTTACCCGGGCAGCTTGGTCGGGTCATTCTCTGGGAAACACTATCCTGGGGCAGCAGGATAACATCAGGCAGTTCTCCCGGGATACCCTGACCGAATATTTCGCCGCTCACTATACTCCCAATAACTGCGTTATTGCTGTTGCCGGCAATATCTCGCACCCTAAAGTCAGAAGCGAACTGGAACGATGCTTTGCGGGTCTGAAAGGAAAGAAGGCCTTAAGCCAGGAAGAGACGCCGGTTTTCCGGCCGGGGAACATCCTTCGTCCGAAACAGACAGAGCAAGTTCACCTCTGTATCGGCACTCCGGGGGTCAGTCTGCTGGACAAAGCAGTCTATTCCTTGCATGTGATCAGCAATATTATCGGCGGTGGTGCCAGTTCCCGCCTCTTTCAGTCCATCCGCGAAGAAAAAGGGTTGGCTTATTCGATTTATTCTTATCAAAGTTCCTTTCATGATGCCGGCTTATTTACGATTTATGCCGGGATGAGCCCGGACTGCGCGGCCGAGGTAGTCCGTCTTACCCGACGGGAAATCGCTCGCCTCCGCCAGCGGGGCATTTCGGAGGCTGAACTGGTGAAAACGAAAGAGCAACTCAAAGGAAGTCTTCTCCTCAGTCTGGAAAGCACAGGCAATCGGATGACTCGGATGGCAAAGTCGGAGATATATTTCGGCCGGATTATCGCGCCGGATGAGTTGATTGCCAAAATCGACGCCGTTACTCATAATGATGTCAGGGAACTGGCCCAAGAATTGCTGGCACCGGAAAATATGGCTTTGGCCGCCGTCGGCCCGGTAGATGAAGATATGATCGCAAGCATGCAAGAGGAATGGAACGGCACAGGGGAGGAGGCGGCGCAACATTGAAAGCCGGGATAAATAGTACCATTACCGTTAAGGTAAAAAAGCTGGCGCACTGGCGGGATAATATTGCCCGTCTCCCCTTTTATGCGACCGAAGGTTCGGCCGGGATGGATTTGCCGGCTTGTATTCCGGATGCTGTTCTTATCCCGCCTTGGTCGAGAGCGATGATCCCGACGGGACTGGCCATTGAACTTCCTTCCCCGCGATACGTTGCCCTTGTATTTCCCCGTAGCGGATTGGCCAGTCGCTGTGGTGTCAGTCTGGCTAATGCCGTCGGGGTGATTGACAGTGATTACAAAGGAGAAATTATCTGTTCGGTTCAGAATAATAGCCCGGAACCGTTCACAGTCAACCCGGGGGATCGAATTGCCCAAATTCTCTTTTTGCCGGTCGTTCAGGCGATACTGGAGACAGTTACCGAGCTTGCGCCTTCAAGGCGGGGAGAGAAAGGTTTTGGCTCGACCGGAGTCGGGAAAGAAGGGTGCTGATAAGCAACTGCCGCTGGGCAGTTTTTTATCGCATAAACGGCGGCAGGTGGGAATAAATTCTTATAGACAAATGAACACTGCCCATAGCGGAGCGGAGGTGGCAAGATGCGGCTGAGCGAAATGGAAGGGAAGGAAATTATCAACATTTATGATGGTGAGAAACTTGGCACTGTAGGCGACTCGGATTTGTCGTTCGCAGCGGAGACCGGTGAGATTGCGGCTATCATCTTGCCGGAAAGAGGCGGTTTGTTGGGACGCTTTTTCTCTGAGCCGCGGGAAATAACCGTACCTTGGTCGGCGGTACGGAAAATTGGGCCGGAAGTGATTATTGTCGAATTAAATGAAGAAAAGGCGCCGTATCTTCTCTTCCGCCGTTAAGGCTTCTGACTTTTGCATATTTCCTTTGCAACCGGGAACGCTAATCGCGGCCAATAAAATTTTGATTTTAAGGAGGAAAAGACGTTGGCAAAGACGGTTATTGGTACGTTTGCGTCCCGGAGCAAGGCGGAAGAAGCAGTCCGGCATCTTTCGGAGAACGGTTTTGATCACAGCGAAATCTCGGTGGTGGCAAAAAATGCCGGAGCAGAAGGAACGACCGGGCAAGGCTGGGGCGGAAAGCAACCGGCCAGTTGGCAAGAAGGCGAATCTCGCATGGGCGGCGGCGCCGGGCGGGAAAGTTCCGGAGCGGAAATGGGCGGCATGGATGAGGTTTACGACGGTATCAGTACTGGCACGCTTCTGGGCGGACTCGGCGGGCTGCTGGCGGGAGCCGGCGCCTTTGCGATTCCGGGTATCGGACCTTTACTTGCCGCCGGTCCGATTGCCGCCGCGCTGACTGGCGCTGTGACCGGCGGAGTAGCCGGCGGACTGCTCGATTTCGGTATCCCGGCGGAACGCAGTCGTCACTATGAGAATGAAGTGAAAAGCGGGAAAATCCTCGCTGTCGTGCATACTTCGGAAAAGAAAACAAATGACGCGGCAGCAATCCTGCGGCAGTACGGTGCCGGAGATGTAGAAATTCATTGACTTAGCGGGTGCAGCCGGATTTACTGGCTGCACTTCCCGGTTTGTGTGGTAATAACTCCTTTACCCTTGGCAGAAGTGGCCAGGATTGACAGGAAATTGCTAATATGCTAATTTAATAATAAATATTCGAGGCCGCGGCTTGTCACCGTCCGGAGAAGCGGCCATTTTTGTTGTTACTGCGCGAAGCTCATAATCGTCAGATCGGGGGGTGACAGGGTGAAAACTATCAGAGTTCTGGTAGTGGGTGCCTGCGGAAAAACGGGAACGGAGATAATCAAGGGCATCCGGCGAGAAAATGATATGATATTGGCAGCGGCTGTCGATATCAACGGGAAAGGCCAAGATATCGGCACCGTAATTGACGGCAGACCGACCGGAATAATTATATCGGACAATCTTGCGGCAGTTTTGCGTACGGCGAAAGCGGATGTTATGGTTGATTTCACCCACCCAACAGCAGTGGCAGCGAATATTCGCATGGCGATTATGAGCCGGACGCCGATGGTGGTCGGCACGACCGGGCTGACGGCGGCGGAACGGGAAGAGATTAATCAAATGGCGCTTGAGCAGTCACTCGGAGTAATCATCGCCCCCAATTTTGCTCTCGGCGCTGTCCTGCTCTCTCATTTCGCCGCCCAGGCGGCCCGTTTTCTCCCTGCGGCCGAAATCATTGAGCGGCACCATTCTGCCAAAGCGGACTCTCCTTCCGGGACAGCGCTCCAGATTGCGGAGCGGATCCGTCTGGGTAGGCAGAAGCTCAGCCGGCCTGAGACGCAGGATAGCCGGGAAATCGTTCCTGGCGTCCGGGGCGGCGATGTTTCCGGCGTCCGCATCCATAGCCTGCGCCTGCCCGGTTCGGTAGCCCATCACGAAGTTGTTTTCGGCGGTTTAGGCCAGACATTAACTCTCAGGCATGATTCATTATCCCGGGAATCATTTGTCCCCGGAGTGCTACTGGCAATTCGGAACGTCAGGCGGTTCCAAGGGGTCGTTTATGGTATCGAAGAATTGCTGGAGCTATGAAATGTAATAGCAGCTTCCTTGCGGTTCTCTCCGGCCGGAAAGCGAGTTGCTTTGGCAGGTGGCACAACAGCGGGAACTGTCGGATTGGATAACGGCATTGCTGCCCGGGTAAGTGTTTTGGCCAGAAGGATATGGCAGCGCGAATTGTCCTTTAGAAACCCGTTGGTTTCCGGTTTCGTTGCCGCGACTGGTGAGCAAGGCGCTGCGCCGACCGGCAACTCCCTGAGCAGGCAACGTTTTAGAATAACAGAGGTGGAAACAATGATTGCCGGTGTTCTCGGAAGAACGGCACCGTTGTAGAATATGCGCCGCCGCTGCGGAAATCTGTGTATATACATACATAGCTGACGGCAGAGCAATAATATTTTTGAATTCAGCTGAAGGTGGGATAGTGATGGAACTTGACGCAGTCCACGCGGCGGTCCGGAATTGTGCTGACTGTGCATTGAGCCAAACCCGCAAACGGGCTGTTCCCGGCGAGGGGGCGGCCGGGGCGGTTGTCATGTTCATCGGGGAAGCGCCCGGTAAACAAGAGGACGAGACCGGCCGGCCTTTTGTCGGAGCGGCCGGTCGTTTGCTGGACAAATTATTGGCGGACGCAGGCATTAACCGGGACGAAGTGTTTATCACCAGTATTTTGAAGTGCCGGCCGCCCAATAATCGCAATCCGCGGGCGGGAGAAATTTGTGCCTGCCAAAAACATCTGCAGGCACAAATCAACGCCGTTAATCCCCGCATCATTTGTCCGTTGGGCAATTTCGCCCTCAAGACGCTTCTCGGGGGCAACCGCAGTATTAAGGAATGCCACGGCAGATTACTGCACACAGCAGGGAGGACATATCTTCCCATGTATCACCCGGCGGCCGCTCTTTACAACCGTTCTTTGCACGGCGCACTGGCGGAGGACATGCGCCTCCTAAGGCGCCTCAACGATAACACGGACAATTAAGCCGCTGTCCTTGTGTTTAAAGCTTATGTGCTCTATAATATATTAAGATTGAAGATCCTTTAGCTGGTTGAGCTGGCGGATTCGGAAGGTGGTAGAATAATGGCAGGCAGGAAAAGCAATAACCGAAAAAGGAGCAGCAACAAAAAGGTGAAACTGATTCCTTTGGGCGGGGTTGGCGAAATCGGGAAAAATATGTTCCTGATAGAATATGAGAAGGAAATCTTGGTCATCGACGCGGGTCTGGCTTTTCCGGATGAGGAATTGCTGGGGATTGACATTGTCATTCCCGACATGACATATTTAGTTGAAAACAGAGAGAAAGTGAAGGGCATTGTTCTGACGCACGGTCATGAAGACCATATCGGCGCACTCGCTTATTTACTGCGCGAGGTGAATGTACCGGTTTACGGAACCAGACTGACCTTGGGTCTGGCCATGGCCAAATTGCGCGAGCACAATTTCTCACAGAATGACATCAATCTAAACCAAGTGAAACCGGGCGAGCAAATCAAAGTCGGTGGTTTCAAGGTCGATTTTATCCGAGTCAATCACAGTGTTGCCGATGCGGTCGGGTTAGGGATTCATACACCGGCCGGGACCATTGTTCACAGCGGCGACTTCAAATTGGATCTGACGCCGGTTGACGGTGAAGTAATGGATTTACACAAATTTGCCGAACTCGGTGATCAAGGAGTCCTCCTGATGCTCTCCGACAGCACGAATGCGGACAGGCCCGGTTACACAAAATCAGAAAAAGTCATTGGACGGGCTCTGGACGAAATCTTCCGTAAGGCGGAAGGAAGAATCATCGTCGCGACTTTTGCTTCCAATGTGCACCGCATCCAGCAGGTAATCGACGCAGCAGTTTTCCACAAGCGGAAAGTAGCCGTTGTTGGACGCAGCATGGTCGATGTCGTGAATATTGCCATGGATTTGGATTATCTGCATGCACCGCCCGGCGTACTGATTGAAATGGACGCCGCCAATAAGCTGCCGAAGCATCAGGTTGCTGTTATTTCGACCGGGACCCAGGGTGAGCCAATGTCGGCCCTGACCCGGATGTCGAACGGCGACCATAGAAAAGTGGATATTATTCCCGGTGATACTGTTGTCGTCTCGGCGACGCCGATTCCCGGCAATGAAAAGTTGGTGGCCCGGACTATTAACAATCTTTACCGGCGGGGAGCCGAAGTTATTTATGAGCCGATTACGCAAGTTCATGTCTCCGGACACGCCAGCCGGGAAGAGTTGAAACTGCTCATCAATCTGGTTCGGCCAAAATATTTGGTGCCTTTCCACGGGGAATACCGCCATCTTGTCCATCTGGCCGAGATTGCGGAAGAGATGGGCATTGAGCGGAGAAATATCTTTCTCCCCGAAATCGGTGATATTGTGGAATTTTCGGACGAAACCGGGGTATTGGCCGGCAAAGTCGCTTCCGGCAAATTGCTTGTGGACGGTCTCGGAGTGGGAGATGTCGGCAATGTGGTTCTGCGCGACCGCCGTCAGCTTTCCCAAGATGGAATTGTCATCGTTGTGCTGACTATCGACAAAGCAGGCGGAATGGTCGTTTCCGGCCCGGAGATTCTTTCCCGCGGTTTCGTCTACGTCCGGGAATCGGAACAGCTCATGGATGAAGCGAGAGAAAAAGTGAATGAAGCCATGGAGAAATTCGCCGGCGAACGAAACAGCGATTGGTCATCCATCAAGAACAGCGTCCGGGAGGTTCTCAGCAGGTATCTTTATGATAAGACGCGGCGACGGCCGATGATTCTACCAATCATTATGGAAACTTGATAGATAGATCGCGGCAACAATACCCAGAAAAGCCCCTGCGGCAGCGGAGGGGCTTTTTGCTGTCTGCCGGCGTATGAACGGCTATTTTTTTACTTATACTAGTGAGGACAAAATCGAAGGGACGTGGTCTGCCAAGTGTCGAACAAATACAACGACTCCGGCATTTCAACCGTGGTTCCGGAACAAGTGCCGACCATACCAGTCGGGCCGGAGACTAATCCGGCTGTTCCGCCTGCCCCGCAGCGTCAAAGCCGGGAAAATAAACAGAAAAAAGAGACGCTCGAGACATTGGAATCCCTCGGGCAGCTGAATATCCCGGAGGGGAAAATGAATATCCAGACTCTGACCATCATCGGGCAGATTGAAGGCCATCTTGTCCTGCCGCCGCAGAACAAAACGACAAAATATGAACACATAATTCCCCAGCTTGTGGCGATAGAAGAAAACAAAGAAATCGAAGGGCTGCTGGTCATCCTGAATACGGTAGGCGGTGATGTGGAAGCAGGTCTCGCCATCGCCGAAATGTTGGCCAGCATGTCCAAGCCGACTGTATCACTTGTTCTTGGCGGCGGGCACAGTATCGGTGTACCGATCGCCGTCTCCACTGACTACTCATATATTGTCGAAACGGCGACGATGACTATCCATCCGCTTCGTCTGACCGGACTCGTCATCGGGGTGCCGCAGACATACGAATATCTGGACAAAATGCAAGACCGGGTAGTTCGCTTCGTGACTTCGCATTCAAAAGTGCCAGAAAACAAGTTTCGGGAACTGATGTTCAGGACCGGGGAGCTCGCCCGCGATATCGGTACTATCGTTGTCGGAACCGACGCAGTGAAATTTGGTTTGATCAATGAAATCGGCGGGCTGGCCAAAGCGGTCAGCAAACTTTATGAACTGGTTGAAAACCAGCGAGCAAAGAAAAGAGACGGCGCTTCCGCGCCGGAGGTGATCTGATGCTCTATACGATAGTGCCGATGGAAACGGTCATGCAAGGGATTGAGACGTTTTCGCCTACGTATTCGGAAATTGAGCAGGAAGGACGACGGCTTCTGGTTGAGCCGCTCGGCTTGACCGAAGCCAGAGTAATCCGCCTCCTCAGTCCGGATGCCCAAGATTATTTGCTGCCGCAATGGCAGCCAGGAAGTATTGTCAAGTTTTCCCCTCAGAAATAGTTAAGGCATATTCCAAGATTATCAAAAAGAAGGGTGAAACCCTTCTTTTTGTCATAACTCTATCGTAGGCGATGCGGCTGTTGGAAAAGGAATTCGAATCGGCGGCGTAGAATATGGACTGCAGAGGTGATCATAGGTGGCAAAACTCCTCAAGCAGCTGAAAAGCGAAGTGAAGGACGAAATTATTGGCCTCTTTTTACTGGCCGTGGCAGTCTTGACATATACCGCCTTGCATGCCCGGCCCACCGGAATCTTCGGTTCACTCGCCATTCGGCTGATCAGCTGCTTGCTCGGCCGTCTTTCCGACGCTTTTCCGATCATCATTGCCTTTGGCGGCTTGGCCGCCATGGTCCGTAAGACGAAGATTTTCAGCACAAGCCGCCTCACCGGGACCGGATTGCTGCTCATTGTGGCTGCCGGATATTGTCATCTTTCAATCCAGCCGGGTCTGGAATTCGGGGCTGGACTGCGGGGAATGGGCGGCGGCCTTTTAGGTGCTTTTTCTCTTTGGGTGCTGCGGAAGCTTTTCGGTGAGACGGGGACAATTATCGTTCTGGTGACAGCGGCTGTTGTCGGTCTTCTTCTGTTTACAGATGCTTCTCTGGTGCTAAGCCTGTTAAAGATCAAAAAACGTTTGGTAGTTTTTTTGCGCGGCGCCAAGAAAGAGATTGCTGATTTCATCTTCGCTCCGGCCGGCAATTCTTCCCGAAATAAACTGTCGCGCCGGCCGAGCTCGCCGGTTCGGCCGGAAGTGACTTATGAATATGACTGGAAAGAAGAGAATGATGCGGCTGCCACGGCGCCCGACTTTCCGGTCGTAACAGCGCCGGTTAATCCTGCTGCGATTGGACCAACCGGCACTCCCCCCGCTCAACCGGCCTTATCAGAGAGCAAATCAGCCGTAACCGCGGCCGTCAAAAAAAATGTGTCAGAATACCAACTGCCACCATTTACCATCCTGCGGGGTCTGCGAGTTGTCCGCGGGAACCGGGGACAAAAGGGAACAGCCGACAAAAGCCAGCTTTTAGAGGAAACTCTGGCCAGTTTTGGCGTTCAGGCAAAAGTTGTCGATGTCAGCCGGGGGCCAGCCGTGACCAGGTATGAACTGCAACCGGCACCTGGGCTTCGGGTCAATAAAGTGCTTAGCCTGGCGGATGATATCGCTTTGAGTATGGCAGCGGTCGATGTGCGGATTGAGGCGCCTATCCCCGGAAAAGCAGCGATTGGGATTGAAGTTCCGAACGATGAGATTGCAATGGTTCCGTTGCGTGAAGTATTGGAAGCGCCGGAGTTTGCTGCGGCAAAAGCGAAATTGGCCGTTGCTCTCGGGAAAGATATCGCCGGGGTGCCAATCCTGTCCGATCTGGGCAAGATGGTCCATGTCTTGGTTGCCGGCGCTACCGGTTCCGGGAAAAGCGTCTGCATCAACACATTGATTGCCAGCATTCTGTTCAAAGCGAAACCGGACGAAGTGAAATTTCTGCTCGTTGACCCGAAAGTTGTTGAGTTGAGCAATTACAACGGCATTCCGCATCTTTTGGCTCCGGTTGTGACTGACCCGCGCAAAGCGGCCGGCGCTCTCAAATGGGTCGTGCAGGAGATGGAGAACCGTTATTCTCTTTTTGCCGCTGCTGGAGTCAGAGATATCACCAAATTTAACAATCTGGCCCGCCGGCCGGGTGACAGTTCAGAGGACAGGCCTGCTCCGCTCCCGTTTATTGTTGTAATTATTGATGAATTGGCCGATTTGATGATGGTATCTGCGGTCGATGTGGAGGATGCTATTTGCCGGCTGGCCCAAATGGCTCGGGCTGCCGGGATTCATTTGGTGGTCGCAACGCAGCGTCCTTCCGTCGATGTCGTTACCGGCCTCATAAAAGCGAATATTCCTTCCCGGATTGCCTTTGCCGTTTCCTCCCAGGTCGATTCGAGGACTATCCTTGATATGAACGGCGCCGAGAAATTACTTGGGAGAGGGGACATGCTCTACCTGCCGTCGGGAGCTGCCAAACCGCTGCGGGTTCAGGGAGCGTTTATTTCCGAAAAAGAAGTGGAAGCGCTCGTCTCTTTCTGGCGGCAGCAGGAGACCACTGCTTCTGAAGAGATAACGTTTCAAATGGCGGAAAAAGGCGAGGAAACGACGGAATTCACCGACGAGTTGTTCGACAAAGCCGTGGAATTAATTCTAACGAGTAATCAGGCGTCTATTTCTTTGCTGCAGCGGCGCTTACATATCGGTTACACACGAGCGGCTCGCCTCATTGATATGATGGAAGACAAAGGCATTGTTGGACGTCATGAGGGGAGTAAGCCCAGGGAGATACTGACATCGCGTGAGCAATGGTATCGGCAGAAGGAGTGAAAACAGACCGGATGACAAAGAAGATGGGGGTGAAAGGATGCTCACGGTTGACCTGAATTGCGATATGGGGGAAAGCTTCGGGACGTATCAGATTGGCAGCGACGCAAAGATTGTCGGGTATATCAGTTCAGTCAACATTGCCTGCGGCTTTCATGCCGGCGATCCAGCTGTGTTGCGCAAAACGGTGCTTTTAGCCCGTGAGCACGGAAAAACAATCGGCGCGCACCCGGGCTACCCCGATTTGCCCGGTTTCGGGCGGCGTAACATGGAACTGAGTGAGCAAGAGGTTGAGGTGATCATGCTTTATCAGATTGGAGCGCTGAATGCCTTTTGCCGGGCGGCCGGAGTCCCGCTGCGGCATGTCAAGCCGCACGGTGCCCTCTATAATCAGGCGGCTAAAGACAAGAAACTTGCCGGCGCAGTAGCCCGCAGCGTCAAAGCTTTTGATCCGGGACTAATACTGGTTGGTCTGGCCGGCTCGGAAATGATTACGGCCGGGCTCGCGGCCGGGCTTGCGGTGGCCGGGGAAGCGTTTGCGGACCGGAATTATCACGCGGACGGCAGTCTTGTTTCCCGCCGCGACCCGCGGGGCATTATCAACGATCCCAACCGCGTGGCGGAGAGAGTCGTCCGGATGGTCCGAGAAGGGCTGGTAGAAACAGTGGAAGGTACAGATTTGCCGTTGCATTTTAACACCATCTGTCTGCATGGCGACACTCCGGGAGCGGTCATTCTTGCCGCCGCAGTATCCGAGCGGCTGCGCGCCGCCGGAATCGAGATTTCCTCGCTTTGAAAGATGGTTTGCGGAACGGAGGGAACAATGTGGACATGGATCTGGATTTCAAGCCGGCCGGAGACAAAGCTTTAGTTGTGGAATGCGGCAATGCTATCAGCGAGGAGATAAACCGCCGGGTTCGCCGGCTCAACTGGGCTATTGACCGCAGAAAGATTCCCGGCATCCAAGAAATCATCCCGACTTACCGGTCGCTTCTCGTACTTTACGAGCCGGAACTGATGTCACCGAAAGAGTTGACAGCCATAATCAGGCAATGTGCCAGCGAGGCTGCTGACGCCGCCGTGCCCGAACCAAAGATGACAGTCATTCCAGTTGCCTACGGCGGCGTATACGGCCCCGATCTCTCCGATGTCGCAAAGATAAACGGACTTACCCCGGCCGAAGTGATTAAGCTTCATACGAGCCGGGATTATCTTATTTATATGCTCGGCTTCACTCCTGGTTTCCCTTATCTCGGAGGGATGGCGGAGGAAATTGCCGTACCGCGCCTGGCCGAACCGCGTTTGCGGATACCGGCCGGGTCGGTTGGTATCGCCGGCGGACAGACCGGCGTTTATCCGGTGGAAAGCCCTGGTGGCTGGCGGCTCATTGGCCGGACGCCCCTCCGTCTTTACGACCCGGAAGCCGCTCATCCCGTTTTACTGCGGGCCGGGGACTACATCCGCTTTCAAGCGATTGAGGCTGCCGAATATGAGTGCCTGGCGGCAGAAAAACCGGTAGAAGCAGTAGCAGTTGACAATTTCTCCGCTGCTCATCCCCTTTGCGAAGTAGTACACGGCGGTCTGTTAACAACAATTCAAGATTTAGGGCGTTACGGCTATCAACAATTCGGCGTCCCGACTGCCGGAGCGATGGACGAATTCGCCTTCCGGATTGCCAATTTACTCGTTGGCAATCAAGAAAACGCATCTGCTTTGGAGGTTACTGCAAGTGGCCCGGTTTTGACTTTCCGGAATCCAACCGTCATTTCCGTCACCGGCGGCGATCTGATGCCGCTGTTGAACAGCGGGCCGATCCCAATGTGGGAAAGCATCGCGGTCAGCCCGGACGATATTTTGTCTTTCGGCGGAAGGCGCTCGGGCTGTCGCGCTTATCTCGCTATGGCCGGCGGCGTCGAGGTGCCGGAAGTGATGGGTAGCCGTTCCACGTATCTGCGCGGGAAAATCGGCGGCCTGGCCGGAAGAAAAATTACTGCCGGCGACGTGTTACCGGGTCGGCCGCTTGCCGCCTGCTCGACAGCACGGCCCGGGCGAAGATTACCGGCCGCCTTCATTCCGAAATATGGCGGTGAAACCACATTGCGAGCAGTACCAGGCCCTCAGGCCGATTGTTTCCCGCCGGAAAGCCTCAAGCAATTTACCGATGGCGTGTACAGAATCACTGCCGAATCGGACCGGATGGGGTATCGGCTGCAAGGGCCAGGCTTGCATCACAAATCAGGCGCCGATATCATTTCCGACGGCCTCCCGTTGGGAGCGGTGCAGGTACCTGGGCATGGAAACCCGATTATCATGTTGGCGGACCGTCAGACGACGGGCGGATATGCCAAGATTGCTACCGTAATTGCGGCCGACTTGCCGCAGTTGGCGCAGATGATGCCCGGACAGCATGTCAGGTTCCGTCTGGTCAGCCCGGAAGAAGCGCGGGAAATCTACCTTGGCTACAAAGCTGAATTAAGACAATGCGCTGTGGCAATCGACACTGTCAACCGGTGGAATTGGCGCCTGACGGTAGCCGGGGAAACTTATACTGTCACTGTCACGGAAACTAGGAATGAATAAAAGGGGGGGAGAAAGGTGGAACTGCACAATTATACGGAGAGCATCGTTAAGGAAGTTGTTGACGAACTGATGAATAACACGAGCCTTGATATCTGCCGGTGTGAGCGTTGCCGCCTTGATGTCGCGGCTATCGCCTTGAACGGTTTGCCGCCCCATTATGTCGTCACTGAGAAAGGTGAAGTGTTTACGCGACTTTCGTTTTCTTACAACGACATGCGGGTGAAAGTACTGGCGGCGGTCATGAATGCAATGCTGCAGGTCGCCCGCAATCCGAGCCATGAACCAGCGGGTGAGAGTGTATAAAAATTATTAAGAAAAAATAGATTTATAAGTAAACGGTATTAAGGCAGCCGGAAGATTTGTCCTTAAGCAGCGGCATCATTTTATCCGTGCGGAGGGAACTGATAAAAGGATAATAATATGGATAAACAACTCAATCAAAATTTTCTAAAATATATCGGGCTGGGAAGTTTTCTTGCCTTTTCAATTGCCGGTCCGCTATTAGCCGGGATGTATCTTGGTCATTATCTTGACCAGAAAATGGCGACTGGCACAGTTTTGACGTTCACTTTTTCTGTTTTGGGTTTGTTCACCGGTCTGCGGATGTTGTATAAAATAATTCTTGATATCGGTAAGAAAGAAAGAAAAAAGGCGGGAAGAGGAGATAAAAAATAATTGGAACAGGTAGGAACCTAAGCAAAACGGTGGAACTGGGGACCGTCATAAAATTAAGTGACAGCACTGTCAACGTTTTCGGCCGCGACAGGCACAGGACACTGGACCAGGTCATACTCATGCCCAGTCACGGAAATAATGCTTTGTCACAATGACGGTCGCAAGATTGGACTGGCAGTCGGCGGCGGTAATGTATTTATTGCCACGCAACTGGTGACGGTGCTGGCGAATGCGGTGGAGTCACCGGAAAACATTGATTTGCAACGGGCTCTCGCCGCCAAAGAAAGAGCCCGGACTCGCCTGCAGCACCGCACTGACACTTATGACATCGCGCTAGCGCAAGCTGCGGTGCGGCGGGCGATGAACCGGATCAGGGCGGCTGATCGACGGAAGTAATTTGTGGTGGAGGAATGTGAGAGTTATTTAGTTACCTAAGTTTTGTACAAACATGAGCACCCAATCAGGTAAAAAACGGGAATTCCAACTGTAACGGTCTCTTTGTGCGGCAGGGTTCCAACACAATGCGGACCAGGCTGTTCAAATCTGGGAGAAAGAAAGCAATTCCGCCTTTAGTTTCCCGGATGGCCACTCTTAATCGGCCAACCTTATCGATAATCGACCTAACTCCTGC
>JBMNPB010000019.1:0-43553 GCA_050943375.1 bacterium
ACCTTGCTCTTTGATGAGTTCCTTCAGTTTGTCCCGGTCGATTTTCGCCATAAAGAAACCTCCCTTTTCCAGTTCATTTTATCTGGTCTGGGAGGTTTACACAAGATTGTCAGCACTCTCCTTTTCTTCGCAATCTAAAACAACGCGGCCTGGAAGGCACCCAGCTCTTCATCGGTGACAAGAACCTGGGGTTGCTGGAGGCAGTAAGTGAAGTATATCCGGCGGCCAAATACCAACGCTGCACGGTCCACTTTTACCGCAACGTCTTTTCGGTAACACCAAGCAGCAAAATGAAAGAAGTCGCCGTCATGCTCAAGGCCATTCATGCCCAGGAGAGTAAAGAAGCTGCCAAAGAAAAAGCAGCTGTGATTGCTGCCAAGTTGCGCGCCATGAAACTAAAGGAAGCTGCTAAGAAGATAGAAGATGGTATCTTGGAGACGCTTACCTATATGGAATTTCCTTATTCCCACTGGGCCAAGCTTCGTAGCAACAATGTCATCGAAAGACTAAACCGGGAGATCCGCCGTAGAACCCGCGTGGTGGGTACCTTCCCGGATGGCAACTCCGCCCTAATGCTCGTGTATGCTAGGCTGCGTCATGTAGCAAGTAAAGCCTGGGGCATGAAACGGTATATGAGTATGACACATCTTACTGAACTGCAAAAAGAAGTAGCCGGCCGGATAGTTTCACCTATCAAGCGGTAAACGAATTTGCGAAAAACTATTGACGGTACCAAGATTGATATGGGGTTGTAATTTCATTTATTGGCATAATCGCATTCATAAACAAATATTTACAGAAATACTTCCACGTTTCACGGGGGAGTATCTGCTGATGCTCTAGAATTGTTACGATAAGGGGATTAATATGAAAATATCTAACAATATTCTTAAACACCATCTTCGAAATGTGTATTTCTTGAGCGGAACTGCTTGTGGCGGAAAAACCACAATATCTGAGATTATTGCCGAGAAACACGGCCTTATACTTTATAAGGAAAACATTAATTATAATGAACAAAAAAAAATCGCCACAGCGAAGGATCAACCTAATTTCGCAAAAACTTTTCTTAACTGGGAAGCTTATTTTAATCGTCCTGTTTCAGAATATGCACAATGGCTAAGTGATTGCTGCTCTGAAGAGATGGAGATGATTTTGGTTGATCTTTTAAAACTTCCGAGCAACAAAAAAATCATTGTTGACTTACATATGCCGCCGGGATTAGCAGCGCAAATCACAGATTATTATTGAATTGCTTTTTTAGTGGCAGAGCCGGCCTTAGTGATAAAAAATTATTATGACAGGGAAGACCACAGAGGAATGCTTGATTGTATAATGTCACTTCCGGACCCGGAAAAGACATTAAGAAACGTGAACGATGTTCTTATCCGCACAACGGAGACATCTCCGAAGGACATTTATGAGAGCGGACTCTTTTATATCAAGCGGGATGAAAACAGTACAATTGAGGAAACCCTTTCGCTCCTTGAAAAACATTTTGGTTTTAAGTATTCTTAAAGTAAAATGAGATGTAACTTTTTTCAACACTCTCTAAAATAGCAGTTAATTCAAGGGCATTACACTCGGTCGAGGTGTCAGACATCATTACAGGTTTGTCATCCTCCGACATCAAAAATTTTCCAGATATTGTCTTATCATCCGATACTTTGGTTTATCAAAATAACCGCTAAGATTTAGAGAGCGTCAGGCATTGCCGGAGGCCTGCTTTTACAGATGCTGTCATTGACTGTATGATGATTTGTATTTCTCTTGCTGGTTTTAAGCATAACACATTTGAAAGGTGAGGCAATATGAAGCCGAGAAGCTACGAATTTGTAGCAGAAATCAAAAAAGCCCCCGATATGGATGCCGCATATGTGGAAATCCCGTTCAACGTGAATGAGGAATTCGGCAAAGGGCGCGTTCCTGTTCACGCTACGTTTGACGGTGAGCCGTATGACGGCAGTTTAGTGAGAATGGGAACGCCCTGCCATATTCTCGGTATACGCAAAGATATTAGGGCCAAAATTGGCAAGCAGCCCGGCGATATTGTCAAAGTAACTTTGATTGAAAGGAGAAAGTAAGTTTCCGGCTGTTTCGCCCGAAAGTTGTTTTTGTTGACATTTCAGCGAGATTGGATGCAGTCTCGCTTTTGTTAATTTACCCGCCAGGAGCTTTCCGCCTGGCGGGTAAATTGCGACAGTGTATAGTCCTGATCTTTCCTGTCCGGAAAACAAACCGGATAAGTTTGCTGCTACCAACAGGAGTTCCGTCAGATAGGTGGTATTTCTTATCCAAAAGCCAAATACAGGAAAGGGGCAGGGAAATGAAAATATTTATTTCAGCGGACATTGAGGGGATATGGGGGGTAGTGTCGAGAGGGCATACATCGCCTGATGGGAAGGATTATTCCCGGGCCAGAAAGCTGATGACACAGGAAGTGAACTGGGCGGTCGAAGAGACGTTCAAAGCGGGCGCCGAAAGGGTAATCGTCAATGATTCTCATGGGACGATGGACAATATTCTGATTGAAGAATTAAATCCGAAAGCGGAATTAATCAGCGGCGCCCCGAAACCCTTGAGTATGATGGAAGGCATCGATGAAACATTCGACGGCGCTTTGCTGATCGGGTATCACCCGCGGGCCGGAACGCAGACCGGAATATTTGACCACACTTATGCCGGCCGGGTGATTGCGGGTGTTCGGGTCAACGGAAAACCGATGGGGGAATGCGGACTGAATGCCGGCGTGGCGGGCTGCTATGGTGTTCCCGTGATCTTTGCCGCTGGGGATAACCGTCTGACGGCGCAGGTGAAAGAGGAAATCGGGGACATTGAAACTGTAACCGTCAAAGAAACTGTTACCAGATATGCCGCAAGGAATCTGGCGCAGGAAGTAGTCAGGGCAAGGTACTCCGAGGCGCTGGCAAGAGCCTTGAATAACACTGCAAAGTATCCGCCTGTGAGATATGAGGGGACAGTTACAATTGAGATTGAGTTTATTCAGGCGATCATGGCCGATGTATGCATGAACGTTCCTGGCGTGGTGCGCAAAGGTCCCAAAACAGTTGCCGTCTCCTCCGAATGCTATATCGAGGTGCACAAGCTGTTCCGGTCCTTGATCAGCCTGGCGTCATCAGTGCTTTAATTCCCGGAAGGCAATCAGCGTATCACACCCGACAACACTTTGACCGCGGGGCAAAGCGAATCTGCACCGTTTTCTATTTCCCGGTTTTTGCGGGAAGATATTCCAATTTACTCGTGAATATGATAGGGTAGGTATAAATCGGTGGTAATTAAATTTTGCACTCCTAAGGAGGTAATGAATTGAAAAAGATGCTTCGATTCATGCTGGTGTGTCTGCTGCTGCTGGTCGTCGGCTGCGGCGGAAACAACGACGCGCCGCCCGAGTCGCCGGAGACGCCGCCCGAAAGTACGCCGGGCGGGGATACGGGCGGTATCTATCGGGAGGCCGGCAAAGAATTAGGTGATTTTTATGACGCTTTCAACGGCGGTATGGGGGTATTTGAACGTGCCGTGAACACTTTTAAGACTGACGACTGGGATTTGTCAAATGTGAGAGGGGATTTTATCGCCCCGACCGGAGCGATTGTCACCCTTTCCCAATATGATTATCTGCAGTCCGGCGACAATGCCCGGGAAGAAGGGAAAAACGGGGATTTTGACGCCGTTCGGGAGAAAAACGGCGATGTCATTACTTTCAGTCAGAGTATGACCCGGGAGGAGGACGGGTTTGAGCCTAACGCCAAAAAAGGCGATGTGGTCAGCGAAAGCGGCACTCTGAACACGGCCACCGATACCATGACCATGGAGGCCAAAACGGAGCGCGGGGGCACTGTGGTTTCCCGGACTGTTTCCGAGGTTGTGCGGCTTCCGGACGGCACCTTCATCGCACAAATTATTGACAAACCCCAAGCGCCCGCCGACACGAGAGTGGAAGACCGCGGAGTGGCGCGCTTTGTGCGGTTTACGGCAACGGAACTGGAAATCATTACGGCCTATTTCCCGCCGGAAGTAAACTTCACATATAATACCATTGTCGGAAAAAGTGACGCCGCGCCGGAAAGCATGGCCGAAGGATATACCAAGGCGAGACAATTGCTGGTCAAGGACGGTGTGGCTTCCGCGACAAAGTATTGATCATTCCGGATCGAACGGAAAAAGCGGTGTTGGTTCGCCGGCATCGGCTGATTAAACCGGCATTATCTTGAAACGGCGCGGGCAGCGCCGTTTCCCTTTTGTTTTGGCGGCTGACCGGGGTAGACAGCAAGAATTTGGGGATAATATAGGCAGTACTTTGGGAGGTGGTGATGACGATGAAAAAGAAAGCCTGCCGGATTTTATACTTGGGACCGCTGGCCGCCCTACTGCATTATTTGCTGAACCTTATCCCGATAATGCTGTATTATTTCCGCAGCTTTTTGCAGCCGCTGGATGAGCAGACCGATGTGCTGAGACGGGACGAAATCTGGACGAGTCTGCGCGATATCTCCACGGTCAATCTGCAGACATTCGCCGCCGAGGTGATTGCTTTTTCGTTAATGGCGCTCGCCCTGTGGCTGTGTAAAGAAAAGCCGGAAGAGTCTGGCATTGTTGCTGCCGAAAGCGGTCAGCCGGTAGACGAAGGCAAAACCGCCGGAAAAGAAGAGGACAACCGGTATCGGGACGAAGAGCTGGAGAGCTAGGCATACGGCGTTGTCAAAGGATGCTCGCCATCAGCGGGTACTCTCCTTCATCGCCGACTCCGCCGGTCAGAGGTTTCAGCCCGGAAAAAAGGAAACTGGAGCGAATCAGCGCTTTCGGTCCAAATCGCTGCCGAATTAGGTCCACCACCTGGTCGGCGGCTTTTTGTTTTTCCCAAAATGCGTCAAAGATGGAGATCTGCAGCATTTCGCTCGTGCACAGTTCCGACACCCGAACGCCGAGATGGCGTAGCGGCTCGCCTTGCCAGATGCTGTCGAAGAGGCGGCAAGCCTCCCGGTGGATGGTCATAGTGCAGTCGGTGGCCAGGTCCATTTTGTGCTGGTGTCCGTAGCTGAGCATATCGCTGTTTCGCACATGGACGGAGACAAGCCGGGCCAGGAGGCCGTGCCGGCGTAGCCGCATCGCCACCGTCTCGGTTAATGACAGCAGGGCGAGATGGGCTTCGGCAGCATTGTCGACGTCGAAAGGAATGGTGGTGCTGTTGCCGATGCCTTTAAGCGGAAGCCAATTCCCTTTGTGTACCGGGGACGTTTCGAGCCCGTTCGCATAACCGTGAAGTAGCAGACCATAGCTTTTAAGCCAGAGACGGAGCATTTCCCGGTCGGCTTTCGCCAAATCGCCGATAGTGTAAATGCCGCGGCTCCGGAGTTTCGGGCCGGTGGCCCGGCCGACCCCAAACATTTCCTCCACCGGAAGCGGCCACAGTTTAGCCGGGATTTCATCTTCCCACATGGTATGGACCATATCGGGTTTTTTCAGCTCCGACGCCATCTTGGCCAGGAGTTTGTTGTGCGCCACGCCGATATTGACGGTGAAGCCGAGTTCATTTTTAATATGATCTTTGATCCGGCCGGCGGCAGTTAGCGGATCACCGAACAACCGCTCGCAGCCGGTGTAGTCGAGAAAGCATTCGTCGACGCTGTAACGCTGCACGGAGGGGGAATATTGCCGTAGGATATCGACCATGGCCTGGCTGCACTGCATGTACAATGAATAGTTGGGCCGGACAATGGTGAGATGGGGACATTTCTGCAACGCAGCGTACAGCGCCTCACCGGTAAGAATTTTATATTTTTTAGCCGGGATGCTTTTGGTTAAGACGATGCCGTGCCGGGTCTTCGGATCGCCGCCGATCACGGCCGGGATGGTCCTGAGGTCGATCGGATCACCGTGCTGCAGGCGATAGACTGCCTCCCAGGACAGATAGGCGGAGTTGGCGTCGATATGCATGATAAATCTTCCTGGGTTGGTCATAGTTTCCACCTCCCGTGCAGTTCTATTTTATACGAACATATGTTCTATGTAAATAAAATATGCAGGCAGCGGCCAAAAAATTATTGTGCTACAAGATTTATCTTATCGATAATTCGGAGAGTGAAAAAAATATTTCAGATATAAGAAAAAAACTTCCGCTGATCTTTGACAAAGTAATTGCATTGTTATATATTTATATCAAACAATTATATATTTATAACATATGGTTATAATTACATAACAAAGAGGAGGTAACTTCTTGCGAAAAAGACACGGGCTGTGGGTAATGGGTTTCTTGGGTCTGCTGGGTCTGTTGGGTTTGGTAACGGATAATCCCGGCTTCTACGGTTTTTTTGGTTTCTTTGGTTTTTTCGGGTATGCGCGACTTCTTTCCGATGAACGGCTCCGGGAGAATATTAACGCGGCCGCCAAAAACGCTTTTATCTGCACCGTCGTTATTTATCCGCTGGCTAACGTCTATGCCGCTCTGAACGGAAATTATCAGATGGTTTACACTGTCGCCTTCGCCCTCAATTTCGGGATATCGGTGTTAGTTTTCGCCCTGTCGGTAGTTTTTTACGAAAGGTAGGGAGGATAATGGCTCTGATAACAAGACTGAAGGAATTTCGAGCCAGGAAGAATATGTCGCAGGAAAGCTTGGCGGCGGCCGTGGGGGTCAGACGGGAGACGATCGGGCATTTGGAAAATGGTAAATACAACCCTTCCCTGAAGCTGGCCTATGATATCGCCAAAACCCTGGATGCTGCCATTGAAGAACTCTTTACATTTACGGATAATTAAGCCAAAAGGCTGACCACAAAGAATGAGCTGCTTCCGACCGGGGCAGTTCATTCTGTCCGGCAGGAGAAGGCGGGTGAGTTGAGGAAATCACTTGACAGATGATGCGGTGCGGAGATACTTGCCGGCTTCGGTGATGTCTGTGAATAACAAGGCTATGCGTTACCTGTTGCCGGTGGCCCGGGCATACGGGCAAACCGGTTACTGTGACCGTTAGGGGGATTCTGTATGTACGATATTGCGATTATCGGACTGTGGCCGGCCGGAGCAACCCTGGCGCGGCTGTTGGACAGTGAGTTTTCGGTTGTTGTTATTGATAAGAAGAGGCCGGACGGAGAAGGTTTCCGAAAGCCTTGCGGCGGGCTGTTGGCAGAAGATGCGCAGAAATGTCTCTCGCGCTTTGGTCTCACTCTGCCGAAGGATATCCTGGTGGACCCGCAGATTTTTGCCGTGCGCACGCACGATATAAAAGCGGGCTTGGTCCGCCATTATCAGCGTTTCTATATCAATCTTGACCGCCACAAGTTTGACTTGTGGCTGACATCTCTGATACCGAAACGGGTTACAATTTTTGACGACAGCATCTGTACCCGAATTGCCCGTAAAGACGGCGGGTATGAACTCCGGTTTATCCGAAAGGGAGAAACACAAACTGTCAACGCCAAATATCTGGTAGGCGCCGACGGCGCCAATTCCGTCGTTCGCAGTTATTTATATCCACGGAAAAGAATCCGCAGTTATGTCTCTATTCAACAGTGGTTTCCGGAAGAAAACCCCAATCCGTTTTATTCCTGCGTCTTCGACCCAGACCGCACCGACTGTTATTCCTGGACAATATCGAAAGACGGTTACTTTATTTTCGGAGGCGCCTATCCGGCAGAAAACTGTCGGGAACGCTTCGCGGCGCAGTTGAGGAACCTCAAGGCTCTGGGTATTCGCTGCGGGAAGGCGCTGAAGACGGAAAGCTGTCTGGTTCTCCGGCCGGCACGTTTCGGCGATTTTTGCACCGGGAAGGATAACGCTTTTCTAATCGGCGAGGCCGGCGGCTTCATCAGTCCCAGCTCACTGGAGGGTATCAGCAGCGCCATTAATACCGCGTATTACTTAAGCAAGGTGCTTAACGCGAGGAAAGCCAATCCTTGCGCAGCTTACCGCCGGAAGACCCTGGCCTTGCGCCTTAAATTGTTTTTGAAAGCGCTGAAATGTCCATTCCTGTTTTACCCGCCATTAAGGAAAATGATTATGTTATCCGGCATTGACAGCATCGACGTCATTGAGGACCCGGCGGCAGCACAGTCAAAGTGAAAAAACCGCCGATCAGTCTGCTCAAGTATACAAGGGTAGGGATCTGGGTACGGAAGTGGGCGGCAGCAAGGGGATACGGGAATTAAGGTTCATAATCGTCACCGCGCGGGATATCTTGTTTGCCGGGTTGTATTTTACCAACTCGCTGTTTTTTGAGGTGCCGCCGATGATTTCGTTAAGTTTACTTGTGAGGACAATGCTTTGGAGCTAATCCAGTACCGGGATGAATAAGAATGTCCCCGGCTGAATGTTTGAATACACCGTCGGAATGTTCAATTATTCTAAGGGTAAACCAGGTAATTGCGGGTGTCGCAAAGTCACATTGCTGCAGACAAGGCGTCGGAACGTCAGGGAATTTGCTTATCTTGCTAAATATTGATAACGTTTAATGCGCAGCAACACTTTCTGCTTTTGGATGAAGGCGAAATATGAGATGCGTGAATTATGGCACGGGAGATATGAATAATCAGGCAGTTTGTTAATGGAAATGATGGTTAATGTGGCTCGATACAATCTAACCTCTAAAGGCTAGATTTTTTTATCGGTCCGGTAAGGCGGAATTCCGAATGCTGTTATCAGGGACGGTATGGTTAGAAAGTATTTGACTCTATTTCGCCGCAGCAATCGGAGGAGCCTCGGCGGGATCAACCAATACAACTTCATGAGGAGATGGGAATGATTAACGACAGTATCGGACAGACGGTTTTAAAAGAGGAGGAAATAAATTGCAGGGTAGCTGATTTGGCTGACGAGATGGCCGGGGAGTTGACAGAGGGAGCGGTGCTGGTAGGTGTTTTGCGGGGGGCTGCCGTATTTGCGGTTGATTTGCTGCGTCGTCTTCCCCGTAAAGTGAGGTTGGATTTTTTAGAGGTATCAAGAGCCGGGCCGACTGCCGCTCTATCGGGTATTATGCGACTGAGAAAAGATATCTCGGTGGACGTTACCGACCGCCAAGTCATCTTGATTGAAGACACGGTCGACTCCGGGGCAACTCTGTTGAAACTTAAACAGCATTTACTCGACAAAGGTGCGGCCGAAGTCAAAGTCTGCGTCCTGATAGATAAGGCGGAGAACTGCAACCAGAAATGTGAACCGGACTATGTGGGGTTCCGGCTATCCGGACTCGAAGGGCGCTGGAATTATGTGGTGGGATATGGGATGGATTTTAACGAGGATTACCGCAATCTACCTTATATCGGAGTCTTAAAAGAAGGATTGTGGGCTCCTTTGAAATAAAGATGGGGAAGAGTGATACTCATGAAAATTGGAGTTCTTTGGCGGAAATATAGAAACGTTGATTTGCAGAAAAGGCTGACTCCCGACAACGTTCAGGACGATGCGTATTCGGAAGCACTCCAGCACAGCATGGCGATTAAAGAGCAAGGGCATGCGGCGGTGTTGATCGAGTGGAAAAAAGACCCGTTGGAGACGCTGAAAAAAAATCACTGCCGTGAAAGTCGATCTGATGTTTAATGTTTCAAGCGACAAAGAAGTGGCTTTCTTAGAAAGTTTCGGAATCCCTTATGTCGGCTCGGGTCTGGACTTGGCGCCGCTCAACAAGGCAACCCGAAAACAGGTCGTGGCCAGCAATAGTTTCACGACGGCGCAGTTTGCCATTGCGGATAGTCCGGACAGTATTCCGGAAATAGACATCGATTATCCTTTGTTTGTTAAGCCGTTGCGGGGCAGAGGGAGTGCGGGAATAAGTGAAGACAATATCGTGTACAGCTGTGAGCAATTACGCGGAGTTGTCAGAAAAATCACGGGAACAGTCGGCCAGGCGGCGTTAATTGAGCGATTCATTCGGGGTAGGGAGATGACTGTGGGCATCATCGGTTACAAGAAGCCAAAAGTGCTGCTTCTGCTGGAAATCGGATACAACAATGCCAAGACAAACACTTATCAGCATAAGATGTTCGACAATGAAATATTGCTTTGCCCGGCAGATCTTCCGAAAGAAAGCGAGGAAAAAATCAAAGAGAACGCTCTGGGCATCTACAAAGCCTTAAATGCCAAAGATTTCGGGCGATTTGACATGATATTAGGCGAAGATAATTTCCCTTATTTTCTGGAGCTAAACACTTATGCCGGACTTACTACGGAGCCGGATGAAGGGGAAATTCATGTACACAACAGTTATATGGGTTGCATGGCCAAAGCCGCCGGGTATACCAGAGGGGAATTTATTATGGAGATTATCGGCAGTGCCCTGGACAGATACGGAATGCGGGATGTTCACTTAAAAGCGGTTTAGGTGCAGGAAGGTGATAGGCGATAGACAACACTCAGGATGTAGCGAAAAAAACCACTCGCTGAGGCGGGTGGTTTTTTTATAACGGGCTCCAGGTATCGGGAATACAGCGATAAAGGCCTGCGCACTTGCAGTGTAAACGGTTTATTCTTTTCCTTGCAGCACGGCCGCGAGGCGTTCGTCTGGTTTGATGCCCAGATCTTTTTCGAAACGCTCGGCGAAGGAGGTATAGAGCTTGATAGCCCGGCTGCGCTGACGGGAAGCCATGTACAGGCGAAGCAGGGCGAGACACGCTTCCTCGAAATATTTGTCCATGTCCAGGGTGTGCAGGAGGAGTTTTTCCGCTTTCTCGATTTTTTGGGCCGCGCGGTAATTGTCAGCCAGTTCGAGCACCGCCCGGAAATAAAGCGACCGTAACTCTTCCCGCTCGGCAAAAGACCAGTCCTCATAAACCTCGTCTTCCAGCAGGTCCCCAGGATATAAGCCGGTTATTCTCTCCAGCTGGCCAATTCTCTCGGTCCGGTCGTTGTTATCCTGCGGCAATTCCTGCAATTCATTCCAGAGCGCCCGAAATTCGTCGGCATCAATGGTCAGATTGGCGCCGGTCCGCACTTCTAAACAGTCTCTCTTTTCCTGAAAAAAGGCAGGCTTTTCCTCTTCCGCCGCCACGCCGTACTTGCGGGCCAACTTGCGCAATACATAAAGGGCAGCCCGCAGCGACATGGCGGCTTGCTTTTTATCGGCCTCCGGCCAGAAGATATCCATGAGACGGTCTTTGGAGACAGGTCGGTTCCGGTGCAACAGCAGATATTTCAGAATCCCGGCGATTTTCCTCGTTTTCCATTCGCTGTCCGGGATGGGGTTGCCGTCAACCGACACGGTGAAGCGGCCTAAAAGGCTTATTCTAATCTGCGGTCCATGCGGATCGGCGCGGGTTCCGTACCGGGCATGGAAGTCGTCCGCGAACTCCCGGAGGACGCCGGTTTCGATAAGCGCGACCGACCGGCGGAAAGATGCTGCCGCCTCGCTCCCGTAATACCTGGCGATCAGGTCAAGGGCATATTCAGCTTGGATGCGGCTCTTGACACATCGCGCCGCCATTTCCACCAGTGTGGGAAAGTGAATATCCCAGAACATGACATACTGATTGGCAGCAGCCAACTCGATTGCCTGCCGGAGAAATGCTTCACCCCTGACTTGGTCGCCGATATCATAATAAAGCTTCGCTGTGTGCAGGCAGGCGCCGCAGAGGACGTGCCGCGCGCCTTTGGCCTTGCTTTTTTTCACTGCCGCCTGCAGGCTCTTTTCCGCTTGACTGTAATCCCCGACTTCACGGGCGATGGCGCCGAAAACGGATAAACCGATTTCCCGAAGGCACATTCCAGAAGGTTCGGTCGTCAATTTTCTGAGTGCTTTTTGGGCTTCATTCAGCAGTTCAGGCACGCTGTGCCGGCGACTAAGCCACAGGCACCGGTAGAGAGTGTTGGAGGCAGCCATTGCAGTGTTGCCGATTTCAGCAAAAAAAGCGGTGCTGCTGTCAAGTAAGTCCACAGCGTTTTCCAGATCATGCCGGCGATAGTTAGCGATAGCTGCCAGTCTTTTTCCGGCCCCAAGCAAATATTTGTAGTCATGTTTTTCTCCGGCGGTTGTGATTTCTTCGATGAGCCGCAGATAAGAATCCTGTTCATCTTTCAACAACAAGATCAGTGAATAGGCTAGCCGGGAGATAGTCATAAGCACTTCCGACTTCTTAAATGGGCTTAATTCCATAGCCTTGCCGATATGGCTCTCAGCTGTAATGAGATCGCCGAGAAAGCAATACAGGTGGGCTGAATGGTATGAAACCATCCATCTCCATTCGTCAGTCAGTTCTTGAAACTGCAGGCGGCATAGCAGCGTTTCGCTCCTTGCATAATTCTCTTCCGATACGGCCATGGCAAAATCATAAATGGACAGAAGCCATCCCAGCGGATCATCCTGTTTTGCGTCAGATAATCTCGGCGCTTGTTTATGAAGCTGTCGGAGTCCTTTGACGGAATTTCGTTCCGCGCATATCTGGGACATTGAAACCAAGGTGCTCAACTGCATATACCGGTCGCCCTTTTGCCGGAAAACAGCCAGAGCCTGCTGAAGAAGCTGAAGAGCAGCATCGGGTCTTCTATGTACGGTGATGTAGCTCTTCAGATACAGCAGATATCCACTGGCAGACATGACATCGTCGGGCAGGCGATTAAGCCACAACCTAAGCTGGTCTTCCGCGCCAAAGGCTATCAAATTGACGCTTTCCCTGGTAATCAATTCCGTCGCCATTTCAATGCTGCCACACAGGATGAAATGCCCGATCGCCCGGTCAAAGAGCCGATGCTCGATATAATGGGCCGCTGCCTTGAGATGATAGTCCTTGATTTCTTCGGGTGTCAGAAACCGTGACTGAACTTGCAGTAATGCTTCGCGGAAAAGGGAATGGAAACGGTAGGTTGCGGCTACGCCGGCAATTTTTTGAATGAACAGACCTCTTTGGTGGCATCTTTCCAGAAGCTGCGGTGCTCTCTCCTCGACAAAGACAGCCGCGGCTTCCGCGGCGGTAAACTCGGATAGGATGGCGGCTTTGACCAAAAACTGCAGCAGACGGTCGTCGACTGTCCCCAAGACCTCCGAGACAATATACTGAAAAAGCATTTCTTTGCGGTCGGACCGGTCCAGGATGCTGCCGGCCTCTTGGGCGCGGTTTTTTTTTAACATCTGGCAGATGAGGATGATGCCGGCCGGCCAGCCTTCGGTGTGCAGCATGATCTTCCGCAGCAGAGCCGGCTCGGGGCTGAGCCGGTATCTCTCTTGCATGAGCCCGGCCAGTTCTTCTTCCGAAAAACGCAGGTCGCGTGCGGTTATTTCCAGGATATTCTGTTCCAGTCCTCGCTTCCCGGCATTAAGGCCGGTTTCACGACGGCTGCTGACGATGACCGTGCAATGGTCCGGCAGGTTATCGATAAGGAATTGAACAGTATAGTAGACATCAGGTGTATCCATGATCTGTTGAAAGTCATCAAAGGCTATGAATGTTTTAATTTTGGGGTGAAGATTATGAAAAGCCCACAGTTCCTGACAAAACAAGGCGTTTATGTACTGGTATTGGGTGTAAATGTCGCCGCAGTTGGAAAGGTATCCGCGCTGTTCTTCCCAAATTCCTTCCTCCGCCGGGAACAGCGCCTCTGTCAGGTGGGTATAAAAGACAGTCAGATCACGGTCTTCCTCGGTCAAACGGTACCAGCAGATCCGGCAACCCTGAGACCTGAATTGGTTCATGGCGGTCACTATCAGGGTGGTTTTACCGTACCCGGCCGGGGCAGTGATGAGTATCGTTTGCCGCTCCGACATTTCCCCGCACAGACGCTGCAGACGTTCCGATGCCGCTACGGCCGGCGGTAGCTGCGGTACATTCAGTTTGCTTCTGAGGACGGGAACCGTTGACATTCCGACTCCTCCATCTTGCCATTTATTAGTATTATAACATTTTTTTGGATTTTTGGCATTATTATATATATTTCACAGCTTTTTCACAGCGATTTTGCAGGCCGAGCGCTAAAATTATTGTATCTATGCCTTCAGAAATTCAGCTTAACTGAAAGGAGCGGTTTGTAAATGAAAAAGGCTTCCGCCAAAACGGCAGTGCTGCTCATGGTCATCTTCCTTTTGGTCTCGGCTTTCCCGGTCCTGGGCGCACCAGAAGAGATTTCTGACTTTTCCGGCACCTGGATGATTACCAGCGGGGATTTTGGCGGGTTATCAGCTGAGATAACCCTGACGCAGACGCCGGGAGGTGATGAGGATTATGACAGCCTTACGGGAAGTCTCCGCTTCAAAGGCAGGGAATCTACAGTTCACGGGCAAGCCTTTGTTATCCTCGGGAACAGCGCCTTTAATCTGACATATGAAACCCGTTCCGCGGACCCGTACGGGCCGGCATACGGGTGGGAAATCTCTGCCACACTGCAGGCGGACGGCACGATAGAGGGCGTTTTTGAGGAAGAAGATACCAACAAGGGGGCGCCGTGGGCGCTGGCCTATAGCTTCACCGGCACCCGGACGGCAGTCGAGACGCCCGCAGCTCCCAGCGTCGGTGTCATATCCCTGCAGGTGGGGAATGCATCTATGACCATAGATGGGGTTAACCGGGAAATCGACCCCGGGAAGGGAACGGCTCCGGTGCTGTCCGGCGGGCGGGTTTTCCTGCCGATACGGTCCATCGTCGAAGCCATGGGCGGCACCATAGGCTGGACGGAGGCTGAGAAGAAGGTGCCCATCAAATTGGGGTCAACCAGCATCGAACTGTGGATCGGAAAGAACATCGCCCGGGTCAACGGCCAGGATAAAGCACTGGACGCGTCCCCGTTCATTTCGGCCGCCGGTCGTACCATGCTGCCGCTGCGGTTCGTTATCGAGAGTCTGGGCTGCCAGGCTCAGTGGGACGACGCTACTCAGGGCGTGACCATCGCTACCGGAAACAACAGCCCGGCCGACTTCTCCGGTGCCTGGAATCTGACCGTCGATGGGGAAGCGGGCCATAAACTGACGCTTACACAGAATGGTAATGTTGTTACCGGCTACTCCGGGTACGATGCGGAATCCGGTCATGGTTTCAGCGGCACGGTTACCGGGAAGAACCTCACCGGCAAATTCCGCACCACAAACCCTGTCACCGAATGGGTTTTTGAAGCTACCATGGCAGCCGGTGGGAATAGCTTTGACGGACTTGAATACTACAGCAACCCGGCATGGGTTGTCCACGGTGAAAAAGCCGGGACTGGTAGCTCCCAAGGACCGGCAGTCACTCCTTCTGCTACTCCTGCTGAAACGATTGCCGATTTTGCCGGCATCTGGAAGATGAACGTGAATGGTGAGGATATGGGGGACGATTGTTGTCTGGTGCTTGCGCAGAACGGCAATCAGGTTTCCGGCTACTTCGGGTACGATGCGGAATCCGGCCATGGCTTCAGCGGCACGGTTACCGGGAAGAAACTCACCGGAAAATTCCGTACCACAAACCCCGTCACCGAGTGGGATTTTGTAGTTACCATGGCATCTGACGGGAATAGTTTCAGCGGAATTGAATACTACAGTAACCCTCCCTGGGATGTATATGGTGTTATAAAAAGCAGATAGACGTCAAAGAGTACGGCTCTTGCGATTCCTGCCATAATTAAGGCACCCGGAAGATAAATGCCATGTAAACAGGTAGGCGCAGACGAAATACAAGAAGCGGGAAGTGCAAACAGCGGCGGGCCGGACTGTATAGCCCGGCCCGCCGCTTAATACCCAGTGGATCTGGCAGGATCGCTGTCAACCGTTAGCTTCATCCGACCGGCAATAAATCGAAGGCAAAGCGGGAAGAGCAATTATTAGGAGGAATAATTATGACGCTATTATTACCCTGTTTCGGCAGCAACTGTACAAGGAAGGCACGCCGAGGAAAGGCGAGCCTCTTGTGTTTGCTGCTGGTTATGACGCTGCTGGTGGGGATGGTACAACCGGCGGCGGCGGACGAGGAATACGTCTGCGAAATCGACGGCGGAGACCAGTATGAAACTCTGGCTGCAGCGCTGGCTGCGGTTGAGGCTGGCCAGACTAAGACAATTCGGATGCTCAAAAACCACGATCACGTTGGAGGCATAATTATCGACGATAAAAATGTCACCGTTGAGTTGAACAGCTTTTCTGTAAACTCCTCAAATCTGACTTCAGGCCAAACGGGGCTTACGGTGAGAAATGGCGGAACATTCGCCCTGAACGGGGATGGTGCATTCAACGTTACCGGTCATATCAGCGGCGTATTCGCGACCGGCGACGGCTCGTCGGCAACCGTGACCAACGCCTCGGCAACTTCGTCTTACGGTAACGGCGCGGTTGCTATGTACGGCGGAGACATTGTCGTCAACGGCAATGCGCTGGGGGGATACAACGGAGTCAGCGTCGCCAATTCCGGCAGCACGGTTATTGTCAACGGCAACGCCACTGGTACCGCTTCCGACAGCAGCGGCGCGAGGGCCGCTTCTGGCGGAAGTGTCACCATAAACGGCGGCACTGCGCAGGGCGTGATGCATGGCGCTTATGCCAACGGAAGCGAAAACTGCATCAACAGCAGCATCATGATAAACGGCGGCGACGCCATTGGTACCGGTGATTCCTACAGCCAGGGCGCCCATGCTGAACTGGGCGGAAGCATTCATATCGATGGAGATGTGCAGGGTGCAGAGTACGGTGTTGTTTCCAGCACCGACAGCATTGTTGCCATTTCCGGTAGTGTTACGGTAACCAAAGAAGCGAACGGAGTCGGCGTGGATGCCGAACGCGGAGGCACGATTGAAATCGGCGGCAATGTTGTGGCAAACGGCTCCAGCTTGGGCGCATTTGCCACCATTGAAGCAGAGATCACGATCGACGGCGAGATCCAGGCGTCAAATTATATACGGATTTTTGATGATATCGAAGAAGTGCCAGTTGATATGGACGAGAATGATGGCGTTATCAACCCAATCAAGCCCGGCTACTATGAGTATTCCGCCGGCACCAGCACCGTCTGGGTGAAAGTTCCCGCTACGGACACCACCCCGCCGGTGTGGACTGCGGGATATCCCGGAACCTCATATGTCTCGGACGAGGATCTGGGACTGTCGGTGTCGGCCGATGAGGTATGCATGGTCTACTATGTCGTCCTGGCTAATAATGCACAAGCTCCCACCTCGGCGCGGGTTCGGAACGGGCAGGATGGCGAGGGGAATGCCATCCCTTATCCTGGCAGCGATAGCTTTGAGTATACGGATCCTCCGGGCATCAAAAGCCATGGCGTACTCGGTCTGGCTCCGGAAACCGCTTATGATATCTATGTTGTGCTGATGGACGGCAATGATAATCTGCAAAGTGAACCGGCAAAAATTGATGTAACTACTCTTCAGGACATTGACACCATTCCCGTTGACGCAAAATCGGGGATCACGCATCAGGAGCAGGGAGCGGACGGCAGCAAGCAAGTCACGTTGACCGTAACGGTGCAGAACGCGGCGGGTGATCCCATCAACGGTATCGGGCCGGGTTACTTTGAAGTATCCGTAGACGGCAGTTCTGTTCAACGCTTTGACACCAGCCCTCTTTTTTCCGGCTTTGCCGATAACGGGGGCGGCACCTACACGGTAACCTTCACGGGTGATGCCGACGATAAGGAATACGAGTTCACGGACCTGTCCGTGTTCGACGTGGTTATTGACTCATCGTATACAGTAACGACTCCACCGGCAGACTCCCAAATCGCGACGGCCGGCGAGGGCTGGTCCATGGGACTTAACAACTACGGTCAGCTGGGCATCGGCTCTTTCGTTAATAAGGACACTCCAACCCAAATCGGCGACGAAACAGACTGGGCTTCGGTTGCCGCCGGCGATAGCCACACTCTGGCCGTGAAATCGGATGGCAGTCTGTGGGCGTGGGGATGGAACTCCGAGGGTCAGATCGGTGATGGTACTGATGTCAACAAGAGATCTCCGACGCTTATCAGTGCCGATGAAGACGGAAAATGGGTTATGGTCGCAGCCGGTGGTGTGCATTCTCTGGCCCTGAAAGAGAACGGCAGCCTCTGGGCCTGGGGTTATAATGTCTGCGGCCAGTTGGGCGTCGGCGATTTCGCTGACAGGAATACCCCGACGCAGGTCGGAACCGACACTGACTGGGTAGCAGTAACCGCCGGCATGGACCATAGCGTGGCCGTTAAGTCGGACGGCAGCCTCTGGGCATGGGGCAGCGGCCATTACGGTCAGTTAGGCAATGGTATTGAAGGCAGTGGAAACTGGGTGAACGCTCCGATGAAGATCGGCCAAGATTCCGACTGGGCGGCGGTGTCGGCCGGATACCGTCACAACGTGGCCCGGAAAGAAGACGGCACCCTCTGGACCTGGGGTGACAACACTTCGCACGACACCAGTAACCGGATTTGCGGCCAATTGGGCGGCGGTATCACTGCTGAATGCGTGACCGCCCCGACTAAGATAAGCGCCGCTGGGGAGGTCTGGCAGGCAGCGGCCGCCGGCAAGTATCACACTGCAGCCATCAAATCGGACGGCAGCCTCTGGACCTGGGGCGGGAATGCATACGGTGAACTTGGTATCGGAACAATTGATAGCAACACCCACGCGAACCCGGCGCAAGTCGGGGAAGACACCGACTGGGCGGCAGTTATCACCGGATATCGGCACAACGCTGCCTGGAAGACGGATGGCAGTCTCTGGTTCTGGGGGCATAACGGGACCGGACAGCTGGGCGTCGCTACGCCGTGGAGCCAGAATTCCCCGAAAAAAACCATCGGTGATGACCGTGACTGGATAGCGGTGGCGACCGGCGATGCGCATACGGTATTTATCAAAGCTGCCGATGGGGGAGCGCCGCAATTGCCGGCGCTCAGCGGTGTGAGTATCACCGGCTCAGCCATATACGGCGAGATTCTTACGGCTAATATCAATTACACTTCTCAGGCTCCGGAAGATGAACCGGTATATCAGTGGAAGCGCAGCGGAGTTGATATCACCGGTGCCACGGCAGCAACTTATATCCTGGGCGAG
The DNA here is from genome assembly GCA_050943375.1 of bacterium. Taxonomy (GTDB): domain Bacteria; phylum Bacillota; class SLNR01; order SLNR01; family JBMNPB01; genus JBMNPB01. Next base: position 18,937 of record JBMNPB010000019.1, read on the forward strand.
GCGGATATCGGTAAGACCATAACAGTTGCCGCAACCGCCGATGGTATCCATGCCACCGGAAGCGCTGTCAGCACCGCTACGGCGCTGGTAGAAAAAGCGGATACGGCACCTCCGGCAATGCCAGTTCTGTCCGGTAAGACCCATAACAGCGTTACCCTGACAGCCAATGCCACCCATGAGTTCCGGGTAGACGGGGGGGGCTTGGCAAGCCAACAATGCCTTTACCGGATTATCGCCGGGCACTGAGTATACGTTCACAGCCAGAGTAAAAGAAACAGCAACCCATAAGGCTTCGGCTGCCGGTGCCGGTTTGAGCGTTAAAACAGATGCTGCGCCTAATACAGGCGGCAGCGGAGGAGGCTCGGGCACATCGGTTCTGAAAATCAAGCCGGCGAATCCGCCGGCCGGCACAGCCGGAGCAACTTATACCCATACCTTCGCAGCCAGCGGCGGAACCAAGCCGTACACCTTTGCGGTGACGGGCGGCTCTCTGCCCGATAGCTTGGCGTTGGAGGAAAACGGTCGGCTGACCGGGACGCCGGCGGCGGAAGGCACGTATGAAATCACCGTTACCGTGGAGGATCATGCCGGCCGGATATCCACCCATGCTTACACCCTGATAATCACAGAAGGTGAAGCTACGGAACCGTCGGATATAGTGCCGGATGCGCCCCTGTCGATAAATATAGTCCTGACCGTCGGTAAGCCCGAAGCGTTGGTTGACGGCGAGCCCGTCCGTCTGGACGCAGCGCCGTATATTGAAGCGCCGGTTGGCCGGACCTTCGTTCCGGTCCGGTTCATCGGCGAAGCACTGGGCGCGACGGTGGAATGGTTGGCGGCATCCAAACAAGTGGTGATTAGGGACGGCGGCACGGAGATTATACTCACTATCGGTTCCAAGACCGTTCTGGTAAACGGCGAGGCGCAGGCCATCGACTGCTCGCCGGTGGTGCTGCCGCCGGGACGGACCTTCGTACCCTTGCGCTTTGTCAGCGAGACCCTGGGGGCTTCAGTGGATTATGACGGTGCGGCTAAGCAAATCACTATTTGTCGCTGAGCGGTACCGGGGAGGAGAATAAAATGATGTATGGAATGAGGTTTCCGTTTACAGTTATGATTATGCTCTGTCTGGCCGTACTGCTGGTCGGCTGCGGGGCGGCTGGAAGTGAGGCGGAGCCGGCTGAAACGGCTTCGGGCGAAGCGACGGGTGAGAAGCCGTCTGCCGGAGCAAGTATCGCAATTACACCGCCCGAGGGATGGGAACCGGTCGCCGGTTCGACTCTACCTGTGCAGTATATGAAAAACGGGGCGAGTTTTATGATCAAAAGCGAGAGGTTTCTGAGCGATACCCCCGACGACGCAGTCGAAGAGGCAAAAGAAGCTTTCGCCGGCGCTTTCAGTAACGTGGTGTACGAAGACGAGACGGAAGCGCTCACAGTTGATGGACGGGAGGCCCGGCGAATTGTCTTCACATGCGAAGTAAGCGGTTTGGCGATGAAGTACGAAACCGTCTATGTGTTCGCGGACGGCGGGGTGGTCTACGCAATTACTTTCGGCGATATGGCTGATACATTTGCTTCGCTGGCGGCCGATTATGAGCAAATACTGGCGGATATCCGTTTCGAGTAGGGTATTCCGGTCATCAGGGGTATCCTGCCCGGACAAGAGGGCTGAGATGGGAAACAGACATAGCGAGATGCGGAGCAGGCGGGCCGAAATGTTAATCCGGCCGCTGCTCCGTATTTTACTGGGAAGATGCCTCGGAAAAGCGCAGTTTGCGGGTTTGGGAAAACCGTTTCGGCGGAAACGATTCATGCTGTAAAGGCGGGGTGAATATGTTATAATTTGACCTGTGAATCAAATATTGTGTGGAAGGTGGAGCCGCCTATGGACAGCAGCCGTACCGCCCGGGCGCAGACGGAAAAAGATTATAACGCGATTGTCGCTGAGAATTACCGGCACAATATTCCTTATGGAATGGCGCAGGGTTTCTTCTTTTTTGCCGGGATGGGCCTTTACAATTTCTCAACTATTTTCACTTACTTTATTTACGACCTGACTGCTTCCAGCCAAATTGTCGGACTGTTGGGGACATTGACGCACTTTTTTTTCATGGCCTCCCAGTTCTATGGGATTACGGCAATTGAGCATCTGCCGCTGAAGAAAGGGACGATCCTGCGGTACGGTCTTTTTTTCCGTCTGACTTGGCTGGCCATTGGGATCATCGCCTTGGTTTTTCCGCCGGCGGCTGTCGTTGCCCCTATTTTCCTCATTTATGCGGTGGGTCAGCTTTTGAACGGTATTTATATCCTGGGCTTCTTCGACTTGATGTCTAAAGTGATACCCATCGAACACCGCGGCCGTTACTTCGGTCTTCGAAACGCTGTGTCACTGGCGAGTCAGGCCGGCGCCGGCTATATCGCGGGGCTGCTAATCGCGAATTTCTCTTTTCGGGGATATGCGTTTTGCTTTCTGCTTGCTTTTGCCGTCCATATGATTGATTTGCTGCTCCTCGCCCGGTTCAAAGAAGAGCCGGCCCCCCGCACCGGTGCCAAGGGTAACTTGTGGAGCAAGCTGGCGAGCGTGCCGGAATTGCTGCGAGACGATGCGAATTACCGGTGGTTTTGCCTACTCCGTCCCGCCGCCCAAATCAGTACGGCTGTCGCTCCCTTTTTCATTGTCTACGCCGGGCAGGTGCTCCCGGGCGTGGAAAAAATGCTGGGAACGTTCACGGCCGCGAATCTGATTGCCGTCGGTGCCGGCACTTATCTGGGGGGGAGGATTGCGGACAGGATTGGGTTCAAGAAATTGCTGGAAATCTCCGCCGTGTCCATCGGTCTCGTTTTCTTCGCCGCCTTTCTGGCCCGAAATTATTATACATTTTTGCTTTTCTTTCTGTTATATGGCCTCGTTTCCGGCTGGCAAATGCTGAGCCTTGACAACCTGAACATGGAATTTGGGCGGCCGGAAAGACGTCCCACGTATATCGCCACCACCAATGTTGTTTCGGGCATCATTTTATCCATCGCTCCGGCGGTGGCCGGTTATTTGGCCGATCGGATCCCGTTTACGACTATCTTCGCCGCTACCGGCTGTCTGATGATTGCGGTCGCTTTGGTCATCCGGCGGCGCGTTGTCGATCCGCGCCAGGTGGAGGCATACCGGCTGTAAGCGTTGCCCGGGAAAAACAGGAGGAAGTTCTTTCGCCTTGCCGCTGCTGCCCGGGTTGGTTTCGGTCTAAAACCGGCGGGTCCATAGCCAAACAAATTGCCGGCGAGTTGTATTCAGGCTGCCGTCCGGGTAATCCGGACGGCAAATCTGACAATGGACAGCGCGGCCGCTTACTTTTATCTTTCTGCTTTATCAGTTAGTAAATAGGATTGTTCTGGCGTCCTGTAAATAACAAGCCCGCCCGGATTGCTTGGTTCCCGGACGGGCTTTGGACTGGGTGTTTTTTGCCTGTCAGGCGCGTTCGAAGAAACGGGCGGCGTTGTGATAGAGCCATTTTTCTTTGACTGTGTCGGGCAAAGGCAGAGCGCGGACTTGTTCAATCAGTTCTGCCAGCAGCTTCCCCTGCAGCAGCCAGTTCGAGGCGAAACAGATCCGGTCCTGGAGTTCGGTGCCGCCGAAATGCAGGAGCATTTCGAACCCCTTGCCGGGGACGGCCATCTCGGCCGGTTCGAGGATTTCGGTGCTGAGATAGAGATTGGGGTGGCGGCGGGCGATGCCGACCATTTCCGTTATCCACGGATAGCCGCAGACGGCGGCCATGATTTTCAGTTCGGGGAAGTCCCGGGCGACGTCGTCGATGCAGCGGGGGTGGCCGACGTCCATGGGCAGCGCGCCGCTCAGATTCATGGCGCTGTAAATGAAGACCGGGATGCCGAGTTCAACGGCTTTGGCATAGACCGGGTAGCAGCGCCGGTCGTTCGCCGGAATACCGGCCCGAAAAGCCGTGATATAGGCGGCGGCAAGTTTCAATTCCCGGATGGCGTATTCCAGGTCCCGTACGGCCGGCACGGGTCGGCTTGGGTCGATGTAAGCGAAGCCGAGCAGTCTTTTCGGGTAAGCGGCGACGATTTCCGCCGTCTTGCCGTTGTCGTGGTCACTCGTGCTGGTAATTCCCCAGGCGACACCGATCTCGTCGAGATAACGGATGAATTCCGGCATGGTTTTGCAGACGGCGCCGGCGTGGCGGCGGGCGAACGCTGCGAAGGCTTCCCGGCCGGCGGCGGACACTTCATCCATCTCTGCCAGGCTGGAACCGACAAACTCAGCCATCTTGGCGCCGAAAGTATATTTATATCCTTTCGCGCTTTGCGCTCCCTCGCCGAGAAAGAACCATGTCAGCAAGCTGACAATCTGGTCGGGCGTCGGCGGCAAGTCAAGATAAAGGTCAATTACTTGCGGCAATACGCATCCCTCCGTAATTATATTTGCGACTCCTACTCTAATTGGCCGGCTGGCCGGTGATTCCTGCCGACGCCGGCGTCCTTAGCCGGCGGGAAGAGAAAATAGAGTTTTCTGACGGGGATATCAGAAGGATACAGAAATCGTCAAGTATCTTATGAGTAGATTATACCATTTTTGTAACAGTGTGGCATTATGCCATAGCAGATTTATCAAATGCGGCAATGACCGGGCGAATGGTAATTAGTATAGCACATTTATCCGGGTACTCGGCCGGTTTACTTTCCGGAAGCGCACTGATGCCGGTTCGGTACCTGCGAATCTTTCCGGATTTGAAGCAGAGCGAAAGAATACGGAAATTGCAGGGTTTTAATTTAACCCGGCGTCTTTATTAACGGGAAGGAAAGGAGGGGAGCTATGACTTCCGACAGACAGCTGGTTAAATGCTGTCTTCGCGGTAACAGCGAAGCATTTGCCGTGCTTGTCGACCGGTACAAAGCATATGTGTTTGCTATCATCCTGAACTTGACCGGGCGGACGGCGGCTACTGAGGATATTGCCCAGGAAGTGTTCCTGCAGGTTTATCGCTCCCTTCCGCAACACGAGATCCGGAATTTTAAAGCTTGGCTGGGGCGGATTACCGTGAACAAAGCGATCGATTGGAAACGGCGGCAGGCGAGGCACGGAGCGGACGCAAGTCTGGACGCGGCAACATTGCCCGAATCGGATGTTTCCCCGGCTGAATCACCGGAAGCATTGCTGCTCCGACAGGAATACCGGGACCGGGTAGGCAGTCTGGTTGCCGCTTTGCCGGAGATTTACCGGAGAGTGATGCTGAAGTACTATTTCGAGGGGAAAAGTTACCAGCAGATTGCTTTGGAAGAGGCGATTGCGGTGAAAACTGTGGAAGCTCGCTTGTACCGGGGCAGGCACTTGTTCCGGCAGAAATGGGAGGAGGACTGGCATGAAGCACTTTGACCGGAAGGACTGGATTGCTTTTAAAAACGGAACCCTTCCGCAGGTGAAGCGGACTGCCATGGCGGACCATCTGCTGATCTGCGGTCGTTGTCTGGACGTTTTCCTGGATTCATTCGACCCAGATGATTTGCTGCAGGCGGAGGCTATCATTCCTGACGGTTTCACCGCCGCCGTGTTGCAGGCTTGCCGAGTGGAGGAAAAAGCGGCAGCGAAAACACCATCCGCTCGTAAGGGATGGCGTGACTGGCTGGTTTATTATGTCGCCGCCTCGGTCGTCACTTTGGTGCTTGTGCAGAGCGGGATATTTCAACTCCTGTTGGATAAGGCTCCGCAGGTAACCCGCCGGCCGCAGCAGGAGAGACATTTGGGTACTGTAGATACGTCCTGGGCCGACGTGGTCACCGGCAAATTCGCGGCCTTGATAAACGAATTCGAAGCGACTAAGTAACGGAGGTGTTATGATGCAAAGGAAAAGCCGGTTTTTTACAGTACTTTTTTCGTTCGTGCCCGGCCTGGGCCATCTTTATCTGGGGTTCGCCGAAAGAGCGGTTGTCTTTTTCGGCCTCTTCTTCGCGGCAATTGCCAGTGCGCTGCTTCTGAACAGTCTCACTCGGGGTATGGACTTCACCGACCTGTTGGTTATCGGCCTGCCGCTGCTTTGGCTCATCTCACTCGTTGACGCCATATCAATTTTAAACCGCCATTTTCGGGCTGAACTCCGCTTGACGGAAGGTGCAGAGGCTGCTCTTTCGGCGGGGAATGGCAACGACAACCGGAAACTGATTGCGGTATCCCTCTCCATCGTGCCGGGGGCAGGGCATATGTATCTCGGATTGATGCAGAAAGGCGTGCAATTGATGGCGGGGTTCTTCTTTGCTCTTTTCCTAATGGGATGGCTGAATGTGAGCCTGTTCATCTTTATCCTGCCGGTTATTTGGTTTTACAGTTTATTCGATGCCATGCACCGGGTCGATGCCGGGGACGGAGCGGCGGAAACCGAGGATCCGTTTTCCGTGCTCGTCAACACGTATCCGAAATTGCTGGGATGGGGACTGATCGGTCTCGGCTGCTTGGCGGTTTTCGACCGGATTATCTCTCCTTTCTTGAGCTGGGCTATCCGCAACTACCTGCAGACCGGCATCGTCGCCACACTGCTCATCGCGAGCGGTGCCAAGCTTATTATCGGCAGCCGGAGCCGGCCGGACGAGGAGGTAAAAGTATGCAGAGAAGACGAGTAGGCACATTGACGATGGGGACGGCATTAATTGTCTGCGGCATCATCTTAATCGCGGCCCGCATAAACGGAGCCGCTACCGCCGGCACCATCGTCGGCTGGTGGCCGTTGTTTCTGGTAATGCTAGGTGGCGAAGTGCTTTGGCACAACTACGCGGTCAAGGACGGAAATATCCGGCTCAACTTCGATGTTTTCAGTATCCTGACGGTCGGACTGATAGTATTCTTCAGTCTTGGTATGTTTGCTCTGACTGAAATTGGCGTCGTCGCCAGGCTCAATAGAATTGTCTCAGCGCAGGATTACTATCTGGAGACTCCGGTACGGGCTGCTACCGTAGACGGCAGTATCCGGAAAGTCGTGCTAAGTTCACCCTATTGCCGGCTCTCGGTTCGTACGGCAGGGGAAAAAGATATTGCTGCATACGGAACCGGCATAGTTACGGCTGCTTCCCTGAAAGCCGCAAAAGAAATGCTGAACAATGCAGAAGTAAACTTCCGGCAGGAGGGAGATACTATCTACGTATCTTTCCATTACCCGCGCACCGGTAGTGGTCTGGGGTATGATGTCAGGGTGGATGAGTTCACAGTTACGGTCCCTGGTGACCTCGCCGTGGAGGTGAACGACACAGCTTCCCTGAGAGTGTATGCTGATGAAGTCAAAGCTAACTGGTTGATTGACGGGGCAGGAAATGCCGAAATCAGACTGCCGCAGGATGCGGACGTCTTAATCGAAGCCCATACGGTTGATGCCAAGTTGTTAGGCGGAAATGCGGAGTGGAAGATAACGGAAGAGCAGAATGCTGCGGAGGGCGTTTATGGCCGGATAAAAGGAGAAGCGCAGTGCGGAAATGGTAAGTACAAGTACATCGTTTTGGACACCGAGAGGCTGACTGTAAACATGCTGAAATAGAGTCTGCCGCGCGGGCGAGTCGAAATACTTGGCCTCGCCCGGGGGGGGCTTTAGCAGCTGGTAATGCAGTGCGACGGCGGCAAAAGATGTATAGCGGGCCATGTATGTCTTTCAGATACAGGTGCGGTAGGCACTAAACGTCAGAAAACGGAAAAAGGGCTTCTTTTTTCGACCCTTCCTTCCGCTAAACAACCAAAGACAGATATCAGGCTGCAGTAGGATTCGCCGATATCTTAACAGTAGCCTCCCATCATGCTTGTAGGCAGTGGGAGGAGAATGAGGAAGATGAAGATACTTTATTGTTTGCTGCCGCAACTGGAGCCAAAACCGGCCACAAGATTGCCCCTATCCGGGATTGGCTCACCCTGACTTACCAGACTGCATGGTCTCGGTGTTTGCTAACACCGATTCTAATCCGGCTGAGCCAAATATTTCGGTACAATAACCTTATTTGATTCAAGGCAACCGCCCGGGCGGTTGTACGAGTTTTCCGGATAACGGGAGCATAAAGTCAATTGCCGGCGGTGAAGATTGCCGTCAGCCGCCTAAAGTGATGTCCTGTTTGGCATACCATTCCAGGGCGGCCTGAAAATGCTCGGGGCGGAAGTCGGGCCAGTAGTCATCAATTACGTAGAAATCGGCGTAGGCGGCCTGTACCGGCAAAAAACCGCTCAGCCGCCGCCGCCCGCCCCAGCGGATAATCATGTCGACCCGGGAGATATCACAAGAGCGAATGCCCTCGGACACTCGATTGCCGTTCTTGCCCTTGCCTATGAGATGACCGATGTCCCATTCCCAGCCGTAATTGACGAGAAAGTTCACCCGGACGCCCCCGCGGCCGATCGTCCGCCGCTCCGTGTATGGAAGCAATGCCGGCGGGAACATCTCTGATTCTTTGTTGCCAATGACGAGGAGAGCGGCATCCTCATTCAGGAGCATCTCTACCGCTTTGACGCAGGCGGCGGTGAAGGCCAGCCTCTGTTCGGAAGGACGTTTGGTATTATCAACAGTAAATCCGTAATAGGTGATTTCATTGATTCCGGCCTCCCGGCACAGGCGGAAGAGATGAAGGCCGGGATTAAGTCCTTCCGCGTAGCCTTTTTCTTTGGTCAGACCGCGGTCTACTGCCCAGCGCCGGTTACCGTCCGGGATAACGCCGATATGGTTGGGTATACGCATCTTCTCAACCTCCGTCTCTCTCATTGCCATTATTCCCGTTTTCTGGCTTTTTAACATTACCCGGCGAATATTTCACCGGTGGGATTTCCGAAGGTGAATATATTAGTGGGGTTCGAGTTTATGGTTGCCATTCTCGCAACGGAAATCGAATAATCCAGACTTTTTTGAATCACAACATAGCGGGTTAGTTGTTTTGTGACATTAATGTCGTCCCTTTCATAGGCGGCATTTTATCACGATAGATAATAAAGTGGTGCTATCATAGATTAACGACAGCCGGAAAACAGTCATAATTGACAATAAACCGTCAATACGGTATAATTGCGTCAAGTAAAAATCCAGCGATGAGCGGAAACAGTAGGCCGTACGACTTCGCCAGAGAGCTGCCGGCGGGTGCGAGGCAGCGGGTAAAGACGGTTGAACTCGTCCGGGAGCCGCACGGGGGAACGGAGTAACCCGTGCCGGGGGCGACCCCGTTATCAGTCGGAAGCGGGCATGAGATTTCGGTTTGCGGCTACCCGCCGGGACCGCCTTAAGGGGCGGGCCGCGGCGGACAGGGCTGGCTGTTGTCTATGCCAATAGAGGGTGGTACCACGGAAGTAACCTTTCGTCCCTGGGACGGAAGGTTTTTTATTTTTCGGCACGATTAAAGGAGGAATGGTGATGGAAGAGCGATACCCGTTTGAGACGGTGGAGAAGAAGTGGCAGGAGCAATGGGAAACGCAGCAGCTCTACAAAGTTGAGGAAGATCCGGATAAACCAAAGTATTATTGTTTGGAAATGTTCCCTTACCCCTCCGGGAAACTGCACATGGGGCATGTGCGCAATTATTCCATCGGCGATGTAATGACTCGTTTCAAGCGCATGCAGGGTTACAACGTCCTACACCCGATGGGATGGGATGCTTTTGGGCTGCCGGCGGAAAACGCCGCCATCGAACGGGGTATTCATCCGGCTCTCTGGACCCAGAGCAATATCGCCAATATGAAGGAGCAACTTAAGATTCTCGGTGGCAGTTACGATTGGGACCGGGAAGTGACCACGTGTGCTCCCGATTATTACAAGTGGACGGAATGGTTGTTCCTGCTCATGTACAAACGCGGCTTGGCTTACAAGAAAAAAGCGGCCGTCAATTGGTGTCCGAGATGCGCCACCGTATTGGCGAACGAGCAGGTTATAGGCGACGGCCGCTGCTGGCGCTGCGACAGCCCGGTGACTAAAAAAGAACTGGAACAATGGTTTTTGCGGATTACCGATTACGCTGACCGGCTGTTGCAGGATCTTGATTTGCTGGCAGGCTGGCCGGAGCGTGTTCGCGTGATGCAGGAGAACTGGATTGGGCGGAGTGAAGGCTTGCGCATTACTTTTGGGATTGACGGTCTTGACGACACCTTCAACGTCTTCACGACTCGGCCGGATACGATTTTCGGTGTAACGTACATGGTGTTCGCGCCGGAGCACCCGCTGGTGAAGAAGATGACGGCCGGAACGGAATATGAGGCGGCAGTCGACGCATTTATTGCGAAAATGACACGGATGGATGAAATCACCCGGACGGCGACTAATCTGGAAAAAGAAGGCGTTTTCACCGGCGCTTATGCGGTCAACCCGGCGAACGGTGCAAAGATTCCAGTTTGGATCGCCAATTATGTACTTATGGATTACGGCACCGGTGCCGTTATGGGTGTTCCGGCGCACGACGAGAGGGACTTTGAGTTCGCCCGCAAATACGATTTGCCAATTCAAGTAGTCATCCAGCCGGAAGGCGAAGCGCTAGAGCCGGCGACAATGACTGTTTCTTACGACGGACCGGGCCAGATGGTAAACTCCGGACAGTTTGACGGACTGTCGGTGGAAGAAGGCAAGCAGGCAATCGGCGATTATTTTGCCAGCAGCAAAATGGGCAAAAAGGAAGTCAATTACCGCCTGCGGGACTGGCTGATATCACGGCAGCGGTTCTGGGGCGCGCCGATACCCATCGTCTACTGCGATAAATGCGGCGCCGTACCGGTACCGGAAGAGGATTTGCCGGTGATGCTGCCGGAGAATGTCTCCTTGCAGGCGGGCGGGCCTTCGCCGCTGGCGGAAACGCCGGAGTTCGTCAACACCGTTTGCCCGGTCTGTGGTGAGCCGGCAAAGCGAGAGACGGATACTATGGATACGTTCATCTGCTCATCCTGGTATTTTCTCCGCTATACCAGCCCGCATTCGGACAATGAGCCGTTTGCGAATGATAAAGTTAACTATTGGATGCCGGTGGATCAATATATCGGCGGTATCGAGCACGCCGTTCTCCACCTCCTGTATTCCCGCTTTTTTATGAAAGTTCTGGCGGATGCCGGCATGGTGAAGGCCCAGGAACCGTTTACCAATCTCCTAACGCAGGGAATGGTGATCAAGGACGGGGCAAAGATGTCCAAATCAAAAGGCAATGTAGTCAGTCCGGAAGATATTTTTGCCAGATACGGCGCCGACGCCGCGCGTTTGTTTATTTTGTTCGCGGCCCCGCCGGAACGGGATTTGGACTGGAGTGATTCCGGGATTGAAGGTGCGAGCCGCTTTTTGAACCGGGTCTGGCGTTTTGTCACCGGCTATGCCGGTACCCCGGCCGGGGCGGCGGGGCAGACGGATAATCTGCACCAGGAAGACAAGGAACTGCGCCGGATTGTCCATGACACCATCCGGCGGGTCACTGTTGATCTCAGTGAACGTTTTAATTTCAACACGGCCATTAGCGCCATTATGGAATTGGTCAATACCTTGTATCAATATAAGGAAGAATTCGGCCTTGCGGCGGGAAACAGCACGGTGCTCCGGGAAGCGGTGGAGAAACTGCTGTTGCTGCTGGCCCCGTTCGCCCCGCACCTGGCGGAGGAATTGTGGGTGCGGCTCGGCAAAAAAGAGAGCATTCACCGGCAAGTCTGGCCGGAGTATGACCCGGCGGCTCTGGTGGTCGACACAGTCGAAATTGTCGTCCAGATTAACGGCAGAGTCCGTGAAAAAGTTGTTGTCCCGGCCAATGCGGACAAGGCGGAAGTTATCGAAATTGTCCTGGCGCAGGAGCGGGTCAAGACATATCTGACCGGAAGAGAAACGGTGAAAACGATTGTCGTTCCCGACAAGCTAATCAATTTTGTGGTCAAGTAATCTAAGGGGCCGCGCATGGCGCGGTCCCTTCAGTTTCATAGCGGTAAAGACTTTACTCTCCCAGCCCGATAACAAGGCAGGGAGATTTTTTTGGCATAATTCGCCTTTCGTGGAACATTCCGGCCGATAGCAGCGTCAAAACGGAAAGGGTTGCCATAAATTTTGTCGAATTAGGAAATAAATTCTCGGGCAGGAGGTAGCAACATGCAGCAAATTATCCGTTACGTCTGCTTACTTCTCTATTCCATTCTTACCTTCATCCTGTTGATATCGCCCCAGGCTGCGGCAGCACCCGTTACGGTGACGGGAAGCACAGTCAATATCCGGAACGGCCCGTCCCTGCAGGCGGAAGTGATTGCTCAAGCCGCGGCGGGAGACGAACTGGAGAGCGGCGGGGCGGAAGGCGAGTGGCTGCTGGTATCCCTGCCGGAAGGCGGCACCGGTTATCTGCACAGCAGTCTCGCGGCACAGCCGACTCAGGCCGTCTGCTCCGTCCGAACCGCGGCCGACATTCTGATAAAGCCGGGAAATGCCGGTGCTGCAATCCGTTGGGCGGCCGACGGGGAGCGCTTCCTCATTACTGCCCTAAGCGAAGAATGGGCGGCGGTTGCGGCGGGGGAACAGACAGGATGGCTGCCGCGGAGCAGTTTGTATATAAATACCGATTTTGCCGCCGTCTATTGCGAACAAAATATTCCTCTCGCAGTCACGGCGACGGCCAATGTAAATTTGCGCAAGGGGCCGTCGACCGGTTACAGCGTTATCCGGACGATTCCCAACCATTCGGAGGGCACCGTTCTCGGGGCAAAAGAAGGCTGGGTGGAGGCCGGTTTCGGCTCTGACGCAGGCTGGGCTTGCGCCGATTATCTCTGTCTGAGCGATCCGTCCTGTCCGGAAGTGAGTTACGGCTTGTCCGCCACCGCGGCTCATATCTCTTATCGCCGCGCCGCGACAGTGACGGCCGGTATCCTCAATCTGCGTTCCGCTCCCTCCTTAACGGCACCCCTCCGGGGCAAGGCGGCCAGAGGTGATAAGTATGAGCTCTTGCGGCAGGAAAACGAGTGGGCACTGCTGTCCGACGGTCAAACCGAATTCTGGGCCCACACCGACTATTTGCAGTTTTCCGGGGGCGGCCCGATTGCCGGCATTAGTCTGGAAGAGAAAGAGGACGGCCGTTATTTGACGGTGATGGGCGCTTTGCAGCAGGTACTGCTGTTCATGAGTCCGGATCGCACGAGTATCCGGGTTGATTTGGGCTGCGCCGGCCTTGTTCCGGCGGAGCTTCCCGTGCATCTGGCGGAAGTAGTCCGTCTCGGGGTGAATGCAAGGGGAGTTTATGTTGATTTGACTGCCCCGGCTGATATCACGCTTATTGAGAAGACAAACGATAAACTCAAGTTGCGGTTTTCCAGCACCGTCCAGGCGGTGACGGCCCGGGAAGAGAAAGACCGGACGGTTTACGAATTTGCCGTTGCCGGCTCCTTTGGCCTGGAGCGGGAGGCGGCGGATGGCTTTATGGCTACCTTGAGCCGGGTCGGGAAGGTTAATGAAGGCGAATTGCCGGAGGGCGTCGTCTTGCAGAACGAAGGTGATGTCTTGCGCCTGCAGATCCGAAATCCGCGATCGAACCATTATCTGGTCCGTTTGCAGGCGGATGGTTTTGCGGTGGAAGCCCTTTATCCCGGCATGGCCGGGAAAAGAATTGTCATCGATCCGGGCCATGGCGGGGCCGACCCGGGAGCGGTGGGCCGCAGTTATGGAACCAAGGAAAAAGACATCAATCTTGCTATGGCTTTAGCTCTCGCCGAAGAATTACGGAATAGAGGGGCTGAAGTAATCCTGACCCGGGAGAGCGATAACGGCAGTGAGGACGCCGCAGTAGTGGCAGCAGAGTCTTACAGCCGCCGCCGTCAGGTTTTGGAATTAGATGCGAGGGCGCGTCTGGCCCGAGAAGAAAAAGCCGATATTTTTATCTCTGTCCATAATAACAGCAATGTCTCACGGGTGCACCGGGGCACCTCTACTTATTACGCCTTGGAAAATATTAATTTCCCGGCGTCCGGGGAGTTGGCGGCGGCCGTCCACCCCGTTCTGCTGTCCGCTCTCAGTTCTTATGATTTCGGTATTCGCACCGCCGATTTTCACGTGATTAAATACTGTGAGGTACCGGGTATCCTGCTCGAAGTTCTCTTTCTCTCGAATGAAAGTGACGAGCAGCGGCTGATGCAGCCGGAGACGGCCGCGGTCACCGCACGGGCGGTGGCGGAGGGAGTGGAGAACTACTTTACTGCTGTTGCGGGCGGGCTGGACATGGCACCGTCCGCCGGCGCGGACGGGGGATCGGAAGATGCGCGGGAGACGGAAACAAGCGGGGCAACCTTGCCGGACGCCGAGAGTTAATTTGTCAAGAAAGGGCGAAAGCCCTTTTTTTGTGGTAATTGACCGGAGAGATAGCTGAGTCGGATCTGCTAAGCGCACTGCGGCTGTCGTTCCGTCCTGGCTGGCCGCGTCGGAAAAAACGAGGAATATGAGAACGGTTGGCGCATAAAATTTAGCAGAACGGAAGACCGGGAGGACAGCGGATGATTTGGAAAGCCTGGCGGCGGAAAGGAATCTGTCTTGGCATCCTATGGGGTATCCTGACGTGGATACCTTTCCTTACTCCGTACTGGCAATCAGTTAACTGGTTGATTGGTCTTCCGGCCGTGCTTGGCATGGCTGGAGAAACTCTTCTTCTCCGCTTGGGCGGCAGGTTATCATTATTGTTGAATGCATGTTTCCTCAGTGTCCCGGTCGGGGCTCTGCTTGGGTATGGGCTGAGCCTGCCGGGACAGTTGTATTGGCGCCGCCAAGAAGCGAAGCGAGCGACGTCCGGCCATTGCAGTATCAAGCAGACAGGGGGATGACGATGTTTTGGAAGACTTTTCTGGCGACCTTTGCCCTTGTTTTTTTGGCCGAGCTGGGGGATAAAACGCAATTGGCCACGATGCTGCTTGTGGCTCAGAACAAGTCGCCTGGCAGCGTTTTCCTCGGGGCGGCCGCCGCCCTCGTTTTGACGTCCTTCTTCGGAGTGATGGCCGGGGCCGCTTTAACCCGCCTTGTCCCGCTCCCCTTGATCCGTTCCGGGGCTGGGGCCGCATTTATCTTGATCGGGGCGCTGCTTCTGCTGGGGAAAATGTAAGAGCGGCCCCGCTGTCAGGAATAGAGCGGGGCCACTCTATTAGGCGGCGAATATTTTTCTTCCTAAATAATAAGTGACTGAAACAGCGTAGAAGAGCAGAAAGACGGGGCAGAAGAGGCGCGGAAGAAAGGCGAGAGCGATGCCGGCTGGGGCGATGAACGGCACCCCCAATAATCCGACCGTGACGGCCGGCAGGACATCCAGCAGGAAACCGTATTCCCGGAAGGCAATGGCGTCTTGGGGAGCGACAAGAGTAATCTTACTCCAAAGCTCGAGAAACTGTCTGAAGTCAATCCAGGCAGTTCGCGGCCCGCCGAATGGGTCAAATGTGGCGGCCAATTCTTCCACCTTGGGCAACGTTTCCAGAGTGACGGCTTTTTCGCCTTCGCCGAGATACCAGAGAAGAGCCCACCTGGGATGGGCCAGCTCCAGGTAATGCTCTGCCTGAGGCGTCTGGGCGATCTCCGCCCTGGTCTGAGTGAATTCCTGTAGAGCCTCGTTTCCGCAGAATAATGTAACCTTACCATATAAATATTCACTAAAAACAGCCGAGTCCCAAGCCCGCAATGCCCCGGGAGTGAAAAAGCTGCAATGTTCGTCCGGAGAAGAGGCGGTCTGATGGCGATGGACCAAGTAAGCCATCTGGGAACCGCCTGACATTCGGTAAGAAAGCATCATGTAGGGAAAGACGAGGGAGAGCCAGAAAAGGCAGAGAAGGAAACAAAAGCCAAATTTCCGGGGCAGACCCTTCAGTCGCACATATCTCACTCCTTGTCTTTCTTTTGATGAATGACGCCGGTCGGAGACCGGTTAATAGAGTTTATTCTCCTGCCCGGAGAATATGCGTCAGAGCACCCGCCGGCAATTTCTTTGCAGGTATAGGCGACGCGGCGTGGAATAATTACGGCGGTAAGTACGCTGGCGGGGGTGGAAAAAATGTCGCTTTCACGACGGGAAGCCGCTGTCGTCATTATGCTGGCCGGCGTGGCACTGGTCGGAGGAATATTTAAATATTGGCGGGATTACACAACTCCGGTCAGCATTTTGCTGCCGGCAAGATATTCAGACACGTCGTCTCCGGAGAGAGAAGCCGCTCCGGGCGACCGCCAGGACACTCCGGCTACTGCCCGCAGGCAAACGACGGACGACAAAATCAATCTGAATACAGCAACTCGGGAAGAGATTGAACTGCTACCGGGAATCGGACCGGTCCTGGCGCAGAGAATAATCGAATATCGGCGACAGAACGGTTCTTTCCGGGTGACGGAAGAAGTGATGAATGTGTCCGGGATCGGACCGGAGCGGTATGATGCCCTCCGTGAGCTGGTTACTCTCGATTAGACCGGCTGAGGGAATTATTACGACTGTCAGTCTGCACCGCCGTACCGGTGAGTAGTCCGAGAAATTCGGGCAAGGTGGGAGAATAGATGTATGAATACACAGGGGTCATTCATTGTCATTCTGATTACTCTGACGGCCGGGCTACTTATAGTGAGGTGATCCTCGCCGCCCGGCAAGCCGGACTCGACTATCTGATTATGAACGATCATGACACACTGCAGCCGCTGCACGAAGGGAAAGAAGGCTGGTACGGCGGGACCTTTCTCTTGATCGGGGTTGAGATTTCGCCGGCTACCAATCATTATTTGAGCCTCGGGGTGGTGGAAGTCCCGAACCGCAATTGGCCGGCCCAGGAGTATATAGATTTTACCAAGCGAGCCGGTGGAGTTGGTTTTCTCGCACATCCTTTTGACACTGACTGCCCCCTGCTCGGAATACCACGCTACGATTGGACTGACTGGACGGTAAGCGGATTTACGGGCATGGAAATCTGGAACTTTCTTTCCAGCTGGTCCGGATTGTGCCGGGGTATTTCGAGCGGAACGCGGGCTTTGCTGCGGATGTGGCATTTACTGCCGGGACCGTCCGACGCGGCGATGGCGAAATGGGACGAACTGACTATGACCCGGCCGGTAGTGGGAATTGGCGGCGTGGACGCCCATTCGCTGCGCGTCCAGCTGCATCATTTAACATTAACCGGCCTGACGCACCGTCAGATGTTCGATACTGTCCGGACTAACCTTTTTCTCGATGTACCCATGTCGGCAGACCGGGAAGGGGCGCGCCGGCAAATTATCGACGCTCTGCGCCGCGGACGCTGCTGTATAATCGACGCCGGGCACGGTTTTTTCCGCGGCTTTTTCTTTCGGGGAGAAGCGAGCCGGCGGGTTTATCAGATGGGAGAAGAAGCCGTTTACAGCGGGCCGGTCACACTGACGGCCGGACTGCCGGCGGCGGGGAAGATCATCCTTTACCGAAACGGGCAAGTGATTCGAAAAGCTCAAGGTGCATCCTTTTCCTTTGCGGCTGAAGAACGCGGTGTCTACCGGGCCGAGGGATACCGGGAGGCGGATACGGTGCTCCGGCCCTGGTTTATCAGCAACCCCATATATTTGAGGTAAGCGTGTTTATCGAAATGCGGCCAACCCTAATAATACGGCAGAAAACCGAGCCAGATAAACTGTTTCGCGGCATTGAGTAAGCCCGGTATATTCTTCTTCTTGTTGCCCGGGATTACAGGTAGTTCGGCTGTCGTTTTGCCCCGAAAAAAGAAAAAAGAAGGGAAAAAGGATGAAAAGGAGAAATAAATTATTATGGAAGGCAGTAAATTGAAAGGAGCAGAGAGAGGCAAAACGGTGTTCAAATGGACTTCACTTTTAACAGTCCAGGAGAATTGTGCTTTAGGACTTTGTGAAATGAAGCACAAGATATTGCCAGACTAACAAGTCGTGTTCAGGCATCTGCTATGCGGCCGCCCCGTGCTTTTCTTGCTTAATGGAATAACCTTTAGCGGAATTCTGTTGGCAATTGCTCGATGTTTGCGCAGAATTTACCTGAAAGGCAAGCTAAAAAATTGTTCGGTACTATTCGGTTTTTAGTTATCTGTTCCCCGCAAAAATATGGGATTGACTCTTATTGAGATTTTTACTTTCATAAGCGAGGTGATAGACATTGCTGAAAACTTTTCGCGGGGGGATTCATCCCTCATATAATAAAGCATTGACGAGCAGCATGCCGGTTGAAAAAGCAAATCCGCCTAAACTGGTCATTATTCCGCTTAGCCAACATGTCGGTGCTCCCTGCGAACCGGTTGTGAAAGCGGGGGATATGGTAAAAAAAGGCCAAAAGATCGGTGAGGCAAAAGCCTTCGTGTCAGCCCCGATTCATGCAAGCATATCGGGTGAGGTAAAGGCGGTGGAACAAAGACCGCATCCCGGCGGCGGCATGGTAATGTCGGTAGTTATTGAATCCAATGGGAAAGACGATGTTTTTGAGGCGGCAAAGCCACAAAAATCCCTGACGGAATTAGAGCCCGGCGAGATTAAGAATCTTATCAGGGAAGCGGGAATAGTTGGCATGGGCGGTGCAGGGTTTCCAACTCAGGTGAAATTATCACCTCCCGAGGGAAAGACAATCGACACTATCATAATAAACGGCGCTGAATGTGAACCGTATCTGACGGCCGATCACAGGCTGATGCTGGAAAGGCCCGACGATGTGGTTTTCGGCCTTGAAGTGATTTTAAAAGCAACAGCAGTTAACAAAGGTATTATTGCTATTGAAGATAACAAGCCGGATGCTGCGGCGGCAGTAAAGAAGGCAGCTGCCGGCAAGGAAAATATCGAAGTGGTCATTATGGCTACCAAATATCCTCAAGGCGGCGAAAAACAACTAATAAATGCCGTTACCGGCCGGGAAGTACCTTCCGGAAAGCTTCCTATGGACGTGAATGTTATCGTTGATAATGCGGGCACTTGCGCCGCCATTGCGCAAGCCGTAACAACGGGGATGCCGCTGGTTGAGAGGATTCTTACAGTTACCGGAAGCGGAATAAAAGAACCAAAGAATCTATTAGTCAGGATAGGTACGCCTGTTGGCGAGGTCTTGGAGCAGTGCGGCGGCTTTAAGGGGAAACCGGGCAAAGTGGTCATGGGCGGTCCGATGATGGGTCTTGCTCAATCCATTCTGAGTATCCCGGTTATCAAAGGCACCTCCGGCATATTGGTGCTGGAAGAGTCCGATGTGAAGCTCCATGAGCAATCAAATTGCATTCGTTGCGCCAAATGTGTCGATACTTGTCCGATACACCTGTTGCCGACAACTCTTGGCAAATTGGCTGAAAAGGGCATGTGGGCTGATGCTGAGCAGTACCATGCCTTGGATTGCATCGAGTGCGGATGCTGCTCATATGTGTGCCCTGCACACATACCGCTAACTCAGCTTATCAGGCTTGCCAAAAATCATATAGTGGCATCCAGAAAGAAGTAGGTGGTGCTCGCAATTATTTAATTACGGAGATTTTTGGCAAATGAAGTTGCAGATGAGTAAGGCGGGAGGGAAATTGGATGGAAGGCGATAAATTCATAATCACATCTTCTCCGCACATACATTCGGGTGAAAATGTTCAGAGGATCATGCTTAATGTTATCTGGGCATTATTACTGCCGACAACTGCTGGAGTATACTATTTTGGTTTGCAGGCATTAAGTCTTGTTATCACAGCAACAGTCGCGGCCGTCTTAACTGAAGCCGTATTTCAGAAACTGAGAAATAAACCGATTACGGTTCTCGACGGGAGTGCTGCAGTCACGGGAATCCTGCTGGCCTTAAATCTTCCCCCGGGATTGCCCGTCTGGATGGCTACGGTTGGCGCGGTATTCGCGATAGCTCTTGGGAAGCAAATATATGGCGGTCTTGGTTCAAACCCGTTTAACCCGGCACTTATCGGCAGAGTTTTCCTGATGGTTACTTTTCCTTTACACATGACAACCTGGCTTAATCCTTTCGACGGCGTAACGGGTGCGACACCGCTGCAGTTGATGAAAATGCAAGGGATGCCAACGGGTTATAGCAATCTTTTTCTGGGGAATATCGGTGGTTCACTGGGTGAAACATCTGCCTTATTAATCATCCTTGGCGGGTTGTATCTTGTGTACAAGGGCTATGTGGATTGGATAATTCCGGGGAGCTACTTGGGTACAGTCGCCATATTGTCGGCAGTTTTCGGGCGTGACCCGATTTTTAATCTGCTGGCAGGCGGCTTGATGCTGGGAGCATTCTTTATGGCCACAGACATGGTTACTTCCCCGTTGAGCCGGCGAGGGAAAATTATCTTCGGCGTCGGCGCAGGCTTTTTTACCGTCCTAATACGATTTTTCGGGGGATATCCCGAAGGCGTGTCATTCTCCATCCTGTTAATGAATGCTTTCACACCGGTTATCAACAGATATACGATGCCCAGAATTTATGGGGAGGTGAAGAGCCGGTGAACGCTTGGACCAGAATGATATTGGTGCTTGCTTTGTTTTCACTTACATCTGGTGCCGCTTTAGCTTTTTCTTATGAAGCCACCTACCCGATGATACAAGAACAAGCGCAAAAAGCGCTTGAGCAGTCAGTCGTGAATGTTATACCCGGCGCAACGGAAATGAGCGCCATTGACAAGGACGGCATGACCTTTTATCAGGGTACTGATAACGACGGTAACGTAAAAGGCATCGCATTTAAGGCTACCGGTTCGGGTTTTGGCGGCCCAATCGAAATCATGGTGGGATACGATCCGGAACAAGGCGTACTTACAGGCATCGAAATTATATCAATGAGTGAGACGCCGGGCCTTGGGGCAAAAATTAAGGAAGCGAATTTCACCGACCAGTTTAGGGGCAAGTCAGTCGAAGACAATTTCGTTCCAAAAGAGGATGTGGACGTAATAACGGGAGCAACAATATCTCCTACGGCTGTAGCAAACGCAATCAAGAGTGCGCTTGCTGAAGCTGTTAATGAGTATCCCGTGGGAGGCGATTTATAATGGGGCAAATAGTAAAGGATTTCACAAACGGGATCTGGAACGAAAATCCCATTTTCCGTTTGGTTGTCGGCATTTGTTCTGCCCTTGCCGTCACTACAGCCGGAAAAAACGGAGTGGCCATGGGATTTGCCCTGACTTTTGTACTGACATGTTCAAGCATCCTAATCTCGCTGCTGAAGAATTTCATACCGGCAAATGTCAGAATACCATGCTTTATTATCGTGGTAGCAACCTTTACCACGGTTGTCGATCTTTTTATGAAAGCATACTTTCCCGCTCTTTACGCCGTCATGGGGATTTTTATTCCCCTGATTGTGGTGAATTGCATTGTTCTGGCAAGAGCGGAAGCGTTCGCATCGAAAGTCAACGTAATTAGAGCAACCGCTGATGCCCTGGGAATGGGCCTTGGATACACTTGGGCAATCACGAGCATCAGTATTGTGAGAGAATTATTCGGAGCCGGGACTATTTTCGGCTACAATGTTATGGGCGAAGGTTTTACGCAATGGGTAGTTATGCTTTTGCCGCCGGGAGCCTTCATAGTTATGGGCATTTTGGTGGGATTAATGAATATGGTTACACGAAAAACGGTTTGAGAGACCGAATGCCATTGAGGGGGTGTTCTTAATTGCTGAATGAAATATTTATTATCATCGTCGGCACGGTTTTGGTCAACAATTTTGTGTTTTCCAGATTTTTAGGCAACTGTCCGTTTCTGGGGGTCTCAAACAAGACGGAAACAGCAATTGGCATGGGCGCGGCTACTACGTTTGTCTTGACTCTTACGGCCTTGGCCGCCTATTTTATCCAAGAATATATCCTCGTTCCCTTCGGTCTGGAACCGTTTTTGCAAATTGTTTCCTTTATCCTTGTCATCGCTGCTTTGGTACAGTTAGTCGAGATGATAGTCTTAAAGATAAGTCCGACTTTATATAATGCCTTTGGTATCTTTCTGCCGTTAATAACGACCAATTGCATCGTTCTGGGCGTAGCACTCTTGATACCGTTGAAAAGCTATAATTTGGTTCACAGCTTTGCTTTCGGGCTGGGAGCCGGTTTAGGCTTCACATTAGCACTGGTATTGATGTCGGGAATTCGGGAGGACCTTGAGTTTGCGGATGTGCCGCAAGCTTTAAAAGGACCGGCCATCGTCTTTATCACTGCGGGTTTATTGTCCATGGTCTTTCTGGGTTTTGCGGGCCTAGTGCCTCTATGATATCAACCCGCTTAATGTGAGCACCCAAGATGCGTAAATAGTGTGAGGTGAACGAAAATGGCAAATTCCGTTTTAATTTCGATGCTATCCATGGGAGGACTGGGCCTTGTTCTTGGGACCGGTCTTGCTGTGGCATCCAAAAAGTTCGCGGTCCAATTGGATCCAAGGGTAGAGGCGATTCGCGAGGTGTTGCCAGGAGCCAACTGCGGCGCCTGCGGCTATCCGGGCTGCGGCGGCCTGGCAGCGGCGATTGCCGAAGGGCGTGCTTTGGCAAATGCCTGTGCGGCCTGCAGTTCTTCTGTAGTGGAAAAGATTGCCGAAATCATGGGGGGGGAAGCGGACTGCGGTACAGAAAATGAAAGAAAGATCGCCAGAGTGTTGTGCCAGGGCGGAAAGGACCACGGCAAACTGAAAGCCGATTATCACGGTGTTACTTCCTGCCGTGCAGCAGCCATGGTAAACGGAGGTCCGAAAAGCTGCCCTTCTGCCTGTATTGGATTCGGCGATTGTGTGAACGTGTGCCCGGTTAAGGCGATCAGAATCGGTGAAGACCAACTGCCGATTATTGATGAAAGCAGATGCATAGGCTGCGGTCTTTGTGTAAAAGAATGCCCAAGGCTAGTAATAGCATTAACGCCGGATAAGAATCGGGTCCATGTGCGCTGCCGGGCGACTACCAACGCGAAAGATACCAGATCTGCCTGCAGTATGGGGTGTATGGCATGTAAAATGTGCGAAAAGGTATGTCCGGCTGACGCCATTCATGTCATTAACAATGTGGCGGTTATTGATTATGAGAAATGCCAAAACTGCGGGTTGTGTGTAGAAAAATGCCCCGTGAAAGCCATTAGTCTGACTGGTTGTGCAAATACGGGAGAATAATCTGCAAGTGCTACTCCAGCCGGGATTGCCGGCCGGAGCCCGGCGGCTTGCTGTTACCAAGCCGCCGCGGGAAATTTATTACCCGTTTTGGCGGTGAAGTTGAAGCGGATATATTCGGCTCCGGTCCGGTTTAATCGGTTGAGCCCGGCGGGTCTTTGTTAGCCGCCCGGGTGGCGGTTAGTTGAAATATTATTTCAATTTGGGCGGAAGCGAAGTATAGTTTCGGCTCTCAAATGCACTTATGTGCAGCCGGTTAGCATAGTCTGACTGCCCGGGTAAAAGAAGTTGTGTCCAGTCGTGCCCGAATAAATACAGGAATAAACCGTCCGGAAGCATTGTCTTCATCAGAGCAATTGGCGAGTAAGCGGAAACAGATTTGCATTATCCGTTCCTGGCTGGCAAGCAGGCCCGGACTGCGGCGGGAGCTCCCGCCATAAGCAGCCGGGGCGATCATTTTTTACCTGACAGGTATCCAGGTATGGTTAACACGGACAATGAATAGAGGGGGGCGGGAAATGGAAAAAGAGCGAATCCCAGCGGAAGAGTTATGTGTCAGATTCAAAGCTTTGTATAGCGGACTGCTTTCCGACATTATGGACGCCAAAGGCCACTGGAATCACATCCTGCCGAAAGACATTGTGCCGATCAGACAAGAATGGAAAATCGCCGGGCCGGCCTTTACCGGTCTGGGTCGGGCCGTTGACGATACAACGAGCAACGATCACCGAAAGCGCATCCAAATGCTCGGAGAAATTCCGGCCTGGGCCGTGGTCGTCTGGGATGCGGCGGGACACGAAGGTGCGGCCCATTGGGGTGAAATGATGAGCCTTGCTTCCCGCAATCAAGGGAGTCAGGGAGCGGTTATTAATGGCGGCACCCGGGATACGGCTCAGGTGCTCGGCATAGACTTTCCCGTCTTTGCCCGCTTCCGTTCTCCCGCCAGTTCAATCGGGCGGTGGGAAATTATTGAATGGCAAAAATCGATCAGAATCGGTACTGTGACCATCAATCCTGGGGATTATGTTTTCGGCGATATCGACGGGGTGGTCGTCATACCGCAGGAAATGACGGTTGAGGTACTGCTGGAAGGGGAAAAACTGTTTACCACGGAAAGGAAAATGCAAGAGGCATTGCGCGGCGGGATGACAATCCGGGCAGCGTACGAAAAATTCGGGACGTTCTGACCTCCGGCGCCGGATTAAGAAGGCAGCATCCCCTTTGCCGTCCGGGAGCGTCAGTAAAGAGATGATTATTTGCCGTGCCAGAAACAGATTGAAGCGGCGCACATTAGTTACATATGTTGAAAAAAGGAAATTGCCAAAAAGCGGTGGTTGACGGGCGTCGTTGCGGCCAATATAATAACAAGACACAAAGCAAGCAAGCGCGGAAAAAAAACAGCGCGGAGCATTTGACAAAGCAAGATTGATATGATAACATATAAATCCGGAACGACAAAACAAACACAGCAAATCAGCAGCAATAAACACAGACAAAACGGAATAAAAAACGCAGCAGAAAGATACCGGAAAACGAAGCAAGCCAATAATCTCGTATCTGCGGGATTAATTTTTTCTCTGGTCATTGAAAACTGAACAGTGCAGAAAGCGCAAGT
>JBMNPB010000004.1:0-139463 GCA_050943375.1 bacterium
TCTCATTCTATTGCCTATAATGTTCTTGAAAAATAAATCTGGAGGCGACACCCGGAATCGAACCGGGGAATAGAGGATTTGCAGTCCTCTGCCTTACCGCTTGGCTATGTCGCCCCGCAAACAGAGATAAAATTGGAGCGGAAGACGAGATTCGAACTCGCGACCCTCGCCTTGGCAAGGCGATGCTCTACCACTGAGCCACTTCCGCTTAAAATATATGGTGCCGCAGGCCAGAATTGAACTGGCGACACGAGGATTTTCAGTCCTCTGCTCTACCAACTGAGCTACCGCGGCCGATTGTCAAATGGCGGAGCTGACGGGATTCGAACCCGTGTTCTCCTGCGTGACAGGCAGGCATGTTAGGCCTCTACACCACAGCTCCGTATTTTGGTGCGAAACAAGGTACCTTCAGACCTGCAGATCCGCAGATTTTCTTCCGGTCAACAACACATCCCATCATTTCGCTCGTATAATAAATTATACTCAAGATTGGCCGGCACGTCAACATGCAATAATCGGTTCGATACACACTCTCCTTGGCATTGCGCCGGTTTGCCCGTTTTTCCGCCGGCGCATACAGCCCGTTTTACCACTGCTGTTCGTGCCGGAATTCTATTATAACAAAATCCGCGTTGTTTTGCAAGCACCGCATATTGATAATACCACCAATTTTGGTCGTTAATAATTTTGTTTTCCGATTACTTATTTTATGCGGCAAAACCAATTTTGTCCTCGTTTCGTTGAATATGGCGCATGGCTAATCAGAGTTTGCGTACCGGGTAAATACCTTAGCCAATTGTGCCGGCGCTTCCTGTTATTTCCCCGGCTCGACGTACCGGCCGTAACCTGGCTTGGCCAGGACTTCGCCAGCGTGGTAGATGACTTCGCCCCGCAGGATGGTGGTGATGGCCTTCCCCTTCAGTTTCATCCCCTCGTACGGCGTCCAGCCGGCCGCATAGTGCAAGTCCGCCTCATGCACGACCCATTCTTTTTCCGGATCGAAAATCATAATGTCGGCGTCTGCCCCGGGGAAAAGGTTCCCTTTCTGCGGATAAAGGCCGAAGAGGCGGGCCGGGTTGTAGATGAGATAATTCAGGCACTGCCCAAGCGTTATCCTTCCTTTCGCCACTCCTTCGCTGAAGACGACCGGGAAGATGGTCTCCACCCCCGGCGCGCCGGAGGAATTGGCGAAAATGTTGTCCCGGTTCTGTTTCGTCGAGATGTGATGCGGCGCGTGGTCGGACGTGATTAGATCCAG
Source organism: bacterium (assembly GCA_050943375.1). Taxonomy (GTDB): domain Bacteria; phylum Bacillota; class SLNR01; order SLNR01; family JBMNPB01; genus JBMNPB01. The sequence goes on from JBMNPB010000004.1 coordinate 1,259, forward strand.
TTCATTCCGGCGCAGTCTCTCCCACATCCCTTCCAGCATCGCTTTTTCCCGCAGCGGCGGATTGATTTTGTATTTCGCGCCCAGCCGGTCGACGTCATCAAGAGACAGCGCCAGATAATGGGGGCATGTCTCGCAAGTGATGAATGGGTAAGCCCGTTTTTCCCGCTGCACGATATCAACGCTCTCCGGCACGCTCAAATGGAAAAAATGGACCCGGACGCCAGCCGCCTTGGCGAACAGAATAGCGCTCGCCACCGCCTCCGTTTCCGAAACGGGCGGGTGAGCCTCGGCGTGCGCTAAGGGATAGACGGCACCGCCAGCCTTGAATTTCTCCTCCAAGTATTTCAGGATATGGTCGTTCTCGGCGTGCAGCCCGGCGAACAATCCGGTCTTCGCCACCTCCCGGAAAGCGTCATACAACTCCCCGTCATTCATGTGCTTCATCCGGTTCGGTGCTGTGCCGGACATCAATATTTTGTATCCGACGAGACCAAGGCTGTGCGTTTGCGCGACCAGCCCGATGCTTTCCGGTGTAACCGCCCCGAGGAAGGTGAAATCGGCGACGGCTTCATTTTCGCACCGTTCCCGCTTGGCCGTCAGTTCTTCCGGCAGCACCGGCGCATGGGGCAGGTCGAGGGGATGGTCGACGATTGTTGTCACCCCGCCGGCCGCCGCCGCCCGGGTCGAATTGGTAATGCCCTCCGTCGGGGAGCCGAAAGAGTGGACGTGCCCGTCAATCGCTCCCGGCAGCACGAGGCAATCCCCGGCGTCGATCACGTCTTCCGCCGGCGGCAGCATATCTTTCCGGCCGACGGCGGCAATCTTTCCGTTCTTGACGGCGACGCCGCCGTCTTTGAGCACCTTGTCACCCAGAACCACATTGCCAAGAAACAGTCTGTCCGCTTTTCCCATTATCTTACCTCCGTTCCTGTCACTCTTTTCCGTATGTTTTGCCGCCGGTCCGCCAAAATCCTGCCCGCCCTGGTCCCTGCCTTTCCGCCAAGGAGAATTGCCGCCGCCCGGCTCTTTTCATTTCTCCGCCGTCGCCGGCCGGAAACCGCCCTTGCCTGTCCTTCCGCCGTATATTATGATACAGATATAAAAAATATTTCGGAGCGCCGGCTGCCAGTTCCGCCGGCTCCGGAAAGGGGTAAGTTGATGCTTGTTGATCAAGTCAGTCTCGTTGTCTTCTCACCGACCGGAACGACCCGACGGGTCGCGAATACCGTTGTATCAGGCTTTGGCTGCCGGACCGCCGCAGTTCTGGATTGTACCAAACCGGAAGTCCGGGCGGCCAAGCCGGCTGCTTTCCACGGCAGTCCCGTCATCCTGGCCGCTCCCGTCCACAGCGGCCGCCTCCCGGCGGTCGCGGCGGACGCTTTCGCGGAACTTTCCGGCGGCGGCGCACCCGCCGTACTCCTGACCGTCTACGGCAACCGGGCTTACGAAGATGCCCTGCTGGAGCTTTCGGATATCGCCGTTACCGCCGGCTTTGTCCCGGCCGCGGCCGGCGCCTTCATCGGTGAGCATTCCTATTCCACTCCCGACTTCCCGCTGTCGGCGGGACGGCCGGGCGCGGCCGATTTGCGGCTTGCCGCCGAATTTGGGCGGCAGGTGAAAGAAAAACTCACCGGGGTGAGTACGGCCGCGGATCTGCCGCCGCTCCGCCTTCCCGGCAATCATCCGTATCGGGAGCGGGGCGGCCGCTCCGGGCTGTCGCCGGTGACCGACACCGCAGTCTGCCGGCAGTGCGGTACTTGCACTGCCGCCTGTCCCGTCGGGGCAGTGAAAGACGGAGTCAACAATGATGCCCCTTGCCTTCTCTGCCATGCCTGCGTCCGGCAATGCCCGGCCGGGGCGAGATCCTTCCCGCAACCCCGGCTTAAAGAAATCAGACAATGGCTGCGCCGGGAATTCACCGCCCCGCGGCAGCCGGAGCTGTTTATCTAACCTTGCCGGCGCCTGCCGGCCGATATTCTTGCCAAAGACAATTTTGTGTGCTAATATGCTAGTTAGCCGAAACACGAAGGAGTGATATGATGCTGCCGGTTGTGCTCATGACCAAATACGCCTGCAAAGGGACAGGTACGTCCTTTTCCGGCGTTTCCAAAGAGCATAACCCGAACGGCAGACAATCATCCCGGCCTTCGTCAATCCGCCGGCACTGCGGCTGAAACCCGCACCCGGTTTGCTAAAGAATTGGTCAAGACGGGCAGAGATTATTCTGCCCGTCTTTTTTGCCATTAAATCTATTCGGGAGGTTATTTAATGAACAGAACGATAAGCGGTTACCTGCTCGTGCTTGGTTCGGCGGTCTGTTTCGCACTGATGGGTATCCTGGTCAAATCCATGTACGCCCTCGGTCTGTCGCCCTGGCAGGCGGCTGAACTCCAGTCGCTGGCGGCGACTTCTTTGCTCCTGACCGGTTCCATCATTGTGCGGCCCGGCTTGCTCCGCGTCGGTAGCCGGCAAATGCTGCGGCTGGCCGTTCAGGGCATCGGCGGCAGTCTGCTGACAAGCATCTGCATTTTTCAGGCGCTGGCCCGGCTCAGCGCCTCGCTGAGCATCCTGCTGCTCTTCACCTATCCTTCCTTGGTGACCATCGGCTCGCTCATCTTTTTTCGTCAGAAACTGACGCCCAGCCGCGGCCTGTCACTCGGCCTTGCCGCCGCCGGTACGGCCCTGGCCGCCGGCTTCCTGCCAATCGGTCACCTGAATGCTTCCCTGTCCGGCATCGTTTTCGCTCTGGCTGCCGCTGTCGCCTATTCGTTTTACATCCTCTACGGGGAAGTAAATTTGGGCAGTTCCGACCCGTGGACGGCAACTGTCTTCACGCAAAGCTTTTCAACTCTTGGCCTGATCATTCTGCAGCCGCCTTGGCGCCTCTTTGCCGGGGGCGTCAGCGGCCCGGCCGCCGGGTATGGATTACTGACAGCGGTGCTCTGCTCCATTATCCCTTTCTATCTCCTGCTCCGCGGCATCAGCCTCATCGGTGCCAGCCGCGCCTCTATCGTCAGCACGGCCGAACTGCCGTTAACAGTCGCTCTCGCCTGGCTGCTGCTGGAGGAAAGCGTTACGCCGTGGAATATTGCCGGCGGGCTGCTTATCCTGGCAAGCATCGTCTTGCTGCACAGGGAAAAGACCGATACTGAACAGGCGGAAACCGCCGCGGCAGCCGGCTGAACAAAGCCGCCTCCGAATATGCGCCTATTCTCCGCCGACAGCAAAAAAAGCCGTGAGAAGCACCGCGGCAATAAGGGAGAAGAGCAGCAGTCCGATTATCCACGGCCGGCACCGCTCCGCCCAGGTCAGAGCGGTAAGTTGTTCCGTCCCGGCTTCTCCCGCCGTCGCTTCATCCGGCGGTAGTTCCGCCTCGATTAAAGCCTTAGCGTCCGCGTGCAGCCCGGAAGGCACATACAAATCGATACCGTATGCGGTCACTCCCATGCGTATCTGCAAATAATCGCCTGCTTCCCGGTGTTTCTTCCAGACGGGTATCCCGCCAGAGCGCAGAAGCCCTTCGATTATTGCAGCTTCATCATCATCCGGCACGCTGAGCAGAAATTGCGGGTATCCCCGAATTGCCGCCGCTTCCTCACGCTTTTCTGACACGCGAGCCGGCGGCAGTTCGGCAACCAGCTCGCTATTGCAGTCACTGCAGACGGAACACCCTTCCCGGTATTCGGTCCGGTATTCGGTCCGGCATTTCGGGCCCCACGGCATAAGGCTTGCCTCCTCCCGGTTTCGGTATCCATGTTTTCACCATCCGGTTTCATTTTACCATCAAGAAAAGATACCATCAAGAAAAGCGGCGGGGCTGTCGCCCCGCCGTCGTCTATTCCAATTCGTTGACCATTCGCTTGAACTCGGCCCCTCTTACCTCGAAATTAGGGAACATATCGTAACTGGCACAGGCCGGTGACATAAGCACAACTTCCCCCGGCGCGGCCGCCGCCCGCGCTGCCGCCACGGCATCGGCGAAGGTCGCCGCCAATCGCACGGTCGGTTCCTGTCCGGCCCGCTCCGCCGCCCGGTAAATGGCTTCCCGGATTTGCCCCGCCGTCACCCCAATGAGGACAATCGTCTTGACCGTACTCGCAACGATGGCGTCGCCCATCGCGTCGAAAGGCACATGTTTGTCGTAGCCACCGGCAATCAGCACTACCGGGACGTCAAAAGCCCGGATCGCGGCCATCGTCGACTGGGGCGTCGTCGCTTTTGAATCATTGTAATACTTCACGCCGGCCACTTCCCGCACGAATTCCAGGCGGTGTTCGATGCCGGCGAAAGTGCGGACGACCTGCCGAATCGCTTCCCCGCCCGCTCCGGCCAGTTTCGTTGCCGCCGCCACCGCCATGATGTTCTCGACGTTGTGGCGGCCCGGGACATTGATTTCCGCCAGGGAGCAGACCGTCTCTTCCAACCCGCCGTTCCGGTAGATGATCTGCCCGTCCCTTACGAAGACACCCCGTTCTACTTCCCTTTCCCCGCTGAGGCGGAGAACCTGCCCTGATGCTGCGTCCGCCATCGCGGCCGTCACCGGGTTGTCGGCGTTCAGGATGACATAATCTTCCGGCTGCTGGAAGCGAAAGACATTTTTCTTCGCCTCGATGTATTCCTCCATCGACCGGTGCTGGTCAAGATGGTTCGGAATAATATTCAGTACGGCGGCGATGTGGGGGCTCTGTTGGAGCATCTGGAGTTGAAAACTGGAGAGTTCCAGCACGACAATGTCATCCGGGGCGATTTTTTCCGCTTCCGTAAGCAAAGGCCGGCCGATATTGCCGCCCACATGGACCGTCTTGCCGTCCGCCCGCAGAATCTCGCCCGCGATTGTCGTCGCGGTCGTCTTCCCGACGCTGCCGGTGATACCGATGACCGGGGCGCGGCATAAGGAAAGGAAAAGGCCCATTTCACTGTCCAGTGTCGCCCCGGCGGCGACTGCCGCCCGGATTTCCGGCAGATCCTTCGGGATGCCCGGCGTCACGAACAGAAAAGCACAACCCGCCGCCCCCTGCAGATAATCCGGGCCGAGGGAGTACCGAACCGGCAGACCGGCCAGCTGATCGAGGGCGCTGCCCATCTCCTCCCGCGTTTTCTTGTCGCAAGCTGTCACTTCACACCCCAGTCCGTGCAGGAAACGGACAAGGGGAATATTGCTCCGGCCAAGGCCGATGACCGCGACCCGCTTTCCGGCCAGCCGCCGCCGCAGCCGTTCATATTTCTCGTTGTAGCGTTCCATTCATTTCTCCCCCATGTCTCGCTTTGTCTTATTGTTCCCTTTGCTGCATTGTATGATACGTTCCGGGCTATTGACCCGCTGTCCCGCCAAAGCGGGCTGCCATCTTCGCCAGGGCTTCCGCCCTGGTCCCGCCCCGGGCTTCCAGAGGCGGCTCCTGGCAGACGACCCGGCAGCCGTCCGGATAATAGAAAATTTCCACCGGCAGCCAGTACGATCCGATTTGGGCGATATCCACTTCCCGGTGCAGCGGCTCCGCCGCCCCGGCTTCTTTCTCCAGGCGGCATTTTCCGTTTTCGAGGACGAAAGTCACTTCTTCCCCCTCGGCCAGATCGAGGCTTGTCCGCACCTTCTCCGGCAGCACGAGTTTCCAGCCCGCCCCAAGACGGGCCTTGATTTTCTCCATCCAGCATCCCTCCTGCCTCAATATTATAACATACCGACGGCAACACCGGAGAAATAACCCCGGGCAGCGGCCTGGCTGCCCGGGGTGGAGTTGCTGCCGCCGGCGGGTTTGCTCCCGCTAATTCCCGGTGAAATGCTCGTAAGCGATTTTGGCAATTCTGGCGATCACCTGATGCCCGTCAGCCTCGTCCGGAATATATTCGGAGAGGAGGACGAGCAGGAAAGGATGGTCCGGCGCGTAAATTATTCCGGCGTTATGCGTGATGCCCGTATCCTCGCCTGTCTTGTGCGCAATGACAGTACCGGCCGGCAGACGGGAAGGGATCTTGTGGTTGAGTTGCTGTTTTTTCATAATTTCCAAAATATCGTCGCAGGCCGCCCGGTCCACGATCGTCCCCCGGTACAGCGCTTCCATCATCAGCATCACATCGTAAGGCGCCAGCTCGTTCTTGATGCCCCGGCGGGCCAGCTCTTCCATCATCAGTTTGCGGCGCAGGATGGAGAATTTACATCCCATTTTCTGCATTACCGCGTTAATGTTGTCGATACCTAAGAGGTCGATCAGCATATTTGTCGCTGTATTGTCGCTGACGGTAATCATCAGAGCCGCCACGTCCCGGACCGACAGGACGAGTCCGGGATGCATCACTTTCAGAACACCGCAGCCGCCGACAACTTCCGCCGCTTTCAACTCCATCGGATCGGAAAGGGAAATCTTCCCCGCCCGGTCTTGGCGGTAAGCCTCGATAATGATTGGAATCTTGATCACGCTGGCGGCCCCGAACAATTTGTCTTCGTTATACACAATTGTCGCGTCCGTTGTCAGATCCTTGCTGGCCATGCCCCATTGGCCCGGCTGCTCACGCAGAATCGGCAGAATCTTCTCTTCCAGCAACCGCACTCCCAATTCCCCCTTAGTTTTATTGTGAGTAATAACCGAAAGCCAGCAGCGGCGGACCGGTTCAGCTTGCAGGTCAGTGCAACCCGGTTTTATCCCGTCCGGCCTTCGCGTCACTCTTGATTATATGCGAGCCTCCCTCTTTTCCTTCATCCCCATTCTGGCCGGCAAAAAGAAAGTGCCGCTGGGAATCATTATCTTTTCCGCAGCACCCGGCCGGCCAGTGTCCCGTTAAACTTGCCTTGCTCCACCGCTGCGGCGCCATTGACAAAGACATATTCAATTCCCGCCGGCGGCAGGAAAGGTTCCGTATAAGTAGACCGGTCGATGACGGTGTCCGGGTTAAAGACGACCACATCGGCACAGTACCCGGGGGCGAGGACGCCGCGGTCGCCGAGGCCAAGACGTCGGGCCGGCAGCGCCGTCATTTTGCGGACAGCTTCTTCCAGTGGGAGCACTTCTTCGTCTCGGACATAGCGGCCCAGCACCCGCGGATATGTCCCATACAGGCGGGGATGGGGCTTGCCCCGGCCGTAGATTCCGTCAGTCGCGACGATAGTCAGAGGATGGCGCAGACCGTCCCGGACGTCTTCCTCGCTGCCCTGGAACAAAACCATGGTGACGACGGCATTTTCCGCCAGCAAAAGATCGAAAACCGCGTCGGGCGGAGTCGTTCCGCACCGGTCGGCAATCGCAGCGATCATCTGCCCTTCCATCCATTTGTTCGCCTCAGTCGCTACCGAGGCAATCATAATATTCTCCCAGCCGACCGAGAGAGAACGATTGTCGGACTCCGGCCAGCGCCGCCTCAGGTCATTCTTGATTTTTTCCCGCATGTCGGCGTCGCGCAAACGAAGTAGCAGCTGCTCCGTCCCGCCCGCCAGTGTCCAAGGCGCCAGAAGAGCCGTCAGCACAGTGCAGCCGGCTGTATACGGATATTGGTCGCAGGTAATATCAATTCCTTCTGCGACGCCCTGTTCGAATAAAGCGAGAACGTCTTTCACCTTTCCCCAATTAGCCTGACCGCAGGCTTTCAAATGGGAAACGTGCAAGGCGGCGCCAGACTGCCGGGCGAAGTCGACGGCTTCCGCCATCGACTCCACGAGCCGGTCGCTCTCATTCCGGACATGAATGACGAAGACTCCGCCGTACGCCGCAACCGTCTTGTTGAGAGCGATGAATTCCCGGGTGTCGGCGTAAGTACAGGGGGAGTAAATCAGTCCGGTGGACAAACCGAAGGCACCTTCCGTGAGGGTCCCCGCCAGGACACGGCGCATCTGTGCCAGTTCTTCTTCCGTTGCCGGGCGGTTCTCCATCCCCAGGACGTCCATCCTTACCGCCCCGTGGGGCGCCAGGCTCGCCGCGTTCACCGGCAGACCGCGCGCCGCCAGGCAGTCCAGATATTCCCCGAAGCCCGTCCAATCCCACTCCACACCGTGGTCGCCGAGAAGTCCGGTCAGGGGTTCCCGGAGATACTTTCGGTTTTCCTGGCGGATGGGAGCGACGGAGAGGCCATCCTGCCCCAAAAGTTCCGTCGTCACTCCCTGCCGGATTTTCGGCTCCGGCGGCGCCGCCCCCAGCAGCGCCATTTCGGAATGGCTGTGGGTGTCAATGAAGCCCGGACAGACAACGCATCCGGACGCGTCAATACAACGGCCGGCACCCGCCGCGCCGAGCCGTCCGACCGCGGCGATTCTGTCACCGTTGATTCCGATATCGCCGGGCGTTCCGGGCTTGCCGGTGCCGTTGATGATCCAGCCGTTTCTGATAACGACGTCAAATTCCAAGCAAATCACCTGCTTTGGGCTGCTTAATACCTTCTTATTTTATCGACATAAGTCGGCATCTGCTCATCTTTAAGATAACTTTTTAAATTATTGATAAAGACGTTGAGGGAGCGCGTCACGTGCTTGTGGGCCAGCGCCGAAGCTGCCATGTGCGGTGTGATGATCAGATTTGGTGTGTCATACAATTCGCTGTCGGGTGGAAGCGGTTCCGGGTCGGTCACATCCAGGCCGGCACCGGCGATCCATCCCTGGTGCAGCGCCTTCATAATCGCGTGACTCTGGATAATTCGCCCGCGGGCGATATTGACGATATAGGCCGTCGGTTTCATCGATTTAAGTTCCTTTTCGCCGATGAGGCCGGTCGTCTCTTCCGTCAGAGCCGCAGCCACAACGACAAAGTCGGACTCTGCCAACAACTTATCCATTTCAGACACCGGCAGCAATACATCCACGTGGGGCACTGCTTCACTCAGGCGTTTTTTAGTCGCAATAACTTTCATATTGTACGCCGTCTTCGCCTTGCGGGCGATTTCACGGCCGATACTGCCCAGGCCGATGATGCCGAGGACCTGGCCGTCCATTTCGGTGACGGGGCTCCGCGCCCACTTGTGCTCCGCCTGATTTTTATGGAAGCGGTCAATGCCCCGGGTCAGGCATGTCAAGAGAGCAAAGGCGTGCTCCGCCACCGGAATATCGTATACACCTCTTGAATTAGTCAGCCGGACTTCGCTCGCAATGAATTCCGGATAAAAGAGGGCGTCCACACCGGCGCTCAGGGAATGAATCCAGCGCAGCTTTTTTGCCCGGACAAAAGCTTCCCGGGAAAATTCCCAACCCAGCGAAGCCACTACTTCCGCCCCGGGCAAATCCTCCCAGGCTTCTTTTTCGCTCCGGGCAACCCGGACGCTGACGCCCGGAGCCACGGCCTCGATTTGCCGGCGCTGCTCTTCGTTCAAGTGCGAAAGATAGACTATCTTGATTTCCCTGCTTTCTGTCATCCAATCGACCTCCTAGTATCTCTTTGTTGAGCAATTCGTTGCCGGTGCCGCTTTTCCTCCGCCGCCCGCAAGAAATCCCGTCCGGGCTGGACGGGATTTCTTGGCTATTCTCTGGTCCGCGGCGTCTTGACCCATGCTTTCGGCTGCAGGTTGAACTGCCGCAGGACAAGGGCACTGGTATTCGGTGCGGGGAAAAAGAAGGCGGCCAGCGGCAGGACGAAAAGCTGGAGCACTTCCCCGCACAACCCGGAGAAATTGTGCGGCTTGGCTGTATCGTCAAAATAGTGGGAGTAGCGGAAAAACAGATAGACGAGAAAACCAAGATAGAAACAAGTGAAACTGCTCATTACCACCCGCAAAGGATAAGGAACGATGGTATAATCCACCAGGCCATTCCACCAAAGCAGGGCGATGAAGGGCGGGACGAGGCTCATCGTCTGATAAAGTACCCATTCCAACTGCCCCTTGACAAACAGACTCCGCAGCAAAGGCGCTTTCTGTTTCCGGTCGCAATCCGGGTCCCGGGCGATCTTCTCCATCACCTGCAGATGTCCCGTCGCCCAGCGGAGACGCTGCCGGAAAAAGCCGCGGAAGGTCGGCGGAGTCTGCTCGCTGGAGCCATAAGGCAGGTATTCCGGCCAGACCCCGGCATGCAGATAGGCCCGCGTCCCGAGTTCCAGATCCTCCGTCAGGGTGGAATGGTCGAACCCGCCGATACGAAGCAAGAGTTCCCGGTTGACGAACAAATTCGTCCCGCCCACAAAGGGAATGCGCCGGAACAGCACCGGCAGAAACCAATCGTGGGAGATGCATTGGAAAAGCGAGGCGACTTTGCAGAATGGGCTCATTTCAAAGAAATTGCGCACCTGGAAGACCGGCCCCTGGAATATCTTGACCTCCCCGCCCCGTTTCAAATGCTGATAAGCAACATATTGCAGCACATTCGAGTCGGGCCGCCCTTCGGCGTCATAAAAAGCACACATCACGCTCGCTGGGTTGACGTCCCGCATGGCATAATTGAGGGCCCTCCCTTTCGTTGAGGGAACGCTCTTCCCCGTGCGGGTTCCGCCGTATGCCCCGTCGAAATCGTCGGGGACAACCACATGCTTCAGATTGACATGCCCGCCCGCAGTGAATTCGGCCATTTTCCTCTCCACGATGTCCTGCGTAGTCGGAAAGCATTCGTCGTATAGCAACTCCAGCAGCGGCTCCAGACGGTTCTGTTGTCGCAAGCGGCTCAATTGCCGGGCCAGTTTGCCGTTCACCCGGTCGGTCATCGCCCGGAGAATCTTCTGGGTCACTTCGTGGTGGGCCTGCGCCGTGCAACGAATCATCGCCGCCACCACCTTACCGTTCAAATCGCGCCGCAGCGTGCAATAATAAGCGACAACGGGAACGGCAATACTCAGAAAATACGGGTAAACCCGACGGACATCCTCGTCCGCCAACTCCGGCGCCAGACGGTGGAAGAAATTGAAAAGACGATTCATGCTAATTCGCCCTCGCTTGCGCACCATCTCCTCCGCAATTTCGCGCACTAATTCCTTGCGGCTGTTTTCGGACGGCTCCCGGAGGCTGCGCCACATCCCTTTCTCCATCTGTGCCGGCTTGATTTCCAGCAGAGAAAGATGCGTCAGCAGCCCGAGGGTCAGGCGCTCCGCCGCGTCACTGACGCCGTTCTTTTTGGCTGCCCCGGCGGCGAGAAAACGGAGCGTCTCCCGTACGACGACCGGCTTGTCGGCCGCCTTGCGCAACAGTTCTTTCTCATCCGTCACCACCAGCACTTCGTAAAGGTCTTGCGGGTAATTGAGCCGGTCCATATGCGCAATCGTCTTCTCGATGACGTCCGCCTCGTTCCGGGCTGGAACAAGAATAGAAAACCTGGGCAGGGGCTTCCCCGTCGCTGCGCTCAGATTTTCCAATATCTCGGACGACAATTGCGGCCGTCTGTTCCAGTAATGCTTTTCCGCATAGCGCTTCCAGAAAAAGAAGCGGATGAATAAGGCAAAAAAAATGACATATGTAGCCACCGTGAACAAATATATCTTCTGTGGTAAAGTCATGCAGTCTCCACCCCTCGTCTCTTGCGTCATCTTTTGGCAATGACAATGTGCGAACTAATCTGCCCCGGCCGGGACTTTCCTAATTATAGTATAGTTGTTTCGTACTTCGCAAATATTTATTCCCCGGTTAACCCAAGTCCCGGGCTATCAGTCAGCATCGCCCGCACTTAATCAGGCTGAAGGCACCAGTTCTTCCGCCTCCTTCCTTTTACTTATCATCCCTATTGTCGAAAAAGAAAGAAAAATGTTCCAACGCCTGCCTGCAGCGACATCTTACACCACGCTTACTTATCAGGACTATGTCACTGTTTTAATGACGATAAAGAAAGGAAGCCTTGACAGGCCTCCCGGACAACTCAGTTTCGCTTTGGCTGTTTTCACCGCATTATTTTGGGCGCGACCGGGCTAAAAGCTGTAATTCGGCGCTTCCTTCGTAATCGAGACGTCGTGAGGATGACTTTCCCGCAGGCCGGCCGGGCTGATGCGGACGAATTTCGTCTGGGACTTTAGCTCGGCAATATTTCTGACACCGCAATAACCCATGCCGGAGCGGAGTCCGCCGGTGAGTTGATAAATAATTTCCGCCAGTGGACCGCGGTAAGGAACCCGTCCTTCGATGCCTTCCGGCACCAGCTTGGCCGCATGTTCCTGAAAATAGCGGTCCCGGCTGCCTTCCTTCATGGCCGAAAGCGAGCCCATCCCCCGGTAGACCTTGAAGCTGCGCCCCTGGTAGATCTCCATCTCGCCCGGACTTTCCTCTGTCCCGGCGAACAGGCTGCCAATCATTATCGCGTCCGCGCCGGCAGCAATCGCCTTAGTGATATCGCCGGAGAGGCGAATTCCCCCGTCGGCAATTACTGGAATGCCGTGCCGGGCCGCTTCCGCCGCGCAGTCGCTGATGGCGGTAATCTGTGGCACCCCGATACCGGCGATAACCCGGGTGGTGCAAATAGAACCGGGGCCGATGCCGACTTTGACCGCGTCAGCCCCGGCGGTGATGAGGGCGGCCGTCGCCTCCGCCGTCGCCACATTGCCGGCAATCAACTGCACATCCGGGAAATTCGTCTTAATTTCCCGGACCGTATTGATGACGCCGCTGTGATGCCCGTGCGCGGAGTCGACGGCGATAACATCAACTCCGTTCGCCACTAAGGCGGCAATCCGTTCGCAAGTGTCCCCGGTCGCCCCCACGGCCGCCCCGACCAGAAGACGCTGCCGCTCGTCCTTGGCTGCATGGGGATATTTCCGGGCTTTTTCGATATCCTTGATGGTAATGAGGCCTTTCAGATTGAACTCGTCGTCCACGAGGGGTAGTTTCTCAATCTTATGCTTGCCCAGGATGGACTTCGCCTGCTCCGGGGTTGTTCCTACCGGGGCGGTGATTAAACCTTCCTTCGTCATCACCTCATCGATTCTTCGGTTGTAATTCTCTTCAAAGCGCAGGTCGCGGTTGGTGATGATCCCGACCAGTTTGCCATTGACCGTAATCGGGACGCCGGAAATCCGGTATTTTTCCATGATCTTCATCGCGTCGTAAATGAGATTATCCGGACCGAGGAAAATCGGGTCGGTGATTACCCCATGCTCGGAGCGCTTCACCTTGTCCACTTCCGCCGCCTGATGCTCAATGGGCATATTCTTGTGAATAATGCCGATGCCGCCTTCCCGGGCTATCGCTATCGCCATGCGCGCCTCCGTCACCGTATCCATGCCGGCGCTGAGCAAAGGAATGTTCAATCTGATCTTCGGAGTCAGGTTCGTTGCGACGTCCACATCCGGCGGTAGAGTATCCGACGCCGCCGGGACCAGGAGAACATCATCGAACGTCAGCCCGACTTTCTGATACCGCTCGCTGTACTCCATTCCTTCCCTTCTTTCCATTTGGATTATGATACTACCGACCACAGTCTATACAGAGTTGAAATAAATTTTAAAGATTATACCATACCGGGCGGACATTTTCAATTGTATTTTACAGAACTGATTCAGCCTTTACAATACCCTGATCATCAAAAGCTTTTACGAAATATCTGTATATTGTCCAGTATCTGTTAATTTTACGCCTTCCCGAAGGTTAAGGTTAATAACTGCTAATTGACAAAACACATCTTTTGCCGAAAGCCACAATCTGCAGGCCTGCCCTGCCGCGTGCTTTGCATCTTAAATGAATTCCAGTTTCTTGCTCGCCGGCAAGGAATTTAGCAGCTATAGTTGTTATACCCCGCTTGTCTTTTTTTGCGCACTTCTTCCCGCAAGCACATAACCTGTTATTAGACGCAATGGGCAGGAAGAAATTGCATTATTGTGGAAGTCATTAGAGTGATTTTATCACCAGGTGCATTAGGCCTGAGAAAGAAATGAGGCGTAATATGTCGGGTATTAGCGATGATGACAGACATGATGTTCGGGAAGTCCCTGTAACAGAGTATCTGCCATATCTGAAGGAAAATCGGAAGCGAAATTTCTGGCTTCTCATCATTAGCTGGCTGCTGATATCAATAACTAATCCTACCGACTATGTTACGACAACCCTCAGCCTCATACAATTTGAGATGTTTAGGGGTTCGCCGGGCATATTGAATCGTCTTCCGCAACTCCTCGAAGTCGCGGGGCTAATCGCGGGTGTTCTGTACGGGGCGGGGAAGTTACCGAAGATGCGCTATTTGGTAAAACCGCTCGTTCAGTATGGGCGTATCCTTATTGCAGCAAGTGCCGGCGCAGCAGCGATTTTGTTATTCGCTGTCCCCGGCCGAATAATGCTCTTCACGGTATGGAGCATTACTTTCTTCGTGTATGCGCTATATGGTCTTTTCACCCTGACTTATCTGTTGTTAACAGTCAAAACAGTGTTCATAGAAGACCGGGGCAAACTTTTCGGCTATCGGCATGCTCTGATGGTTCCGGCAAATTTCCTCTGTCATTACCCGCTGTATTACTTGACAACATTGATATTGGCAGGGAGGTTTTCCCCGGGTTCTGTGGAGCATGGAAGGCAAAACGAATTATCATCATGCTTCCCGTCCTGATATTATGGGGCGCTATTCTCTTTATTTTACAGAAGGTAAAAGAACCGCCTTCGTTTATCACTGACATAGAAGAAAACAGAGACACGCTGGGTGCTCTGCAGGATGTTTTCAGGCAGGACAGAGATTTCGCGTGGTTCATAGTGCTGCGGTCGGTTGCCAGCGCTGCTCTTACCGTTATGGTATTTCATTACCAATATGTCTCTGGTTTTTGGGAAGAGGCGCCTAATATTATTCACATTGGCTCTTACGCGGGAATAGTGCATAATGCCCGATTGTCAGGCCATATCGTTATGGGCATAATTATTGCGTTGACTCTTAACCGCTTAGGAAGTATTAAGGTCATACGATTGTGCCTTGTTGCCGCCGGAGCAGGCTTGCTGTTAATCCCTTTAGCCCGCAGCTTCTATCTGTCGGTAATTCTGGCCGGTTTGATCTACAGTTTTGAGACTGCTTCGCTGATCAGCACCTATATTGCCCGGCTGGAGTTTGGAAAGCCGCATAATCGGACGGCATATATTGCAATTACCTTAATCGCATTTGCTTTGGCGCCGGTAATTGTCAGTCTCAGCCTGACCGGGAAAATAGCAAACCACAGTACATTTTTGGCGGCGGGAGCAGTAACGATTATTACCGCTCTGCTGATGGGGCCAAAGGTCAGGGACCCGCGGGCGGCAGAACATCGGTAAGACAACTCAACATTATTACCTGGGAGGCTATAGTCGCATTCGTTTTCTCCGAAAACAAACAGCTTTGCTTCTTAAGTCAATACTTCATTAATAAACACGTCAACAATATGCGGGTCGAACTGCGTCCCAGCGTTTCTGCACAGTTCCGCCAACGCATCTTTTTTGTTTATGGGTTCTTTGTAAGGACGCCCGTTTGTCATCACATCAAATGCGTCGACAACACTCAGAATCCGAGAAAGCAGCGGTATTTCCTCACCTCGTAAGCCCCGCGGATAACCCGTACCGTCATACCATTCATGATGGGGGAGGATTTCCTCTGCCACAACTGCCAGTTCTGGTGTCGACAGAACAATGCGGTAGCCGCACTCGCAATGGCCTTCAATTATCCGCCGCTCTTCTTCATTCAGCGAACCGGTTTTCGACAGAATATCTTTCGGGACAGATACTTTTCCGATATCATGCATTTTCGACAGCAGTACAAGCTTATCAAGCTCATATTGATGAAGACCTAACGCTCTTCCGATCGCCAGAGCGCTGTCTTTGAGGCGGTCGGTATGCAGTTGGGTCTCTTTTGTATTGCTCTCCAATGTCTTCCGCAGCACGGTGATTATCGAGCTTCTGGCACTGCCGCCTTCCAGGAGTTTATGACGATACATCCTGTCCTCTGCATCTTTTATTACTCGCTCGATATTTTGGCCGCTGTCTGCCTTTGTTGCAGTGCCAATTGAAATACTGATCGGGATTCCGTCTGACAGCACTTCGGCGCTTTCAGTCTTTATCATAAGCCCGATTTTCTCCGCTTCATTCTCCTCTGTGTACGGCAGGATTATCGCAAACTCATCTCCGCCCCAACGGCAAATAAAATCATCTTTTCGACAAACCTCCTTCAGGCAATTGGCAGCAGTCTGCAAAAGCCTGTCCCCGGCTTGGTGTCCCATTGAATCGTTGACTATTTTCAAACCGTTCAAGTCTCCCATGATTACACTCAGCGGTAACTGTTTTTCCGTATCCAACCGTTGCAACACAATTTCAAAGAACGCTCGGTTGTAAAGACCAGTCAAATCATCATGAAATGTAAGATGATGTATCTTTTCCTCTGCCAGCTTCCGTTCAGTGATATCCATTATTAGCCCGTCAATCCAGAGCAGGGTGTTACCTTCCCATACTCCCTGTCCTCTCTCCTGAACCCATCTTACCCGCCCGTCGGCATGAATTATTCTGTACTCGAAATTAAAGATTTTTCGGTTGGCGACAGCCTGATTAAATTCCTTGCGAAGCCAGCCTATGTCTTCGAGGTGGACAGTTGAGCTGAATACTGATACAGGTTTGTTTAAGAAATGTGATGACGGGTATCCGGTAATATCCTTAATATCATCCGTCAGAATAACAACAGCATTATTGGGAGTAAGTACTGACCGATAAATAGCCCCTGGCACGTTTTCAGTCAAAGTCTTGTACTGCAGTTCGCTCGATATTCTGGCTTCCTCCTCGTTCTTGCGGTCGGTTATGTCGATTACTGTCCCTTGCGTTGCGCAAGGCTTTCCTTCATCATTACCAATAGCCGAAATATGCCCCGAAACCCACCGCACTTCCTTGTCTTTGCGAATTATTCGGAATTCCACATCAGTCGAAAAGCCAGGTTCTTGTTCAGCTTTTACGACAGTTGAACGGAAATGGGAGAGGTCTTCAGGGTGCACGATGTCGGCCCAAGACACTTCCCCTGCCATGAACTCTTCAACCGAGTAACCAGTGATTTTCTCCACCGCACCTTCAAACAGGAGAGGTCGATAATGCATATTCCCCTGGAAAGCTATCCCATGGTAGCTCTGGATGAAAAAGCGGTAACGCTCTTCACTTTCTCGCAAGGCTTTCTCCGCCAGCTTCTGCTCAGTGATATCGCGGGCAATACCCAAAACCGTATCCATTCTCCCATTTTCGGCAAATTCGGGAACAAACACGGCTGTATAATACTTTTCAAGCCCAGGCCCGAAGTTATCCAGATTAAGCGTTACAGTTTTCCCAGTACGAAAAACGGTTTGAATTGCTCTCTCCAGCTTAGTCGCGCCATAGATAGGAACACCGCTCTCCCCGATTGTTTTTCCGATCAAACAATCGCGGGAAATCCCGAACTTGCTCTCCACGGCGGGGTTAATATAAATCCGGCAGCAGTTCCTGTCATAGCGGGCAATTATATCAGGCATGCTTTCGGTGATATTTTGCATAGCCTGCTTACTTTGCTTTAATCGCTCTTCTATTCGCTTCAGGTCGGTGATATCCCGCAGCACACATACCCTAACGCGACAACTGTGGCGCTGATAATCCCTCCCGCTTTCTTCCGCTGGAAACATAGACCCATCTTTTCTGCGGCAAATAACCTCACGGCAATCCGGATAGTTTTCAGCAGCTTCACCGGAGTATTCATTTCCCGCTTCGCAGACAAAGAAATCCCGCAGCTTTTTGCCAATCATTTCTTCCCGGCCATAGCCGAAATACGCACTGGCGGCCGCATTTGCTTCTTGACAAATCCATTCTCCGCCTATCTCTTCAAAGATTAAAAGCGCCTCTTTACTGGTATCAGCCATGAGCATATATTTCTCGCTGCTTGCCTGGGCTTGCTCAATATGACCAATCTCTCTTCCCGTAACTTCACCCCTGCCAGAATTGCAAAGACAAATTATTGAACCAACAAATCTATTGCCTTTATCAAGAAGAGGTAACCCTGTTAAATCGGTCTCAATATATGAACCATCCTGTCCGAAAACCTGGATGCCTCGAACTACATGCGCTTCCTTTTCTTGCATCCGCTGAAATAATTCCAAAACGGCATTCTTGCTATCACAGTGCGTATAATCCAGCAAATTTTTCCCAATAAGCATCTCAGGCTGATAGCCAAGATGAAAAATAACTGAAGGCGTAACCAACTCAATGCAACCTTCGGCATCAGTTTGTAAAGTGATGCTTGGCATGTCTTTGTCTGTATCTCTGGCGATAAAACCCTGGGCCAGGTTTTGCGTCTGGCATTCAGGCATGCTAACTTGCTCCATAACCTAACCCCCCCCCAAAGCATTACTGCTCACCGCATCTATTCTTAACCATAAGCCTTAAGTTTTGTCCGATCACACAATTCAAGACATTAAGTGGACGGTGCGGAGCATGACGCTGCCCTGCGCCGACGTCCGCTCAGAGAGCCTTGGCAAGGTTTTTCTGTTCCGCAGCGCTGAATATTCTCTCCAGGTCAATCAGCACCACCAGATCCTCCCCAATCTTAGCCACACCGTCAATGTACTGTGCATCAATCCCGAAACCGATGTCTCTTGCCTGCTCTATCGCATCGTCTTTGATTGTGAGGACTTCCGTAACCTCATCCACGATTAGCCCGATGAACTGCCCGTTAGCAGTCACAACAATAATTCTGGTGTGATCATCGGCTTCGGCTGCGACCATATTGAACCGCTTGCGGAAATCCACCACCGGAATAACATTGCCGCGCAGATTCGTTATTCCTTCGATGAACACGGCTGCATCTGGTACACGAGTTACTTTCTGCATCCGGACAATCTCGTTCACCTGCATAATCGGTAAAGCATAGAGTTCATTACTTATTTTAAAGATTACCACCTGCCGATCACTCATTTGCGTTCACTCCCTTTAGCGCCATTAATTGAAGTCTGGCTGCTACATCTTCAATCAGCGTTTTATAAGCATCCGAAGCCAGGATTTCTTGCACCTCGGCTTCCCGGCCATCTTTACTTAATTCAATCAAGCGGTTAATCATTTCGCTGATCCTAACCTTGTCAGCTTCCGAGAGCAACTGCACCCCTCCTTACAACTTGAACTGCGCCACTATTTGAGCCAGCTCTTCCGCCATCTTCGCCAGTTCCTGGGTCGATGCCGATGTTTCCTCGGCACCAGCCGAAACCTCTTCCGTCACTTTGGCGATAGTTTCAATTATCTTAGCCACTTCATTTGCTGATGCCGCCTGTTCTTCGGTGGCGGCAGACACTTCTTCCGTTGTAGACGCAGCATCTTGGGCTCCGTCCACAACGGTTTTGAGAACTGTGCCTGTTTCCCGAACAATCTCAACGCCTTCACTGCTTGCTTTCACCGCCCGCTCGGTGCCGCTTTGGATCTTTGTGATCAAATCAGCAATTTCTTTAGTGGCCTGACCTACCCGCTCAGCCAGCTTCCTGACTTCATCGGCAACAACCGCGAACCCTCTGCCGTGCTCACCGGCCCTTGCCGCCTCAATGGCCGCATTAAGCGCCAACAGATTGGTCTGAGATGCTATATCATCAATCACAGTGATAATCTCGCCGATCTTCTCTGACTGCTTGCCAAGCTGAGTAACCGCTTCCTGGATGAAATCCATACCCTTTACTGCTTTTTCCACCGAGCGGCCGCCTTCTTGCGCTACTTTGGCGGCTTCCTCCGATTTTGCGGAGATTTCCTGAGCGCTGGACGCAACTTCTTCTATCGATGCGGCAAATTCGGTGACAGTCTGATTTGCCCGCACGATCTCGTCCGCCTGGTTTTGGCTGCTGGCCGCCATTTCCTCGGAAGTAGCCGCCAATTCCTCGCTGGAAGAGCTGACCGTCGTCACAGCCTCCTGAATATTAATAACCATGCCCCTTAAGCCATCTATGGCATTGTTCAATTCATTGACAAGCTGCCCGATTTCGTCTTTCGCCTGATAATCGATTTTCTTCGTCAGGTCACCTGCCGCCAAGGCTCTTGCCAATTCCAGGCCTTTTGCCAATGGACTGGCAATTGCTTTAGCTATCGTCAATGCAGTAATTATTGCGATTATCAGCAACACGGCAGAAACAATTAACATATAATTTCTAGCCTGATCATATGCTGCAACAGAATTGGCGTGACTTTCTTTGGCTCTTTCCACTTTGCTTTCGGCAACCTCGTCAAAGAGGTTGTCCATACTGGTCCCCAGGGCAGCAAATTCAGGTGCCATTATTGCGGCCACGCCCGCCTCTACTCCGTCTGTCTTGAATGTTTCTTTCGCGTTATTCAGACTCGTTTTAAATTCCTGCCAGGAGGATTTCAGGGCAGCAATCCCCTCTTGTCCTTCCGTACTGGTCATTAACTTGCCTGCATCATCCAAAGCCGTAAGCATAATCGGCTCATAACTTTCAACTTCGGCGAAATACTGGTCTGCCTGCCCTTGCGTTGTAACCGACCAGAACGTGCGCATTACAACTCTTATGCGCAAGAATTCAGTCTCGGCTTCCGCTATTCGGATTAGGCCTTCAACGTGCCTTGAATACATATCTTCCATATTGTTGTTAACATTGGCTAAACCATTCAGGCCAAAATATCCCTCACCCACCAAGGCCAGCACCGTAATAACAACCAGCACCATAATCTTTTTCATAACGTTGGCGTTTCTCAGCATTGATTACCCTCCTATTATCTTTCATACCAAAAAATTAAGAACAGTGCTAAATCAAATATGTACTTAATTGACAATCTCTCATGCCTACTCGCTCTCTTAAAACACACATCGGTTAATGCGAATAAACGAAGACAATTTTTATGTCCTCCTGCCACAGCTAATTCCATAGGAAATCCGCATCTCTCCCTTCAATGAGATTAACTGGTGTTTGCCTCGTTTAGCCACTTTCCCCAAAAATAAAACCCGTCCCCTCTGACACCAGCTCCAGGGGAACGGGACAGTATGGATTCCCAGCAGCCCAGCTGCCATAGCTCTCGCTTTAGGCCTGTGGCTTTGCGCCCCAGCGTTTCCGCAGGTTTACCTTTTATGAGATCTTTTTACCACCATTAGCAATGCTACACTGTAAGCGTAATGCTATATGAAAACCAGTTTATACCATTCTTCACCCGGATTTGAATACATACTCAAATCGGAGGTGCAAGCTGGAAACTGATTTGATAAGATCATTAAGCCTATTTTGTAATGTCTGTCTCACGATTTCTCTAACCTAAATTAAGAGGGAAAATCTCTTTAATTATCCGTAGTACGACTAAGTCGATTTACACAGAATTATAACACAATGGGATTATGAATAATGTCGAATATTGTCATATTTAATGGTATTCCGGCAGTATTTTTGCATTAGCTCATCTCACTCCCTGCAAAATCATCATTTATATTAGTAAGCATTTTGATTGAACAGGCTGGCGGAAATTCATCCATAATCAGAATGTTAACTTGATAATAATTCCCGTCAAGCAAAGTATATGCAAAGTCATGGACACATCAGCCGCAAAATAACGGCAATCACAGGGCGGGGTGAACCGCATCGGCAGCACCAGCCAGCCTCATATATGCCCGATTAACTGCGGGGAAACAAGGGAGCAGACCAAGTTAGCGACTTATATCGTTTAGGATTAATATTCGTTGTTAGAAGCCTTAATACTTATAGCACTATCGCGTTATTATCAGTGGATGCAGACAGAAATCATATAAGCATGCTGTATATTCGAACGCCTTTACCGGTAGCGGCTGCGAGTGCATAAACGAGTCAGAATCTGGGCAGTCTGAAATTAAGAGTCAGATGCCAAATTCTCGCCGCATTAAAGGAGAGGTGCGCCGAATGAAACGGAAACAATTACTGTCCGGTCTGGTCACAGCCATTGGCGTCATCGGGCTGGTGTCATTTATCGTCCTGAAAATGCCCGCTTACAATCTGGCCGGTTATGGAATGACCGAGCGAACGGACGGCGGCTATTACACGATCGTGGATGAGAATAATGTCCCGCTGCTGGAGACAGGCATCCTCGTGACCAAAGGAGACGAATTCATCAACTGGGACGACCAATTCTATGAGGTTACCCGCGTCGCGGGGGATATTGCCTATGCCCGTTCCGCAGATCTCGCCGCCGTGACCGGGGAAGCGGAGGGCTGGGAAAGCGCCGGCGCCCTGCCGGTCGGAGTCGCCGTCGCCGCGCCGGGTCAGCCTGTCGTTGGCATTTATCACACCCATAGCGACGAATCATATAATCCGACTTCCGGCCGTTCCTCCAAACCGGGTAAAGGGGACATCTTCGCCGTCGGCGGTTCCCTCGCCCAGGCTATGGAACAGAAAGGCTTCAATGTCATCCATGACAAATCAGCCCACGACCCGCATGACGCCGCAGCGTACAAGCGCTCCCGGCGAACAGCGGCGAGTCTCATCAAGCAGCAGGCCTCAATCCTGATTGACGTCCACCGCGACTCGGCACCGGTCAAAGCATATGCCACCAAACTAAACGGGCAGGGCGCATCGAAAGTAACGCTGGTCGTCGGCCGGCAGAATCCAAAGCGTTCCGCCAATCTGGCCGTCGCCCGCAGCATCAAGGCCGCGGCCGACAAGAAATATCCCGGCCTCTTCCGGTCCATCTTCATGGCCCGCAGTTCCTACAATCAAGACCTGGGCTCCCAGGTGATCTTGCTCGAATTCGGCACTAACAAACAACCCCTCGAAGCGCCCCAGCGCAGTACGGCCGCAGTCGCCGATGTCTTAGCCTCCGTCTTCGGCGCAGCCCCAGCGCCTGCCGCTCCGGCACCGCCGGCACAGCTGCCGGGAGCCCCGGGTGGAACCGGCAATTATGTAGCGCCTCAGGATCGTTAATCAGTCCTGCGCCCCAAAAGCGGAAGCCAGTTCAGGCTTCCGCTTTTACCATTGCCTAGCGAATATTTACAAATGATGGGCAGGCTTTTCCGTCTGCCTCGCGAATATTATTTGAAAAAAGCGAATAGCATAACTATTTGCACAAGGAGGACGATGTTTTTGTCAGTTCAGACGGAAACAGCCGCAGTTCAGACCCGGGAAACATACGAAGCGGAAGTCAGGGAGAATTTCAAATGGAATGGACCCCTCGGAATTATTCAGGGTCTGGCGCTTTATCTGAACACCGGCTTGCACAACGTTCAAGTCGTCGTCCCGGCCTTTTTGTATGAAATCACCGGTTCCAACACTTTCGTCGGTGTCGCCAGTTCCCTGCAGCTTTACGCCCACAACGTTCCTCAACTATTCGGCAGCGCCCTGGTGGAGCATCTGCCGGTCAAGAAACCGGCGATGGTCAAATTCGGTTGGCTCTCCGCGCTCTGTTGGCTCATCATCGCCGCCGCCACCTATTTCCTGCCCCGGGAGGCCAATTTGCCCATTTTCCTCTTCTTTTATGCCGCTTCATCCGCTTTCATGGGTCTGTATCTTCTCGTCTGGACCGATGTGATGTCCAAAGTAATTCCGGTTGAACGACGGGGCAATTATTTTGGGGTCCGTAATTTTCTCTCGACCCTGGTGACCGCGGCCGGCTCGAGCCTGGCCGGTTACTTCATCGCCAACTATCTCTTCCCTAACAACTATGTACTCACTTTTTTCTTTGGCTTCGTCTTTTTTGCCCTGGCCCTGCTGCTCTTGACCCTGACCCGGGAACCGGCCGCCTGGCGCACCAGCCCCAAAATGTCCTTTCAGGAGAAACTGCGGAGTATGCCCATGATCTTCAAGAACGACCCTAATTTTTTCCGCTTTTGTTATATCCGGGCGGTGGGCGCCGGTTTCTGCCAAATGGCGCTGCCCTTTTATATTATCGTTGCCCAGCAGCGCCTGACCGGAGCCAATACCGGCTTTCTTGTCGCCTATCTGGGGTCAACGCTCCATGTCTCCCGGGCACTGGGAAATCTGTTCTGGGGCATGGTCGCCCAGCGGTACGGCTACAAAGTCCCGCTGGAGCTTTCTTTCTCCATCTTCGCCCTTGCCGCCATCCTGGCTGTCTCCAGTAATTCCTTCCTGCTTTTCTTACTGGTCTTTGCCATCACCGGCCTCGCCCAGGCCGGACTGATGATGGCCACCATGAATATCTTGATGGAATTCGGCCAAATCCAGAACCGGACTTCTTACATCGGTATCTCCGCCGCCATCTCCGGCCTGGTGGGAGGGCTAGCCCCCATGATCGGCGGCCTGCTCTCGGACTATTTCTCCTTCCAAGCCCTCTTCCTATCCACTGCGGTCATCTCTTTAGCTTCTACCGCCGCCATGCTGCGCTATGTGCAAGACCCCCGCTACGTCGAAGCCTATAAACTGTAGAGAGGTGAATTTCGCTTCGCATCCGGCACTGCCCGGTCTGTCGGCGGATAATGTCATCGCAACACAGCAGCAATAAAAATCGCTCTGCCAGCGCGGGAAGCCGGAACCGGTTTCCCTTTTCTTTTCCGACCCCCCAACATCATCCGTTATTTGGCAGGTATTTCCTCGCCGTCGCACGAATAGGCATAACAGAAGACAATATTTACCTTCAGATTAATATCACCTCAAAGGAGGAGAAAGCATTGGCGGTACAGGAGGAAACATCTGTACTCCAAACGAAGGAAAAGTACGAAGCGGAAGTCAGGGAAAACTTTAAATGGAACGGTCCCCTCGGTATCGTCCAGGGACTCATGTTGTATCTGAATACGGGTCTGCACAACACCCAAGTCGTCATCCCGGCCTTTTTGTATGAAATCACCGGTTCCAATACCTTCGTGGGCATCGCCAGCACCATCCATCTCTACACTCACAATATCCCGCAATTGTTCGGCAGTGCCCTGGTGGAACATCTGCCGGTGAAAAAGAAAGCAATGATCTTTTACGGCTGGCTCTCCGCGCTCAGTTGGCTCGCCATCGCTGCTTCTACTTACTTCTTACCCCGGGATACAAATTTACCCATATTCCTTTTTTTCTACGGCACGTCGGCCGTCTTCATGGGGCTTTACCTCATGGTCTGGACTGATGTGATGTCCAAAGTTATCCCGGTGGAGCGGCGGGGCAATTATTTCGGGGTCCGTAATTTTCTCTCGACCCTGGTGACCGCGGCCGGCTCGAGCCTGGCCGGTTACTTCATCGCCAACTATCTCTTCCCTAACAACTATGTACTCACTTATTTCTTTGGCTTTGTCTTTTTTGCCCTGGCCCTGTTGCTTCTCGCCCTGACCCGGGAGCCGGTCGCCTGGCGCATCGGGCAGAAAATGTCCTTCCCGGAGAAATTGCGGAGCATGCCGGGAATTTTCCGGGATGACCCGAACTTCTTTCGCTTTTGTTGCCTCCGGGCCGCCGGCGCCGGCTTTTGCCAGATGTCGCTTCCTTTTTATATCATTTTTGCCGAGCAGCGCCTCCTCGGCGCCAACATCGGGCTCCTTGTCGCCTATCTGGGGTCAACGCTTCATATCTCCCGAGCCGTCGGCAATCTGTTCTGGGGACTCGTTGCCCAGAAATCCGGCTATAAGGCTCCGCTCGAGCTTTCCTTCACCATTTTTGCTCTCGCCGCCGTGATTGCGATTTTTAGCCATTCATACCCAACGTTCCTCCTTGTTTTCATCATTAACGGTCTGGCTCAGGCCGGGTTGATGATGTCAACCCATAATATATTGATGGAATTCGGACAGATTCAGAACCGGGCTACCTACATCGGCATCTCCGCCGCCATCTCCGGCTTGATCGGCGGGCTTGCGCCCCTGGTCGGCGGTTTGCTCTCCGACTATTTTTCCTTCCAGGTCCTCTTTCTCGCAACAGCCTGCATCTCCGTCTTTTCCACCGTTGCCATGCGACACTATGTCCAAGATCCCCGCCACGTTGAGATGTATAAGCTTTAGCCAGCCCGGCAATTCGGCAGGATTACCCGGCCCGGCAGCGAATTTATCAGAGTTGAAAGCTTTATCAGATTAACAGGGAGGGAAAGCGATGAAAGCTTTATTCACTCTTACCCCGGCCGAATCCCGCCGGCTGATTGCCAAAGCGGTCGCGGCGCTGCCGGAAGTCCGGCACGCCAAAGAAGAAGGCCGGATAATCATCGGCGGCGGAACGACAAACGGTTATGTAGTGGAGGAACTGCTTGGCGTCAAGATTGACAAAGCCAATTACACCTTCGGGATTGTCAGTGAAGGCATGCAGTGCTCGACATCCGGCGCCAAGCGGGAAAAACCGATCCCGTATACTATCGTGCGAGGCGAGGTCAAGACCGACAAACCTTATACCGATTACCTGAAAGAATTCACCAAGGACGACGTCATGATTAAAGGGGCAAATGCGGTCGACCCGGAAGGAAACGCGGGCGTTCTCATCGGCAGCCCTGTCGGCGGCACAATCGGTGCCGTCTACAACACCGTCTTCCCGCGGAACTCCAAGCTGATCATTGCGGTCGGCCTGGAGAAACTGGTGCCTTCCGTCCTGGACGCCGCTTCTTACGGCGGCCTTTACGACTGGGATTTCTGCCTCGGCATGCGCTGCGCGCTCTGGCCGGTTGTCGGAGCGATCGTCATTACCGAAATCGAAGCCCTCGCCATTCTTGCCGGCGTCGACGCCGTTCACTTCAGTTCCGGCGGCGTGGGAGGCTCAGCCGGTGCAGTAACCCTCGCGATTGAAGGCGAGGATGAGAATGTCCGGGAAGCGTTTGAACTCATTAAAAGCATCAAAGGCGAACCGCCGCTGGCAGATGCCAAACGCCCCTGCGCCGAATGCGAAAATCACTGCGACCGGTTCTAAAGCCTAAAGGCTGCCGCCAGGCAGCCTTTTTTCAGCTTGTAGAGAAACCACCGGATCGTCATTGTAACGAAAGAGTACAAGACAAGCGGGATGCTTATCCGCGGTATCCCGTGTTGGCCCTCACTTCTGCCGCTGGCAACCTTAGCATATGGCTGACTCTATGCTGTATTTCGTTCACAATGGAAGCCGGCGGCTGGGGTGATAGTTCTTTCCCGTAAATTTCCCGTTCGCAAACCGGAAATTATGCTATAGTGGATACAGTTGGAGCCGTCCGCCAGGGCGGCTCTCTGATTTATCGGCTGGTGAAACGATGAACCGCCCTTCCCGGTGCCCGGGCACAATCCCTGCATCCTTTTCCCCGGCGCCTCCATTCCCCTCCGGGGAGTGGAGGCACGAAGTGACGGGGCGGCTATACCCTTTTACGGGGTGAGACAACGTCCCTTCCGCCACCCCGTCCGGTTTCGCTGCTCACCTGTCCAGGAGCGGTAAATTGCTTGCAGCTCTTAGCATAGCTTATCGCCCCGGCCTTTGCTTTTTACTTCCGGCTTCCAGTTTTTTGTCCTCCCTCCCGGCGTCAGGATTCCGGAATCTCAAGTCCGGACCCCACATTGTTCTCTCGACAGGCTGAGGCTGCCGCTAAGCAGCCTTTTACCCGGCAGTTGTTTCCCGAACACAAGCCGGGGTAAAAACGCGTCCGCCGCCATAACCAAATGCAAATCGGACTAATCCGGCCGTAATAATTGTAAATATCAGGATTCGCAATATTTATACCGCATTTCGTTGTCTGAATTATCTGACCTTTCCTATTCCGGCTTGAATGTATTTGACGTAACGGCGCCGCCAAGGAGATAATTAAAGCAAAGTAAGAATTTGAAGGGGGAGTGGGAATGGCCGGGCGGGTTGATCGTCTCCTTGTCGCCTGTATTGTGCTCGTCTCTTTGTTTGTGGGCGTGATTTACCTAAACGGGCAACGCCGGCTGCCCGACGCGGCCGGCGCCGCCGCCGCAACGGGCGATGCTTCACTCCGCCCTCCGGTCGAACTTACCGACCGAGAACTGCAGGCTTACGTCGAGCAGGACAAAGTTGCCCATCTGCGCATTACCACCAACCGGGTCTGGGCGTCCGGGACTCTGCGCGACGGGCAGAAATTCACCGTAACGAACATCGGCAGTGAT
This sequence comes from bacterium, assembly GCA_050943375.1. Taxonomy (GTDB): domain Bacteria; phylum Bacillota; class SLNR01; order SLNR01; family JBMNPB01; genus JBMNPB01. The sequence goes on from JBMNPB010000004.1 coordinate 29,010, forward strand.
CTTCTCCTGCCCATCACCACCAGCGGCATCCCCATCCATTACCTGGCGGATAACGGCAAAGGCAACTACATCTATTTCGTCATGGCGCTTATTCTCTTCTTTTTTCTCGGCAATTTCCTGGTCAGCCGGACCCGCAAAAATTACGCCGTTAACAAGGGCCTCGATACGTCGATGATCGACCAGCCGGTGAAAGAATCACTGAAGGATAATGCCGTCCGCAGCAAGGTCGGCTTCAAGGATGTCGCCGGCATCAACGAGGTCAAAGAGGAACTGGCGGAAATCGTCCAGTATCTGCAGGATCCTTCCCCCTTTGAAAAAGTAGGCGCCAAGATACCCCGGGGCGTCCTCCTCCACGGTCTGCCCGGCACCGGAAAAACTCTCCTCGCCAAAGCAATCGCCGGGGAAGCCGAAGTTCCCTTTTACTCCATGAGCGGCTCCGGCTTTGTGGAGATGTACGCCGGAGTCGGCGCCTCGCGGATTCGCAAGCTGTTCGCCCAGGCGCGGAAACACAGTCCCTGCATTATCTTCATCGATGAAATCGACGCTATCGGCCGCATCCGCTCCGGCGGTATCACCGGCAATGAAGAACGGGATCAGGCCTTAAATCAACTCCTCGTCGAGATGGACGGATTTGACACGAACGAAACAGTTATCGTCATCGCCGCGACGAACCGCCTTGATATCCTTGACCCGGCGCTGCTGCGCCCCGGCCGCTTCGACCGTCATATCGCCGTCAGTCTGCCCGGTTCCATCGGCCGAACCGAGATTTTGCGCCTTTATGTGCAAGATAAACCGCTCGGTCCCGATGTGGACATCGAGGCACTCGCCCAAAAGACGCATGGTTTCTCCGGCGCCGACCTGGCGAATCTCGTCAACGAGGCGGCCCTTCTGGCCGCCCGCGCGCAAAAAGAACACATCGAAGCAGGTGATTTTGCCTCGGCCATCGAGCGGGTCGTCGCCGGACAGGAAAGAAAGCATTATCGGGTCAGCGAACGGGAAAAGCGAATCGTCGCTTATCACGAAAGCGGCCATGCTTTGATTGCGAAGCTCCTGGCCGACGGCTCGGCGATGGTCCAAAAGATCTCCATCATTCCCCGCAGCAGCGCCCTCGGATACGTCCTCCAACTGCCCAGTGAAGACCGGCATATTATGACCCGGAGCGAACTCTGCAATTCGATCGCGGTGAAACTCGGCGGCCGGGCCGCGGAAGAATTGATTTTCTCCGAAGTCAGCACCGGATCCCAGAACGATTTGAACACGGCGACCGACCTCGCCCGCAAGATGGTCTGCGAGTACGGGATGAGTACCGCAGTCGGCCCCCTGTCCTTTGGCAAAGCGCCGGGCACTTATCCGTTCGAACCCAGCCGCAGCCCGGACCTGGCCAACCGGATTGACGCCGCCATCCGCCAAATAATTGAGGACGGTTACGCCAGAGCAACCGCCCTCCTGTCCGAACACACCGCCGCCCTGCATGCCATCGCCAGGAAATTGACTGAAAAAGAAGTGATCGAAGCCGAGGAAATCGACTCCATTCTGAGCGGCTTCTTCCCTGATGGTTATCAGCAGGCAGCCGGCACCTAAACGTTGAACCGGAAATTAATGATATCACCGTCTTTGACGGTATACTCCTTCCCTTCCAGACGGAACAGCCCTTTTTCCTTGACCTTCGCCGCCGTGCCATGGGCGGCGATGTCATTGTAATGAAAGACTTCCGCCCGGATAAAACCTTTCTCAATATCGGAGTGAATTCGCCCGGCCGCTTTTTTCGCGTCCGTACCCTGCGCGACCGTCCAGGCCCGCACCTCATCTTCCCCGACGGTGAAAAAAGAAATGAGCCCCAGGCGGTGGTATGTTGCCCGCACGAGACGGTTGATGCCCGGTTCGGCGATACCCAGGTCCTCCATGAACATCTCCCGGTCCGCGGCATCCAGTTCGCTCAGCTCCACTTCTATCTTCGCGCCCAGTTCCACCACCGGGACGCCGCGCTCCGCCGCTTTCGCCGTCAAGGCCGCCTTACCGGGATAATCGCCCGCCTTCAACTGCGCTTCATCCAGATTGACAACCAGCACATAAGGCTTCTCCGTGAAGAAGGAATAGCTCCGCAACGCTTCTTCTTCTTCCGCGGAGAAAGCAACGCTGTGAATCGCCTTCTCCTCTTCCAGAGCATCCCGGCATTTGCGCAGCCCGCTCAGGGTCGCTGCCTGCTCCGGCTTGATTTTCTTAGTGCCGGAGAGACGTTCAATGTTCCGCTCGACGATTTCCAGGTCGGCGACCAAGAGTTCCATGTCGATCGTTTCCCAGTCGCGCAGCGGGTCCACGCTCCCATCCACATGAGGGACTTCCTTGTCCGCGAACGCCCGGATGACGTGAACAAGCGCGTCCGCGTTCCGGATGGCGGCCATGAATTGATTGCCTACTCCCTGCCCCTGCCCGGCGCCGCGCACCAGGCCGGCCACATCCGTCAGCTCAATCTGGGCGTAAATCGTCTTCCGGGGCTTATAGAGCGCCGACAGGAAGTCAATCCGCGCATCCGGGACCACCGCCGTGCCGACGTTCGCTTCCGTCTTGCCGGAGAAGAAATTTGACGTCCCGGCCCGGGCGTTCGTCATCAAATTGAACAAAGTCGTCTTGCCCACCATCGGCAGACCGATTATTCCGATAAACAATCTTTTACCCCCTTATAAAGAACGAATCATAAGGTCATAGACAACCTAATAATACCATAAATACATCCCAAAATGGCTATCAGAACAAGATTTTTTCGCTAACGTAATAGTTGACCGCCCTGAGCACTACCCCTGGATACTGTATCGTTGGATAAATCACATACATGTATTAAGGAGCAGGATCAGGTCAAGTCCGGTATTGTGCGCAAAATTCTTGGCACTTATGGACGTTCCCCGAAAGACTGACGGCAAAAAAAGGAGGCAGTTATTTTCTGCCTGCCTCCGCCCGTAGGTAAAGAAAAGATATTACTCTTTCGATAGACTTATTATTGCCTCTGCCTTTACAGCATTTCGATGAAAGCGGCCACTCTGGTTTTCATTTGCCCCAGATCGGATTGGGAGTAGTCCGTTTCTACCGCCATGTATGGGGCCCCCGCTTTATTGACCAGACTTTTTACGGCTTTTGCTTCAACATTGTAAGTGTGGCAGGCTTGCAAGATGACTTCGATGACGCCGTCAACTTTGAATTCCCGCAGCAATTCCGGCAGCATTTCCATTCTCCTTGGATTCGGCGTCATCACGGAACAGCCGATATTCAGATAGCGATTCGCGATGGCGCCGACTATATCCGCGGCGCTCGCATCAACCAGACTGCGCACCGGCTTTATCCCGCCGCAGTTCTCGAAACAGACCACAGCGCCGCCGCCGGTCTCAATGGTGCCGACCACCTTATCGAGGACGCCGCCCAGGGGGCAGCCGGTTACGAGAATTCGTTTGGCATCCTTCGCCACCGGCCGATTGCCTTCGGCATAGCTTTTCTTGGTATTATCAATCAACTCGCGCAGTTTTCGGCAGTTTTCTTCTACGTCAAAACTGAAATTCGCGCCCTCGATCACCTTATACATATCATAACCTTTAATGGCGGGCGGCTCCAACTTGCCCAACTCGAAAAACTCGTTAAATAGTTTCCTTTGCTCGTTTCTCAGGGCAGCGGCTTTTCTTAAATTTTCTTCGGTGATGTTCACCCCGAATTTCTTCTCCAATGTTTCGATTAAGCGGCACAATTCCCTTTTCCAGAATTCGGCGGCGTAATCGCGGTCAATGCCTTGCGGCAATTGCATAATATAAGTGTCTTTAATCTTGCCCAGATACTCGTACATCTTCTTTTTGCCGTCGCAAGTCGTTTCCCCGATGATGATATCCGCGAAATAGGTATAAGGGCATTTTTCGGTGATGGCAAAGCCATAACTGGATTTAATCAACGGACACAGATTTTTCGGCAGATCCGCTTCGGCATAGACGATTGTTTCATCGCTCATGCCGCACAGACCGGCCGAAACGATCCCTGCCGCATCCAATACTTCCAGAGGGGTAAAGGTGCAGAAAACACCGGCGACGATGCCCCCGTTTTCTTTGATTTTCTTAACCTTGATAAAGCCGTTTTTGCGGGCTTCCGCAAACGCTTCGAATTGTTCGGGCAGATTAATATTTGTCATCATATCCTCCCCGTAATATCTTATTCTAATGATTTTGCGACCAGAGCAGCCCCTATCGCCCCGGCATACCGGCCCAGAGGGCTTGAAACAACGGTGGTTTCCAGCTTCTTTGACAAAGTTTTGATAATGTAATCGCTCTCGCACAGTCCTCCCGTCAGATAGAAGTTGCTGCTGGCAGAAGAGTGTTTGCCGCAAAGCGATATTACTTTATTGGCTATGGACTCGATGACGCCATAAGCGATATCTTGTTTCGGCTGACCGCCGCCGATCAGACTGATGACTTCCGATTCGGCGAAGACGGTGCACATGGAACTGATTCTGACACCGGAGCCGGTCGCGGCTAAAGCGAACATCCTTTCTAAACTGACGCCAAGAGTATTGGCCATGATTTCCAAAAACCGGCCGGTTCCGGCCGAGCATTTATCGTTCATAAGAAAGTCGACAATTCTGCCCCCGGCCAGAGAAATTATTTTTGTGTCCTGACCGCCGATATCAATTACCGTGCAATCCTTGGTATCAAACAAAAAGGCGGCGCCTTTGCCGTGACAGGTGATTTCGCTGACCGTCTTATCGGCATAAGGAACGGAAACCCGACCATAGCCGGTGGCAACAAATTTGCTTTGATTATACGCCATGTCAGCCTGGGCAATCTTCTCCTTAATGCGGTTGGCAGTCTCTAAGCTGCTCCAGCCGGTGGGCAGGATCAGCTTGTATACGATCCGGTCGTTTTCATCTAGCACAATTGCTTTTGCCGAGCTCGATCCAATGTCTATTCCGGTATAGTATAACTCAATCACCTTCCCATCCTCCTCTTCAAGGGCAGAGCAGCCGCATTTCACCTAACCGGATGACTTTGCTCAATGCTCCGAAGCCTGCTCAAATATCTACTTCATCCCACTTCCAGGCCGCAACGAAATTCTTAAATTTATCTTCCAGCGGGGAAAGGCACCGGTCATTACAGTACACAAAGCTAAAATGCCGTTTAAGATTCAAATCTTCAACATCGTACTTTTTCAACAAACCGGCGGCGACATCGTTCTTCACAGCAACATCGGAGATAAAACTGATGCCCACATCCAGCGCTACCATCTTCTTAATTGCCTCCAGGCTCTCGTTAATTGTCTGAGAACGGAACAGGCTCAGATCCAGCTTCCTTTCCCGCAAAGCTTTTTCCAGCAGCAGTCTTGTCCCGGAACCTTCTTCCCGCAGCACAATGTCTTCTCCCGCCAAGCTCCCGATCCCAACCGGATCCGCGGTATATTCTTTTTGCGGCGAAGTAATCAGCACCATTCGGTCATCGTAGAAGTCAATATATTTCAGGGTCCTTGAGGGATATTTCGCTCCGATGAATCCGAAGTTTATCCGTCCGGCAAGAATCCCCTCAACAACTGCTTTTGAATCCTGGTGGCGAACGGTAAACGTAACGTGAGGATAAATTGCCTTGAAAGCCTTCACAATATGGGGCAGCAGATATTGTTCCGGAATCGTGCTGGCGCAGATTTCCAGCATCCCCTCGATATTCTTTTTATATTCACCGAGAGAATACTCAGCTTTAGCGCAAGTGTTGAGAATCTCCACCGCATAGCGGTAAAAGAGCTTCCCGCCTTCGGTCAGAGAAATGTTCTTGCTTTTCCGGTCGATTAACGTGACTCCAAGTTCACTTTCCAGCTTCTGCACATTGCTGGTGACAGCCGGCTGTGACATGAACAATATATCTGCGGCCTTGGAAAAACTCTTTTTCCGGGCGACTGCAACAAAGCTCTCCAACTGTTTGAACTCCATATTGTCTCCTTCAGTTATTTTAATTTAGCCACACAATCGGCGGCATACTGGATATCCGCCTCGGTCAGAAAATGACTTAAGCCAAACCGGACCGTACCTCTTGGAAATGTGCCCAACGTTTTATGGGCGGAAGGCGCGCAGTGCATTCCGCTGCGAGTCATGATGCCAAACTCTGACGCAAGGCGGTACGCCATATCACCGTTATCCTTGCCCTTAAAATCGATCGAGATAATTCCCGTTCTTCCTTCCGCAGTCTTCTTGCCGATAATTTTGACATGGTTCATCTCAAGCAGTCTTTCGAGAAGTATAGACGAAAGCTGCATCTCTTTCTCGTAGATTACGTGAATCCCGGTATCTGACAGATATTGCAGTGCCGTGTTCAGGCCATAAATTCCCGGCACGTTGAGAGTGCCGGCCTCAAACTTGTCCGGCATGTAGGAAGGCTGTATCTCCGTATCCGACATACTTCCCGTCCCGCCTTCGATTAAGGTGGAAAGCTCGTCGGCAAGATTGTCCCGCACCACAAAGCCGCCAATTCCCTGCGGGCCCAGCAATCCTTTGTGCCCGGTGAAAGCAATAGCATCCGCGCCCAAATCCTCCATATCCACCGTGATAGCGCCCGCTGTCTGCGCGGTGTCAACAATAAACCGCAGGCCGTATTTCCGGCAAATTCCGCCAACCTCCGCCAGAGGCAGAATCGTTCCGCTGACATTGGAAGCATGGGTCATTACGACCCCTTTAGTATTGGGACGAAGCAGCGGCAGCAGATCCGCCGCCCTCAGGCTGCCATCCTCTTGACACATAACTCTTGAAAAGGTCACTCCTCGGCTGGCAAGAGAACTCAGCGGCCGCATCACTGCGTTATGCTCCATGGAGGATACAATTACATGGTCTCCGTCCCTGAAAAGCCCTTTGATTAATACGTTTAGGCTCTCAGTGATGTTCTTTGTAAACACTACGTTTTCAGGCTTGTTGTAACCAAAAAACGAACATAATAGTTCTCTGGTTTCAAAAACAACACGTTCTGCTGCCAAGGAAGCCGAGTATGTGCTTCGATTTACATTAGTGCCGATATTCTTCAAATATTCGTATACTCTTTCCGCAACTCCCGGGGCTTTCGGGAAGGAAGTCGCCCCGCTGTCCATATATAATCTGTCCATTCCGCTCAGCACCTCACCTGTTTTTTCATATACACTATTATAAACAAAGAAAAACTAATAAAACAATGCATATTGGTTTTAATAATAACATAAGCCGGCACTATTTGATTTACCTATTTTACTACTGTTATATCCCTTGCTAAAATGAGATAAGGTGATAAGTTCAAGAAAGGGGATATAGCTTATGAGAGGCAAGTCAGATATTATTATCGCCGGCAGCGCAGTCGGCTTATTAGCGGTTCTCCTGGTTTATTTCGGCAATCCGGCGAATATGGGCTTCTGTATTGCTTGCTTCCTTCGGGACATCGCCGGCGGGCTGGGTCTGCACCGGGCGGCGGTCGTTCAATACATCCGGCCGGAGATCATCGGACTCGTTTTAGGTTCCTTTTTATTGGCTGCCAAAAACAAGGAATTCGCCTCCCGGGGAGGCTCTTCTCCCTTTACCCGCTTTATCCTATCCGGCATTGTAATGATTGGGGCACTGGTTTTTTTGGGTTGTCCCCTCCGAATGATTCTGCGGCTTGCCGGCGGTGATTTTAATGCCCTTCTGGGAATAGCCGGATTTGTGGCCGGCATTTACGTCGGAATTTATTTCCTCAATCACGAGTTTAATCTGAAGCGCAGCTATCTGCTCACGAATTTTGAAGGATATCTCTTTCCGGCCAGCGCGATCGGCTTGCTGTTTCTTCTCCTGGCGGCGCCTGCATTCGTATTTTTTAGTGAAAATGGCCCCGGAGCTGCAGCAGCGCCGCTCTGGCTCTCTCTGGCTGCCGGACTGACCGTTGGCGCGCTGGCGCAAAAGACACGGCTATGCACCGTCGGCGGCACCCGGGACCTAATCCTTTTCCGGGACAACTACCTGATGCTCGGTTGCTTGTCAATCCTGACTGCCGCATTTCTGGCCAATTTAGCTGTTGGTTATTTCAAACCCGGTTTTGCGGGTCAGCCGATTGCCCATACGGACGGTCTGTGGAATTTCCTTTCGATGACCTTGGTGGGATGGGCCTCCGTTTTGCTCGGCGGCTGCCCGCTTCGCCAATTAATTCTGGCCGGCGAAGGCAATACTGATTCGGCAATCAGCGTCATGGGCATGCTGGCGGGCGCAGCGGTCAGCCATAACTTTGGATTGGCCTCCAGCGCCAACGGGACTACTGTCAACGGACAGATCGCGGTCGGCCTCTGCTTCCTTGTTATCTTGGCCATCTCTTATGCTAACTCTGCTTTGGTGTCAAAAAACACAATCGCAATCGGGAGGGAAATATGAAAACAATCGATACATGCGGGTTGAGCTGTCCGCAGCCGGTACTCATGACCAAAAAGGCTCTGACAGAGGCGGCAGACGGCTTGGCTGTCATCGTGGATAATAATACTGCCAAAAAGAATGTGCAGCGTTTCTTGGAAAATGTCGGCTACTCGGTTACGATCGAGGACGCAGGGGAAACATCGGTACTGAAGGCCAGAAAATGAGCCGGGAATATCAAATCCTCTTTTTCACCCATACCGGCGCCATCAGATTTGAGCGGGCTATGCAAAAAGAGAATATCCCTTGTGCGCTGATGCCCGTTCCCAGAGCATTAAGCTCCAGCTGCAGTGTCAGCGCGCTAATTCGTTTTGCCGGGTCGGCGGACGATTTAATTGACGATCAAATCGAGAAAATCTTCCAATACCATGACGATAAGTATATCCTTATTTACGCAGCGGAAGAGTAATCTGTCAGGCGGCCGCCATGGCACTAACTGACATTCGGCCGCGGGCTCTCGTCAGCCCTTTGCACCAAGTCCTGTCCGGAAAGTAAGAAGACTTGAACCCCCGCGGTTTGAGTCTTTTTTCCGTTGCGTTTACCGCTTCGGCCGGCAAGGGAAACCGGTCGGCGAAGCCGAATATAGATGGTGAGGATAACCGGAATATCAGAGGAGGTATCACATGGGGAAAAAGCTGAAAATCATTAACGGGGATGTTTTTGTCGGCGGCGAACTCGTCAAAGCGGATATCATCGTGGCCGACGGGGTCATCAAAGCACTGCTCGCCCCGAGCGGAAACGAAGAATTTGACGGCGCCGTCCTGGACTGCGCCGGGAGAATCATCCTGCCCGGCACCATCGACACCCACGTCCACATCCGCGAACCGGGCAGCGAAAAAAGGGAAACTTTCCTGACCGGCACCGCGGCGGCGGCGGCCGGCGGCGTGACGACCATCTTCGAGCATCCCATTTCTAACCCGCCGCCGTTCAGCCCGGCCATTCTGGAAAACCGGATACGTATCGCCGGGCCGCAGCTGTTGGTCGACTGCTGCTTTTACGGGGCACTGGGCACGGAAAGCATCGACAACATTCCGGCCCTGCATAAGGCGGGTGTAGTCGCCTTCAAGACATTTCTCCAGGCACCGATGCCGGGCCGGGAGAGAGAATTCGAGGGCCTCACCATCAGCGACGATTACAATCTGCACCGGGCGATGACGGCGGCGGCGCCCTACGGCGTACTGCTCTCTTATCATGCGGAAAACGACGATATCATCCAGGGCGCCACGGCCCGTCTCCAGCAGGAAGGCCGGGTGGACGCCAAGGCGCATTTCGAGTCCCGGCCGGTCATCTCCGAGACGGAATGCGTCGCCAAGCTGCTCCATTTCGCCGCCGATACGGGGGCACGGCTCGAGATCTGTCACGTCTCCTCAGCCAAGGCGCTCGCCTTGCTGAAAGAAGCCAAAAAACTGGGCCTGCCGGTGATCGTGGAAACCTGCCCCCATTATATCTTCACTTCTGAAGAAGAAAGCCTGCCCCTTGGCCCGCTGGCGAAATGCAATCCTCCCATCCGAAGGAAAGCGGACGTGGAGAGGATATGGGATTATATCAACGACGGGACGGTGGACATCATCGGCAGCGACCACGCCCCATACACGAAGGAAGAGAAAGAGCGCGGCTACGCCGACATCTTCAAATCTCCGGCCGGTTTCCCCGGCCTGGAAACCCGAGTTCCTCTCCTATTGGACGCGGTCAGCCGCGGGAAACTCTCCCTGGCGAAAATGGTGGAACTGGTGTGTGAGAACCCCGCCCGCCTGTTCGGCATCGACCACCGGAAAGGCTTCATCCGGCCGGGACTGGACGCCGATCTCCTGGTGGTGGACATGAACCGGACCCACAAGGTCGACAAGACGAAAATGTATACCAAAGGCCGGGACGTCGCCGGCTTGTACGACGGCCGGGAACTGACCGGCTCCATCACCCGCGTCCTTCTGCGCGGCAAAACCATTATGCGCGACGGCGTGGTGGACATGAGCCTGGCCGGTGGCGGTGAAATAGTCCGGCTGCGGCCGGAGCTGTAACAATGTTGAGCCATAATTACTCCCGGCTCCGGGAGAGAATTATTGAAATCGGCACCATCGGCCGGACCGCCGGGGGCGGTGTCTCCCGCCCGGCTTTCAGCCCCGGATATTTCGCCGCCGCCGAGCGGTTCGCCGCCCGGCTCGCGGCGGCCGGTCTGGCGGTGCGGCGGGACGGCGTCGGCAATGTGATCGGGACGAAAGCGGGAAGTCGGACGGACCGGGCTATCATGATCGGCTCCCACCTGGACACAGTGCCGGATGGAGGGATATTCGACGGCGCCCTGGGCGCGGCGGTCGCCCTGGAATTCGCTTCTTTCCTGCAGGACAGCCGGACGGAATTGAACCACACTCTGCACGTGGTCGGCTTCAGCGCGGAAGAAGGCAGTGCCTTGGGCGGCACTTTCGGCAGCCGGGCTATGCTGGGACTGATCGACCCGGGAGAAGCCGGCTTGGCGGAAAAGCTGCAATCCGTCGGACTGACGGCGGAGGACTTGCGCAACAGCCGGATTGACCCGGCCAAACTGGCCTGTTTCCTGGAAATGCATATCGAGCAAGGTGATATTCTGGACATCAGCCGGACTCCCGTCGGCATCGTCAGCGGCATCGTCGGAATAACCCGCTATCGGATTACCGTCACCGGCGAGAGCAATCACGCCGGAACCACGGCGATGGCCGGGCGGCGGGACGCTTTCCAAGCGTTCGCGGCGCTCGCAGTCCGGGCCAACGCAATGTTTGCCGAACTGGACGAAACCCTGGCCGGGACGTTCGGGGTTGTGGAAGTCTATCCCAACGTAATTAATATCATTCCCGGCCGGGTCGAGGCCGTCCTCGAACTGAGACATATGGAGCAAGCGGTGATTGACCGGGCTGTCGCAGGGATAAAAGAGATCGCCGTGACCATCCCCACCGCCGGTTTCCAATTTACCGAAATAATCAGGAAGCCATCCTGCCGCTGCAGTGAGGCAATTATCGCCGTAATGGAGGAAACCTGTCGGGAAATCTCCGTCCCTTATCGGGTCATGCCCAGCGGCGCCGGCCATGACGCGAATGCCGTCGCCCGGGTAGCTCCGGTCGGGATGCTGTTCGTACCGAGCGTTGGCGGCAAGAGCCATTGCCCGGACGAGCGGACGGAATGGGAGGACATCCAGCGGGGTTATGATATCTTCTGCCGGACCATTCTGAAGCTTGACCGGGCGCCTTTCGCCGGCAAATAAAAGGCAGCGCAGTCGGTTACCGCCACCGGCGGCTTTTAGCTGGACGCTGTCTCCCTGCTCAATGACTATCAGTTTAGGGTTAATATCCGCCGGCAGAAGACTTGATGCTGATTGCATCACTGATTATTGTCAATGGATGCCAGGCAAAAATCATACAAAACCGGGGCGGCTAACGGCGCCGCCCCAGATGCTTCGCCGCGATGCCGCCGACGGCGCCGAACAGGCTGTAATTCATGATGCCGGCAATTGCCACTCCCGGCGAGATCTCCATCATCTGCGAGCCGTAGATAATGATGAAAGGGAAGGTCAGGTTGAGGCAAACCATGGCAGCGAGGATACCGTGGAGAACGTGCCTCTGCCCGGCCCGGCTTGCGGCATAAGCGCTGCCGAGGAGAATCGACAGCACAGCCATTAAAAAGGCCGCGGCTAATAATGCCGCCTCCGGCAGAGCCGGTCCGAGAAAAACCAGCGCGAGGCTGGACAAAAATAAGAAAACAAAGGTAATAACTCCGCCGATAATAATTACTCCGAGATTCATAATTTACTCTCCCGTTTTCTTAAGCGGCTCCCACTTAAGATTAATAGGCGTCGCCCCGGCACATACTAGGCACGGGGTGATATAAATGCTGTCGCAGTTACTTAGTATTGTCTTGATTATCTATATCGTCTTCACGGCCGCGACCGGGGTCGCCTTTGACGAGCGGACCTGGCTCGTCGGCGGCCTGAGTTTCGCCAATCTCGGCTGGGCCATTATTCACGGCCGCCGGGAGGAACGGCGTTCCGGACCGGCCAGGTCAATCCCAGCAGGCGGGCGGCGTTCCTCCCGAAAATAGCCTGGATGTCCTCTTCCTTCATCGCCAGCCAACGGCAGATCCGGACTTGATCCTGCAGATAGCGGTAAGCGAAGCCGCGGGGAAACCAGCTGGAATCCGTCCCAAACAGTATCCGTTCCGGGCCGATAGTCTCATACGCCTTCCGGAAGGCACTCTCCAAGGTCAGCTCGTACGGCATCCAGCGCATCCATTGATTGGAGCCGGACGTATCCACATAAACATTGGGGCAGCTCCAGGCGAGCTGCAGCAGTTCCTGCCAGTAGCCGCAGCCGAAATGAGGCACAATGACGGGGATTTCCGGAAACTCGTGCGCCACATTGAAGATTGACAGGGGATTGATTAGCGGGTGCGACACAATGCCGCCCCCGGTCCCCAGTAGTCCGAAATGAATCAGTAGCGGCAGCCGCCGCTCCGCCATGTATTCCCAGACGGGCCGCAGTCGTGGCTCGTCGAAGGTGACAGTCAGGCGGGGAGCGAGCAGTTTGTAGCCGCGCAGCCCCATTTCTTCCACTGCTTGCTTCAGTTGCGCTAAAGCGTCCGGCGCCGCCAGATCGTGGTGGGCAAAACCGGCGAAACGATCCGGGTGGAGACGCACCGTCTCCGCCAGGGACGAGTTCCCGCCGCCGGTCATGAATACGACCAGATCCAGACCTTTGGCATCCAGTTCCGCCGCCCACCGCACGGCCATTTCTTCCCGGGTCGCGCTGGCTGTCTCCGGCTCCGGGAAATCCCATTCCCGGCGAAACCGCACCGACCGCTCCCGGTTATATTCCCGCAGCAATTTGTGCGTATCCGGCCTTCTTCCCCAGCCCAACGGGAAGTGAGCATGAAAATCAATAATCCGCAAATTCTGGAAGCTCAATCTTCTCCCTCCCAACGGTATCTTCTTTCCCGCCTTTGCTCCTTTTCGGGCGGTCTTGCCTTCAGATGATAAAGGGCCAGGCTGAGCGCCCCGTAAATGCCGACATCGCCGTCCAGTCCGGACGGCAGGACAGCCGGGGGCGGCACCAGACGCACGCGGCGGCCGATTATTTCCCGGGCGCCGGCCAGAAGATACCGGCCAATCTTGGCCACGCCGCCGCCGATAATCACTGCCTCTGGGTTGAGCATTGTGACCACATTCCCCAGCCCAATACCGATATATTCAATCGTCTCCGCGAGGATTTCCCCTGCCAGGCGGTCCCCCGCGGCCGCCGCGGCTGCCACCGTCTTGCTGGTAATAGCTGCCGGGTCACCTCCGGCCATTTCGTACAAGCGCGAGCTTCCCCCGGCGGCAAGACGCTCGCGCGCCCGGCGGGCAATTGCCGGGCCGGAGGCGAGCGCTTCCAGGCAGCCCCGGTTACCGCAGTTGCAGAGCGGTCCGTCCGGCAGAATTGTCATATGGCCGATTTCTCCGGCCCCGCCGCCCTGTCCCCGCAGCAATTGATTATTAATAATAATGCCGCCGCCGATACCGGTGGACAACGTCACATAAACCATATCCGCAAAGCCCTGTCCGCTGCCAAAACGATGTTCGCCGAGAGCGGCGGCGTTCGCGTCGTTTTCGAGCCAGACCGGGCAGTCAAACCAGCCGGCCACCGCGCCGCGCAGTGGGAAATTCGCCCAACGCGGCAGATTCGGCGCATTCAGCACTGTTCCGGCTTCCTGGTCGAGGGGACCGGCGCATCCCAATCCGATCCCGGCGAGAGCCCCGGGTCCGGTCCCTGCCGCCGCCAGCATGTCCATAATCTGGGCGGCGATACGCTCCGTCGCCGGATTCGGCTCCGCCGGTGTCGGGAATTCCCGCCGCTCCCGGAGCGTCCCGGCAAAATCGCCCAGACCGAGGGCGATTTTGCTGCCGCCGATATCGACGCCTACGATTAGTTTGTGGTTTTTCCCCCGGTTCATACCACTAACGCCTCCTTTGCCGGGTCTTTCGCCTATATGATATTCTCTGCCCCGGCCCTTTTTCCTATCCGAATGGGAAAAACAAAAGAAGCGGCCGGCCCCGGCCGCTCCCCGTGCCAATAAACTTACAGCAGCTGCCCTCTGGCCACCGGCACCACGGCGCCGCCGACATAGATATTGTACGTCCCGTTCTGCTGTGAACCGGAGAGATATAAGATCGAGTCCCGGCCGATTTCATACCCCTGCTCAATGGAAACAGCGAATTCTTTCTTCCCAAGATAGCTGTGCCGTAGCAGATAAGCGACGAGGCAGCCGGAAGCGCTTCCGGTCGCCGGGTCTTCCGCGACACCCACGCCATACCCGAGCATCCGGGCATTCAAGGTGTTCTCCGGGGCGTAAGTCTCCGGGCTGAAGCAGAAAACACCGTTCGCCGCCAAACCGGTGAACAACTCTGCACATTTGGCGTGGTCGAGGCGAATCCGCTTAACGGCCGCCAAATTTAGCAGCGGCACAATCAGAAAGGGCAGTCCGGTGGAGACTTCTTCCGCCGGATACCGGGCGTCGATCTCATCTTCGCGCAGACCAAGGGCCGCCGCGATTTCGGCCGGGGGGACGGTCGTCCCGAAGGTTGGCTGGTTCTGCCGCATCGTCAGCCGGGCCGGCGCGCCATCCGCATAATCTACTTTGACCGGAATTTTCCCGACGGCAAGATCAAGGACAACTTCATCTTTTTTCTCCCGGATGTACTCACGCAGGATGATATACGCCGTCCCCAGCGTCGGATGGCCGGCGAAGGGAACTTCCTTCGCCTGAGTGAAAATCCGCACCCGGTAGGAGCCGTCCGGATTGGCCGGCGGAATTATGAACGTCGTCTCCGAGTAATTCATCTCCCTGGTGATTTGCTGCATCTCCGCGTCGGAATACAGACGGCCGTCGGTGAACACCGCCAACTGATTCCCGGCGTATTTTTTGGCGCTGAAGACATCAACCGTGAAATACTCCTTTACCGGCATGCCCATTCCCCCTTTGCTTTCGTTTCCGGAGAAAGCCGGACCGCCGCCCGAATCCCTGCTGCCGGTCGGGCTTTCCCATCTCCAATATATTACCTTTTCCCTGTCCGGTCAAGCCGGACGGCCAATAAGAAAAGGATTAAGACGCTGATGCCTTAACCCTCGTGCAGTCGATGCTTAATTTTTCGCCGGGCGCCGCCCTCGCTTCAGCAGCCTCAACCGTACTCCCCGACGACGGCTGGGAAACCGGCCTGCCGCAGCAGCATTACCGCCGTCAGGAGTCCGTACCGGGCCGGTTCATACTCAAGCCGGACTCGCCCGGTCGCCGTATTCGCCGCGGCTTGGCTGAGTCCCGGCAGGCTGAACAGAATCCGGTTGACTCCGTCCACTTCTCCCGCCTGCAGGCCTTTGATGGTAATTATTCCTTCCGCCGTCTTTCCCATCCCGGTTCACCCTTTCACGCCGTAGTCCCGGACGCTTCCCGCCTCAGTCGATGCCGCGGCGGCCGCAGACGAGAATATCTTCCATTTTGCCCAGTTTGTCGGTAATGTCGGCGAACACCGTCAGGCTGATGCAGGTGCCCGGCCCTTCCGGATTGGGAATGCACTGATCCCGGTTCGGGTCGGTCACATTGATGGTCACTCCCGAGCAGCGGCCGTTGACCTCCACCTCGAAGCGGAAATTCCGGACGATGATTTCCGACCGGTCGACTTCATTCCGGAATTCCTCCGCGGTCAGCGGCGGGCAGAATTCGTCGAGAGTGATTTCTTTCGTGAATGTTACATCCCGCAATGTTTCGACGCAGAACACCTCTTCCGGTTTCCCGTTGCAGCTGACACTCGCAGGAGTAGCAAAGGTGCAGAGTGCCCGGTAAATGATTATCAAGTCGAATTTCAGATGAACGCGGACTTGGCCGGAGCAAACAAAATCTTCCCTGGTCTTTAGATTCCGAACCCTGACATCCTCAACGCATGTCACTGGACCGGAGATGCCTTCCGCGCAGCAGCAGACAGACGGATCCAGGCAGATTTCCCGCCCGTGCACTACCCCGAACTCATCCACATAACCGACAATTACCTCATCTTTTTGAACATTTTTAGCTTTGACCACATTGACAAAGATGTCGATGCACTCCTCCGAGCATTCCCGGCACTTACCCAAGGGCGGCGGATACGGGAAGGCGCTGGACTGCGCTTCATCTTTTCCTTCGGCTTCCGGCATCATTTCGGTTTTCACATCGTGTTCCTTATCCAAACTGTTCCCCCCCTGTCCTTATGTTCATGATGGTCTCCAATCAACTCTGTCTGACAAATTCCTGGCTTCCGAACCTTTCCCGGTTACTTTCCCCGCCCGCTCAGCCATGAGCGGTTGCCTAAAACCCCGGGCGTCGTACCTCTTCCCGGCCCTATTTTCAGCACTCCTCTTCCCGGCGACCGCAGACAAGGATGTCCTCCATCTTGCCCAGTTTGGCAGTGATATCGGCGAACACAGTCAGGCTGATGCAAGTGCCCGGCCCCTCCGGACATGGAATGCACTCATCCCGGTTCGGATCGGCCAAATTCGGGCAGATCCCGGAACAGCGGCCATTGATATCCACTTCGAAGCGGAAATTCCGGACGATGATTTCCGCCCGGTCGACTTCATTTCGGAATTCCTCCTCAGTCAGCGGCGGGCAAAATTCATCGAGGGTAATTTCTTTTGTGAAGATCACATCCCGTAGCGTCTCAACGCAGAACACTTCCTCCGCCGCGCTGCTGTTGCCGTTGCATTGCACAGTGTTGAACGAGCAGAGCGCCCGGTAAATAATTACGACGTCGAATTTCAGGTGAACTCGAATCCGGCCGGAGCAGAGCAGATCTTCTTTTGTTCGCAGATTCCGGATTCGGACATCCTCAACGCATGTCACAGGACCGGAAACACCTTCCGCACAACAGCAAATGGACGGATCCAGGCAGATTTCCCGCCCGTGCAATACCCCGTACTCATCGACAAAACCGACGATAACTTCATCCCTCTGGATATTCTTGGCTTTGATTACATTGACGAAAACATCAATGCATTCCTGTGCACAATCCAAATGTTTTTTTGGCATCTATATCCCTCCTCTTCAGTTTTTCTTTCGCCTGCCTTTCTCGTTCCTGGCGCCCGGAGGGCACGCCGTTGAGCGGTAATATCTAAGTTATCTTATGTGGCCCGACGAGAAAGTGTGTCTTGGGGCAGACTGTTTGCGCCGGGCATTTTTCGCCCGCGCTGCCCCTTAACGGCCGCCGACCATGTCCCGCAAACGGGTGAAAAACGATTTTTCCGCCGCCGTCCGAACGGCCGGCTCCGCTGTACCGCCGGCAGGTTCCGCGGCTCCGTCCGGTTCCTCCGGTCGGGCCATTCCCACCGCGGCCGCCTGCTTCATCTCTTCGCATTCCCGCTCCTTGGCAGCGAGCAGACGGACCGCTTCTTCCTTCTCTTCCCGCAAGGCAACAATATCTTCTCGCAAGCCGGCCATCCGCTCCCGCAACGATGTGATTTGTTCGCGCAGGAAGGAGACCTCCTGTACATAAGATTTCAGCTCTTCCTCCAGTTTCTGAATCGTGCTGTTCTGGACGAAAGACTTAAATTCATCAGCGTTTCCCCTGACTCCAGGACCCGGCCTTCTGTTTTGCATCACACCATACCTTCCTTCCCCGGCCGTCATCTCTTTAGCCGCCGCTTCTTCCCGCCCGGTGCGGCCGGCTACGGCCGCGCGAAAGGCTGCGGCGACGGCCGTCAATATTTCTGCCGGGAGACGGTCACTCTCGCCTTCCGGCCCAACGCCGCTTTCTCCATCCAGGCACCTGCCCGGCGCCAGCGGCAAAAATATTCCGGCCGGGCGGCCTAAAATTACTTTGATATCGGCTGTCAGCGCAATTCCAACCCGGTTCTCCGGCAATTGCCGTAAAGCGCATTTCCAATTCCAGACCCGGACAAACGGCGGCAGAACGGCAATGTCCGGATTGAGGCGGAGCGGCACTGTAATTTCCTTTTTCTGCGGCAGCGTCAGAAGACGGTAATCAATTCCGGCGGCGGCAGCAACTCGGTAAACGACGGCCAGAGTGAAACTGACCGTTACTTTCACCGCACCGCCGGCTGCAATTGCCTCGACCGGCCGGCCGGCAATAAGCCACGAATCTAAGCCCGTCAGCGTCTCCCCCGGACCGATACCAACGGGATAAGGCTGCGGGACGGTCCTGCCGCTCTTGCCGCGCCGCCCGAGCAAAAGAACTGATCGGGCCGTTTGTTTCGCCTCGACAACTGTGACCGACACCTCGTGATATGCCTTGCTCGCCGGGCTCACCTCCTTCCGCCCCGGCCCGATATGGCCGGGACATCCACAGCTGCCATTACAGTATATGCCCACGGGACAAAATGGTGCGGCTGTCAGCCCAACCGGCACCGAAGTCCTTTACCGGCGGCGGGATAAAAAAAGGCAGCCCCTTTGGCTGCCTTTTTTTGTCCCGCTTCAGATACCGATGAACATCTGGGTGAACATTTTACCATAAGAACCGCCGTCGACAATCCCGATGCCGAAATGAGTGAAATTCCGGTTCAGGATATTCGCCCGATGGCCCGAACTGTTCATCAAGGCCGTGTGCGCCCTGTCAACACTGCTGTTGCCGGCAATATTCTCCCCGGCCGTCCGGTAAGTGATGCCCGCCTGACGCATCATGTCAAAGGGAGAGCCGTACGTCGGAGACGTATGACTGAAATAATTTTTGTCAATCATGTCCCGACTCTTCAATCGCGCCAGTTGCACCAGGCGCATGTCCACGCCCAGGGCCGGCAGACCGACTTTCGCCCGCTCCCCGTTCACCAGATCGACCATTCTCTGCTCATCCGCCGTCAGTCCGGGCGTCGGCTCCGGCGTAGGTTCCGGCTTCGGCTCAGGTTCCGGCTTCGGTTCAGGTTCCGGCTTCGGTTCAGGTTCCGGCTTCGGTTCAGGTTCCGGCTTCGGTTCAGGTTCCGGCTTCGGTTCAGGTTCCGGCTCTGTTGGTTCTTCCTCTGCCAGTTTCGCTTTGAACTTTGCCAGAATGAGATTATATGTAGTCGTATCAATCCATCCGGTCGCGGCGAGCCCGTTATCCGACTGGATCTTTTTGACAGCATTCGCGTTGATTAGATTCCCGGGATAATTGGAATGGTAACCGAGTTCCTCCAGCATTTCCTTTAGTGTGTATGTCTTGCCGGGTTCCGGTTTCGGCTCCGGGTTTGGCTGCGGGCATGTCCCATCTGCCAGCGCAGTAAATTTCGCCATAATCAGAGCGTATGTCTCGGCGTTAATCCAACCGGTTGCCGCCAATCCGTTATCCGCCTGAAACTGCCGGACCATTTTGGCGCTGATTAGATTCCCGCTGTACGACGAATTATATCCCAGCGCTCCCAGCATCTCTTTCGGTGAGTATTGTTTTCCGGCCGCCAGGGCCGAGGTTGAAACGGAGAGCAGGAGAAGCACGCCGATCAATGCCTTTACCATTATCTTTCTGTTAAATTTACTCATGCTCCCATCCTTTCTCTTCCATACTTTTCTTTCCGGATAATGTCCGGCCGAGAAGCCGAAAGCAGTCGTCCCTCCTATCCGGCCGTATTTTGCTGTTGCTTTATTTTATGTAAACATTCATATTATAGCACAATCCCGCCCGGCCGACAACTTGCCGCCCCAGGCAAATCCTGCCTGCGTCTTTTCCCGCAGCCATTCGGCCCAGGCCGCAAGCCTATCTGCTGCCCGTTTTCCATTAACCGATAATAAGTGCCGAATCGGGCTGCCCAACCTCACTCCGGCTCGGAACAACCGAAAGGCGACCGCAATAAGATGTCAGTAACAACGTTACTGACAGGTGATGACATGATAACTGCCGTTGTTCCGGCCTGCAACGAGGCTGCTCGCATCCAGAAAGTACTCGCTTCCATCTTCGCTGCCGGGGTGGACCGCACTCTGGTAATCGTTAACGGCGATGAGCTGACTTCGCAGAAAAGCCTTGCTCTGTCTCTGCCCGGCATTACGACCGTCAACTTCCCGGAGCGGCTGGGAATCGATGTCCCCCGGGTAATCGGTGCCTGGCTTGCGGCGGCCGCGGGTACCCGGGTCTGCCTTTTCGTTGACGGGGATATGACCGGCGACATCACTTTTTGTCTTTCCGACCTAATCCGGCAAGTGAAGCAGGGGGCGGATATGGCCTTGACCGACTGTTATCCGAACCCTCCCTGCGTCCAGGGGCTCGCCCGGGAAGTACTTTCTTACCGGGCGAAGCTGAACCGGAAGCTGGGACTTTTCCCCACGCTCGGCGTCGCCACTCCATCGCACGGGCCCCATGCCGTCTCCGGGCAGTTGCTCGCGGCACTTCCCCTGCCGGAATTGGCGGTTCCACCCGTCAGCCTTGCTCTCGCAGTCGAAGGCGGACTACGTGTTTCAATCGGCGCCCGTATCGACCATAACAATCTCGGCTCCCCCTTGAAAGATTACCCGCATTCCCGTAAGATTGCCGACACTATTATCGGAGACAGTCTGGAAGCGATATCTTTAGCCGCCGGCAAGCCCCGCCGCCGGACGGCGGCAGGACGTCTTTATCTCGGCTATCACCCGGAACGGCGCTTCGATATTATGGATGCCGTTCTGGCCAACAGCTTGCCACGCCGCTACTCCCTTTCCGGAGCGCCTCTTCCATTAGAAAAATAGGCCTCGCCGGCGGACCGGAAACGCAGTGGCCGTAATACCCTCTGGCCGCGGCCGAAAATAAAATCCGGCGCTGCTTCCTCTGGAAACCGGAAGCGACGCCGGATAGGCAGCGGGTCTTCGACCGTCGGCTGATTGTCTGGCCGGTCAGAGAACGGCTGCTGTAAATCTCCTCTCTTTCGCCTGTACACAATCGCGGCCGGATAACCGGCGCAAATGCAGACTTAATTTATTAAGCCGGATTCCAGTCAGATTCCGCAGTTCCTCCAAGGTCAGTCCCGCCGGGCAGTCACGCAGGAATTCCATGATTTTCTCCTCCTCCGGGGTCAGCAGCGCAATTTCCGCCGCCCGGTCCGGTCCGGTGGCCGGCGCCGCTTCCTCTTTTGGATCCGCCTCCAGCCTTTCGCCGTTATCCGTTCCGCCTGCCGTTTCTTCTGGGCAAACCACTTCTTCCAACGCCTCCCCGACTACTTCCGATTCGTTCGCTTCCCCGCTCAGACCATCGCTAACAAATTCTTCTGACATACTGTCCTCCTGTCTGGCTTTTGTTTCACCGCTTGCCACTTCTACCGCGGTTTCCGCTATGCCATCCACGCCGCCGACCTGCTCCGCCGCGATTTCCGCCTCTTCACCCTTTTCATCTTCCAGCGCATCCGGCGGTACGATCTCTGCCGGCGGTAAACCGGAAAACGGCGGCGCAGCGCTCATTGCCGCCGAGTCAGCCGGCGGATTATCCGGGACCGGCAGCTCACCGCAAACGGCATCCGGCTGCTGACTATCTGCCGCGGCGGCGCCGCTTACTCCGATTCGGTAGTGCCCAATTATATTAATCGCTTCATCGAATAGTATTTCATAGCGGTTGCAGCAACGGCATTCATTGCGTCTTTGCCACCCGCCCTTCTTTTCCATCACTTCTGCCTCAACTCTCCAGCCGTCAGGCCGGCGATGTACAGCGGTAATATTAACGATTCCCCGCAGCTCTTCTTCCAGAGCACGCTGGGTTTTACTGATTATAAGATCGACGCTCACAATTATCCCTCCCCTCGTATCCGCCTATTTCATCTTATGCGGGACCCGGGACAATGTACCACATCCCAACCCTTTTTTAGGGACAAAAAAGGCGCACCGCCAGTCAGTGCGTCTTCAAGACTTTCTTCAGTTTTTCCGCCAGAGCATCCGCCCGGCGCCAAAGAGGAAGCTGATATCGCCCCGATTCGCCAGATAAGAAAGATGAGCGCTGAGCGCCGCCGCCGTTAGATAATATTGGACTGGATTGAGGGCAATCTGAAAATCGTTCACCATGCTCGCCAGCAATTCCTCTTTCGTTCTCGGCTCGCAAAGCTGCTCCAGCACATAGGCGGCAATCCGGTCGAGCCGTTCCGTGTTAGCCGCCAGCACAGCGGCAATTTCCGTCGCGAGTTGCCCGTGGCAGGGGAGATAATAATCATAGTCAGTGGCGGCCAGGCGCTCCAATGTCGCCCGCGTTCCCCCGATGTCGGCGAAATAAGGCACGAAATATTTTTCCAGAATGTCGACGGCGAAATAAGCGTCTGCCGTGTACAGGACTCCGTCCGGCGTCGCCACGCCGATTTGGCCCGGAGCATGCCCGGCTAAATCCACGACCTCCAGTCCGTCCACATTGTCGCCCGGCCGGATGACCCGACTCACCCGGCTTGGTTTCCCCTGCAGGAATTTCCCCTGCAATTCTTTAATGGGAGCGGCGGAGAACAAATAAAAAGGCTCCAGGGACGGATATTCAATCACACCGGCCTCAAATTCCGGCGCATAGATTGCCGCGCCCGTGTCCCGGACCAGGCGGGCATTGCCGCCGCTGTGGTCTGGATGGGAATGGGTGTTGATAATAGTCGTGAGCGTCAAATTATTCGCCCGAAGCGTCCGCGCGATAATCTTCCCGCTCGTATCGTCGCCGCCCGTGTCAATTACGGTGCATTGCCCGCCTTCCCGCACATACACTCCGCAATTGACCGCTCCCGGGATATAATAAGAATTACCGCTGACTGGAGTTAACACCAGTACACCTCCCGCATCGTCACATTTTTCGGCAGCCTGTGCCGCTTTACTGCAACTATTCGCGGCTGCGCCCGTATTCCCTCCCGGCGGCTTAACCGGCAACTGCCGTAAACTCAGGAGGAGCATTTCTCTGCTCCTCCTTGCGCTGCTCAATACTTTTTCGGTCCAGTCTGTTTCCAACTGGCCTGCCCGCTCTGCATCTGACTTCCCTGTTTCATCTGGGCACCCGGCTGCTGGCTTCCCTGCTGCATTTGGTTAAACACTTTATATTGCGGTTCCTGCGCTTCCGCCGTATTCACCTGAGCCTTGAGCGTGTTCACGGTGCCTTCCATCTGCTGGGCTAATTGCGCGTATGTCTGTTTGGACTGCTGATTGTCCGTCTCCAGGGCGAACGTTTTCAGATCGGCGCACAAACTCTCCGCGCTCGCCAGTGCCGAATGTAATTTTTGCCCGATAGTCATTTTTTCACCTCCTTCACCGTTACTGCTAATATTGTTTGCCGGTGAGACATTGCTTATGTAATTTCCTCTGTGTTAATTTTTTTCCGGCTCTTCCCAATAATCTCGCAGATTGCCCAGCACCTGCAGCGCGGCCGGCTTATCCCGGGCCAAACCGGCCTGCCGCAGCCGGGTCAGATCGGCTTTAACCGTGGCAGGATTGCTCTTCCCATGCCGACTCTGCCGCCGGTAGCCGATCTGTCGCCAGGCTTCCGCCAGTTTTTCCGCCCCTGCCACGGCCCGGGGCCAGTCTCCCGCCAGCACAGCGTTGGCCGTGCCGTCCAGATGGCGGCCCATTTCTCCGTTGCCCCCGGTTGTTGGCCGGTACCGCCCAAGCAAAACATACCCTAAAGCTGCCATCACACCGATCACCAAGGCGAACCACAAGAACCGCAGCATGCCGGCCACTCCCTTTCCTATCGCTTTTCAATATTTTCCCCAGCCGCGGACGCTTTGATGCAGACAAGCGCTCCGGACGGCAATCCGCTGTCCGGCGGCGGAAAAACGGAAAACCGGTCGCCACATCCGGCGCCCGGTTCCTAAACAGCCCATCCCTCTGCCGTCATTTCTATTCTCCCGCCGTCTCCTTTTCTTCCGTCACCGCAACGCCCACCAGAGCATCCGCCGCCCCCGCATTTATCAGGCGGATGAACAGCTGGACGAGCGCCGGGTCAAATTGGCGGCCGGCGCCCGCTTCAATCTCTGCCAGAGCAGCGACCGCGCCCATAGCTGCCCGATACGGCTGGTCGCTGACCATCGTATCATAAGCATCCACGATCCCGATAATCCGGGCGACCAGCGGTATCTCCGGGCCGGCGACGCCGACCGGGTAGCCGTTCCCGTCCCACCGTTCCTGGTGCGCCAGAATCGCTTCGGCCACCGGCGCGAGCTCCGGGATGGAGTTGGCGATCCGGAAACCAACTTCCGGATACTTTCTGATTTCGGCCCATTCCATGGCAGTCAGCGGCCCTTTTTTGTGCAGAATTTCGTCCGGAAGAGAGATTTTCCCGATATCATGTAGGGCAGCCAGCAGTTTCAGCTGCGCCATCTCCTCCGGGGTAATCCCGGCCGCCCGACCGAGCGCGGCTGCCAGTCGCCCTGTCCGCCGGACGTGGCCCTCCGTCTGGAAGCCTTTGGCAATCAGAGCCTGTCCGAAGGCAGTGATAATAGCTGCGCGGGTCTGCTTGCCCTCCTGCAGTTTGTTGTGATACATTCTGTCTTCGGCCAGGCGGAACACTTGCCGGATATCCGTCTCCGGCGTCTCTTTGATCGCCGTCCCAAAGGCCATGCTCAGCGGCACGTGCTCACAAGTCGCCGTTCTCAGTACACTCCGGATGCGCCGGATTATCTCACGGGCAGCGCCGGCGTTCGTCTGGGGCAGAAGGATGACGAATTCGTCACCGCCCCAGCGGGCAATAATGTCTTCTTTGCGGCAAACCTGCTTCAGAACTCGGGCAGCGGAATGCAGTAACGCATCGCCGGCCGTATGACCGAAAGCGTCGTTGATTATTTTCAGTCCATTCATATCTCCCATGATAAGACTCAACGGCAGTTGCCGCTCCGTGTCAAGACGGACGAGTTCCTCTTCAAAGTAAGCTTTGTTGTACAATCCGGTGAGCTTATCGAGAAAGCTCAAATACCTGACTTTATCTTCCGTTGTCTTTCGCTCCAGATAAGATCCGATAATACCGGACACAGTCTTGAGCAGTTCAATATCTTCTTCCGCCCAGCGGCGCGGCACAGCGGTGACGGCAAAGCCGAGTATGCCGGCAAACTTCCCGTCGGCGAAGATCGGGACTGTTAAAATGGCCCGGGCTCCGAGACCGGAATAAAGATTTCGCTCCGACGCCGCTTCCGGCGGCAGCTGCAAGACGTCGGGAATGCTGACCGCCTCGCGTCTTTTGAGCCGGGCCAAAGCCCAATTTAATCCGCTGATACTAACCGAACTCGTCTCCTGCCGGTAGGACGGGACGCCGTTGTCACACCATTCCGCTGTCTTGGCAATCGTTTTTCCGTCCGAACTGAGCTGAAAAATATAGGCGCGGCTGACGCCGACTGCCTGTCCGAGAACGGCCACGACGGCAGTGAGATCCGTCGTGTCTCCCTGAACGAGCATGCCCGCCGCCTGGCTCAGTGCTTTCTCTACCGTCAGGCGATACTGCAGCTTGCGCTCCGCCTCTCTCCGCCCGCTGATGTCCCGGATGATGGTGAGAGCGTACCGCTGTGTCCCGAGCGGAAAAACATGGGCGTTAATTTCAGCGGGTATCCGCTTTCCCCCGCTGCCGGCCAATTCCACTTCAAAACGAACCTGCCCGAGGAGCCAGAGGCGCTCCTGCGCAGTCTGAAAAGCGACAGAGTATTCAGGGGCGACACACGCCGCCAAGTCCATTGCCAGCAATTCATCCCGCCGATAACCCAACATCCGGCAGGCGACGTCGTTTACTTCGCTGAGAACACTGGCCCGATTGTCCTCCGTCAAACGGTATAGGAGCATCGCGTCATTGGCGTTGTTGAATACGGCGGCGTATTTCTCTTCTCTTTCCCGCAGCGCCTCCGTCCGGGCCAGGGCTTCCAGCATTCCGCTGATCCCGCTCTCCAGGTCAGCGAGTTCGTCTTTTCCTGTTGCCAGCATCCGGCGGCTCAAATCTCCGCCGGCGGCTACCTCCCGCACACTGCGGCTCAGGTCGGCCAGCCGCCGCAGGACCATCCGATCCAGAATAAGGATGGCCCCCGCTCCGCACAGAGCGCCGCTCAACAGAAACAGGACAACGAAAAACCGCAGCCCTTCCCGGCCTTGCCAATATAGATAGCGGGGCAGATACGCCGTCAGGATTAAGGCCGGCCTGCCGGTGATATCGTTCAGCACCGTGCCGCCGGCGATGGTCTCATCGCTGATCCGCTCCACCGCTATCGGCGAAAGGTCGGATATACCCGGAAACAGAACATTTCGGTCCGGGGCGGCGGACGGAGGCAGATAGCGCCGGAGCGACAAGTTAATTTGGGCGGCGGCAGCGAGATGCTCAATCACCGCCGCGTCCAGAAATCGCCCGAGCATCAGAATCCCGTTCTCTCCTGTCCGGTTGGATGGGAGAGAACGGGACGCCGCGAGCATTACCCCTTCCGTCATCTGAATGAGACCGGCGGCCTCCGTCTCGGCCGCGAGACTCTCGTAGATCCGGGCTAACTGCGCGACCAGAGCGGGCGAAGGCACCTCTACTTCCCTCTGCTGCCAATCATATCTTTGCACCAAAACCGGCTCCCCGGCGGCATTGAAAAATACGGCCGTATCCGCTCCGCCGGCCTGAAAGAAAGCCGTATTAAAAAAAGCGGTGCCTTCTTCCCACCGCCCGGACCGGACGCAAGCCAAGAACGCCTCTTCCTGTCCGCACTGAGCGGCCTGCTGACTCAGCCCCGCCAGATAGCCATGGAAAACGCGCAAAGCCCGGTCAATACTTTGCTGGACTCTTTCCTCCTCAAGACTCGCCAGGCGATCCCGGTAAGCGGAATAGCTGAACGCCCCCACTCCGGTTATTATGATGATTATCGTCAAACCGAGAAGCCAAGGCATCTGCCGCCGCAAAGACAATGCTTTTCCTCCCAAACACAATCTCCCGCCGGAAAACGGGCTGGTCAAACGGCCGTTCCTCCGAACTTCCTTCCCCTTTCCTGCAAATTCACCGCGACAGGCGATTTTCCTGCCTGCTTCCGATATCTGGCAACAAAATCACTCTCCGGCGTCGCTGCTTTGGTAAAGGGCTTGCATTCCCGAAAATTCTCCCTGGGTCTTTAATTTCTCACCTCCTTTTGGCATCAAAGACAGCGCCGCGCTCGCTTGGCGATGCTACCATTATTCTTTTTTCGCCTCTTCTTTCGCCGCTTCTCTGCCTGCCACCGGAGTTTCCTTATCCAGCAGTTCCTTCTCTTTCCGGCGCAGCAGTTCCAACAGCGGATGCAGGGCATCAGCGCCGGCCGCAATGAAATTCTCTGTCACGCTCTGCCATTCCCGAATAAACATGATTGAATAAACTACGGTGGAGACGACCTTACCCACCAGGGCAAACGGCGCCACCCGGAGCGCCAATCCGGCCAGAATCATTGTCCCGAAATATGCGAAGAGTTTCGTCTTCGTTTTGTTCCAGAGGACATCGCTGCAGATTGCCCTGCTCTTGGTCGCCTGGAGATAGCCGCCGTGGGTAACGGCGAGAGCATAGATTTTGGAAAGCAGATCTAAGATGACTGCTATCCCGACCGCAACCGCCGCCGGGACGTAAGCCGCATCCGGGAACAACACCCAGCATATCCCCGCCCAGACCAAAGTGATAGTCGGGTTAACCCGTGCATAGGCGGACTGCAGGCAGCATATAATATCCCGCATTTTCACCCTCCTTCCGCCGGCAGCCTTCCGTCTGCCCGGCCGGCGCCGCAGCACCGACCGGGAAACATCCGCTGCTACAGTTTATGCCGGGAGCTTTTGGCTGGAGCGGTGTTTACGTAAGACTGCCGCCCTATTTTCGGCGCGACGGAGACATCATTTCCTCTCAACTCCTGCGCCCCGAAAAAAAAAGGACCTTTCGGTCCGGTCGCTCCATGAGCCTTTGCTATTCAAATTTCAGACTGATTTGCCCATTTTTCGTTCCCCCCGACGTGAACTTAACCGAATAACAGCCGGGCTGATATTCGCCGGTCAAATCCCTCGCCAGATTGCAGGAAGCTGCTTCCTGCAGCAAGGCGGCACCGTCCGGGCCGGTTACCGTCAACTCGACAATCCCTTTCTCGGCCGCAATCCGAATCCGCAAATTGCCGGCGGACTCAGCCAAATTGATCTCCTTGGTAATACTGCCGGAAAAAGTGTCGAAACTGAATGATCGCTCCTTCCCTTTCCCGCCTTGCCGATAATTCGTCACCTCATAAGAACAGTTCTTGCTGCTGCAGGCTCCCAGGGATAAAGCCAGAAACAATGCCAGCAGCCCGACAGCCCCAAAACGGCGATATTTGCTGTTCAATCCGGGAGCCTCCTTTGCTTGCCGGTTGCTCGATAGACCGGACATTACTTGCTTTAGCTTATGTCGAAAAAATCAGACTTTGTTTGATTTTTCGACATAAGGAAGCTATTTCCTGCCGGCTATCCGAAATTGAGTGCTCTTCCTGCCAGGTAAGATTTCCCGGATAGCGCCTCCGGCGGCAGCCGTGCCTATGCACCTCGTTCCTTTCCAACGATTTATCCGCCGCCGCCGCTCAGAGGGCTGTCATGGACGGCCTGTTTGAGGGGTTGGTGCCAGAGCCCGCAGCATCACTTGCTCAGAAGTTTATTCCATACTCGATTCTTTCCCGCTCCGCCGCGGCTGCCTCTTTGCCAAAAAACTTCTCCACCAGATAAAGCGCCATATCGATGCCGGAGGATACCCCGCCGGCAGTGATGATCTTCCCGCCGTCAAGCACTTTCGCTTCCACCACCTCCAGCCCGGGATATTGCTGCCGCAACGCTTCCCGGCGCCGGTGGTGCGTCGTGACCGGAATCCCATCCAGCAGTCCCGCCTCCGCCATCAGGAACGTCCCCGTGCATACCCCCGCTATCTGCTCTGCCTGCTGCGCCGCCCTGGCTATGTACCGGCAGATATTTTGCCGGCGGCTCGCTTCCCCCCGCGTTCCCGGCCCGCCCGGCACCACCAGGATGTCGAAATCGGGAGCGCTTTCGAATGTGAAATCCGAGATTACCTGCAGACCGCCGCTGCAGACGACCGACGTCTTCTCCGCCACCGTACTCGTTGCAAAGCAAAGGGATTCACCCTGGCGTGCTGCGGACAACACCTCGTACGGTCCGGCAAAATCAAGCACTTCCACCCCGTCAAACAGTAATATTCCCGCTTTCATTATTCTCCCTCTTCTCTCTGCGCCGCACCTGGCGGCGGATAGTATTACGGCGCCATAACAATTCTGGGTTCGTTTTGGAATATCCTCCCGTCCGGCGCCAACGCTTTCCCGTTTCTCCACGCCCCGGGAGCGCTTCAGCGATGCAGACCGGCCGGTGCCAATACGCCTTCCGGCGTCCAGCGGGCTAATCCCTCACGCACCATGTCCTCCGCCGTCAGCCGGTCAACCGGTCGGACTCCCTCGGCCGCTACCCGGTCATAGACGGAGCAGCGTTTTGAGTTTCGGCAGATCGCGGCCAACCGCATCAGATGATATTCCGTAAAACTTTTTGGGATATAGCGGCTGCAGGCGTCAAGATTGCGGCAGGTGGAACAGCTGTCGACAGTATTCCGGTTCAATTTCCTCCCTCCCGGCCTCGTGAGTCGAAATTTATCCATATTATACCACCGAACGCTTGTTCGCGCAAGAAGATAAAAAAAGAGCCGACTCCCGCCTGGCATCGGCGCCACTTCAGCCTCGCCGGCGGTCCGACAGCATCTGTCTGGCCTGTTGATATTCTTCTTTGGTCCGGCTGGAGTAACCGAATTTCCGACCTTCCTGCCATACCAGGCAAATCGCCTGCCGGAAACGCGGGGTCTGCACCGACCGCAGTTCGTCCCAGCCCATTAGTCGGACAGCCCGCGCCTGCCGGAGGGCCTCGCCCAGCGGCAAAGCGGCAAGCATCTCATTCAGTTTGCACCCGATGTCCTTAAACGCGGTTATCCGCTGCCACTACCCGATATCCGTTCCTCCCACCACCTTGTCGGCTCGGGTCAAGGGCATCGTCAGCGCCCAAATCGTGTTATCGGTGACCAGCAGAGCGTTTTCCGGCGCCAGGACTTTGTCGGTCCCCAGGGAAACGACACTTCTTACTTTTCCGTGCCGCATGACGGCTGGAACCATCGCCGCCGGTGTCTCTCCTGCCGCCAAGGCGACTGTTTCTTTTATCGGGACGGTCGCCGGCTGCAGGCTGACTGTATTAATCCGGCGCAAGGCGACATACTCAAGGGCAATAATCGCCACGGCCATTCCGGCCAAAGCCAAGCTGTACATTCAGGGCAGCCCGAAGAAGCGCAAGAGAACGGCCGCCAGAAGCGGCAGACCGGCGAAGCTGGCGCTCTGCACCAGACGTTAAACTCCCATCGCCCGACTCGTCTGCAACGTGAAATTGGCCAGCTGACCCGATTTGTTTTCCTTTTGTTTCATTCAGCACTCCTCCCACCATGAAATCTCACCCGTCCCGTTGTTTCTATTACATTCCGTTTCGGCCTGTGCGCAATAGTCCTAACCAGGAAAAGAGCGCCGCTCAGCTGCTGCGGCGCTCTTTTCCGTCGTTTCTACCTTCATCCTTTTCTCTTCCCGCCCGCTCTTACGCCGGGTGCGAAGCCTTCACCACTCGCAGACGGTTCGGAATCACATCGAGTCGGAGCATATCGGCGTAACTTTCCCGGCGGATAATAATCTCGGCTTTGCCGTCTCCGACGAGGACCATTGCCGGTCGGCCAACCCGGTTGTAATTATTAGCCATGGAATAATGGTAAGCACCGGTGTTCAGAACAGCCAAAATATCTCCCGGTTCGACGGCAGGCAAACAGGCGTCTCTAACCAGGATATCACCTGACTCGCAGTACCGGCCGGCTATTGTCACTGTTTCCGTCGGCGCCGCCCCCGCCTTATCGGCGAGCAGACATTCGTATTCGGCTCCGTACAAAGCCGGGCGCAGATTATCGCCCATGCCGCCGTCAACGGCAACGTATTTGCGGATGCCGGGAATGGTTTTGCTGGCGCCCACAGTGTATAGGGTGATGCCGGCCGGGCCGACAATGGAACGGCCCGGTTCCAGAATCAATGCCGGTAATTCCATCTGCCGCCGCTCCGCCTCCGCCTGCACCGTCCCGGTGAGAAAGGCTGTATATTCCGCGATTGACGGGGGAGCGTCCGCGCCGGCATAATGAATTCCCAGGCCGCCGCCCAGATTAATTTCCTCCATCTGCCAGCCCGTTTCCACCTGTAGCTGCCGCGCCAGATCGAGGAGAGCGCCAACGGCGACGGCGTAAGGCTCAGGTGCGAAAATCTGGGACCCGATATGGCAGTGCAGACCCCGCAGCCGGATATTGCCCAGGGACAGGGCCTTCCGTCCGGCCGCCAGGGCATAACCTTCCGTCAGTGTCAGACCGAATTTTGAGTCGACTTGTCCGGTCTGGACATAGCTGTGCGTATGTGTTTCCACTCCCGGCGCGATCCGAAGCAGGATATCGGCCGTCTTCTTTTTTTTCCGGGCCAGCGCATCAAGCATCGTCAATTCCTGAATGTTGTCGACAATAAAGCGGCCAATTCCGGCGGTGAGGGCATAGTCTAATTCTTCGGCCGATTTATTATTTCCGTTGAACGAAATTGCCGCCGCCGGAAACCCAGCCGTCAGCGCCGTATATAATTCCCCGCCGGAAACCACATCCAGACCGAAGCCTTCCTGCTCCAATATCCGGCACAGCGCCGCCGCCAGAAAAGCTTTCCCGGCGTAATGAACGGCCGTCTTACCGGGGTAAGACGCCAACCCGTCCAAATAAGCCCGGCAGTTCGCCCGGACCGTTTTTTCATCCAGCACATAAAGCGGCGTCGCAAATTGCCGCGCCAGTTCCGTCAAATCACAGCCGCCGGCCTCCAAGTGCCCGCGGCTGTTTATTCCGATATTGTTCTGCAATTTTATCCCTCCGGAGTTTTCTGATTTGTTTGCCGCGATTACCGTTTGGTGCAGTGCCGGAAAATAGAAAAAAGACCGCTAAAGGTCATCAACCGTCCACCACCGTGCACGAAGTCTCCCTCCTTCTTCTTCCCTGCAACTGTAAGATAGCACTCCACCGGAAAGCCGGGCGGCTTTCCGGTGACAGTCCGGCCGATATTCTCGGCCGGCCCAGCGGAACAGCCGGGGCTGCCGCGCCGCTTCGGCGGGGGTCCCTTTTATCTCCCGGCCCCGCTGCCCTGCTCACCGGAAGAATACTCCTGACCGCCCGCGCCTCTAGCTCACCATACAGAAGATGAGGTTCGATATATTCACATTGCCTAAAATTCTACTATAATTAGCGTTTTTAGTCAATACACTATATGCTTTCTCGGTTCTGCTATTGCAGGCAGCCGAAGAGGCAGACAGCGCTGCTGTCACACTGTATCGGCCGATAATGGCTGGCAGGAAAACGCGGCGGCCGGCTCCGGTCGCGCGTTTTCCTGCCAGCTTTTGACTCAGGTTTTGTTGCTTTTCTGACTCAGTGCCGCCGTCAGCGCCGCCTGCGCCGCCGCCGCCCGGGTTTCCCAGGTCTCCCGGCGCACTGACTTCCTTCTGGCCGCCCGCGCCGCCGGACTGTCACCTTCCACCGCCTGGCGCAGCTGCCGCGCGAACTCCGCCGGGGTCTGGGCGGTCCTCACGCCGGGAAACCGTCCGACAGCCGGCAGAGGCGTCGCCACCACCGGCAAGCCGGCAGCCAAGTATTCGTAAACTTTCACCGGGTCGCTCGACCGGGTCACCGGGTTGACGCGAAAAGGCAGGAGCGCCGCGGCAAAGCAAGCGAAATAAGCCGGCAATTCAGAGTATTGCCGATGCCCCAGATAATGCATATTCGAGCGGCGGGGCAGTTCCCCGGCTTTCTTCCCGAGGAGCGGCGGCCCGATGAAAACGAAGGAATAATCCGGCAGAAGCGCCGCAGTGCCGGTCAGTAATTCCCAATCCAGCCAGCCGGCGAGAGTGCCGCAGAACCCCACCAGGGGCCGTCTGATATCCCGCACATCCTCCGGCGCGGGCAGTTCTTCCGTGACCGCCCGGGCGAAATGCTCATAATCCGCCCCATTCGGAAGCAAGTGCACATTCGGATGTTTTTCGGCATTCCGATGGGCGAGTTCCGGCGAGGCAGCGAAGACGATGTCCGCTGCCGCCAGTAATTCGGGCACATAAGGTGCCCAGGTGGCGAATTCCCCCGCCGGGAGATCGACAGCGTCGTAGATGACAAGACGGGGACGGTAACGACGAAGCAGGCGTACAAACGGCGGGTAAGCCACCCAGAGAACAGGAGCGGGACCGCCCAGAGCGGCGGCCTCTCCCGCCTCGCGGCAGACAAAAACGTTGGGCGCCGCTTCCACCGTTCCCGTGGCTTTCGTTTCTCCCATCTGCCGCGCCCGGCGCGGCTCGACGAAAACAACCCGCCAGCCGCGCCGTCCCATTTCCCGCAGTAATTGCTGCGGGCGCTGGAAAATGAATTCCCATTCGAGTACGGAATGGTAGATGATCGACGGCAGCAAAACACGTCCTCCCTTCAGACTCTCCTAATCAACGTATGTAGGAGAAACGGGAAGCATTCCGGCCGGTTCGGGAAGCACGATGAACAATTCGGCAAAATAAAACGGGCCGGTATAAACGCACCGGTCCGAGGGTATTAAGTTTCTCAGAATATGCTTTATTCTGAATAGAGCGGGAAAATCACCGCAGATTAATTATCAAAATCATAAGGTTCGCAAGAAAGATAATTACCGGTGCGGCCAGCGCGCCAATCAGAGAGGCTTCCGATTTTCTCCCGCTGGTCATTCCTAATGCTATGGCAAGCAGAGGGACACCAATAACGAAAAGCGGTTTCGGCACGAAATTGCCTAAATTACCGCTGCGGGTAATCTGTACACCGACCAGTTCCGGCAAAAACGGCGTCGCGGCCAGATTGATGACAAACAGCACCAAGGCAAGCGTGAGAATGGAACTCCGGATAGTTCTGCTCATAGCCAATATCATCCTTTCTGACATAATCCACAACCTGGCGCTCCGGTCGTTATTTCAGTCCGGCCGGGGACGGCGTCCGATCATGCCATGCTTCACCGCCCCAGCAGTTCCTCCGTTTCGGCGACGAGATCGCGGAGAATTTCGATGCCTTTACGCGTCTTTTCCAGTTCAGTTCCAAGGAAGGCTATGGCAGTGTCAATCCTTCGTTTGTAGTCCTGCGGCCGAAGAGAGAAACCGTCAACCATCGCCGCCGCTTTTTTCTCGTTTACGCAGTACTCCCCGTTCTGAGCAAACAAGACCTGATTCAGGCAGGCGATAGTCCTGAAGCAACAGCCGGCGACGTATGAAATATCGTCTTTGTCGGCATTGTCCCCGGCGAACCGCAGGGAAAATGCCGCCTCAAACAGAAAATAATCGGTCAGCGCTTTCCGCAGCGGCTCCGGATAAGGCCTTGTTTTAGCTTGCAAAGCGGCAATTCTCTTTTCCGGATCGGCCAGAATGCGGCAGATTGCCACTTCGCCCATATACATTACATTCAAGTAAGCATGAGGATGGCCGGCGTGATAATGAGTCTCGACCTGCCCCGCCCGACCGGCGTCGCTGGCCCGGGCGACCCGGTCAATATCCCGGAATATCAGGTCGACGTGCCAGCCGTTGATGATGAGCCATCCGCCGCCGTTGACCCAGGGTCCCCATTCACCCAATCCGGTAACCAGTCCTTCCCGGCGCTGGTCGTCGATTCGCGCCGCAACGGCGCCGACATCTCGTGGTTCGAATCCGGCCGCTGCGTCGTAATAGACGCCGATATCGATGTCGGACGTCGGCCGGTGCGTGCCGCGCGCCCGCGACCCGCCCAAGACTGTTCCGGCAATACCTTTTATTCCAACGAGGTTATTGGTCACAAGATCAATTGTCTTCTGTACAGTCATGCAGCCTTTTTCTCCTTTTGACTGAGCTCATGCGCTGGCATAGGCGCTGATTCCCCGCAATGGCGGTTGCAAAATCCCCATTTACATCCTTTCCCCGGCCAGCACCGCGATCGCCGCCTGCTGCTCGCGCGCCGCCGCGAGCAAAGCCTCCGCTTCCGCCCGAATCGCCGCCCCCGCCGGTGACGCCAGGCCACTCAGGTTAATTTTAACGTTGAGGATGGCGCCCTCCACCGCAGTCAAGGCGAAAAGCGCCCCGACCGCGGCGTCCGAGATGGTGTTAGGGTTCCCGTGCCGGACCGCGACGGCCAGGTAATCAAACAGCCGGGACGCCCGGCGGGCCAGTTCCAGCGGAACGGCGGTCGCCCGCCGGTATGCCGCGTGAATTTGCTCCTGCCGTTCCGCCGCCTCCGCGGCGGTGGCTTTGGGCAGACGGTATGCCTCCATCACCGCGCCGAACGCCTGCACATCTGCCTCCATCAGCCGGTAGAACTCCGCCGTCAATTCCGGCAGAGCGTGGGCTGCTGCTTCGATTCTTTCCTTTTTGTCTTCGGACAAAGCAGCGAAATGTTTTTTCCCGGTCGTCAAGGCAAAAACCATCCCGGCCAGCGAAGCTGCCAAAACAGCCGCCAAGGCGGCCGCCGCGCCGCCGCCCGGCGCCGGCGCATCTGAAGCCAGCAGACCGGAAAACTCCCCGAGTTCCATCTTTTCAAACCCCGGCACGACCATC
Source organism: bacterium (assembly GCA_050943375.1). Lineage (GTDB taxonomy): Bacteria > Bacillota > SLNR01 > SLNR01 > JBMNPB01 > JBMNPB01. The sequence goes on from JBMNPB010000004.1 coordinate 64,927, forward strand.
CTCCTTCCCGGATAACTAACAGCAAAGCCGTCCTGCTGACACAACAATTCTTCCTTGCTTGATCACCGCATCTACGTGATTGATGCCAAAATGGTAGACAATATAATTCTCATTCGGGGCATCCATGACTACGATGTCCGCCTGTTTGCCGGGCTCCAGACTTCCCACCCGCTCACCGCGGCCGATCGCCCAGGCGGCGTTGATGGTTATACCGCTGATCACTTCGGCCGGAGTCAATCCCATCCCCATCGAAGCGAAGACCATCACCGACTGGAGCGACTCGGTCGGACAAGTTCCCGGATTGTAGTCGGTAGCGAGAGCTACCGGCAGGCCGGCCTCGATCATCTGTCGGGCCGGGGCATAGCGTCCCAGGCGCAGATAGAAGGACGTGCCCGGCAGAAGAACGGGGATGGTGCCCGCTTCTCCCATTGCGGCGATGCCCGCCGGGGAGACGGCGACGAGGTGCTCCGCCGATACGGCGCCCAATTCCGCCGCCAGTTCGCCGCCGCCCATCGGTTCAATCTCATCGGCGTGCAGCTTAATTCTCAGCCCATGCTCCCGGCCGGCGCGCAATATCCGCCGGCTTTCCGCAACGGAGAAAACCCCGTGCTCACAGAAGCAGTCGATGAATTCCGCGAGATTATTCACCGCCACATAAGGAATGACTTCCTTGAGCATCATCTCAATATAGCCTGCCCGATTGTCTTTATACTCAGTCGGAATAGCGTGCGCGCCCATGTATGTGCTGACGATGTCGAGAGGATGCTTCATATCCCGGAGCAGCGCCAGACATTTCACTTCGTCAGTGAAATTCAACCCGTAGCCCGATTTTACCTCTACGGTGGTTGTTCCCCAGAGAAGCATCCGGTCAAGGCTCTTTGTCAGCTTGTCCCGGAGCTGCTCCGGACTGGCCGCCCGGGTAGCGGCAACCGTACTCAGGATGCCGCCGCCGCGCCGGAGAATTTCCAGGTAAGGGACACCTCTCAGTTTCATCTCCACCTCGTTTTCCCGCGAACCGGCATGGACAGCATGGGTGTGCGGGTCGACCAGGCCAGGCAGCACAGTTTTGCCTGCCACGTCGATAACCCGGGCGCCCGCCGCGTATTCCTGCCCGTCGCCGGCGCCGACAGCGGCAATTTCATCACCGTTGACTGCGACATACCCTTGCTCGATGACACCCAAGTCGGACATCGCAGCCCCTTTTTTCGGCCCCCGGTGCCGGCAGGTCACGATGCGTCCGTTAGTCAACAGCAAATCCGCCATGTTTTTCTCCCCCTATTCGCTCAGCCTGTTTTCCAGCACTTGGTTCAGGCGGAAATTTTCCAGTTGCAGATAATATTCCAGGGAGTTCACCAAAGCAGCCAGCGGGACGAGGCCGATAATCTCACTGCCGACCACTGGCACCCCGTACCGTTTCGCCTCCATTTTAACCATTTCATGGGCCCGATAGATAGTCGTCTTTTCGTAATTAACCAGATTCATCGACACCTGGACTTGCTTCCGATCTGCCAGTTGCACCCCCATCGCCTTGACAAAGCGCAGCCCACCACTCAAATGTCTGACGTTACGGGCGATGGTGTTGGCGATGGCAATATTGTCGGTGCCCAAATTAACGTTATAAGCGACAAGAGCGAAACGCGCTCCGACCACCGAGCAACCGCTCTTCGCATTCATGACGGCCGGACCGAAATCCGGTGCCCATTCCGGCTGGCGGATTTTTTCGAAAAAGCCTTCGTACTGCCCTTTACGGATATCGGCCAGATTGCGCCGGGCCGGAGAAACGGCCGCCTCCTCGTACAGATAGACGGGAATGCTCAGCTCTTCCCCGATCCGCCGGCCGACGCGCCTGGCCAAGTCGGCGCATTCCGCCATGGTGACTTCACTGACGGGAATAAATGGGCAGACATCCATCGCTCCCATCCTTGGATGTTCGCCTTTGTGCCGGCGCATATCGATCAGTTCCGCTGCCCGGCTGGCAAGGCGGAACGCCGTTTCTTCGACACCGGCCGGACTCCCGACGAACGTCACTACGGTCCGGTTATGGTTGGCCTCGGGTGCATAATCGAGCAATTTGACTCCGTCGCCGCTCCGGACAACATCAACTAAGGCCTCGATGACGGCCGTATCCCGGCCTTCCGAGAAATTCGGGACGCATTCGATCAGCTTGGCCATATTCTCACTCCCCCTTTGCTGCGGATAAACCGGCGGCGGCCGCCCCGGCCAACCGGACAGATAAATACCCGGCTATTTCAGCAGCGGAATCTTCACTCCGTGCTTCTTGGCAAAATCAGCCGCTTCTTCGTACCCGGCATCGACATGGCGCAAGATGCCAGTACCCGAATCAGTCGTCAGAACCCGCATCAGTCTCTCCTCCATCTCCACCGTGCCGTCGGCGCAGACGACCATCCCGGCGTGGATGGAGTAACCGATACCGACGCCGCCGCCGTGGTGCACCGACACCCAAGTCGGCCCGTTGACGGCGTTGATGAGGGCGTTCAGAATCGGCCAGTCGGCGATGGCGTCGGAGCCGTCCTTCATTCCTTCCGTCTCCCGCCGCGGCGAGGCGACGGAGCCGCAGTCAAGATGGTCGCGGCCGATAACGATGGGAGCGCAGATTTCGCCTTTCCGGACCAATTCGTTGATTGCCAGCCCGAACTTTGCCCGCTCGCCGTACCCGAGCCAGCAGATCCGGGAAGGCAGTCCCTGAAAGGCAACTCTTTCTCCCGCCAATTTAATCCACCGGGCCAGTTTCCGGTCTTCCGGGAACAATTCCAGTACCAGTTCATCCGTTCGCCGGATATCGGCCGGGTCCCCGGACAGGGCGGCCCACCGGAACGGCCCTTTCCCTGAGCAGAAAAGCGGCCGGATATAGGCCGGCACGAAGCCGGGGAAGTCAAAAGCGTTGCTGACGCCTTCGTCGAAAGCGACTTGGCGGATATTGTTGCCGTAGTCGAAAGTCACGGCTCCTCTTTTCTGCATTGTGAGCATCGCCCGGACATGCTCGGCCGCGCTTCGCCGGGCAAAACGGATATACTCTTTCGGGTCGTCCCGCCGCAAGGCAAGTGCCTTTTCCAGGCTCATCTCCCCCGGTACATATCCGTTCAGCATGTCGTGGGCTGAAGTCTGGTCGGTGAGAACATCCGGGGTAAAACCGCGCCGGGCCAGTTCCGGCAATACATCGGCCGTGTTGCCGAGCAGGCCGACGGAAAGAGCTTTCCCGGCCGCTTTGGCCTCCTGCACCAACGCCAGAGCTTGCTCTAAGTCGTCGACGAAAACGTCAAGATATTTCGTCTCCAGCCGCCGCTCAATTCTGGCCCGGTCCACTTCGACGCAAAGCGCCGCGCCTTCGTTCATAGTGATGGCGAGAGGCTGGGCGCCGCCCATCCCCCCCAGGCCGCCCGTCAATGTTATCGTCCCTCTCAAGCTGCCGCCGAAATGCTTCTCAGCCACAGCAGCCAGAGTCTCGTAAGTCCCCTGGAGAATACCTTGTGTGCCGATATAAATCCAGCTGCCCGCCGTCATCTGTCCGTACATGGTGAGACCTTTCTGCTCCAATTCCCAGAAATGCTCCCAAGTCGCCCAATGGGGGACGAGCATGGAATTGGCGATAATCACCCTAGGCGCCAGGCGGTGGCTGGGCAACACGCCGACCGGCTTGCCGGACTGGACGAGCAGCGTTTCATCGTCGCCCAATTCTTTTAAAGCCCGGACGATGGCGTCGTAACATTCCCAGTTCCGGGCCGCCTTCCCTTGTCCTCCGTACACAATCAATTCATCCGGTTTCTCCGCCACCTCCGGATCCAGATTGTTCATCAGCATCCGCAAAACAGCTTCCTGCTGCCAGCCGCGGCAGCTCAATTCCTTGCCGCGCGGGGCTTTGATTACTCTTGACATGGCTGACCTCCTTCACAATTATTCCTGTCTGCCATCAATTCAACTCGCCGACGACCGCCTCCACCAGTTCCAGCAGCCTTCCGGAGCGCACCAGATCAGTCGCCGCCTGAATATCCGGATACATCACCCGGTCACCTTCCAGCGGCGCGACCTGTTCCCGGAGCAGCCGGTAAGCCGGAACGGTTCCGCGCCCCAGGTGATCAACGCCGTCCCGCAGGGAGACGGCTTGGGCCGCCGCCAAGTACTCAATGCCGAGCACCGAGGCGGCATTTTGGACAATCGCTCTTGCTTTGCGGGCGGCGATGGTGCCCATGCTTACATGGTCCTCCTGATTCGCCGAGGAAGGAATCGAGTCGACCGAAGCCGGGTGGGCCAGCACCTTGTTCTCGGACACCAGGGAGGCGGCGCAGTATTGAGCGATCATAAAGCCGGAATTGACTCCGCCCTCACCGCCGACCAGAAAAGCCGGCAAATCGTTCAATTGGTGATTTACCAGGCGCTCAATGCGCCTTTCCGAGATATTGGCCATTTCCGCCACGGCGATGCCGAGGAAATCCAGCGCCAGCGCCAGCGGCTGCCCGTGGAAATTACCGCCGGAGATAACATCCCCTTCCGCGGGAAAAATCAGTGGATTGTCCGTCGCCGCATTAATTTCGGTTTCGATGACGCCCTGCACATAAGTGAGAGCGTCCTTGCTGGCGCCATGCACTTGGGGAATGCAGCGCAAGGCATAAGCGTCCTGCACCCGCAGTTCGCCCTGCCGGGTGGTAAGACAGCTGCCCGCCAGCAAATTTAACAAATTGGCCGCACATTTGATTTGACCGGGCTGGGGACGGATAGCATGGACCCGGTGATCAAAAGCGTCCGTTACTCCCCGCAATCCCTCCACCGTCAGGGCGGCGATGATATCCATCGCTTTGCCGAGGATAGCGGCGTCGTGCACGGCAAGAGACCCGACCGCGCTCATCACTTGCGTGCCGTTAATGAGTGCCAGACCTTCCTTTTCCCGCAGTTCGACCGGCTCAATCCCTGCCGCGGCTAGGGTGGCACGCCCGGGCAGCCGTTGGCCGCCAAAATCGGCCTCGCCTTCGCCGATCAGGACCAGGACCATGTGGGCGAGCGGCGCCAAATCCCCGCTCGCGCCCAAGGAACCTTTCTGGGGAATGACCGGGATAACCCCGGCATTAAGCATCCGCAGCAGCGTTTCGACTGTCGACACCCGGATGCCGGAATGTCCTTTCGCCAAGTCGTTCGCCCGCAAGAGCATCATTGCTCGGACAACTTCCGCCGGGAACTCCTCCCCCACCCCGCAGGCGTGGGAAATTATCAGGTTTCGCTGCAGCCTGGCCGCGTCCGCTTTGGATATGACGACATTCGCGAACTTGCCGAAGCCGGTGGTAATCCCGTATACCACTTTTTCGTTCTCGACGTATTCTTCCACTAAGTCGCGGGATTGCTGCATCTTTTCCCGGGAAGCGGGGGAGAGTTCGACTTGGCGCTCTTTTCTTGCAACTTGCACAACATCCCCGATGGTCAGGCTATTCCCGTCGATAACGACGTTTTTCATCAGCCACCCCTCTTTCAAAACATAATTCCGGCCCGGATGAGGCTTATGATACTTTTTTCCATTTTTATTATATAATAACAGTTTCTCTTTGCCTAGACCAAAGGCCCGTCTGTTTTGCCGAACGTCCTAGCCGGCTGACGCCGGATAACAAAGCATCCTGTAAAACCGTTTCGACTTTGACGCACATCCCCCGAATGGCTTGCGGCGTTGTGGTTTCATCAACACCCGGTCGGTAAAGATACCGGGAACATCCCCTGTAAGCCGGGGACACCCGGTGAACACTAAGCCGGAATATTCCGCCGCACGACAGTCGCTTCGCATTGATTGATTCCGTAATTCTGGCCCGGCCCACTGTTTTCATCATATTTATCACGCTAAAATGTACTGCGGAATAAGGGTCAATAATTTTTCCAGGAGGTAGACACAGATAGATAATCTATTTCTGGATGACTCCAGAGGTTAAAAATAAGGCTCAATAGCCCGCCTTGGTCATAATCAGGCATTTTTGCCGAAATTTTTCTGTTATTAGGCAGGATAGAGCGCAGCTTTCCAGAAGAGTATTATTATCAGAAATAAATGGAGGTGCCACATGAATTTATTTGATCAGTTTACCCTTGCTTATCTCCCTGACGCCATTGGCGCGTTGGCAGTTTTGCTTCTGGGGTGGCTAGCCGCTCTTGCCCTGTCAAAAATTGTCCGCAGCGCTCTCAAACGCTTTCGCCTTGTTGAGCACTTGATGAAGATAAGCGGTGAAGAAGCAAGTCGGCACGAAGCCACCGAAAGATTTATCGAAAAAGGCGTTTATTACATCGCTTTTCTGTTTGTGTTGACCGCCTTTTTCCAAACCATCGGCCTGACATTGCTGGCCGATCCGCTGAATCAGTTTATGTCTCAGCTTTTCCTGTACGCTCCCCGGCTCATCGGTGCAGCCGTATTACTCTTCCTGGCCTGGATCATCGCCAACATTCTCAGAATGATAGTAATCCGGGCTCTCAAAACCATCAAGGCGGATGAGCGCTGGGGCGAGCATCCCGGCGTCGGCGGCGCGGCTGCTCAGTCCCTGAGCAAAATCGCCGGTGATATTGTGTACTGGGCTGTTTTTCTGTTGTTTTTACCGGCAGTATTGTCTACGCTCCAGATGGAAGGATTGCTCCGTCCGGTGGAAAGCATGATTACCAAGATTTTGGAATTCTTGCCTAATCTGTTCGGAGCGGCAATCATCTTGGGTCTGGGCTTTTTCGCCGCCAGAGCCGGACAGCGCATTGTCAGCAGTCTCCTCAGTTCCATGGGTCTGGACGGAATAAGCGAGCAATTAGGCCTGCCGGCGGTAATCGGCAATCAGAAGCTGTCCGGATTGGCCGGCCTCCTCGTTAATGTGCTCATTTTTATCCCGGTTCTGATTGCCTCCCTCAACGCCCTTAACCTGGACGCAATTGTGCGTCCGGCCAGTGACATGCTCAGCACCATCATGACAGCTTTGCCGGCATTATTTGCCGCCGGACTGCTTCTGCTGCTGTCCTTCGTTGTCGGACGGATAACAGCGAAATTGGCAGCCAATTTCCTTACTGCTGCCGGCTTCGATACTGTCCTTAACCGCCTGGGAATTAGCCGGGAAGTCCACGGCGAGAGAACACCTTCGTTAATAGCCGGCCAGCTGCTCTTTATCGCCGTGATGCTGTTCGCTGCCATTGAAGCGGCAAATCTTCTGAATTTCACCATTCTCGCATCACTGCTGACCAGTCTGACTGTTTTGCTGGCCCAGGTTGGCATCGGATTAGTGGTCTTCGCCATCGGCCTTCATCTGGCCAACACCGCCTACACCGTTATCCGGGAAAGCGGCACTCAGCAAGCTGATTTGCTGGCCAAAACCGCCAAAGCTGCCATCCTGATTCTGACCGTTACGCTTTCTCTGCAGCAGATGGGCCTGTCCGGAGCAACCATCAATCTGGCGTTCGGCTTGTTTTTCGGGGCAATTGCACTTGGCGCAGCCGTCGCTGTTGCCATCGCTTTTGGCTACGGCGGACGGGAAGTAGCTGCCCGGCAAATTGAAGAATGGCATCAAGCCTACAGAAACGAAAAGTAAATAGCTTTTCACCGGGTCAGGCGCGGCCATAATGCCGCGCCTGACTGTCATTTTCCCGCTTATACTCTTCCGTTGCTTTCACACTACTGTAAAAACTGACATACTCCTCCGCCGCCGCAACGCCCATAAGGACGGGAAAAGCAGCTGACGGAATTATCGCTTTGGCACCGCGGCCCCAGATTTACATCGTTTCGACTTTGGCGTACATCTCCCGGATATCTTCAGGCCGCGTGATTTTCACCAGGATATGAGCGATGATTACGATTCCGGGAATACCCACCAGGAGCCGGGTGAGGGCGAACGGCACTCCTAATGAAGATGCCTCGAACAGCAGCATCGGTATCTTCGTAGTCGACCAAGCCCCGATAAAAATCAAGATATTACTGAATTTCACCCCTTTTTTCATAAATACCGCCGCGACCGGGAACGCTCCGTACAACGGCCCGGCGGCCGCCGAACCGATCAGGATAGAAAGAGCGATGCCCGGAATTCCCGACTTTTCGCCCATGTACCGCACCATCGTCTCCCGCGGCACCCAGACGTCCAGCAATCCAAGCAGAACGAAGATCGGCGGGATGATCGCCGCCATTTCTTTCAGGCTGAATCCGACGACACTGACTGCTTTAAGCCCGAGGCCGTGTTCGAAAACATAAAGCGCAAGCAGCAAAACCGCCGTACCGGCCGCAATTTTGTATCTCCCCAGTTGTATCATAATCCCCCCACCACCTTCCCGACGATAAAGGCTACAATGAACGAGAAAATAAAAGCGAGAGAATTGCGCCAGATGGTCAACCGGCGTCCGAAATATTTTGCCTCTACCGGCATCGTCACAATCCCGACCATCATCAGCGTCGAAATAAAAGCGGCAATCTGCATGTACCCGGCGCCGCTTTGCAGCAGCAAAGCCGCCGTCGGAAAGGCGATGAATCCCGGAATCAGAGTGATTGCCCCAACTGCCGCCGCCGCCGTCACTCCCAGCCAGCCCGACTGCTGCCCGAGCAGGCGCGAGATAACCGACGGGTTCAGCACCGCGACCAGGATGCCGACCAGCATAATCACGCCGGTGAATTCCGGCAGAATATTGGCGAAGGTTTTCCAGCCTTTCCGCAGTGCCATTTTCGTTTTCCGCTGATCCTTGACGAAAGAAAGGGCGAGCAAAATGGCAGTCATAACATAAAGCAGTCCATTGCTCATTTCTGTTTCTTCTCTCCTTTCACCGCCGCCGCATATGCGGCCAGGAATTGCCCCAAGGCCTCTCGCCGGCGCGCGATTCGCCCCGTGCAGTCACGCAAATACTCTTCGCCCGTTCGGTTCAGGGAATAGACTTTCCGGGCCGGACCGCCTTTCCCCGGTTTCAGGTGCGAATTAATCAGGCCGTCCTCCTCCATCTGACGGAGATGGCGATAGACAACACCCGGGTCCGGCACGGTGTCAAGATATGGCAGCCCGGCGAGTTTCTCCAGCAATTCATAGCCGTGCGCCGGTTCTTCTTTCAAGACGAGCAGAAGGCAGGGGATGACGAAAGCCTCCCGGCGCATACCGTGCTTGCGGCAATTGCATGCTTCCCTTGGGTGGGACAGATAAGATTGATGATGCATTGATTATCACCTGTTTCCTAATGATATTTTGCCACTAATGACATATTACCATTAGTGGCAAAATAATCAATACCCCGGGTGATAATTGTGTTTATTGCTGCGAAATTCTGCTACCGCAAACACCTTGTTAAGATTACACAGTCTCCATATTTTCCCCGTCGCAGATTTCCGCACCGGCATCGCCGCTATGCTTTTGAGCTGTTTTTCGTCTTGAACAACTGGGCTGCCGGCAAAAGGAGAGAAAGTCTCCCCGACTTTCTCTCCCATTTGATTGTTCTTATTGCTTTTTCTTTTCGCAAGGGTGCTCTTTTCCCCCATGGCATTCCTTAATTTGCTCAGGGCTGCATTCACCGGGCTTGCCTTTCAGTTTCTCGGGATGTTCGCAGCTGCATTTGCCGGCCATAATATCCCTCCTTCCGCTTCATATTATTTAGTGGATCCATTTACGATTTATATTTCTCTGGCTGAGAACGAAGAGGAACAAGCCGAAAGCCGTTAATGCCGCGAAGTTGACCGGTAACGGCAATATCCCGTTTGCGTTAATTGCTGTTTTCAGAATATCCACCCCGTACGTGAGCGGCAAAACATAGGAAACCGGCCGGATAAATGCCGGTAATCTGCTCAGAGGCAGAAACAATCCGCACAAAAAAACCATCGGAAACCGGATAAAATTCGAAAATGTTTGCGCTTCAAAAACCTCACTGACAGAAACGGCAATAAACAGTCCGAGAAAGGTGGATGTTAGAGCGATAAGAACAATGCTGGCTAAAGCCGGTCCCCAGGCGACAGCACTGACGTCGATAACAAAAGATGCGAAAACAATTGGGATAAAGGCATTAATAGTTCCGAAAAGAATCGCGCCGGCTGTTTTTGCTAGCATTAACACATTGAGGCTGATCGGAGCCAGCAGCAGCCTTTCGAAGGAGCGGCTTCGCCGCTCAAACGTAATCGTGACCGCCAGCATCGATGTAGTGCCGAAAAGTATCGACATTGCCATTATTCCCGGCAGGATTTCCCGGATATCAACCGGCTGCTGGGAACGGACAAAGAACATCAAAGTCCAGGAAATCGGGAAGATAATCCCCCAGCTGATATTCGGCGGCTTGAGATAGTAATTACGCATATCCTTGGCCAGAATACTTATAAAGGCCGTCCATGCCGTCATTTCTTTCCACGCTCCCTTTCCGCTTTCATTTTTTCCAGGCCAATCCCGGTCACCCGGACAAAGACTTCCTCCAGTGACGGCTTGATTATCTTAGCCTCATAAACCGTAACGCCCAGTTCACTGAAATATTGCATGAACGGAATAAGGTCCGGCTGGAAAGTGGCCACTACCCGAACTTGGCTGCTGTTCGATGCTTCAGCCCGGATACCGGGAAATTTTGCTTCGACTTTGCCCGCTATCCCGTCGGGGGCGTTTTGCACTGAAAACTGCACTATGTATTCGTGCTGCACATCCGTCAGGTATTCATCGATCGTCCCGCTGCGGACTATTCTCCCATCAACAATGAAAGCAACTCGGTCGCACAACCGTTCCGCTTCTTCAATATAATGGGTTGTCAGGAATATTGTCGTCCCTTTCCGGTTCAGCTCTTTTAGCATTTTCCTGATTTGCCTCGCACTGGCCACATCGATGCCGGTTGTCGGTTCGTCAAGGAACAGGATTTTCGGTTCATGAATGATGCCGGCTGCTATTGTCAGTTTTCGCTTCATCCCTTTAGAATAGGACTTGAATAGCTTTTTGCCTGCTTCAGCCAGGCCGAATTGTTCCAGAAGAAGCCTCGCTCTCGCTTCCCGCTCGGCCTTCTCCATTCCGTATAAGGCGGCGCAAAAACAAAGATTCTTATATCCGGTGTATTCGTCGTACAGATTACTTTCATCCGGCACAATGCCGATTAAAGCTTGAATCTGTTTTATCTCTTTCGCACAATCATAACCGCTGATTTCCGCTCGGCCCGATGTTATTCTGGCCAAACCGGTGAGCATATTGATGACCGTGGTTTTTCCGGCCCCGTTCGGTCCAAGGAAACCGAATATTTCACCTTCGTTAACACTGAAGGTTACTCCCTTCACTGCCGGGAATTCACCGTAATTCTTCCTCAGATCATTCACTTGTATGAGCTCCATTGCCTCTCCTCCTTCTATAAGCGCGAAATTCCACCAACTGAGAACCGATTAACCATCGTGGTAAACGCGTTTCACACTTGCGGCCTTACAATCGGTTCCCCGGAGTTTTCTTTTCATTCCGCCGTCTATCCTAACCCTGCGCCGCCTTTATTCCTTCCCCACTTTATCCGCATTCTTCTGGGCGCAGCAGTTGTCTCGGTTACCGTTCGCTTTCCTTTCCGCTTGCGTTCTCCGGCAAAATGCGCCGTCATCAGGCACTATTTCCGCAATCTCGGCAATCATGTGGGAAATAAGGTGCAATCTATCCCTTTCCACAGTATAATGCGTCCAGTAGCCGCGCTTCTCTCCTTTGACCAGTCCCGCTTCCCGCAAGACTTTAAGATGTTGCGAAGCAGCCGCTTCGGATATTCCAAGATGCCTGGCCAGAGCCCGCACACAAAAATCATGAGCCAACAATGTCGTTAATAATCGAAAACGAGTTTCGTCTGATAAGGCTTTTAACATTTCAACCAGTTTCGCCATTTGAACCCTCCGTTTAATTAAGCAATTCATTAATTATATAATAATTTGGCAAATTGCCCCTGTCAATCGCTAATGACAATTTTGCGGCCTAAATCGCCCATACTGTCTTTCGGGGTTCAGATCAACCCGAAATCTTATGCCGGGATGCGAAAATAGGCGCAGCAAACAGATATTGACAATGGACAGCGCCTCGCAATCCGTGTATACTATTAATGGGTGGAAATCCGGCTTATTCCTGCGCGGCACCCCGCCGTAGCCGCAAATTTCATTAGGGTTTCATCCCAAAATTGAGTCCCTGGTTAGGTGAGGCTCCTATATAGTGAGATGCTGCTGCCCAGAAATATCGTGAGATGCCTATGGGTCAACAGTTATGGTTGCAAAGCCATATCTAATGCAGTTGGATGGACATCCTATGCTATATAGTGCTAAACCCCGACAGGTGCGGGTTATTTTGGCCTTTCACCGTCGCGGTGCAAGGCCTTTTAAGTTGAGGAGGTGGTGGAAATGGACGCCGGTCCCGGTCAACAGCAAAATTGTGAAATACTGGCGCCACTTTCACCACGGGAGTATATCTTGCTCCTTTGGTGATAGATTCTATTACCGGAGGAGGGTCAGCCATGGAAGCATCAGTCCTCGATCTGTTCCGCCGTAAAGGTTATTATGCCTTCAAGACCTGCGTCGCCCGTCTGGCTCCGGCCGATATCGCCGAAATTATGGAAGGGCTGGACCCGAAAGACACCCTTTTATTCTTTCGCCTGCTGCCGAAAGATTTGGCCGTCGACGTCTTCGCCTATCTGCCGAATAAGCCGCAGCAAATCATCAGTGAATTGATCAGCAAAGAAGAATTGCAGCTTATCTTGGAAGATTTGAATTTCGACGATAAAATTGACTATCTGGAAGAAATGCCGGCCAATCTGATTAAGAAGATTCTTCAGAACACACCGGAAAGCGAGCGCAAGATTATCAATCAATTTCTCAATTATCCGGAGTATTCCGCCGGCAGTCTGATGACGATTGAATACGTGAATCTGCGGGAGACAATGACGGTGAACGCCGCGGTTGCCCATATCCGCAAAACCGGTGTCGACAAGGAAACCATCTATTTATGCTATGTTACCGACAACAATCGGAAGCTAAAAGGCGTTCTTTCTCTGCGCGAACTTATCCTGGCCGATGAACAAGCCGTCGTCGGCGATCTGATGAAAAAGGATTTCATCGCGGTCACGACCCTTGACGACCAGGAAAATGTGGCCTCCCTCTTCAAAAAATACGATTTCCTCGCCTTGCCGGTCGTTGACCGGGAGAAGAGACTTGTCGGGATTATTACTATCGACGACATAATCGATGTCATCGAGGACGAAAACACCGAAGATTTCCATAAAATGGGCGCCCTGCAGCGTTCCGACACCGAATATCTCAATGCCGGCGTTATAAACCTCGCCCGCCAGCGGCTCACTTGGCTGCTCGTCCTGATGGTTTCGGCCATGTTCACCGGCCACATCATCCGCCGCTACGAATCTGTCCTCCAATCCATCGTCGCCCTGGCCGTCTTCATTCCAGTGCTGATGGATACCGGCGGCAACGCCGGCGCCCAATCCTCTACCTTGATTATCCGCAGTCTCGCCCTCGGCCAGGTCACTATCCGGGACTATCTGAAAGTAATTGCTAAGGAATTACAGGTGAGCGTCCTTGTCGGCGCGATTCTCGCTGCCATCAATTACGCCCGGATTATCATCATCGATCATTATCCGGCCGATCTTGCCCTCACCGTCAGCCTGACACTTTTTATCACCGTCATCCTGGCGAAGATGATCGGCGGTGTCCTGCCGCTGGCGGCGAAAAGACTCAATCTGGACCCGGCTATTATGGCGAGTCCTCTCATTACCACCATCGTCGACGCCATTGCCTTGACGACTTATTTCGCTCTCGCCGGTCTGCTCCTCGGCTTCGGGGGATAACATGACCGCCGTGGCCTCTTTGCTTCACCATTCAATGCCGAGATAAATCGGCCGGGAACTGTCCGCAGGACGGTACCCGGCCGATTTATCTGCCGTAAAGACAGCGCTTTACGGTACACTGCTGTCCATTTATCTAAACGCTGCGAACAGGCTGAATGCGGCGGGAATAGGCAGGCCGTTGCGACAACCGTCAGCCCGGGACAATTTCAAATCCGGGCCGAAACAGAGCCACATCAAGTGCCGGGTCACCCTGAACGCAGCCTTACCGTGCCCCCGTTCCATCAGCCGATCTGCCGCAGACAGAAACCGGAGCGCAGAGACAGCACCGTGCCGCCAAAAAGTATGCTCCCGGAAGACAGTTTTTCTCCCCGCAGGTATCTTTTCCCGGCAACCGAATCCAATTCTGCTGTTTTCCTTGCCGCACCATCTCCCGGAATCAGAATAGCGGCTGTTGGTAAATTGTTGATTTCATCTTGTCATTGTCTAGGCGATGAGTTTTATTCTGCCTGATAACCGCATGATGATTTAGAGTGCCCATTGTCTCTCCTGTCAGTTCCGTTTTCTGCTTGTCGATCACATATTCAGCCTGATTATTTGGCATAGTAATTCCGAGTGCACCAAAATCCAAACCTGGGAGGTATAACATGTTTAAGCACGAAAAACCGCCGCTCCACCCGGTTCGCATCGACCGACCCAACCCTCGCTACGCGGCCATGCTCCAGGAGCAATTAGGCGGACCCAATGGTGAGCTGAAAGCGGCCATGCAGTATATTTCTCAAAGCTTTCGGGTGAAAGACCCGATCATCAAGGATCTGATGCTCGATATCGGAGCCGAGGAGCTTTCCCACATGGAGATGGTGTCGATGCTGATAAATCAGCTCAACGGCCATGATCTCGCCGTCGAGCAGCCTGCCGGGACTGTCGAACCCCATGTCCTGACCGGACTGGCACCGCATCTCACTAACGCTTCCGGACATCCTTGGACGGCCGACTATGTGAATGTAACCGGAGATATCATTGCCGACCTGCTTTCAGACATCGCCGCCGAGCAGCGGGCCAAAGTCGTCTACGAATATCTCATCCGGCAGATTGACGATCAGGGGGTCATCGAGACGATTGACTTCCTGTTAAACCGCGAGGAAGCTCACAACCAGCTTTTCCGCAAAGCCCTCGCCAAAGTGGCGCAGGAAGGATCGAATCGGGATTTCGGCGTGACCGCCGATTCCAAGCTCTATTTCAATCTCTCGACCCCGGTGGACCAGAACTTCTCCCTCGGCAATGTCCACGCCCCCCACTGAAAAACGAAAGCCGCCCCGCCGGGCGGCTTTCCCATTAATCCGGTAACCGGAGATAGCACGGATCAAGCGACAAGCCTTCTTCCTCGTAAACCAGGGAATAACACGGCTCGCCCAAAGGGATCTCGAACACGGCTGTCCCAATCACCGGTACTGCGTATTGGACCTCTCCGTACAGCGCCAGATCCGCGTCGTCCGCCTTGTATAAGGCGTTATGGACCGGCTTGTACGCTCGGCCCGCTGTATCCCGGAGCGTGAACCGGCTCAGGGCATAAGCGGCGTTTTCTCCGTCGCTCTTGTTCTCGAGCTTGAGCCGGACAATCAGGTATTCATAACCTGCCTGCGGCCGCTGCTGCGGTTTCCCGTCGTCCCGCCAGACGTCCTGGCAAATGATCTTCAGGCGCCCGTACTCGCCGTAATTCATGTCATTGCCGATTTCCACCCGATTTTTTGCGGCATTCCATTTGACCGTCTCCCCCAAGGCTTCCCCCAGCGCCCGCAAAGGCATGTAGGTGCTGCCGTTGATTGAGACGGCCGGCATATCGAAAGTCTTCCTGACCCCGTTCACGAGAATCGGAAAGCCCGCCGGCGCGGCCGTAAAATAGTCAGCCGCTCCGACCGTGGCGACGGAACCGAGCACTAAACCGACAAGTAACCAAAACACAGCTTTTTTCACATCTCCGCCTCCCCATCATCAAGGTTGTTTATATATTTCGCTGCCGGCGTGTATTTTCTGTCCGTGGGAATATGCTGCGGGCAAATTGCCGCCGTTTTTCTCCCGTCCGGACCCTCCTTTGATACTGCGCCTGTTTTCGGTAATTGGCAAATGCAGCTTTGCCATCCGGCTCCCGTCCCATCCCACCGGCCGGTGCAGGTATGAACAGGCCGGCGGCGAATCTTTTCTATATCAGTATCAGCCATTATCAATAATGAGGAGGATTACAATGCTGAATGAGTTTAAGAAGTTCGCTATGCGCGGGAATGTGGTCGACATGGCCGTCGGCGTCATCATCGGCTCCGCTTTCGGCAAAATTGTCACTTCCTTCGTCAACGACATCCTGATGCCGCCGCTGGGTCTGTTGCTGGGGCGGGTCGATTTCGCGAATTTGTTTATCAATCTCTCCGAAACCCCGTATCAGACGATCGAGGCAGCCCAGACCGCCGGAGCGGCAACGATTAATTACGGTCTTTTCCTGAACACTATAATCGATTTCCTGTTTGTCGCTTTTGCGGTCTTCCTGTTAATCCGTCAGATCAATAAGCTGACACCGCCCGCGCCGGCGGCGGCGCCAACAACCAAAGAATGCGCTTATTGCTGCAGCCAGGTACCGCTCAAAGCCGTCAAATGTCCCTTCTGCGCTTCCAGCCTGGAATAAACATCACCGGTTTAATTGTAAGACCCGGAAGAATATCCGGCCGGACGGTTAACTGCGCCATCATTCCTTCCACTCCAGAGGGATATCGGCGTGTGACACAGTTTCTCATAAATAATCTTCATATTCGGGGCGGGCAGCGTAGTTTTGCACCCGCCCCGAATGCTTCAGTATCTCATTGGTAGTCTACAAACTAATCTATGCCGGAAAACATTGAAGGAATGACATGCGTTTCAATTCCTTATAGGTAGTCTAGAAACGAACCGCGCAGCGAAGCCAGTAAGTATAGGTGTTTGGGTTTCAATTCCTTATAGGTAGTCTAGAAACCGTAGCAGGCGCATCGTACCAGTTTGTCTTGCCGGGTTTCAATTCCTTATAGGTAGTCTAGAAACCGAAAAAAGCTGCGGAAGTTGAAGAATCCAAGAACAGTTTCAATTCCTTATAGGTAGTCTAGAAACGAAGAATGGATATCGGATGGAAAATATGTGTTTATGCGTTTCAATTCCTTATAGGTAGTCTAGAAACGATAGGGGAAGGGACGCCTGCATACTTGCGGAAAATCTGTTTCAATTCCTTATAGGTAGTCTAGAAACGCCGACTGGTGGGAATGGAAGGGGAGTGAGCCGAAGGTTTCAATTCCTTATAGGTAGTCTAGAAACGGCGACCGCATCACCGTGAAAGGCCAGGACTACCATGGTTTCAATTCCTTATAGGTAGTCTAGAAACCCCTATGTCGGTGGCCACCTCTGCGATCTTCTCTTGTTTCAATTCCTTATAGGTAGTCTAGAAACTTACTTGCCGGAACATATTCGACTTTGGCTATGTAGGTTTCAATTCCTTATAGGTAGTCTAGAAACTGTGAATAAAATCATTGACGGCATTAACTGGATGGTGTTTCAATTCCTTATAGGTAGTCTAGAAACCCTCACCTTCAGGTCCAGGTTCGTCGATGCTCACAGGTTTCAATTCCTTATAGGTAGTCTAGAAACCTGGTGGAACGAGTGCCGGCAGCAAAAATGTACGTAGTTTCAATTCCTTATAGGTAGTCTAGAAACGGAGCCTTCTACCAAAGGTCATAAAACCACATCCTTAGTTTCAATTCCTTATAGGTAGTCTAGAAACCGAATACTGCATTAATAACATCACTTATAAAGCCTAGTTTCAATTCCTTATAGGTAGTCTAGAAACCCAGGAATTCGGAGTAAAACTCTCGCCAATCGATTGCGTTTCAATTCCTTATAGGTAGTCTAGAAACTCCCCTCCACCCCCGGAAACAAAGTAGGTTAAACCTGTTTCAATTCCTTATAGGTAGTCTAGAAACCGTTACACTTATCCGAATGTTCTCCACTATTCCCGCGTTTCAATTCCTTATAGGTAGTCTAGAAACAGAGTAGGTGTTGAGTATGAAGACTGACCGGGACATGTTTCAATTCCTTATAGGTAGTCTAGAAACACTTAAAAAAAATCGCCAGATAGGGTATAATAGCGGGTTTCAATTCCTTATAGGTAGTCTAGAAACTATGATGCTGCCTGATATTGAATAGGAGGGGATTGGGGTTTCAATTCCTTATAGGTAGTCTAGAAACACGCAGACCCTGGGATATTTGCCACGAATTACGATGTTTCAATTCCTTATAGGTAGTCTAGAAACCCAGTTGGGCAGAATTTGATATTGACAATATAACGGTTTCAATTCCTTATAGGTAGTCTAGAAACTTCGTCCAATCGACGCCTTGCCCGACCTCGAAGATGTTTCAATTCCTTATAGGTAGTCTAGAAACCAGCAAGCCTTGACAACTCGCCAGCTGGAGTAAATAGTTTCAATTCCTTATAGGTAGTCTAGAAACCATCAAATTTCTTGTCCTCGTTGTTCAAGGTCAAAGGTTTCAATTCCTTATAGGTAGTCTAGAAACCTAAATGATAGTGAACTGGCAGCGGAGATGGGAATGTTTCAATTCCTTATAGGTAGTCTAGAAACAAATCTCCGGGTAGGAGGCCCGCCGTCGTCGATGATGTTTCAATTCCTTATAGGTAGTCTAGAAACCGTTGTTCCTCCCTTACCTCACTTGGTGTCCCGGACACGTTTCAATTCCTTATAGGTAGTCTAGAAACCGGTTGTATCGTTCTGAAATAATCGCGTCTAGTTTGGGTTTCAATTCCTTATAGGTAGTCTAGAAACTACACTGTGGGCCGGAAAATTGCTCCTGACCTCCAGGTTTCAATTCCTTATAGGTAGTCTAGAAACGCAACAGACCTACCCCGTCTCCGTCCCAGTGCGGCGTTTCAATTCCTTATAGGTAGTCTAGAAACTTGTCCCTGTGGTTTGGTGTCGGGAATATCATCGGCGTTTCAATTCCTTATAGGTAGTCTAGAAACAAAGTTCAAGGTGATGCTCATTTCGCCAGCGTCGATGTTTCAATTCCTTATAGGTAGTCTAGAAACCAGGTCATTGGCCTGCAGAATTGCGTCTCTTGTCAGGTTTCAATTCCTTATAGGTAGTCTAGAAACTCGGCCCGATGGCCGGCCAGTTGCTGCGTATCCACTGTTTCAATTCCTTATAGGTAGTCTAGAAACTTTAAAGTCTCCACCCATTGGCTGCGCTTTTTCGGGGTTTCAATTCCTTATAGGTAGTCTAGAAACCAAGCACTTGCCGCCTGTCAGCTCGCATTTTGTCGTGTTTCAATTCCTTATAGGTAGTCTAGAAACCCAGCTAGACTCATGGAGTTTATTCAGCAGATTGAGTTTCAATTCCTTATAGGTAGTCTAGAAACTGGTCTTGACGTGACGGCGCCCGGAGTGGTGGAAAAGTTTCAATTCCTTATAGGTAGTCTAGAAACTTAGCAGTCGGTCCCGGACCACCTCCTTCACCCTGGTTTCAATTCCTTATAGGTAGTCTAGAAACCCCCAATAACACCGCTAAAAATATGGCTTTGCTAAACCTTGGCTTCGTTTATTTTTTCACCTGTCCGGGATACTAAATCATCCAAACCATTGATATTAAAGGATTCTCACTAAAACCGTAATCCGTCGATCCCCGGCAAATTTTACGCTATTATGGCTCGACGGTCCTTATAAAATGTTGTCATCACCTCCTTTTTTCAGCCCCATCGCTTCGCGCTTTGAATACTTGGTTGTCCGGAATGTATAGAATATTAGCGAATCCTCGTCTTCCCTAATTAGCCGGGACAGTTCCATTTTGAGCTTCGCATAATTGGTTTCTGATATATCTCCCTCGAAAACTGAATTCTGCACCCAATAAAGATACTTGCGAGCAATTTTGAGTGCCTTGGCAACCCGTTTTACACTCATATCATACACAAGGATTACAAACACCGCATGGACCTCCTGCTTATTTTACCATGGCGCAACGAATGGTTCGTATTCCTGTTCACCCATAATGTGCTTTTCGAGCTTATACAGTTCCAGCCGCATCAGACGTCGATAAGAAATATTTCTGCCCAGTCTCTTGAGTTTGATAACCGTTCCCATCTTCTTATCCAGTTCCCCTACGAATACCTTCTTTGCCTTTTCCTTAAGCAACAGTCCTTCTGCCTGAGCCTCGAAGTCCTCCTTGGTAATCATCTTTTTGTCAACTAAAGTAAAGATCAGACGATCGACGATTAGTGGCTTGAAAATTTCGGCGACATCCAAATTAAGCGTGAACCGCCGGAAGTTGGTGGTATGTAGATAGCCAATTCTGGGGTCAAGATGTGTTTTATAGATCTCACTCAATATCATAGTATACATAAGGGAGTTGCCAAGACTGATGAGAACATTCAAATAGTTTTTGGGCGGTCGCCGGGTTCTCTCCTGGAACGAGAAATCGCTGTTATTGATGATCACGTCGAACGCATGATAATAATGTTCGCGGATATTGCCTTCCAGAGCCATCAGTGTATTAATATCTCGGCAATCGTCAATTCCTTCCGCTAACTCCTCAATGCGTGAAAGTAGCAGGCTGAGATCCCGCCCGCGGTTATTGTAATATTTGAGGACCTGCCGAATATTTCGATACGCTCCTAGTACGAAGGCTCTGGCCAACACTTGGCGTTTCCCTTCGTCCAGGTAATGCTCGGCTTGTCTCAATACCATATACCCGGCGTTCAGGTGCTCGCGCGGATAGAACGTCCCCATATAATAACCGTAATAGTTGAAATAATGGACAACAATCTCTTTCTGGGAAAGGAATTCCAGCAGCCGCTTATTGAACGCAATCTCCCCGAAAGCCATGATTTCTTTAATATCCTCCACCGGCAAGTGTCTGGCGCCGGCCTCCGTTTCGAAGACCAGCGAATTATCCTTTCGTTTCAGTTCGCCTTCTGTGAAGAGATAAAGGCTTTTCTTCATGTCATGCCTCCTAAGACCAGCAGAATTCCGCATATGCACAGTTACGGCAATACCCTATTCTTCTCGGTGCCGGCGGTGCCGCCTGGTAGATGAGGCGAAGAATGTCAGTTCTGACCTTTTCCAACTCCGCAGTGCGGGCATCGTCCAGTTCAATCCGGATTTTCTTTTTTTCTTTGGGAAAAAGCAGCTCCCCGACCGCCTCCACTCCCCGCTCCCTCAATTCCAGGAGATAAAAAGCGAGCTGCATGGTTGCGCTGTGTTCGAATTTTGAACTCTTTTTGACTTCACCTACGACCACACGCCCTTTTTCTTTGCGGAGGATATCCAGCTTGATATGGCCAACGCTGATTTCTTTTTTGTCCCGCTGATATGTATGCTCGCCGATGAACCTGCCAAGATCGATGTTCGGGTTATCCTCATCGGGTGTGATCTGATGCGCCATCAGCCAGACTTCTCGCTGGCAGATGTTGTAGTACCAGACCAGAGTGCCGGTTACATGGAGGCCGCTTTCCAATTCGCATCACCCCGTTCGGCAGGCTAGATAACGTTATCCCACTCACCGGAGGGAGGAACAAAACCGAGTATTGGATCATACAAGCCATCTCTTTTCTTTATTGCCGCCTTGCCCAAAAACCATGCCTGCCCATCGAAGATTGGCCGGAATATCGGCAGCCCGTCATCGCTGATTAAGCTGGCACAGTATTGCCTGCTTGCACTGACCATATTGGCCGGTATTTCGATGGCATATTGTCTGGCTTTCTGCATCAGCCTTTTCTGCTCATCCCTGTTTTCTAAAGTCCATTCTCGATTTTGCAGAACTTCCAGCACCGGAAGCACGCGTTTGTTTTCTTCAACAAAGACCGTCACTTCATCCGTCCGATTCTTTTCGAAAAGTTTGGGTAGTTCAGCCCATTGACCCTCAGCCAGTAATGTGAACAGCGGCTCCACCTTCAGCCCTTCGGCGATTTTCCGGTAATACTCATCGACAAGAGCCGGCACATCTTCTTCGCTAAAAGATAAGTATTTCCCCAGAACTGCCCGTGTATTATCAATTAATATCTCGTTATAAACATTCTTCCATAGCGGCTGGCCATTATTACCTGACAATTCGGCGACCAAAACTTTGCCGAGAAAGCCCGGCCGCGAATGTCTGTTGCATCTCCCGGCGACTTGTATCACGCTGTCCAATGGCCCCAGATCTCTGAAGGCCCAATCAAAGTCCAAATCAACACCTGCCTCAATCACCTGGGTGGAAACTAAGTAATATTTGCGCTGTTTCATTTCCAGCCACTTCAAATACCTTAGAACAACCCGCCGACGCCATGGGGTTACCCATCCGCTCAAAAACAGCAGCGGTCTGTTCAGTCCCATTCTTTCCAAAGCCCGATACGCATCCAGCGCAGCTTTTTTTCGGTTCATTACGACCAAGCCGGAATTTTCCCGTACCGGCAATTTTTTTTCCAAGAGTTCGGGAAGCTGCTCCAGCTTCAGTTTTCTGTCCAACAAAAAAGTATAGGAATGGCGGGAATACGGAAAAAAGGTATTAGCAGGCGCCAACTCTGATGATGCACGAATCCGGGGTTGCGTGGCAGTCATCAACAGGAAAAAAGCATTCCATTTTTCGCTCAGATAAGCTAATGTATCGCCCATTCCCTGCCAATAGCCCGGGGCGATGGTCTGTGGCTCATCAATGATTATCACTGCTTTGCTCAGTCGGTGAAAATTCATCGACTGATTAGCTCTTGGGCTAAACAGGACATCCCAAAGCTGAACCATTGTTGTTAATACAATTGGCTCCCGCCAATACCGAAATAGTGCTGACATCTTTCGCCACGCTGCCGCATCATTTTTTTCGCCGTCCTCAGCACTTTCTTTGCCGTAGGCCAGACTGTGGTCTTCCTGAACATTGTCAGGTCCAAATAAATCTTTGGCAATCCCTGCCGTCTGTTCGACGATACTGATAAACGGAAGACTGTAAATTATTGAGCGGCAGTCAAATCGCTTTGCCCATTTATAAGCGATGGACAATCCCGTCAGAGTCTTTCCTGCGCCAGTAGGCAAGGTCAGGGTGTATACACCGGGACGGGAAACTGCGTCGGCTCTCTTCAGGCATTCTTTTTTGACATTCTCCCGCCAGGCGTCGATTTCCGGCGTACGGCTCAGAAGAACGGGAGCTGACATATCCGGTAATGTTTTTTCTGGAAGACTCCCGGCACCGATAGCCTCGCTTCGGTCAGCCGCAACCAGAAGCGAATATATTGTCCGTACTAATAGCCACCTGTCAATGCCCATATCGTCTTTTAGCTGCCTATATAGAAAGTCTTCGATTTCCCGGCAGTCCTCATCCGACAGCAGCCACGGCCATTCCGGGATAAGCCGGCTCATGTCCTCTTTCGGGGTGGCGCAGTCGTCCTCCAACCAATCCGCTACCATCTCAGCCCGGTTTCTAAGCCGGGTATGGTGGCGGCAGACCACTTCCGCCGCCCAAAAATCCCGGGTAAGACTGTAGGTGAACCAGGCGGATGGCTTGGAATGGTTTACACCCGCGCCCTTCCCGTGCAAGTGATTTTGAAACTGCCGGTGTACTTTGCCGATATCGTGAGTTAACATGATTGCTGCCAAAGCATCGTGATCTACCGCAAGGCCGTGCTGAGCTGCTAATTCCACCGCAAACTCCGCTGATTTCCGCAAATGCTCGCGTAGCAACTTGTCCGGGTGGCTGAATTTTTCACCAAGCAGGGAACCAAGCAATGCATTCGCCTCTGCAATCCGAGACATCCAATCCCTCCCATGCCAACAGACATATTTGTTTGTCTGGCGCTGTCGGGTATAAGACGGTGATGCTCTCGCAAGACTCCCTCTGGCTGTCCAGCCGGAATGGCAGCGTGTCTCTGAACACACCTTTGGATGCGGCAATTTCAACTGTGATTTTGTTGCCTTGCGGTAACGGCACGACACTGTTCAAATGCAGTCTCGTCTCCACAATCGGCCGCACGTCAAATTCGCCCAGATATGTGATTTCGGCCAGAGCGTACGCAGTACCCAGACATGGCGTGTAGATGAACGTGCCGGCCTCCAGATGTCGGCGCAAATCATCTTCCAGTCCACCGCGCACATATACCCTGTACTTGGGATTCTTGACAAATTGGTGCTTTACTCTGATATGTGGGCTTTTCTGGGGCTCTTTTACATTCCAAAAATTGATCGTTCCAGAATACCACGTAATCGGATTGAGAATGGATAAGGCGATCTGTGTTCCCTTCATCGCTTCCCAATACAAGGCGGCGCCTGCGTTTATGTGGCTTCCGTTTCCTATGCCCACAATGCCGGCCAACAGCCCTGCGACAGTCGTTGGCGGCGGCAGCGGGAATGATACGGAGGACGTGGTTGTATACGGACGGCGAAACATGGCTATCGGACCGGAAACATCGAATATTACGGCCATGCTGTTCACCTCTTTTGTTGAATCAGTTTATTCCCTAACAATCTCCTCAGATCTTCTATTCCCTCAACCTTCAGTTCGCTGTCCGTCCATAGGTTTACAGTTTCGATATTTTCCGCCAACTCTCTCAGGCGCTGACAGACACCAGCAATATCCAATTGACAGTCTTTGGGCGACCTGATAGCCAGCTGCTCATCTTCACTCAACTCTTTTGCGTCCGGAGAAAACAGTTTAATTTTCTCGTCCAAGGCACCAGCTGCGCCAGAAAATCCTTCTCGATAAATTACTTCCAGCAGCAGCCGCGGGATATGTCCCACTTTGCTGCGGGTAATCAGGTTGAGCGTTCCCTGCCAAAGCCCTTCTGCCACTTTGTCAACGTCGTCCTCGGTTGCCCCAGTCTCCCGGGATGGGTATTGATTGGCAATCCCATATACACCTAATAACACGAAAGGAACCAGATATTCGTTGCGGAATGATCTTTGCTCGCTTTCTTCTTTAGTTGCAAACGCCGCCGTCCCCTGAATCAGTTCGGCCTTGGCCCGGTGGAGAGAACGTCCCCACTTGAACTGGACTGGCCCGGTCCAAGAAAATGATTCTTTGTCTAGTGCATAAGTAACGCCAAACAATTTGGTATCAATACATTTCTGTAAGGCTTCTTTCCCGGTCTTCACGTCAAGACTGGTTTTCAGTTCATTTATTCGGTTCTTCAGCGTTTTGGGCTCGCCGTCAACAAAGACAGCCAGATCATCCCGTAGCCATTGATCCCTGACAGTACGCTTAATGCGCACGTCTGATACCAGCACTTGACTTGTCTCTGCATCATACCGGGGATGGTTTGCATTCAGCGGATCCCCATTCGGGTTCGCATCTTTCACGCTGTAAATGAACAGATACTCTCTTCTCCTGTTAAAAGCCATTATGCTTCTCCCCTTTCCTCTGCATCATGGTTCTGGCCTTCCGTTTTGCCAAAGATTCGCCAAAAATATTCATTGGCATTCAAAAACGCTACCGAGAACGCGAAATTGCCATCGACGCCCAATTCCTGCTTCCCCTGGAGCAGCAATTCCCCTGCCCTGCCAGTCAAAGTTTGCAGGTAGAACTTGTAATTAATGTCGTAAGCCCGCAATAGTTCAGGCACTCGGCTCAGATGCCTCAACAAATCCCGCCTTTGCATCTTGCCGAACATAATTTGTTTGAACAGTGGCGATGCATCAATCCCCTCCCCTTTAGCAATCTGATTTTGCGCTACCATTCCTAGCACCACCCCGCCAAGGAATACCCCTTGCCCGCCTGGGGTTTGCAAATACGGATCAGAGAACTTTTCCAGCCAATCTAATTTCATATTTCTCGCCTCCTGTTGACTCTGGTCAAGTAGTCGACTATCTCAGCCATGCCCTTCAGCCGGAGTCGTCCGGGGATGTCTTGTTTGCGTTTTGGCCTAATCCATTCGGGATCCGAAAACAAACCGGGAAACCGTGACACCGTCAGTGCTTTAATGTCATTCGTCCGAATCCGCTCGCCATTTAGGAGCGCGGCGATTACTGCCAACCCTTTTTCCCGCATCACCATTTTTTCTTGATTGCTTTTTCCGGCCAGCGAAAACAAAATTGCGACAATTTGCCGAATTGCACTATTCAGACCAGGCTTGTCGCTCTTACCTGTCTCTGCTTCTCTTCGGAAAACAGCGCACGTCTCAAGCCATAAATCCTGTAACTGTCTTAGCCGGGTGGGGGGCACATCTTCAATGAGATAGTGCACAATCAACTGTGCTTGATTCTTCTCGGCGAACATAAAATGGTAAACCAGTCCTTCGCCCTGCCTCGCCAAATAGTCGAACAATCTTTTTTCGTGTTTCACTCCATATGCAAGGAATTCTTCCGCATAATCGGCAGCCATCTGAAAATACTCACTATTTCCGGAAATGATTTCTGGGACAATGTACAAGCTGACACCGGGTACAGTGGAATGATCCACAAACCCGTTCTCAACATTCTCCATGCCTGCCGACATTTTCCCGAAACATGTTCCACAGATGGGAAACACTTTTTCCGTAACACCCGCGCTGGCTTTGATGCCGGGCAAAAAGCTCTCCTTGTCGAAGGTCGCAAAACTGAATATTTTATCTAATGTATAGACCGGATCTGTCTTATTGCCGCATAAAGAACATCGTTTTGCTTGATTGCTGAGTTCTTTCCCTTTACTTTTTTTTGTGACCGTTTCAAGTTTGCTGCGGAAGTAGTTCACGAAAGCCGTTATTTCGCCCGGATACAAGAAGCATTCGCCATCCCCGATCCCCAAAAGTAACATGTAAGAGCGCTTTCTGTTAGACCAAAGCTCGCTGATTCGCTCAACCTTTGCCGATAGGCCTGCCAAAATCCTGTCGACACTGCCCGGCGTGAAACATCCTGTTCTTTCTAAATCAGATAGGACATTCTGTTTTAGCTTATAAAACCTGGAATTGGTGTCATCCTCCCAACCGTTGCCCACTAACTCTGCCTTTGGATCTTTCGGAGCCTTTCCGAGCCTTAGCAATGGGGAAAACCGCCAACGTACGTTACTGCCCACGGGCTCGCGGTAGAGGCATCGTTCCCTAAGCTCCGTTTCTCCGGCGCCGATTGCTTGATAATCGATAGGGTCGACGTGTTTCACGCCCCGTACATCAAGGCTCTCTGATACTGCGTCGGCGACTTCCAGCCATACCCGGATGACTTGTGTTCTTCTGTCTTCCGGTTCTTCCATCGGATATGGCAGTTGCAGATAACTCATAATATCTGACAGCGGTGAGTTTAAGTATTTCTGGTTGGCCATTTCACCCATTGAGCAGATTGCTTGCAGAAACCCCAATTTCTTCACCTCCTTTATTATTATACCTCAACACAAAACGATGTCAATTCTTTCCGAAAATTTTTATTCGGCATCTCCAGTTGTATTGCCCGTCTCAATTGGGTTATAATAATTATGAAAGACAGATTGCCTGCAAGGAATGGAAACTGTTGCGGTATCATAATGCTGTTAGCCTACCTATAAGGATTTCGAAAAAACACCGTCCAGCGGTGTTTTTCTCATCTATCGCTCCCCGCCGGCTCCACACACCCGAACCCCTGTGCATTTTTCCCACCGAATCCGGCGTCAACCCCGAGTTGCAGGAGCGGTATCGGCCCGCTCAGCTGCATCCGTCCGGAATATCCTTTGATAACGGTGCTTTTATATTTGACGACATGGAGACGAGGTTGGCCAAGAGCAAGCGCCCGGACTTCGCCGGCCGGTTCCTCCGACCCGTACAGAGCCCGGTATTTTTTCCGCAGATTGCCGGAAAGCAATCCATTGTAATCGGGGTCGCCAGGCTGGAAATAACAAGTATATTTGCGCCCGTTGGGTCTTAATAAAGTGCTGTACAGGACGAGCGGCGACAGAGTCCGCACGGCAATGGTTTCTTTCTTAACCTGATAGGTCTGAATTGACACCTTATTGACCGGGATTGTGGCATGGCCCATTTGCACCCATCCCCTGGTCAGCAGTGTATTGGCGAGGGACTGACAGAATTCATGCAACGGTGAACAGATGACCATCTTCAACCCGCCGGTAAATCGAAACATCTTCCTCTCCTTGTCCATGATGTATGCTCCGATCAGCCGGGAAAAGGCAAACAGCCGAAACGTGCGGCCGCCGTCCAGATAACCTTGATTATGCAACGCAGCTGACAATTCGGGTTCAATGGAGTTGTAGATGGCCGCCTGTGCGATATGGTTGTAATGTATCGGCAGAGTAACTTCCGCCGCCGGTTCTAAATTAATCGTAAGATGAATGTTCATCCCTCCTTCCCGGAGTGTGGTAAATAATATCGATGAATTTAACCTGTTCCTTCACATTCTACTAATATTTTACACATTCCTGCCACTAAATGTCGATTTTAGCTTTTCCGGCCGCAGGTCGATTGCCCGCTATTGATTTTGACTGCCAAATGAAGTGCCAGCATGGCGATTACAATGATTGTTGACTTCCCATCTATCCCGCATAAACAAAAAAGGATTCCCCACTCGGCCAATATCTTTATCGTTATTATTGGCACCAAAACAGCTGGAATAAGAGGATTAAACCTCAGCCTTTTTGGCCACAAAACGTGAATGCTTCCTTACGAAGCATCATATCATCGCATTAACCTTATTATAAAAGCTCAGCCTGCCGACAAAGTCGACAGGCTGAGGCTTGGCTTGCTAAAGACGCGGCCTATTCGCGCTGGAGACAGGATCCTCATAGCTTACCTTGACGGGAACGGTACGGCGTTCAGATATCACGGAGCGGGACAAGAGCTTAGCCGCCATTCCGCATCCGGAGGAATACCGGACAGCCGGTAATACCAGTTGGCTGTTGTCTTAAACCGGACAATAGTGCATCAGAAGTTAACTCCTGAGGCTCTGCTCTGAAATAGCATACCCGCTTTATTAATCGAAGAACAGTTTCGAGGGATTGATGTCCGCGCGAGTCTTGCTGGCCGTCATCATCATCGCTTCACGGAATTCCCCGCCGACCTTCCGGTTGAAAAAGTGTACGCCTTCTTCTTCGGCGCCGTAGAACATGACGGGATACGGCCGGCCGATAAGTACCGCATCGGCGCCCAGCGCCAGACATTTGAAGACGTCAACGCCGCTTCTGACGCCGCCGTCCATGAATATTTTGACCTGCCCGCCAACCGCTTCGGCGATTTCGGGCAGCATTTCAATTGGGGCCGGGGTCTGATCCTGCACGCGGCCGCCGTGGGTCGAGACAACAAGGCCGTACACCCCGGCCGCCGCTGCTTTTCTGGCACCCTGTACCGTCATGATGCCTTTGACCAGCACGGGAATGTTGACGCTCTTTACCAATGTTCTGATCTGCTCGACAGATTTCGGACCGACCGGCCTGCCCTTGCCCTGTACCAAGGCAAGTCCCGCACCGTCAATATCAGTCGCCACAGCCATGGCACCCATTTCTTCCGCCAGTTTAAAGCGTTCGAGCATATAATCCACCGGCCAAGGCTTTACAGTGGGAATGAAGCAGCCTCCCGCCTTGTCCTCTTCGGTCATAGCCGGCAGCACATTAGGATCATCGTAAATAAAAGCGCCGATGCC
Source organism: bacterium (assembly GCA_050943375.1). Taxonomy (GTDB): domain Bacteria; phylum Bacillota; class SLNR01; order SLNR01; family JBMNPB01; genus JBMNPB01. The sequence goes on from JBMNPB010000004.1 coordinate 94,241, forward strand.
GTCAGCGGCACAGGCCCGCACCAGCCCCTTCGTATAAACCTCTGCGGAATATTTGGGACCGTACTGTACTCCTACGCCGGCAATGGGGGCGGCAAAAAAAGGATATTTAAAGGTTCTGCCGAACAATTCCGCGCCGGTGTCAATCGGGCCTTCTTCATAAAGTGTATCCATGTGCACCTTGATTTCCTGCAGCTTCTGATAGGCCCGGGTAAAGCCGTCGCCGGTAGCCTTTCCTCCCGGGCCCGGCATAACACCCCGGCAAGCCTCGCCGTTGCAGATTCGGCAGGCTTTGCAATTCCCGTTCATGTTTTCCCGGGCGTTTTTCAGGATTTCCGCATAGTTCATGGAGCGCCCTCCTTTTGTTTGATAAATATATGCAGTATAAGCAAGCTTGCTTTTCATCGGTTATCTTCGCTATTGCCTGCTCCAGCACCTGCCCGTGTTCGGTCAAGTCCAATATCATGTGTAATACCCCCGGTTTGACAGTGGTTATGAAGAAGCGGCAACTGTATTCCACCTGCCGGAATACAATCGGCGAAGGCTGCGGTGCACCAACTGCCTGGAACGGCTTATTGAGGAAATTCGGCGACGGGAAAGAGTAATCCGTATCTTTCCAGATAAGGTCTCAGCTTTTAGACTGATCGGGGCTTTACTTTTAGAACAGAGCAATACATAGGGCGACCGGCAAAAAATTTCGCTTTATTAACCCCTTATTGTCAGAGATTGTTTTACAGAAACTTGCTGATACAATCGTATACATTTTTCGATTTTTGAAGAATGATCCATAAATGACATTATCTATAATGATAAACGACACTCGCTTAAACGACCGTTATCGGATCCGCATAAGAGTAGGCTATTGCAGAAAATAACGAAGCGGCTGCAATTCCGAAAGGCGGTTTTCAACTTGGCAACGACCTGCATCGTCACCGGATAAAGCAGCTTCGGCCAGGCTGCCTAACTGGGAGAAGCGTTCTCATTATCACTTTCCGTTATTGGCGGTTGGTAGTTCTCGACGCAGTTCGCGGTATAATCTTTACGCCGGCGGTAAAGACCTTGCTGTCCTTTTCCGGTGCATACTCGGTGCTGCGGCGGATTCGCTGCGCGCCGGCTTGAGTTCATCAGCAGTTTAAGATAAAATCGGAGTTGAATAAAACGTTATGGGAGGCGATAGCATTGGATAGAGCGGGGATTGAGAAGGTTCTGCAGATTTATTTCGATGCCAGCTTTGAGGGCAGCGCTGAAAAGATGCGGCGGGTTTTCCGTCCGGAAGCGCACATTTACGGTATCAATGAAGGGGATACCTCGCTTGCCGATATCCCTCGCGACAGATTCGCGGAACTTGTCGGGAGCACTCAGGATGCCGTGGACCCTGGTCGTGAGAGGAAGGACGAAATCCATTTCATTGAGTTTTCGAGCGAATACTCCGCTGTCGCAAAGGTGAGTTTATTGGTTGGAAAGACGTTTTTCACCGACCTGCTGACCTTTGTCTATTTAGACGGAGAATGGCGCGCAATCGCGAAACTGTATTACGGAAGGCTGTATCGTAAATAACACGCAAAGCATCGGTCGGTGAAACAACCAAATGTTTTTGCTGTTCAATAAACTATTTTCAGCTGCCGAAGGAGAAATACCGAAAAAATGACCGCTGGCGGCACGCCATACCATCTTCGTTGGTGACTTTGCATGAAAATAAAAAAATAAGGGCTTCAGCAATTTGCTGAAGCCCTTATCATTATTGGCTTAAAAATGGTCGGAGTGAGAGGATTTGAACCTCCGGCCTCTTGGTCCCGAACCAAGCGCTCTACCAAACTGAGCCACACCCCGCCGCAAATCTTATTTTATAATTATTATGCCTTTTTGTCAATCTTAAAATCTGGTAAATTACGCTCAGCACACGCTGCGCCGTAATTTTCCGCCGCCGGGAAACTGATTGTGAACGCCGTACCCTCAGGTCCGGTGTCGGCCTCCATTGCCGCGCCGTGCCGGGCGGCAATACTGTAACAGATGGCGAGACCAAGGCCGGTACCGTTTTCCTTCGTTGTCACGAAAGGAGTCCCGAGACACTCGTAGATCTCCGGCGGGATTCCCCCGCCCTGATCCCGGATTGTCAGGAAAACCATACCATTCTCTGTCCCCGTGTGAATCGTGAGGGTCCCGCCTTCCGGCATGGCATCAAAACTGTTACCGGCGAGATTCAGCACCATTTGTTGGATTTCCTCCCGATCCAGCCGGACCGGCAGACATTTCTCCGGCCGGTAAATAACCCGGCAGCGCCGGCTGGCCGCTTTCGCCTCCAGTTGCGGCAGTACCCCGGTGAGGATATCGTTCAGGCTGCCGGTTTCGAGATGGACACTCCTGTCCTTGGCCAGGGCCAGATATTCGCTGATGACCCGGTTTGCCTGGTCGATTTCAGCCAGCATCGCTTGAAAATATTCTCCGAAGGCTTTCAGTTCATTCCGGCCGGCAAGCAATTGCGTATAGCCCCGGACTACCGTCAGCGGATTCCGGATTTCATGCCCGAGGCCGGCGGCCATTCGTCCGACCAGATTGAGGCGGTCAAGGCGGGCAATTTCTTTCTCCAGCCGCCGCAGCGGTGTGATATCGTTAATACTGCAGAGAAGGCACTCCTCGCCGCCGATGCTGACCGGTTCTATTGCCGCCAGACCGATTCGTGTTTCCCCGGTTTTAGTTTTGAATGTCACTTCCCGGTTTTGCCGGCTTTCTCCCCGCGCCGCAACGGCGGCCAGAATTCTTGGGTAATCGGAACCCGCCCAGACGGACAATTCTTCGACCTTTTTCCCGATTATTTCTTCCCGCCGGTAGCCCGTTCCGGCGAGCCAGACTCGGTTGACGTCCAGATACCGCCTCTCCCGCCGGGAAATGATGCTGATCATGTTCGGTCCGGCATTAAAGGCGACGGCGAACTTTTCTTCCGCCCGCTTGAGTTCCTCCGCCGCCCGCTTTTCCGCCGTAATATCGCGGCAATAGACGGTCAGGCCGCTGTCAGCCGGCATCGCCTTTAAGGATAGCCAGCTTCCTTCCCGGATCTCGGTCGTCTCGAACTCGGTTTCCCGTCCTTCCGCCGCCGCCTGTTGCAGGCGGGCAAAAGTCAGCGTCCGGCAAAAATCGGGCATAATCGCGCGGACATCGTAACCAATGACTTCCTCCCGTTTCTTTTCTAGCAGCCGCTCCGCCGCCTGATTCAAATATGTAAAACGTCCTGACCGGTCCACGGCGCACAAAGCCCCGACGACCCGCTCGAGCACCGCTTCCCCCGGCTCGCTCCGGATGAATATTTGCCGGGCTTGTCCCAGAGGCGAATTGTCAATGCCCTCCGGACCGGTAACTTTCTTATATGCGTTTGCATTCCAGGCCGACATCATCCAAATTTCCTCCCCGCCGTCGACTTCCGCTTTGCCGATTCTCATTATATCGGATGGGGCACGGTTATTTTGTCGAAATCGGCGGTATAAGGACAAAAGCTCCCTCTTTTTTACATATTACCCATCTGTACCGGCATTTGGGGCGACATTGCCGGCAATAATAACGAAGCGGAACGGCGGTTTTGCAGCAACTGTCCTGCTTCGCGTCCAGTACCGTCGTCTATTCCGTCCGGACCGGCAGATAAATGAGGAAACTCGTCCCCCGGCCCGGCTCACTCTCTACCTCGATCCTTCCGTTATGCTCCTCAATGATTTGATAGCAGATACTCAGCCCCAGTCCGGTGCCTTTCGCTTTGGTGGTGAAAAAAGGCGTCCCGAGCTTCGTCTTGGCTTCAGGTGTCAGCCCGGCCCCGTTGTCGGTGATGAACAAGAGCATCTCGTCCGCTTGGGCGCTCAATGCCGTCCCGACGGTCAGCAGCGGCGCCGCCGCCCCCGCCATCGCGTCCATCCCGTTCTGGGCGATATTCAGAATAAATTGTTTCAGCTGCCCGGCGTCCGCCAGCACCGTCTTTTCCGTTTTCGTCAGATGCGTTATAAACCGGATATTCCGGATGAAGGTCTGCCCTTCCAGCATCGTCGCCAGGGATTCGACAATGCCGTTCAGCGATACTTCCTCCAGTTGCGGCGGCCGGGGCCGGGCAAAAGCCAGAAAGTCGGTGACGACCTTGTTCATATTGTTGATTTCCGCTTCCACTGTCGCCGCGTAATCCTGGATGACTTCATCGGCCGCCGTGCTCCGGATCAGATAATTGAAACCTTTGATAGCGGTGAGCGGATTCCTGATTTCATGAACAATTCCCGCCGCCATCTGGCCGATGACGGCTAACTTCTCCTGCTGCTTCGCCTGCTCCTGGGCTCGCTGCATTTCGGTCAGGTCGGTGGCGACAACAATTTGCCCGATAACCTCCCGGTCGATATTCCTGATTTCCGACTCCTGCGCCAGGAGTGTCCGCGGGGCGCCTTCCGGCGCTTTGCCCGTCGCTTCGTACAGCGCGGCGTTTTCCGCCGCCTTGGCGCCGTCCCGGGTAAGGTCCCGGCGCCGGTAACCGCACCAGCTGAGAAAATCGGCTATCGGCATGCCGGCGATTCTGTCGGCGGCCATCCCGGCCGCGCTGAGCGCCTCATTACACATCAGGATGCGGCCGTCCCGGTCCAGGAGCAAAATAAGATTGGGGACGGAATTGAGAATTGCCTGCGTCTGCTGCTGGAGCACCGCCAATTCCTGCTCGGCGGAAACGTCACTGTACATGAACGCCAGCCGGCCGTGCGCTAAGCGACGGACGTTCAGTTCTACTTTGCGCTCCTTCCCTGCCCCGCCGGCGACGATCCGGATTTCGCCGCGGGGCAGGCCCTCGCCGGTCAGTTCTTCCCTGGTTATCGGCCGGTTCCCCGCATCAGGCGGCTCAAGCCGCTCCATCGCCGCCTCTAAGGTAAGGCCGACAATGTCCTGCGTTCGGCAGCCGAGCATTTCTAAGGCGGCCCGATTCGCATAAGAGGCGACAAAATCAGGGCTGAACGTGACGATGCCCACCGGCAGACCGTTATAGATATCCCGGTAATGCCGCCTCTCCCGCCGGAGCATCCGGTACGGGTAAATAACGGCGGCCGCGAAGATGCCCCGGAATAAACAACACCGCTGTCCCGCGAGCAAAACATGCCCGAAGACCCCATAAAAACTTACCGTGCCGATATACAGAGTGAAACAGCATTCGGCGGCTGCCGCCAACAAAAGCTAAACAAAGGCACCGGCTGTCGTCCGGTGCTCCGACTGGGCGTTCCCGGACCGCGGCTACCGTCAGCAGCAGGGAGATGATCACTATTAATTCCAGCACGATTTTCAGCGCCGTGGCGTTCCGGTCGGCGATGAAAAGCGGCGGTGCCGCGGGGAAAACATAGAGAAGACAGCTTATTCCCAGGGACGCGGTGAGAGTAACCGCGAGTCCCGCACATCGGCTGATGGGGCGGCGAATCTTCAACCCGTAAGCCAGCAGCAAAACAGCGGCTTCCGTCAGGCGGGCCGCCATCCAGTAGCGGACGCTCATTTCCGGAGATGTCGCGCCGAAGGGCAGCCCGGGATAAAGGGCGGCGTGGCCGGCGTCGAAAATGGCCGCCGCGAGATAACCGAAGCCGACGATAGGCGGAATAGCGCTGCCCATGTCGAAAGTCAGCCAGGCGACCATAAAGATGGCCAGAGACATGACAATGCTTATTGCTTCCGTCGCCGTATGCAGTGCCGCGGCGTTGGCCGGCCACAGCGGCGCCAGCAGCCGGGCGACCGCCCAGGCCGCCAGCAGGGCGGCAGCGAAAGGAGCATAGATAGTCCCGGCCGAATGCCGGCTCGGGGTATATGGTGCGTAGACTGTCTCAGGTTCCGGCATCGATTGGTTAATTCTCCCCTCTGGCCGTGTTCCGGCAGCAAATCTCTGGCCCATACCAAATAATTCATTGGACAGATCAAAGCGAATTTCCTGCCAAGACCGCTTTTTGTTCCCGCTGCTCGGACCGGCGCCCTTTTTCCGCCCGGCCGGGCCCAAAGCCCCCGGACAGGCTTATTTACAGACCAAGCCGGCGCAGTGCAAGCATGACGGCCATGCCGGCGGCAATCGTCACTGTTATCCGCCGGGTTTTGGCGGCGGCGGCAGCGGCGGCCAGACCCGCGAGCAGGTAATGGTTATGATAAGTCAAATCCAGATAACCCCGGGGCAGCAGCAAATCCGGAACAATCAAGGCCGTCAGGATGGCGGTGGGGACGTGGGCGAGCCAGGCTTTCAGCCGTTCCGGAATCCCGGCCGGCCGCGCCAGAGCGGCAGCGGCGAAACGGGTCAGAAATGTGACGGTAGCCATTCCCAGAATGATCAGCATTATCTCAGCCCGCATTATTTTTCCCGCCTTCCGCCCACCGGCCGACAACGCTTGCCGCCACGGTCGCGGCGATAATATACCATTTGCCCGGCAAATACACCGCTCCGGCCGCCGCCGCCAGCGCCGCTACGCCGCAGACGGCAAGATTAGTCCGGTCCGTCAGACGGGGAATGAGCAAAGCCAAGAAAGTCGCCGGCATTATAAAATCCATTCCCCAGGCGAGCGGGTCGGGAATCCGGCTTCCCATACCACACCCGGCAGCCGTGGCGACAGCCCAGACGACGTAGACGGCCGTGCTCGCGCCCATTTGGTAAGCGGAACTGTACCCATGACTCCGGATGCGGCCAATCGTGAGCGCGTAAGACTCGTCCGTCAATCCGAAAGCGAGCAGGGCTTGCCGGAAAAGCGGCAGCCCCTGCTGATGGGGCGCCAGCGAAGCCCCCATCAGCACATGCCGCAGATTGACCAGCAGCGTGGTCCCGACGAGCATCCCCCAGCCGGTGATGCCGGCAGTCAGCATGGAGATGGCGATGAACTGAGCAGCCCCGGCGAAGACAAGAAGCGACATCGCCATCATCTCCGCCGTTGTCAGCCCCGCCGCAATCCCCATAATCCCGCAGGCAATCCCGAACGGGGCGACTCCGGCACACACGGGAAGGCAATCCAGCACCGCCGTCCGGAAATCACCGGCAGCGCCGGGTTCTTTTTCCTTTGCATCAGATTGCTTCATTAACGACAACCTTTCTCTCTTTGCTGACAGCTTGTAATTAGACATACCGGCCGCGAACCCTTTTCCTACTGCTGTGCGTAGCCGCGAAATGGGGAAATGGAAGAGCACCGCCCGTTTTGCCGTGCGGCGCGGCTTGCCGGCGACGGCCAAAAACCGAATACACCCGCCGGATACCCCGGCGGGTGCCTCTTTTCTTATCTTTCCGGTGCCGCCGTGCAGTCTTCTTCCTCCGGCTCCGGCGCGGCCGTAGCTTCCCCGTCTCGGACCATTCTGATGAATAATTCCGCCAATTCCGGATCGAATTGGCTGCCGGCGCCTCGCGCAATCTCATCCAAGGCTTCCTCAACCGTCAGCGCTTCCCGGTACGGCCGGGAATGGGTCATGGCTTCAAAAGCGTCGGCGATGGCAATAATCCGAGCCGTCAGCGGGATAACCTCCCCCGCCAGCCCCTGCGGGTAGCCGGAGCCGTCCCAGCGCTCATGGTGAGACAGAATTCCGTACGCGATTGCCGCGAGTTCCGGCGCCGAGCCGGCAATTCGGTAGCCGATTTCCGAATGTCGCTGCATGGCCGCCTTCTCCTCTGCCGTCAGCACCCCGGGACTGGCGAGAATATCTTCCGGTATCGCCACTTTACCGATATCGTGGAGCATGGCGAGCAGCGCCAGCTCCTCTTTTTGCGCGCGGCCGAGATTGAGTTTACGCCCCAAGGCGAGAGCGTTGTCGCGAATCCGCCGCACGCGTTCCTCCGACTCGTAACTCCTCGCCCAGAGCGCTTTTTCCAGGGATGCGATGATACTGTTCCGGATGCTCCGTCCCTCCAGCAGTTTGTCCCGGTACATCCTGACTTCCGCTTCTTTGAGAACGCGCCGGATATCCTGCCTCGCTTCCGTCTTAGTCGCCGCCCCCAGCGCAATATTGATTTCCACCGTTTCCGATACGGCTTTCCGGCACGCCGCCCGGACCCGCTCGATCACCTTCATCGCCGTCGCCTCATCCGACTTGGGCAGCAGGACGACGAACTCGTCACCGCCCCAACGGGCCACGATATCTTCGCTCCGGCAGCATTCCCGCAGAACCCGGGCTGCCTGACCCAGCAGACGGTCGCCTTCCTGATGCCCGAAAGCGTCATTGACAAATTTCAGCCCGTTCACATCCCCCATGATCAGACTCAGCGGCAACTGCCGTTCCGTATCAAGACGTTTCAATTCCTCTTCAAAATAAGCTTTGTTGAACAGATCAGTCATCTTGTCGTGAAAACTCAAATATCGGATTCGGTCTTGGTCGTTTATCCGCGCGGTGTACGCGCCGACCATCTCAGTCACCGTCTGGAGCAGTTCCACGTCTTCCGGCAGCCACTCCCGGGCTCTCCCCGTGTCGGCGAACCCCAAAAACCCGGCCGGGAGTTCGCCGCCGGCCGCGAAAGGTACACAGAGCAGTGCTTTGACCCCGAGGGACGCGAACAGAACATGCTCCGCCGCCGCTGCCGGCGGAAGAAGTTCAATATCGTTGATCACCACCGGTTCACGCTGCAGAATGCGCCCGGTGAACCATGGCAGTTGACGGACGGCGAGTCCCTGCGTCACCTTTTTTTTCGCCGGGACGCCGGGAGCGCACCATTCCTCCGTCTTATCCATATATTCATGTCCGGACCGGAACCAATAAATATACGCCCGGCTGACTCCCACCGCCTCGCCGAGCACGGCGAGCAATGCAGCGTTATCCGCCGGCTGCCCGGAATTCAGCATCCGCCCCACCCGGCCAACCGCCCTTTCCAGGCTGAGTCGGTGCTCCAGGGCTGCCTTCGCCTGACGGCGTTCCGTGATATCCTGAGCCATACACATGACTATCTTTGCCCCGTTCAGCAAAATCACATGGGCGTTGACTTCCGCCGGCATGATTCGCCCGTCCTTCGTTCGGACGTCCGTTTCAAAGACAATACTGTCCTTACGGCGCAGTTCCTGCCTCAGGGCTTCCAAACCTGACTGGGCGCCGGGCGCCAAAATCTCATCCGGGGTCATCTGCAAAATTTCTTCCCGCGTATAGCCGAATATCCGGCAGGTAAAATCATTTACATCAATAAACCTTCCCAATCCGCCCGTTTCAGTCATAGAATGCAGCGTAATGCCGGCGTTCGCCTTCTCGAACAGCGTCCGGAATCTCGCTTCGCTGCCGGCCAGTTGCCGCTGTGTTTCGACCAGGTCGGAAATGTCCTGAGTGGAAGCCATGATCTGACAGGTGCTGGCGCTGTAGAAGACCGGCGTCAGCGTCACATGGAACGTCATCCGTCCCCGGGGCATGTCTCTTTCGGCAAAATAAGAGACAGCCGCCTTGCTGTCCCGGCACCGGGCCAGATATCGTTCAAAATCTGCCCCCTCCGCCTCCCTCATTACCTGGCGGACATTTTTCCCCGCAATCATTGCTTGCGTCAATCCGGTTGTCCGCTCCGAGGCGGCATTGCAGCGACGGTAACGGAATGACCCGTCCGGCAGTCCGTCGACGATAAACATCGGCATGCTCGTACCGTGAAACAGGGCCTCGTACTCCGCCGCCATTTTCCGGGCTGCTTCCTCCGCTGCCCGGCGGGCGGTAATATCCTGGAAAACCATGACCACGCCGATAATTCTTTCCGCGTCGTCCCGGATGGGCGCCGCCGAATCGGCGATGGAATATTCGCTGCCGTCCCGGGCGATGAGCAGGGTATGATTGGTGAGACCGACCACCTTTCCGGCCGCGAGCACCCGGCTGACTGGTGTTTCGGCCGGCTGGCGGGTCTCCTCGTTGACGATACGGAAAACGGTTTCTACCGGGAGGCCGATTGCCTCGTCGCCATTGTAGCCGGTCAAATTCTGCGCGGCTTGATTCATAAACGTGACCCGGCCTCGCACATCGGTGGCGATAACCGCGTCATCGATGCTCGCCAAAGTCACCCGGAACCATTCCTGCCGTTCCGGCAGAATCTGCCCCGGCAATCCGCTGTCTCCCGCCGGCTGATATCTCTCAGTCTTGTTTTTCCCGCAAGCCATGCCGCCCGTCTGCCTGTCCATTCCTTATACCACCGTCCAATTAAACTCGACCGTAACACCTTATGGCTTTCGGCATGGATTCGCCAATTTCCTCCATTAAACAACGGTTGCCGGTAAAATTCTCAAACATTTACTCCGGATAAGCGCCGCCCCGATAATACCGTCCGCGGGTTCCCCTCCGGCCGCCAGCAGCATCGCTCGGACCTCCGGGCGCTCCATATCCTCGGCAATAGTCACGGCGGTGTTACCGTAAGCATTACGGCAATCGAGGTCCGCACCCTGCCCGATGAGCAGCCGGAGCGACGCGACATCACCTTTTCCGGCCGCGAACATCACGGCCGTCCGGCCCAGATTACCCCGGTTTGCGGCCGCAGCCCCCCGCTCAAGCAAATAGGCGGTAACGGCCGGGTGGCCGCCGCTGCAGGCAAAGTGATGGGCCGTGAGACCTTTGCGCGCTTCCCGGTCGTCAACCGGTATCCCCCGCTCCACCAACAGTTTGACCATCTCGAGGCAGCCCCGGCCGGCGACCAGCATCAGAGCGGTCAGGCCGGTCACATCACAGGTCGACGGGTCGACACCCTTGTCCAGATATGCAGCAGCGGCGACAGTGCTGCCGCTTCGCACCGTTGCCAGAAAATCGAGACGGTCGTTGCGGAAGAACGACTTGAATCAAGTGACAATACCGGGCATCCGATCGGCCTCCTTTGTTAATCCAAAGCCGAAAGTCTTTTGCTTTGAAGCTTCCGGCTTTTCACTCCCGCCTTTCGACTCGTTTAAGGTTATTCATAACGCCGGTGCGAAATGTCATCGCCGCTGCTTTGAACGGGCAGCACAGCCCCCGCGGGACAATCGGGTCCCCCGGAATGTTCACAGCTTATCACCGGACCGTCCACAGCATACCGACGCGATATTGACAGCTTATCCACAGACTGCTGTGGATAAATTCTCCGCTCATTTGACTGGCGGCACGGATTTCCGGCTGTCATTCTGAGTGAAACGGAGAATCTTACCTCGTTGTCATAATGGTTTTTGGGTGTCATTCCGGACGTATTTAAGCATCTTCCCCCCTCCAATCCCCCGTTAAATCCCTCCAGCCAGGCAAATACAAAACAGCTTGATCCATAAAGCAGGTTCGCAAGCCTTAATACCCCCGCCGCGGGTCGCAGATATTCTGCAGTGGCTCGCCCCAGACGTACCGGCGCAGGTTGGCGCAGAAGATATCGACCATCCGGTCGCCGATATACGGGGAAGAGTGGCTGTCGTGCGGCACGAGGCGGACATTGGGCAGATCCCAGAGGACGTGGTCCGGCGGGAGCGGCTCGGTGACGAAGGCGTCCAGGTACGCGCCGGCAATCCGTCCCGCTTGCAACGCTTCGACCATGGCCGCTTCGTCGACCGCCCGGCCGCGCCCGACATTGATCAGATAAGCCGTTTCGCGCATCGCCGCGAATTCCGCCGGCCCGATCATATTCTCGGTAGCGGGTGTGAGCGGTACGGCCATTACGATAAAGTCCGCTTTCGGCAGGTGTGCCGCCAGCTCTTCCGGCGGAAACACCAGATCGACGTTCGGTACTGGCGCCGCATGCCGTTTCGTCCCGATGACCCGCATGGCGAACGCCCGGCAAAGGCGCGCCGTTTCCTGCCCGATTCGTCCTAGGCCGATAATTAAGACCGTACTCCGGAACAGCTCGGAATTCTTGACTTGACGCCAGGCGTGGGCTGCCTGGTCAAGGCGTCGCCGGTCCAGATTCTTGGCGTGGGCCAGCATGGCGGCGAGCACGCTCTCGGCGATGGGCCCGGTGTGCAGGCCGGGGGCGTTCGTCAGCGTCACGCTTCCGTCCGTGATTTCCGGCGTGATATTGTCGCTGAAACCGGTGCTACAGAGCTGGACCCAGCGCAGAGCGGGCTGAAAGAACCGCTGGTAATCCTCCCAATCCAGTTCGCCCGGATAATGAATGCGGTTGCCGCCTTCGGCCAGGAGCACTTCGATGCCGTCCGCCGCGGCGGCATCCACCCGGCCAGCGGGAATTTCCCGCAGTTCGCTGCCCGGAGCGGCCTGCAAAATCTTTTCCCGGTGCTCCGGCCGCAGCCAGTTGCCGTCCGGGCCCGGAAAATGGTAGCCTCGCGGGATACCGCTCACGCCGATCGTGAGCCTTTTTAAGCCGTTGTCCGTATGTTTCATTGCCGCGCCTCCCTGCGTTTTAATCCGAATGGGGCTGATTGCTGCCCGAGGCACTATTTCGGCAGGCGGCCGACGCTTCCTGCCGGACCGGGACGGCAATTCCATCCCCGGTGTATCCCCAGATTATCAACAGATTGTCAGGGGTTGTCAACACTTTGTCCACAAAATCCTTCCGCCGGCCGAAAAAAATCGCCCGGGTCGCCCCAGGCCGTTTTCACTTCTCTTTATTTTTGCCGCCGATGTCGCCGGCGAGGCGCTCCAACAGAATGTCGACTACGTCGGTGTCGATATCGGCCAGGCCCCGCTCGGCCGCCCGCCGGCGGGCGACTGCCGCCGCTCCGGCCATGCAGGCCTTGACGGCGTCCGCGTCGGAATATCCCCAGCCGGGACAGAAGCCGTCAAGATAAGCGAGGCAGTTCCCGCAGCGCCGCTCCCGCTTGCCGAAATGAACCAATTCCAGATAAACGGCGAGGCGCATATCCCCGGGGGTCATTGCCTCCGGTATGGGCGGCGGACTGGTAGCCGGTTCTCTCCGCTCCCCCGTCTCCCGCGTCGCCGTCCGCCGCGGCATGGTCAGAACTCCTTGGGCGACCTTGTCCAGATTAAGCTTCTCCATCGCTCATTCTCCTTTTCCCGAATCAGCCGTTATTTCCATATATATCCTGACCTAATTCTAACAGAAATCGTCTCCCGGAGCAAGATGGCCGGCGCACGCTGATAGGCCGCCTCATAGAAAACAGCCCCGGCGTCGCCGCCGGGGCCGCTTCCGTCTTTCCTTCCTTATCCGGTTTTCATTCTTTCCCCGGCTCATCCCGCTCCGTTTCGCCGCCGGCCGCGTTCCGGAAACGCTCCAGCAGCCCCCGGACAACCGGGGCGATTATGTTCCTGAGCCTCGCTTCCGTCCAGAACGCCTTATCGGCGGCCGGAACGGCCGCTTCGTCAATCCTCGTCTTGACAATCCGGACGACTTCCTCCGTCAGCCGCTCCGCGCCGAAAGGCTCCGCCTGATAGAGAGCCAAGACGTCGTCGATGACCGCGTAGATGATTCCCCGGATTTGTTCCCAGCCTGCCGCCGTGATATCGCCCTGGCGCCGGATGAACAGGATTTGCGCCAGGCCGAAGCCAACGAGCAGTGCCGCCAGAATATAGAAGCCTGTATTCATCTTTTCACTCCTCCCCGATAATCACCCGCCGGCCGTCCCATAGCACCTGACGGCCTAAGGCAGTCGCCAGTTCCCGCACCGGGGCGTAAGAAACCCCATCCAGCAGTTTGCCGCGAAGCACTTTCCCGCTGGCCAGAATTTCCACCTCCCCATCCGTCGCCGCTGCTGTCCCCAGATATTGCCGGACGGCCGCCGCCGTTGCCGCCGCCATCTTTTCCCGGACGGCCGGGTCGGTCAGCAGCCGCAGGTCGTCCGCGTTGTCCACAAAGCCGTATTCCACAATGACCGTTTCCACCGGCCGGGTATCGCGAATAATGAAATAAAAGTCTTTCCCCGCCTGCTGGCCGCTCTTCCGGCTGAATACGCGGCGCCCCGGCATCCCGGCTTCTTTGATACGATCAAACAGCAGCCGGGCGAGCCTGCCGTCGGAGTGGATGGAATGAATCGTCTCCATTCCCCGCGCCTGGCCATTGAAAGCGTTGTGGTGGACGGAGAGGCAGACCCGGGCGCCCGCTTCGCGGATCAGACGCGTCCGTTCCGCCGGTTCCAGGGTAATGTCCTCCGTCCGGGTAAGCAGAACCGGAATTCCCGCCAGCCGCGCGGCAATCAGCCCGGCCAGACTGAGGTTCAGATCCTTCTCCCGGATTTTGCCGTCCTGACTTCTCGCCCCCGGGTCGCTCCCGCCGTGTCCGGGATCGATAATTATCATCTCCCTCATCTCCTCCCGCTGGTGCGTTTTTATCCCGCCGTTTTCCGGTATATTATATGCGGATGGACCGGGACGCTCTCCCGGTCCATCCGTCGCCGCCTTCTTCCCATGTCACCAAACAACTTCTTTCTCTATCCGCCTCCCGTCAACCGGCTCAGCCGTCGGCTCCCGTTTTCTCCCCCGGCGGACTCCCGAATCTTTCCCGCGTCTGCCGCAGATGCTCGGCCATCCCTTCCAGGCATTTTACCCCGGCGGCCGACACATTCTCCAAGACCGAGATTCCTTCCGCCACGCCCAGGTAGGTTATCGCAAAGATACGGGTAAACCCGAGCGGCGGCGCCATCACCCCGATCAGATTGCCGACCGCGACGGCAATAAAATAGCCCGCCAGTTTGGCGAGCGTTTTCCGGAATCCGACGGCGCTGGAGAGGCTTTTCCGTTGCCAGCCGGCCCCGATGCCGGTAGCGAGGTCGAGGAGCATCAGCGCCCCCAGCGCGGCGGCCGCGTCATCCGGGCGTCCGGCCAGGAACATGAGTATTCCCGACAAAGCCGACAGCATTGCCTTAACACTCCAATTTTCCAGAAATGTCTTTTGCCAGGCGCCAGTATCGAACATTATCCTTTCCTCCCTTCCTGCCGCAATACCCTATGCTCATCTCGTGATTTCCCTTTACCCCCTGACTGCCACCGTCCGCCATCTCCCTTCCTGCCCGGCTGTGCGGCAAAATCCGCCGGTCAGCACGCAAATTCTCGCCGGGGTTTTACAAAGGTCATTCCTTTAACCGTTTACCTGTCACCTTGTCTTCACATGAATGCCCGGGAAAGCACCGGTCAGACTAATCCCCGCCATCTTCAGGATTTCCGCTATTTCCGCCGATGCCAGGTCTTGTTTCGACAGGTAAGCAATAATTTCCGATGGATTGCTTGTTTTAAGCATCTCTTGGACTGCTGCCAAATACTTACTGAGCGAAATGGCAGGTCGAAGCGTTCCACCCCCACTGCCGGAACGGCTTAGCAAGGCGTTCCGCTCCTGTAAGCTAATCTGCCGGTTTTGGTAGGCGTTTTCAATCGCCTGCTGCTCCTGCGCCGAAAACTGCTTCAGCCACCGCTCGTCCATCACTTGGTCCCGGCTCACCTGGTAATCGAACTGCCTTTGCTGCCAGTCCTGCCCGGCCGTAAAGTCCCGCTCCCAGTTCTGCTGCGCCACATTCCGCCAATATTCCTCCGCGCTCAGCCCGGCCGCCTGCGCCCGCAGCTGCTCGCCGGCGAGCCATTCCTGATAAGCCTGCTGCCGCATGGCGTCCGCCCTGGCCTGGTCCTGGGCAACCAGGCTCTGCGCCAGGCCGGCCGTCTGGGCCTGATAGCCGGTGTCAATGTCGGCCAGAGAGCGCAGGAGGCCGGAGGAAAGGTCAATATTCGCTTCGTTGATTAGCCCGCCCCGAAGCTGTCCTCTTGCTCCCATCTGCTGCCGGAGCAAGGCCCGTTGCTGCTCGGCCGTAATCCCCTGCTGCGTCCTCGCCTGGTCGTAGAGGGGAGCGAGCTGGCTCTGCGCCTGGCCCAGCGCGGCGTTAAAGGAGAGCGGCGTGTAGCTCGGCGCTTTGAACGTCCCCGGCTTGTAAGTGTCCACCGGCGATTGATAAGGCGGTTGTACCGTCACCGGAGCCTGGGCCGTCACCGGAGCTTTGGCCGCGCCGCCCGCCGACTGCTGATTTATGGCCAGCAGCTGCGCCCCGGTCAGCAAGTTCCCCTGCCGCTGCCGGTCGTATTCCGCCGCCAGGTCCGGCCGGGTGAGCGCGATCCCCGCCGCTCGTTTGCGCGCCAGTTCCGCTTCATAAGCCGCCTGCGACGAAAAGCCGGCTTGCTTCCAGATTGGTGTCGCCATCCTAATCCCCCCTCTCGTACTCGGTCACAATCTCCGATATCGTCCAGTCGTCCGTCGAATCGTCCTCGATGGTCAGGCTGAACTGATGCCCCCGCGGGAGCGGCAGTTTAAGGCGCGGCGAGACCAAGGCCCCGCCCCAGGTGTCCACCGGGCCGGGAGCAATTTCCGCGCTCACCCCGTCCACCGCCGGCCGGAGAATGAGCGAGCCCGCCGCGTCGTCCGGCGTGACGGCAAGGCGCAGCTGCCGGAATTTCTTCTTCGCCTGCGGCCCGAGCTCCGTGTATTCCGGCTTCAACACCGCGACGGCATGGATGCTTTCCCCGTCGTCGCTCGTCCCTTTCTCCAGCTCGCTCACAACCCCGGCCGTCGGTGAGCCGCAGTACAGCCGCCCGTAGCAGACGGCAAAGCCGCCCGCCGCAATCGTCCACGGCGGGTTCCACATTCCCGTCCGCCCGTCGTAAGTCATGATGATGTTATTCGTCTCCACCGGCAGGTCTTCCCCGAAGTAATTCAAGGCGATATACAGCTTATGCCCGTAGTACACTGCCGCCATGTTCTGCCG
This sequence comes from bacterium, assembly GCA_050943375.1. Taxonomy (GTDB): domain Bacteria; phylum Bacillota; class SLNR01; order SLNR01; family JBMNPB01; genus JBMNPB01. The sequence continues at coordinate 110,800 of JBMNPB010000004.1, forward strand.
GTTCACCGCCTCCCGGAAAATCGGCGCGACAGCGTCTGACAGCGGAATGCTCCGCAGGGAGTTTTCCTGCAGGCCCGGCGAGAGATACAATATCTGCTCCCTTGACGGGAAAACGAGGATATCCCCCTGGGGCGTGAACACCGGCCGCATCGCCTCGTGGCTTACCGGCCCGGCGTCCTCGCTGATGACCCGCACTTTGGTGTTGTCCAGCGATCCGCCCCAGATGTCCCCGTACACCGCCGCCGTGAACCGCTCCCCGCCCACAACCAGCGCGTCCTGGTACGTCCGCAGCGCCAACACCGGCCCCGGGAACTGCTTGTAATTGTTCGCCGGCACCGCGTCCGGCCGCCCCGGCTTGGAAAAGTACAGCCGGCTCGGGTCGCCGCTTGCTACATAGCACAGATAATCCTTATGCTCATAGACGATGGCCGCGTCCGGCGGAATGCCGTTGTCCGTGGGCATGGGGGTGATCAGGTTCGCGTCGGCGACGTTGTCCCCGGAGTACGTGGTAGCAGTGTTGTTGTCTATGGTGGTGACGAAGAAGTATTCTTCCCCGCCGTCTTTCGTCCGGTACAGCTTCCGGGCAACGATGCCCTGCCCGGCCGTTCCGACCGGGATATCCGACCAGTCGATTTTATCCGAGGACAAGGTGATTTCGCCGCTCGCCGGGCTTGCGTTCGACTCCGCGCCCCATTCATTGACGAAGGTGACTCTTGCCTTGTATGTCCCGGTGAGGTCCCCGGCGTCGCCTTCGGACAGCGCCGGCGCCGTCTGCGGCGGGTCAATGCCCACATTGTAGAAACTGCTCCCGTCGTATCGCTGCGGCCGGCCCCCGTCGGTGAAATAGCAGTCGTTATCGTAGTCGACAAACCGGAGCTTGTTCCCGGAAAGGCCGGCTTTGATCTCCTCGTAATCGGTGAAGCTCGTCTCGTAGTCCACCGCGATATCCCACACTTCCGGCGTGTTCGCTCCCCCGGTCAGGAACACTTGCAACTGGAGATACCGGGTCCGCGGCAGCGCCCCGGGACTTTCCGCCGCCTGCCATTCCCCCCAGGTCTGCCCGTCGTTGGAGCCTCTCGCCTTCACCTGCACCGTCGTCCCGGGCGGCAATGTCTCCCGCCATTCGATGACGCTCACCGCCGGCGTGGTGCCGAGGTCGTATTCCGGTGAGAGCCAGTCGCCGGCGTTGTAATAGGGGCTTTCCACATAGGCGATAAAGAAATGGTCGTTCGCCAATGTCCCGTCCACATACCCGTCCCCGCCGGCGTAAGGCGTCCCCTGCCGCAGCTCTGCGGGTTCGTCCGCCGTCACTTCAAAATAGTACTGGGTGTCGGGGGTGACGGGGATCGACGGCTCAAACTCGAATTTGAACGCGTAGGTGGTGGTCGGGACATTCAGCGTATCCGTTCCAAGCATAACCGCTTTACTGATATCGGAATAGACGGTCAGGGTAAACGGCCGGGTCGCGGCGGTGTTCTTGATCCTTACCCGGATCCCGGTCAGCCGGTACGCCGTAGCGCCGGTTGTAAACGTCTGCCCGAAGGCTGTGCCGGCTTGATAGGAAGTGCCTTCGCCGTTTTGGGTCGTGGTCTCTTCGTCAGAGAGCGGGTCTTTCGCCAGCACCAGCTTCCCCTCTTGCGCTATCACCCGGCGGAAAGTCCCCGCCGCAAAGTCCCCGGCGATGTCCAGCGCTTCCCCGGTCAGGCGATACAGCGACGTCCCGTGCCCGAGCAGAATCCTCTCCCCGGCCGACCGGTAAGTGTGGATGCCTTTGACGCCGCCCTCGCCGATGGAGCCGACCTGCCGCTCCACGCCCCTGCGCTTTGCCAAGGCCCCCAGCACCCGGGAGAGATCAATATTCCGGCTCCCTTCCACCAGGTAGCCGCTGGGCAGCGAATCCGGGTCCTCGGCCAGGGAATAGCCGGCAAAAGAAGCGATCCGCAGGGCCCGCAGCCCCCGGGTCCGGTTGAATTTCGGGTATGCCATCTATACCACCTCGATTGCGCCCGAGTCCGCCCGCCGGTCACCGCTGCAGGCGGCCGCGACTTTGCGCTTGACCTCGCTCTCCCAGACCGACATCAAGCCGCTGTATTCGTCCAGGCGGTTTTGCCGCAAAGCGTATCTCGCCTTCACATAAACCGTAATCTCCGGCCGGAACCGCTCCGGCAAGGCCGCCGGCTCATCCGCGTCATCCGCCAGGGCCGGCGGCCCGGCCAGGTAAATCAGCGTCACCGGCTCCGTCGGCACAAAGCCGGAGATAATGATATCGCCCGAACCGTCAATGAAATACCCCGACACGTCAGCGTCGTCCTCGTCCCCGTAACGCCGCTCAGGCACCGGCGCCGCCCCGTGCCGGACCGCCACCGGCGCGAGGAAGTCCGCCGGCAGCGCCGCCGCGCCGTCCGTCACTTCCAGCACCGCCCGCCGCACGATATTCAGCTCCGGTCCAAGGTCCGCCAGAGCCGCGTTCACCAAAGCGCCCATCGTCGTATCGTCGATCTCCAAATGCTGCGCGTCGTCAATCGCCCACCAGCACTGGTCTTTGATTGCCAGGAAGTTCATTCGCTCACCTCCCCAAGAGAAAAGCCCGGACTGTTCATCCGGGCACATTGCACTTATTCAGATAATCCCCCGATCAGCTCCAGTACCGCAGCATGGCTCCACGGGAACGACGGCGCGTGGCTCGCCCAGGCGAGGACCGGGTAATAGTCCACACCCATCGTCACATATTCCGGGAAGCCCCCCAGATTGAAGCTGTCCCGGATCAGGTTCACCAGCGATTCATCTCCGAAATGCTCCGCCGCAAGCAAAGCCACGATGGGAATGTGCGGCCCCCTGACCGACGCCTTGTTCGCCGCGTCCGGCCCGTTGGAGTGCCCCAGGGCGTAGTGGATGGTGCTGTCTCTCAGCCCCAGCCCCCAGGCCTGCGTCCGGACTGCCTCCTTGCAGCCGGTATCATCCAGCAGCCAGGCCGCCATCAGCGTCCCCGGCAAAGCGAGAACCGTATCGTACAGTTCCCCGTCCGTCTTGATCGCGTACTCCAAGCCGCCGTCATCCCGGCGGTAATCCGCCAGGCCAGCTCGGAGAGCCGCCGCCGTTTCGATGCAGAACCGCTCCCGCTCCTTGTCGCCCCAGGCGGCATACACCGGGGCCATCCGCTCCAGGGCCGCAATCCAGGTCACGTCGATATAGCTTTCATACTTAACCAGTTCATGGTTGATCTCATCCACATAATTGTCCCAGTAGTCGTGATTATCGAGCACCGTGATGTGCCGGTCCCTTGCCACGAAGTTGGTCTGCGCGTAACTGAGCAGGTTGTTGGCGATTATCGGCATCCCGTGGTGCAGTTTGTAGTCGCCGGTCACATTGCAGTATTCGGCCAGGCCGATGAGAAAGGCCGCCGCGTTGTCGGAATTGGCGCCGGTTATCACGACGCCGCCTAAGGTGACGGCGTTCATGTTGGTGACTATATGCCCCACATACATTTCAAGCAAGTCTTTCGCCAGCGCCGGCCGGTGATGCGCCAGCGCCTTGATGATCCAGCCGTTGTCCCGCAGAAAGCTGGTGTACCAGCTGGGCACCCCGGCTGACATCCAGCCTTTGTACGACTGGGCGGCGATCTGCTGGAGGGCGAGATAGCCTTTCATCCGCAGCTCATCGTCCACCTTCCAATTCTCGCCCACCCCGGCGTAGAAAGACCGCCACCAGGCTTCAGCTTCTCGTTCGTACTGCTCATAATTTTGCAAGGCGTTGTACGCCCGGCCCCAGGCGAAGTTATCCTGCGTGGCAATGGAAAACGCCCAGACGACCCGCCCTTTCTTGGTCCCGCCCAGGCCGTCCGCCCCCATCGCCATAATCGCCCGGGACGCGGTGACGGCGGTCTGATCCTCATCCAAGGGTTCCTGCACATTGACCGGCCCGTCGTCCAGCGTGTATTCGTTCATGGGCTTGGACATCCCGGCAATCCACCACTCCGAGACATTTTCCTGCACAATGATATACCCCTGGGCCGGGTCGCCCGAATCCGGGATAGTCTTGTATTCCCCGGTGCAGTTGCTGTTATCAAGGCTGGTGTTCAGAATCTCAATGCCGAACTTCAGGTCGTTGATGTTGTCCGTGTCCGCAATCATCAATAGCGCGTCCTTCCAGGTAAACGCCCTCGCTTTCAGGCTCTTGTCTTCCGCCGGGTTTATCCAGGAGTATTCATAAATCCCTGCGGGATAACCGTCGACCATCCGCCAGCGCCCTTCCCCTTTCGCGCCGCTGGTGGGGCGGTTGGCGTAAAAGGTATATCCGCCCAAATCCGCGTACTGGCTGGTGATATTCCGCTCCACGTCCCCGTAAATTCCTTTAGCGTGGATGCTGCCGATGAACATCACCGGATCGCCGTTGTTGTCGGTGTTCACCGTGGCGCAAATCAGGCTCGACGGATCGCCGATAATCGCCTGCCCCGCCGTCTGCCAATCGTCCGTCTCCCGCAGGCGCAGCTTCGTGTCCCGCAGGCGGGGATGCAGGCGCGCGATCTTATTCCCCAGCAGGTTGCCCAATAGATTCACCACCCTTTCCCAACGTTGCCATTAAACCGCCGGCTCTTCCGCCGCCACAAAGGCCACTCCATAGAGGCGGTGCTTCTGGAGGAAGGCGATTTCCTTCTTATCCTCCGTCACATACTCGCCCCGGTCAAATTTGATATGCTCGCCCGGCGTCACCACCGCGACACCGTCCACGATCGTCCGGCGGGTCGGTTTCACTGTCAGGACCTGGTTTTGACATTTGGCGATAAACCGCATCCTTATCCCTCCTGTTCCGTGTATCCGGCCAGATTTGCCACGCCGATGGCGCCGGTGCCCAGCGCGGCGATGGTCAGGCTGGCCGCCGCGCCTGCCGTCATTTTCACCGGCACCGCGAAGGTCCGGGCGATATTCGTCCCCCGCAGCGCCGCCGCGCCGAAATATTCCCGCCAGATAACCGTTGTGCCGTCTTTCAGTTCCACCGCTACGTCGGTTTCCCCGACTGCCGCCCCCGTCACCGCCGCCGCAAAGCCGGTGATGTAATGCGTCTTCCCGGCCGCCGCCGCTTTGGTGGCCGTCGCCTGAGTATTCGCTTCCCCGGCCGCCGTCACCGTCCACGACTCCGGCCGCAGCGCCCGGACAATCGCCGTGTTCATGTCCATCTAATCACCCCCGTAAGCTGTGGGGCGGGTGTCACCCCGCCCCGCTTCAGTATCCTTAGCTCGTCACCCCGGTCAGCAAGGCATGCGTCTCCGGCAAGCGTACCTCGAGGCCCGCTTCGGTGATGTACTGGTCAATCCGCTGGTCTGCGTCGTTGGCCTGGATGTTCGTCTCCAATGTCGTGTCGCGCCCGGAAAGCGGCCGGTACTTCACATTCTCCACGTCGATGAACGCCGCGTAGCCGCCGTACACCGCTCCCTCGAACAAAGGCTCATGCACCAGAGAGAGCTTCCCGAAGGGGGAAATGTAGGTGGTCACCGCCAGGCCGAAGGTGTCCTCGCCCTGGTCGATCTTCAGCTTGCCCATCGCCCAGCCGTTGATGACCGAGAGCACCCGGGCCGAGCACAGCCCCAGCTTCTCTTTCCGCCCGTGCAGGAATACCAGCTCGCAGATGTACTGGTCGAATTCGTCCTGAGTCAAAGCGCCGCTGGCGTCGTGGTTGTTCGCGCTCAGGAAGGACAGCAAACCGGCCGTGCCCCGGATGGGGTGGCTGCCGTCGGTAGAGAGTTTTTTCTCCCCGAACAGGAAGGCCCGGGCGATGTCAATCGTATGCTCGATGCCCTTCTTCCGGCTCTGGTAGGCGAAGTCGCTCCCGCCGTAGTAGCGGGACGCTTTGGCCGTGTTGGTAATCCCAAACGGCGTCTTGAAGATCTGGGTGTAATTGTACACGCCGGTTTCCGTGGTCGATTTCAGCGTCCTGGTCCCGGCCCCTTCTTCGCTCGCGTTCCCGATGATCACCAGCGGGTCGTTGTTGTTGATAATCGCCGCCGCCGTGGTCCCGAAGCCGCGGACGACGGTCATTTCATCCGCGTTGTCCCCGTCCGGGTCCATTGCCGTCACCCGGAATACTTCCCCGGTGCGCGGCACTTTCACCAGATCGCCGACCGAGAACAGCGCCCCCGTATCGACGATGATCTTCGTCGCGTCCGCCGCCGCGTTCCCGGCCATGTCGAGGGCGTCCCAGCGGCCGCCCAAGGCGTCTTCCATCCACTCGAATTTCGGGCTGTACGCCGGCTCCCGGTTCGCCTTGCTCCGTTTCAGGAACGTCACAAACGGCGCGGCCGAGGGATCGAGAAGAGCGATCTTCTCGCTCATGTCGATTTTCAGTTTCGTGGTGCCGATGGTGTTGATATCGCGGGTTCCCGTAACTACCGCCATTTTGCTTCACTCCTTATCAGCCGAAGATGCCCCGCCTCCGCCCGGATGCCATGATGCTGTCGGCGTAGGCTTCTTCCGGCGTCTTTGGTTCTGTTTTGGGCTTGGTCGTACTTGCCGCCAGGCCCTGCTTGCTCCGCAGGCTCTCCAGCGCCTCCTGCCGGCCCTTTTCCTTGCCCTGCCGGTAGAGCCGGCCGGGGCCTGGCCCGAAGGTCTTCTTCGCCGCCGCTTCCAAAAGCTCCGGCGGCGGGTTGTACAGGAGATGCGGCGCACCCCAGGCCGTTGCCATCTCCTTGATTGTAGCGGCGAATTTGGCGTACCCTTCCTCCGTCTGGATGTCCGGGTACTCTCTCGCCACCGCCTGGAGGTTTGTCCCGTAACTCTTCTCGGCTTCCGCCTGCCAGATGGGGGCGACCATCTCCTGCGCTTTGGCGAGCGCCACCCGCGCGATGGTCCCTTCCGGATCGCGCTGCATCTCTTCCCAGAACTGCTCTACGGTCTCCGCTTCCGGCTCCGGCTTGTTCGCGCCTTTCTTCAGGGCGGCGAGTTCCTGCGCCTTCTTCGTGTAGTCGCGCTGCAGCTCCCGGTACGCCTTCTGGTAATCGAAAGCGGCCTGCTCACTCTCGCCGGCCGCTTCCTCGGTATCCTCTTCCTGCTCGGTCTCTTCGCCTTGCTCCGCCTCGGAGGGCGACTCTGCTCCTTCCGCCTGCTCCGTCTCTCCCTCCGTCTCAACCGCTTCTTCTTCCGTCGTCTCGCTGGTCGCTTCAGTCCGGACCTCTTCTTGTTCCGCCTGGGAGGATTCGGTCCCGGTTGCTGAATTGAAAATTTCAAACATGGTTATACCTCACTTTCTTAAACTAAATTTTCGCCGGCTCTTTCTCCGCTTCTCTTCCACTCTCCGGCCCGCCGTCCCGCCCAAACAGTCCCCGCATCCCGCCGCCCGGCCCCCCGTACGACCCGCACCGTCCTCTGCTCAAGCGTCGGGGCCATTGCCCCTGCCGTTTCGCCGCTTTTATCCCGACCGGCATTGCAGCCCGGAACGACGAGGCCATCCCCACATTTTTTCTGTGCTGCATGCGCAAGCACCGGGAACGGACCCGGGTATCCCCCGTTCCCCCTGTGCACCCATGGTCCGGGCACCGGCGACACCTGGTTGAGCGGCGTGCCGCGTCCGGCAAAGGCGAAGCCAAGGACGGGGCCGAGGCAGGGAGGCCGAGGCGGCAATCGAGCCATGGATGGCGAGTTTGCCGGGAACCCCCGTCCGCCGGCGAGACTGAGACGCTGACCCGGCCGCTGCGCAGCCTTGTCGCCAAGACCGGACCATAAAAAAACCATCCCGCACAGCCAAACCGCGATCGTTTCCTTATCCCGCCGGCCGGCTTTTCCGGCCGGCGTTATTCGCCTGCTCTTTCTCCGCCTCTCTCCCCGCTTCAACCGTATCCTGCACAAACCGCAGGACGCCCCGCAGCACATCCATCTCCACCCGCAGCTTCCGCACCGTCTCCGGCTCAATCTTATCCAGCGGCAGGTGCAACAGCTCCGCTTCCTTCAAGGCGATGTGCTCTTTGATATGCCGCTCCACCACCCCCCAGCCTTCCGTTTCGCACATTTCTTCCAAAGCCCGGCCCTTAGCTATATCATCCACGCAAACCCGCCTCCTCCAATCGGATAGAGCCATGCTTTATCATTAAAGCATTTGTCAAAGAATAACCTAGCCAAAATTAGCGCATGGTAAATAAAGGTATGCCTAACTTCCTGCCGAAACGTGTAATTGCCAGATTACCAGATTTCGACAGGGAAGGAGGCTAATGAATGGTTTATATCATAGCCCATGACCTGCGTACTCCCGGGCAGAATTACAGCCTGCTCCACGAAGCAATCAGGGGTCTCGGCTCCTATTGCCACCCGGAAACTTCAGTTTGGTTTGTCGATTCAAAGTGTACGTCACATCAGATTCTCGATAGGCTGCTGCCTTTTATCGTTGACTGTTGTGACTTGCTTTTTATAGGCAGCCTTGCCGGAGAATTCGATACTTGGCTCAACGAAGGTGATAATGCTTGGTTAAAGCAACACTTATGATTTCCTTCTCTACGCCTTAACAGTAGGATGAGCAGCGTGCTCCGCGCACGTCATCGGGTTGTCGCTGGTGCCGTAATCCTGTCTCATGGCAATCTGGCATCCTTTTCCCATACTGGCCATTTTCTTTCTTCCGTTTATCGCCTTCTCTCATCCACGCAAACCAGCCTCCTCCCGCAGCGCCCGGTTCGGTTCGCCTGCTCCCGCCGGCACCGTCCCAGCCGCCATCGCCTGCTGCGCCAGCATCATCCCCAGTTCCTCATCCGACGGCAAGATCTCGTCCTTGTTCTTGATATCGAACACATCCAGCACCACTTCCAGCAAGGCCCGGCGTTTGGCCGGGAACTGGGCGATCATCGGGTCATTCCCTAAGATGCCGTACAACTCCACCGCCCGCTGCTTGGCCGCTTCCTTGTTCGCCATCGGCTCCACCGAGGAACCGGCCGCAATTAAGTCGAACTCGCCCTGGATCTCTTCCTCGCTCACTACCTCGAACCGGTCCTTCCCCATCTGCGTCACCCGCAGCACCTTCTCGCCGGAGAGGAACTGCTGGTTTAACTGCAGCATCTGCCGGGCAATCGGGACCAGCAGGTCGTTTTCCAGGGAGGAGATGATCAGCTTGAACCGCATGGCGGCGTTGCTGTCTTTCGTCATCGTTGTGGTCGCCGTCTCCCCGGAAGTGGACAGCCCCATCACCACATCGTGCCCGCCGGTGGTGTCCTGCATGTCCCGCTTGATAGTCGACTCGGACGTAAAGGAGGAACCGGCGCTGTCCCCGACCCCCATCTCCGTCACATCGTCCTTATCCTCCACCTCGATGATCCCGCCCTGCCGCCATTTGAGCTGCTTGCGGCTTATTGCCGCGCCCCGCCTTACCTTGAACATCCGCCGGAGCAGGAAAGCCCGGTAGTCGATCCGCATGTTCCGCTCCGTATTCAGCTCGTCCTGCAGGTCCCACAGCATCTCCGGGATGCCCAGGCCATAAAACTCGCCCGGCACCAGGGAATACACCCCTTTGCGGTAAGGCTTGCGCTTGTGCCAGAAGGGGTTTTCCGTGTCCGCCGCCAGCAGCGCCCGGTTGATGATGATAGCGTGCCGGTCGTCTTCCCAGTAGTGGATGACTTCGTAGAAGCCGTCCACGTCGTCGATGTCCGCCACCGTCGGCAGGCCCACCTCGCTCAGCCGCTCGTTCCGGAAGCGGTTCACCTCGTTCGAGGTCTTGGCGAGCTTCTTCCAGTCGATCTTGTATAAGCCTAGGGTTTCCTTCTCCTTCAGCTGCGCCTTGGTCAGGAATTCCGTATGGCCGCAGTACCGGGCGTCCTCGACATCCTCCGCCGCCGGGTCGATAAAGAAAAGACCCAGGTCGATGAATTTCACCTCCGGGTCGTCGTAGATTATCTCATTGCTCCGGACCGGCCGGTACTCCGTAATCGGGAGGCCGTATTCATCCAGAATCGGCACCTCATTCCCTTCGGCATCCGCTTCCGTCACTGGCACTAGCTCCTTGCGGACGACACTCCTCTGCTCGAGCTTCCAGCCGGTGTAAGCGACCGCCGTGCCGTAGATGCAGGCGCCTTTCAGGCCCCGGTGGAACAGGTTCTGGAAAGACATCCGCTCGTTCATCTGCCAGTCAAGCAGGATTTCGTTCTTCTTCGCCTTCGCCAGGTCATCCGCCGTCCTGCCCCGCACCGCCACATACGGCCGCGCCGCGAACAGCGTCTCCACCAGCCGCGGCAGCACTGTCTCCACCTGCGCGTAAGTCTCCGGCACGAAGATGTTGCTCCGGTCCGCCGCTTTCCCCGTCTCCGGGCCGATGAGCGTATCGGCGTGGCTGCGCCACCGCTCATAGAACCGCGCCCACATCGTTTCGTACGGCCGCCGGTGCTCCTCCGCCGCCTGCACCCGCCGCAGGTATTTGTCCAGGTTGTCCTTCGCCATCGGTTCACCTCCTCGTTTAACTTAAGATCAACAAAAAAGAGCCTTGCGGCTCATACATTGTATTAATATTTGAACCAATTATACTTTGGTCTTATTTCTGTCGCCGACCGTATTCCGGGCAAATGCCGGCCTGAACGCTCTTTCTTTTCTCTCCCCGGCTTCCTGACGGTTATGCGTGATCTCCAGGACGATATGTATTATTCCCCGCATAACCGCTGCGGTTATGACCAGAAAAAGAAAGGTGCCGGTGTATGTCCAGTTGTGAATAACCAGGAGCCCCGTCCTAACCAGAATGGGAAAGAAGATATAGGAAAAAACACCTCCGGTGATAACGGACAGTCCCAGAAAACTTACCCAGGACTTGGAGTATTGATAAACCAGCATATATGCTAAAGCCACAATGGTCAGGTCATTAATGAATGCAACCTCCGGTAAAGGTATCAAATCGACTACATAAGTCCATCTGCCGGTAAGAGTTCCCCAACTGCCAAAAATATTTCTGGCCACAGCAATGAATGAACCGTACAGCAATAATTCCGGCAGGCGTCTCTTGTCAACGAGCATCCACCAGACCGCGTAAGAAACGGCGATTAGGACTAATATCGCCCACCAGCGGGACGTCATGAAGTTTTGCTGCCAGATCTGCTGCCTGATCGATGCTGATTCGAGGTGTGATTGACGGAGCAGTTCGACATAATCCATTTTGGATACAGTCCTTTCGCTGGGTGTTTATACCTAGTATCGGCGATAATTGAACCAGCTATGCAAGCCGGCCGACCGATAATATAAAGCTATGCCGGCTTTTCCGTCTATCACTTTTCAGTCCTCTGATTTCTCAATGATTCGTCCGCCCGAACCCCGCGCATACCGGACCCTCTTCTTCCTCCTTCCAGACGCTGGCGATATGCATGTACCGCGCCGGGGCCCGGCTCGCCGCTTCCATCCGGTTATCGAACGTCACTTTCCACCAGGCCGACGGACTCAGCGAGGATAATCGCATCTTGCCTTTATTCGCTCACCACCTAACCATGTCATCGCCCAACAAAAAAGAGCCTTTCGGCTCTGGCCGTGCAATCCGAAACACTGCTGCCGCATTGCCCTTACTGTATTCAGCATTATACCACACATTCTTTATAATGGCTGAGAAACCAATTGTTTCCGGTCAACCGCCATCGGCGGTTCTTCCGCCCAGCCATTGTTAATGATAATAATCACCAGTTCATAAGCATATTTTTCGACTTCCAAAATCAGACGGTTGTAATCGAGACTGATATCCTTACGCATAGTTGCGCCTATCGCCGCCGCGTAATAACCAATCACCATGTTCATTAAACCATAAATATGAAATGCCATTAACTTATCAGAAAACGGTGGAACAGTAGATGCCGTAATATCGGTATCAAGCGTCATCGGACCCGGGATTTCGCTTTTCTTCAAGGTTCCGTTCAATATCATAACATGTTTATCCGCGATATTTACTCCCCGGTCGAAGATTTGACGTAATTCAGAGCTCTGGGCAACTTGGCTGAAGCCTCTTAATAATGCCTTGGCAATCCCATTCGACTGAGCATTCAAAAACAGATGCATAATCTCTGTTGCACTAAGTCTTCGCTGCTCTTCCCCGAGAAAGCTGCCCAGAAAATCAGTGCTCTGAGCAAATTCCGCTTGATCTCCTGCCGTAATATATGGCGGCCGCACATACAGCCCTTTGTTTTGCATCACCGTAGTAGCCATTTCATCCAGATCTGCCGCTGTCTTTAAGTTCTCCAGGTAAAAACTTCGTACATCCGATCTGGACGCCAGTGACAGCGCAAGACTATATGCTATCATTCCGGATTTCGCCAGATTTTTGATGTAGAATAAATGGAATGGGTCCGAAAATAAACGGGGCGTGGTTAATGTAACATCGCTACCGGTAAAACCTATGGGGATCGGAAAACCTTCCCGGCTTAAAAGATCTGTTATCTTTTGTACATGTGATTGTGCCAGTTTCAAAGCTTGCTGTAAAACCGGTAAAATTTGTGTGTCTTCGGTCTTTTCGATGAAATACCCGATAGTGCAAGTCGCTAAGCTGTCTCCCAGGTACTGTGTCCATAAGCTCCCGATCTCTGCTGCTGTCAAACGGATATTATGCTCGGTCAGCAAACGGCTTTACCTCCTTTCGGTGTTGAAACACCGGCACGATGGAAATAGTGTTGCCTTAATTAATCTATATAATCCCTATCAACCCAGAACCATGATTACATATTGCCCCAATTATAGCAGCTAACATCAGCCGCCGCTTCTTACTGACTTCAGACTGCGGCGGATTTTCTTTGCTCATAACCATCCTTGGCAATAACCGGTTCGAAAACGGGCAAAATAAGAGCATTGCCGGCCCGGGGTGATTCCATGAAAATCGGCGCCAATCCGGAAACCTATATCTATCTATCCGCCACGATAATCCATGCTTGCGCGGCTTTTCTGCTTATCCGCAACGATTGGCGGCGGTATGGGCTGCTATTTATCAGCGCCACTCTGGCCGGGAACACACTCTGCCTGATCTTTTTGCAGAGCGGCTTGTACTCTTTTCCGTACCGCCTGTTTCCCGGTCTCTCACGCATGCCGCTGCTTGCCGTGACAACCATGTTCGGCACTTATGTCCTCACCGGTGTCAGATACAGCCCCAGAGACTGGCGGCACAAGATTCCCTTTTACTGGGGTATCGTCCACCTGGGAATGCTGGCTGAAACATTGGCGCAAAACTTCACTCAGCTGATCCGATACGACCGGCATTGGGACTTCTGGGATTCCTACACCTGGTGGTGGATATTCCTCCTGGGCATGGAATGGTTTGCATCCTCGATTATTCCCGAAAACCTCCGGAAACCAATTCCCTCCGAGACGTTCCGCTACGGCAAACCCGGCTGGTTCATCTTCCACTTCATCGTAATTGTCACCATCTTCCTCGGCGGCTTCTACCTGGCCGCCTCGGTTGTCAAATAGCCGATCCTTCCAAACCGCCGCCGCCCAAAAAGAGCCTTCCGGCTCTTATTGACAGCAAGCTTACCCCAATTTCTATTCCGAGGCATTTAGACTTTGTTTCTATTCCTGTACCCCGGCATATTCCGGCTGAACACGGGCCGGAGCACCTCGGCTGCCTTTCCCCCGGCTCCCCGGTAACGGCGCGTCAGCATCAACAGGAAAGACATGATTGCCCGCATGCTGATGGCGATTGAAGTAGTAACCAGAAATGTACCGACGTACGACCAGTCGTGCAATACCAAAATACCAACCCAGGCCAAGAAAGGCAGGAAGACAAAGGAGATAATCCCCTCGGTGAGTACAGCCAACACCAGGAATCTCGCCCAGGTATCCCCGTATTGGTAGACGAGCATCAGCGCCAAAGGGAACACGGTCAGGTCGTTCAGGAACAGGCTGGTATGCGGGACGTGGATCAGGTCCACGACATACGTCCATCTCCCGGCCAAAATTCCCCAGTCGTCAAAGATTACCCTGGCCACCGCGATGAACGAGCCGTACAGCAGCAGTTCCGGCAGGAGCCGCTTGTCGACCAGCACCCACCAGACCAGGTAAGATGCGGCGATGACGGCGACTATCAGCCACCAGCGGTATGTCAGGAAATTTTCATGCCAGAGCTGAGTATGCAGCAGCCCGGTCTCCAGGCGTGACTGACGCAGCAGTTCAATGGTATCCATCATATTAGTCCACCCCGCTTCATGCTGTATTGGCAGTCAGTGTTATTATCGCCGGCATCGCGCTTGCGTATGCGATGTACCTTGGCCGCCGAATTGCGCATTATAATGCTGAGGAACCTGCATCTGATTACGGAGCTTTCTCCTTTGCAGTTGGTTAGAACCCGTCGTTTCCGTTTCCTTGCATCTTTTTTGTCAGCTGGCGGATAATATTAACATTATGGATTTGAGGGGGATCGAATTGGCTTCGAAAATAGATATCAGGCTTACGGCGGTTGAAATCGCCTCGTTATGGACCTTATATATGAGCGAGAGCTTAGCCTGCTGCGTCCTGCAGTACTTCGCCAATCAGACTGAAGACGGGGAAATTCTTAGTCTTGTCCGGCACGCTCTCACCCAATCCGAGAACAACCTAAGTATTGCATCAGAGATAATCAGGAATGCTGACCTGCCAGTCCCTGATGGTTTCACCGCTGAGGATGTTAATGCTGACGCCCCGCGGCTGTTTTCCGATCCGTTTTATGCTTATTATATTGCTGATCAGGCAAGAGTCGGCATGGAGGCGTACGCAGCGTCCCTGTTCTATATAGCTCGTCCGGATGTTCGCCGGTTCTTTTCCGATTGCGTCGAAGCCAGTATCAAAACACTCAATATGACGGCCGACATATTGCTGCGCAAAGGTCTTTACCTGCGAGCGCCGACGGTGGAAGTGCCCAAAGAAGTCAGCTATGTCGCGAAGCCGGACTTCATGGCGGGCATACTGATGCGGGACCCGCGGCCTCTTACCACCATTGAAATTGACAATATGTTTGGCTGTATCCTGCGGAATCATATCGGCGGATTGCTTGTAACCGGGTTCGCCCAGGTCGCGCAATCTGACGAAGTCAGGGGTTATATGCAGCGTGCGAAAGAGCTTGGCAAGCATCATTACGGCATTTTCGCATCGCATTTTGAGCGCGAGGACCTGCCGGTTGCCTCCACCCATGATACTGCCGTTACCGGCTCAACCGAGCCGCCTTTCTCCGATAAACTGATGATGTTCCATGTCATCACTTTGAGCCAGGTATCGATGATCCGTTACGGGGTATCCTTGAGCACCAGCATGCGGCGGGACGTTCAGGCAATGTATACCCGGGTGATTGCCGAAGTCGGCCTCTTCGCGCAGGAAGGTGCCGATATCATGATAGCCAACGGCTGGCTTGAGCAGCCGCCGCAAGCCATAAGGCACGAGGCATTGTCCAGAGCCTGAGATAAGATATCATAGCCGGCATGTTTTTCGGGGAGCGGGTGAAAATCCGCTCCTTTATTTTGGCCTGACCACACGCGGGCGATAACCGAATCGCCTCTGTCCGGCGGTGAGGCGGTTTTAGTAATATGGAACCGCGCCAGGGAGCGGGATATGCGGTCCGCTCAAACTGTACTCGCTTTACGCGCCGCCCGAGCCTCCGCACGGTACGGTTCACAAAACCAAGGAAGACGCCGAAGAGCGCCACGGCCGCTGAATATCACCGCTCCAGAGCCGCCTTTCGGGGGCTTCTTTACTGCCGGCTGAGGGTTACGCCGGGAAACCGTCGCCGTCCTTTCCCCGCCCGCAAGAGCCGGGCGGTTCTCACTTCTAAGCAGTATTCCGTTTCAGCTTCCCGCCTGAAAATGACGCCACTCTCCCATCCGAAATTGGAAAGCATGCCCCACGCAGTATCGGCACCCGGGGACAGCCCGGATTCATATTCTAAAGCAGACAGCGAAGGGAGGTGAACCCATGCCCGAGAAAGTAAAACTTATCCTGCCGCAGCAGGTTACCCCCATTGAAGTAGATACCGCCTGCATTGTGACGATTGACGGGCAGGCCATTCTTTTAATGCAGACCGACATCGCGGTGCCGGATAACGGCATCGAATTCGTCACTGCCGTCTGCCTCACCCCGGCGCAGGCACAATCTCTGCGCAATTCCGGTATCGGAGACTGCGAAATCCTGAACGAAATCCCGGCAACTATGCCGGGAAGGACAGTCACCCTCAGGGGCATCCTCTGCATCGGCGACCAGGCGTTTATCGTCTTCGAGGCCGAAAGCAGCGGCATGCCGCCAACGGAAGAGCTGCTCCTCGTCCAAACCAGCTCCATTCCGGTCATCTGCGACTCTGTCCCGATAGCGGTCTGAATCCGGCGGGGAGCCGCAGTGACTGCGGCTCCCCGCGCTTTTCTCCGGAATGGACAAGCCCCGGTTTCCCGGCCGGGGCATTGGCGCAAAGCGCTGCCCGGTTACCGGCAAATAATGTCTTCCCCGGCCGGGACCTGTAGCAAAGGACGATAGCACCGGCCAAGACTGTTTCCTAAGCGCAGTACTGCGACGTATTCCGGCAACTTGTTGATGTTCGCCGGAAAGGCTGAATTTCATTGGCCGTCCCCTGGCTTGCGGCCGCTGCTTACCTGGGGCGGCTCCTCGTACCAGCCGCTGTCGATCATCAGGTTTAATCCGTCCATTGAATATTTTGCCACCTCTCCCATCAAACGCCCGTAAATCAAATCGATGTCGTGCCGGGGGCTGAGCGTCAGGGACCGCATGTAACTGGTAAGGCCGAGCGCACTCAGGGTGATTGTGTGATAGAGCATCAGCCTGTCCGAAAACGGCGATTCCGTGGATTTCGTCACATATTCTTCCGAAGGCATGGATACCGGGATAGACTCCGCTGCCAGAATGTTATGGAGCGAATTGATGATGCTGGTAGCGATTTCAATCCCTTTTTCAATATACCCGCGCACTTTTTCGGACTTTGCGGTTTGCTTAAACCCGGTTAACAGGGACCGCCCCGTCAGATTCGCTTTTATATCGTGATCCAGCAGGCCGGCCTCTTCCAGCAGCAGCGGCCGCGGTTCAACCAATACGCCGCTCAGAAAACTCCGCTTCTTCACGAAATCCCTGCCGCCCTCCGCGCTGATAATCGGCGAACGGAGATAAACGCCTTTGGCAAGCGCCACGTCGACAACCAGATTCAGGTAGCTTGTTGTCGCGGCGATGCACTCGGAGAAGAACTCCCTGACGTCATACCGGGCCGCGCTGCTTAAGCTGGCACCGATAAATCCGAGGCCGTATTCGCATTGTCTGAGCGTATATTGCAGAAAGAAAGTGTCCGAATAGAGTCGCGGGGCCCGGCTGTTCACGTCTTCCCCGGTAAAACCGGCCGGCACCGGAATATTCGCGCGCTCCAGATAACTTGCGGCAGCTTTTACCCGGGTATTAATCAATTCCATGCCTGTCTCAACTATTCGACGGGTGGCGGCGTCTTCAACTGTGTCTCTGAAATGCGTATAAACACATTTCAGCATCGTATACCGCAGATAACCTTGCCAGAAGTTAGCGATCTCCGCCGCCGTCAAAGACGCCGCATGCCGAATATCGCCGGTATCCGTCCGCAACTTCGTTTCGTTAAGAGTCCGCGTCATTTCCATCCTCCTTGCCTTTTCCTGCTCCTATTATTTGCCCAAGCAGGCCGGAATAACCAAAATGCTCCCGATTTTGCCGGAATTGGGGCGGAAAGGGCGGGCCGGGCTCCGCCGCTTCGCGGACCCGGAAGGGGATATCAGCCCGTTCCATTACTTATTAAGGAAAGAACCATCCCGACACCGGCTTCTAATACCGGTGGATACTCCAAGCAGAAACCCTCTTCAAGCGAAGCCGGCGGTAGACCCCGGTTTTCGGTTGTCTTTATTTCCTGCGCCGCCCAACCATTGTCATAGTTGCCCGCATCGCTCTACTACTGTCATTGCGAGGAGCCGATGCACTTCCGGCGACGCGGCAATCTCGGGTTTCGTTCCTCTCTGCCCGCGCAGCTAATCCTGTGTCATTGCGAGGAGCTGTTTACAGCGACGCGGCAATCCCGGCTTCCGTTCTTCTCTGCCCGCGCAGCTAATCCTGTGCCATTGCGAGGAGCCGATGCACTACCGGCGACGCGGCAATCTCGGCTTTCGTTCCTCTTTTCCCGCATTGCCGGGTTTGTACCATTAGCCGCCGGCCTTATTACAAGATAGCTATCTCTGGGCAGTGACCTGTTATCTACGGAAGCCGGCTCGCAGCGCCGGAGGGATTCGTCCTTGAACCCTCTTTTTATCAAATTACCCATTGCCCGTAACCTTGGAAAAGTCAGAAGGGTTGGCTTAAACACATGCCGTTAAGTCTTACCCTGGGTTTTCGTGTCCCTACTGCACCCATGGTCCGGACGTAAGCGGCTTTTAGTGAGAATCGTGCCGCGCCCGGTGAAGTCGAAAGCTTCCGACGGAGCCGAGCCATGGAGGGCGAGGCGGCAATCGAGCCAGCCGCCGGCATCGTTTGCAGATGGCTGTCTCCAGGCAGTAACCCATTTGCATTGGCAGCCGGCGGTAAGGGCAGCTCAATAATTCGTTCGCCCGAACGCCTTCGGATATACCGGCTCGCAATCCTCCTCTTCCTGCCCCCAGACGCTCGCGATATACATATACCGCGCCAGCGCCTGGCTCATTGCGTCTACCTGGTCGTCGAACGCCCCTTGGGGGAAAGCCGCGCATTCCCCGACGAAATCGCTTACCCAGGGCGCGTATTTCGGCAGATAAACGTTCCCCGCCTCGATCAGCGGCGTCACCGCCGACGCCCGGGCGAGCTTGCTCCCCTTCGGCTCCACCGGGATGAGCCCGGCCACTTTGTTCCGCAGCATCGCGATGACGGCCGGGCCGTTCGCCTTGTCCTCCACCAGCTTGGTGACCGCTTGCGGCCATTTCCGGGCCATCGCCCGGATCGCCTCCACCGTCCGGACGAAGTCCATCCTCGCCCGGACCTGGTCCAGCAGATACAGGCAGCCGCCCTGTACGCCCCACACCTGCCCCACTACAAAGTCCGTCCCGTCGCTGTCCTTGAACGTGCAGTCCCAGCTCTGCAGCTGCCGCTCGCATTCCGGCAAGCGCTCGTAATACTTCCACCAGTCCCGCTTAATGAGCGCCCCCTCGCCCGGTGACGGCCGCTGCTGGTACAGCGCTTCCCAGACATAGGAACCGACGCTTGCCTTCGTCGCCAGGAGCGCTGCCGCGCTGTACTGCTCCGGCCAGAGCGCTTCCCCCGGCGCGCGCCCGAGCGCATCGCCGGCCTCAGCCAGGGCAGGCAGCCGCAGCACCGCCCACTGGTCGGCGGTCGGATCGTTCGCCGCCGCGTCCAGCAGCCGTCCGGCCAGGTCGTCCTCGTGCCAGCGGGTCAGGACCAGGATGATTGAAGCATCCGGGAACAGCCTGGTCCGCAGCACGAACCGGTACCAGTCCCAGATCGCCTCCCGCTGCACCTCGCTCGCCGCCGCTGCCGCGTCTTTCACCGGGTCGTCGATAACTACCAGATGCGCCCCGTGTCCGGTGATCGGACCGCCGATGCCGGCGGCAATCATTCCCCCCGGCGGATCACCCGGCGGAGCCTTTTTGTCCAGCACGTCCCAACGGTACATGGCGCCGACACCCGGATCTACTTCCAGGCCCCAGATTTCCGGGGCAAACTGCGCGAAGTCATTCCTCGCGCGCAGCGAAAAACGAGCCGCCAGGCTCGCCGTATGTGATGCGATTATAACCCGGTGGTCCGGGTGCCGCCCGAGATACCAGGCCGGGAACTTCACCGTCGTCGTTTCGCTCTTCGAGTGCCGGGGCGGCATCATCACCATCAGCCGCTTAATCTCGCCCCGCTCCGCTTTCAGCAGGTGCTCGGCCAGGAGTTTCACATGCTTCGGCCGGGTGTAGGACCGATCAACATAGCTCGCCCAGCCGAGCGGATGCGCCTTGGCCGCGCCGATCCGCCAGGCCTCGTCGCCCGGCGCGGGCGGTCCGCCCGCGGTCAATCCTCCGTCCGCTGTCGTGTTCATGGTGATCACCTGCCTTCCTTTCCGTTTCTTCGTGGCGTCAGCTGCGACAGCCGCGCCCGCCGGCCTTAAAGGAGAAGACCGGCTCGTGTTTCTTGCCGGCTCCGCTTTTAGCTGTTTGTGAGGCGTCGAACGGCGGAATCAGATATAATCTTTATGGGTAAAACAGTAAACTGCGGGGGTAAATGCGATGAGAAAGCTGACCTTGCAAAACGGCACTGCTGTGCTGATCAGACCGGCGAATAAATCTGACGCCGGAGCCTTAGTCGAACTGGCCGACAAAATGGGCGGCGAATCAGACTTCCTGACCTTTGGCCGCGGTGAGTTTTCGCTGACGGTCGAGCAGGAGGAAAATTACCTGGCCAATATATCGCAGCGAAACAACGCTGTTTATTTGGTAGCGGAAATATCAGGGGAAATAGTCGGGACATTATCGTTTTCGGGCGGCTCCAGGCCGAGGACAGCCCATGCCGGCGAGTTCAGCCTGAGCGTATTGAAAAAGTATTGGGGCAACGGCATCGGTACAGCGCTCACGGAATGTTTAATCGACTGGTGCGGGAAGACCGGAATCGTCAGAAAGATTAATTTACGAGTCAGAACCGATAATTATCCCGCTATTCACTTATACAAAAAACTCGGTTTTAGCGAGGCCGGGACAATAACAAGGGAAATGCTGATTGACGGTGTGTTTTATGACGCTTTATGCCTGGGATATTGCGTTGATTGACATGGCGGATTTTCCTGTCAAAGACATTGCGGTACCTGTCTGAATAGTAAGCGTGTACGGAGAACATCAACCACAAGCAGTCAGGGCTGTGCCATCCGCCCCGACTGCTCACCATCGGCTCCTGACGTTTCTGGGGAATTCCGCATTCCAACTTCCTCCTGCCGTCCGTCTTCCAGCCGGATAATCCTTAGCATCGCGGCGGCCTCGCTTTCCCCGGTATCCATGCCCATCGCCTTGTACAGCCGGGTGCAGAGGCGGTCGGTATGCTCTTTTAGCCGCCCGGCGACATATTCTCCGGCCGCTTCTACCGCTGCCGCCACGGCCGCGAACTCCGCAGCCTCCAGTTTCGCCGCGTCCTGTCCCTTTTCTTTCTTCCGCCGCAGATGCGCTCGCCACTTCCGGATCGCCCATACCGAGACACCGGTCCGGCGGCTCGCCTCGCTTGACCCGACCGACCGGGCCAGTACCGCGGCGGCATTCTTTTGCTCTTTTGTCCATTTCGCCTTCATTTCCGTCACCTCCGGCCGTCTTGATTATTCCGCGCTCTGCCTCCGCCGTTACCCGTTCCCATGGGAAATGACGCCCCGACGTTCCATCTCCCTCGCATTTTACCTGCGTAGCGAAACTCTTGTCATTGCGAGGAGCCGCGGACGGCGACGCGGCAATCTCCCTCGTATAGCACAGTTCCATCTCCCGTACCTTTACCTGCGTAGCTAAGCCCTTGTCATTGCGAGAAGCCGCGGACGGCGACGCGGCAATCTCCCTCGTATAGCACAGTTCCATCTCCCGTACCTTTACCTGCATCGCTAAGCCCTTGTCATTGCGAGGAGCCGGGGACGGCGACGCGGCAATCTCCCTCGTATAGCACAGTCCCATCTCCCGTACCTTTACCTGCGTAGCTAAGCCCTTGTCATTGCGAGAAGCCGGGGACGGCGACGCGGCAATCTCGGTTTTCCCCCTGTTCCTGCCGCTTCGTCCCATTTCCAACGCCGCCGTCCTCCCGCCTCCGCCAATCCGTGGAACCTGCCCGCATCGCTAAGCCCTTGTCATTGCGAGGAGCCGCGGACGGCGACGCGGCAATCTCAAGTTTTCCCCCCGTCCCCGTCGTTCCGCCCCGTTTCCACCGCCGCCGTCACCTCATCTCTCCCTTTCTCCTTCCCCAGTTCCGTCCGGCGCAAATATCGCGTCGATTAGCTCCGGCTGCGCGGCGACGATGCGCTGCGTTATTCCATACTCGCGGCGGCCCGTCACCTCCGGCCGCGCCGTCGGATTGCCGGACAGCAGCTGCGCCCGGTCCAGATACTGGGCGTAGACGCCCGTCAGAGCCCGGAGCCAGACCGCCATGGCGCGGAGGAGATTATCGTCCTCCCCGGCGTCGGCCGCGATGACTTCTTCCACCCGGCCGGTCACCTTTTCGGCCACCGCGTAAGAGCGCTCCGCCAAGGCCTGCAGTTTTTCGGCGGTGTAGGCGACAGCCGTGCTGACGGCCTTCTCCATGCCGGCTTTCCGCAGTTCCTCCGCCCGGGCGCCAAGCCCGCTCCCGGCGGTGTCGCTTCCGTCGCCCTTCCTCACTTCCTGCACCCACCGGTAGATGGTTCGGCGCGGTATTCCCGTTCTTTGCTCCGCCTCCTTAGGGCTGAGCGTCTCGGCAATCGTCAGTGCCTCCATTTTCCGGGCCAGTGGCCACAGTTTCATGCGCATTCCTCCCTTCTCCTGCCGGTTCCTGCTTACAGTCCCGGCAATTTGGCGGCGCGTGTTCACCGCGCCGGCAGCAGGTATAACAAGAACGCTTATTTGCCAGACTACCATTGACAAACATCCGAAAGGAGATAAGATATAAGTTCAGTTCAGACCGGCCTGGTGTCCGGAAAAGCAGGCGGAACGGCGGTCACCCACGACCCGCGGCTGACTGCGGGGGAAATCGCTGCGCTCTGGACAACGCATCAGGAAAGCACAATGACCGAATGCGTCTACCGGCATTTCCTGAATAATGCTGCCGCTCCGGATATCCGGGCGGTAGTCGAAACCGATGCGGATATTCTCCGCCAAAGAGCGGCCTGGGTCAGGAGCACCTTCGAACGGGAAAACATCCCGGTTCCGGCCGGGTTTAAGGACGAAGACGTCGACCCGGGCGCGCCCCGCCTATATTCGGATCCTTTCTACCTTTACTATCTGGTGAACAAAACGAGAATCGCCATCGCCGTCAACAGCATGGCGCTGACGACGACGGCGCGGCCGGATGTCCGGGATTTTTATTACCGGTGCGTACAAACAACCGCCGACGTTTTCCAGCGGACCGCCGACCTGATGCTGGAAAAAGGCCTTCCCTTCCGCACTCCGTTTATCGCTCTCAGCCAAGCGGTTGATACGGTGCGGAAACGGAATTTCCTGGCCGGGTTCTTCGGCGACCGCCGGCCGCTGCTGGCGGCGGAAATCTCAAGTTTTTCTTTGCTCGTCCGGACAAACCGATTCGGAAAAATCTTTCTCGCGGGACTGCGTCAGACAGCGGGCAGCGAAAAAGTAAGGGAGTATCTGAACGAAGGTGTCGAATTGGCGGAATCCACGGCCGAACGGTTCGGGTCGGTCCTGGCCCGGGAGGACCTCCCCGTGCCGGCCTCTCCCCCGGCCGCCGTCACCGGCTCGCGGCAGCAGCCTTATTCGGACAAGCTGATTATGAGTCAGCTTAAATACATGAATGCGGCCGGTCTCACCGACAAGGCCTTCATCGGCACGACCAGCTTGCGGAGCGACCTGATCGCGATCATCACCAAAGCCAGGGCAGATTTTTCCGTCTATGCCAGAAAAGGGATCGAGATTATGATTGACAATGGATGGCTGGATGAGCCGCCGCGTCTGCTCGACCGCCGGGAACTGGCGGAGCGGATGCATTGACCTTCGTCGCCTCCTTTCCCGCACCGGACACAAAAAGACCGGGTGCAGCCACCTGGTCTTTTTGTTGCGGTTTTTCCGGCACCGCGGCCGCCCGCCAGCCCCATTTTCCCACCCGGACCGTCCCCGTATCCGGTAGGGGCGGCCATTGACCGTCCGCCCCGCCCTGGGCTCTCACCGGTAAATCCCCCTGTCGCCATCCGGCGACATTCCCCTTTGACAAGGGGGACAACGTAAACGGAAGACGGCAATGCCTGAGGGCTGGGGATGAAGGCTAAAGCCCGCTTCGCTCTGCTCCCTCCGATGCTGCCGCGGCCCGGATGCGTTCAGCCATGCCGGTGAGCAGCGCCGTCTTCTGCCGCAGGACGACCCGGTCCGGCCGGCCGGAAATCAACTGTCCGAAAACACTGTCGACAGCGGCGAAAGCCTCCCGGAATATTTCCGCTTCCGCCGCCGTCAGTATCTGCCGGGGCAATGAACTTTTATAACCGTTATAAACGAGGAACAGATATTCCCGCAGTCCGCTGTCAATTTCCCCGATTCCGGCGCAGCGGCCGAAAACCGTCAGAAATTCCCCGAATTCCGCCTTCATTCGTTCCAGGTCTTCCCTGGCCTTTCCCGCCGCGGCGCGCCGCCGGCGCCATTCCGCCGCCAGCCGGAGAAGTGCCGCGGCCAGACACCCGGCGATTATCTCTTCCGTCGTCAGAGTTACTGTCATCCGCCTCACCTCCGTCCCGCTCCCGGTGGAAATTATTTCACACTCGCTGCCGGTTTCCCTGCAAGCGCCGCCTCCGGATATCGCGCCCGGCCCCGCCCTGCCGCATTCGGCGCGTTTGCCCCTCCGGCCGGTGGCCGGCCCGCCCTCCTTTTCCGCCAAAGAGAAAAAGCCGCCCGTCGGACAGCTTTCCCTGTATCCATCATAGCACAAATATCGGCTTGTGAACGGGAAAAAAACGGGAAATTTCCGGGAACAAAACGGGAACGAATCGGGAATGAAACGGGAATAAGGCGGGAATAAAGCGGGAATAAAACGGGAAATTAAGCAGGGAGATGCCTTGGCATCCCCCCGGTTAAAGCACTGCTATCTCTTTTTTGCGCCTGCTTCGTAAGTTCCGTAGCCGCCCATCATGCTCACCAACAGGAGGATCAGAATCAAAAAGAGGAAAAAAGCATTTTCGCCTTCACCACCATAACCACCAAAACCGGCCATCCGCCGCACCTCCTTTCCCTGTTTCGCCGCAGATTGTCCCGGACACCCCGGGTGCGGCTTACGCTATATCATATTGCCCGCCCGACCTAAACGGACTGGTTCATTCGCACCAGTTTAGCCGGGTTTTTCTCCTTCGCGGAACAACAACAGCGGAAAGGCTTTTCCTTTCCGCTGTTTCGGCTCCGTCCGGCCGCCATCTTTACCTCTCCTTATTCGGGTTCACTTCTGTGACCGCGTTCGGCTGTACACTCGGCTGATTTTTGGGCAGATCCCGCGGCACCAGCGATC
Source organism: bacterium (assembly GCA_050943375.1). Classification (GTDB taxonomy): domain Bacteria; phylum Bacillota; class SLNR01; order SLNR01; family JBMNPB01; genus JBMNPB01. The sequence continues at coordinate 135,870 of JBMNPB010000004.1, forward strand.
GGACCACCACAAATAAATCGTTGATGATTTCATTGACCGGCTGATCGTCGTTGATGCCATCCGCTATCCGCCGGATGGCCGTCACCAGCGTCGCGTCCGTCGTCACTACCGTTGTTGTGATTGACTGGTCCGCCGCCTTGATTTGCCGCCTGATTTCATCCAACAGAGCCGGCGTCTCCTCCGGCGTAGTTTCCGGCGTCATTATTACTCCGATTAGGGCGATCGTGCTCGCTTTCTGAGTCGAAAAAATATCAGTGATTACTCCGACCGCGTCCGCGACCTTCTCCTGCCGCAGCACAAGCGCGATCAGCTCGTCCATATCCACCACGGCGGCCAGCGACTGCTCCTCCCCCGGCGCCTCCGTCCCGGGCTGCGGCAGCGGTTTCGGCTGCCCGGTGCAGGCTCCCGCGCCAAGCATCAGAATCACCAGCACCGCCAGTAGCCGGAAACTTTTTTTTCGCAACATTATATTCACCTCTCTCTCCGAATGCTCACATCCATAGTATGGCATTTTGCACTCCGAATTAAGCGCCGCCGCCCGGGCGATAAAAAAATCCGCCTGGGCGGGCGGTTCTTCCCGGCGGTTCAGGTTCGTGCTGTATCAAGATGTTAATGACTGCTTCTACCCCGGCTGCCGGGGATGCAATGACTTTTCCGGCCTGCCGGGTCAGCCTGATATTATAGAAGCAATTGACTCTTTCTTGTTCAATGCAAACGTCTTTGCTCCTATCTGGATGGTAAGCCTCGCCATAAATCTATTCTTGCCGCCCGCCGTTAACGGGATATGGAAGCATCTTTTTGCCGGTGGAATACCGGGCGGTGAAGCAACGGCAGGCCTGCTGCCCGAACCGGCAAGACTGACAAAAGCCCGGGCCGGGAGATTCTCCTTGCGGCGCTCTCCCGACCCGGGCTTGCTTTGTTCTTTTGCCTATTTGCCTTCCATTTATTTAATCTCGTCTTCTCCGCCGAAATACTCCTCCAGCGTTACCCCCTGCGCGTACACATCGGCCGCTGTCTCTTTCCCGAGATACCGCAGGTGCCACGGCTCGTAGACGTAGCCGGTTATTTCCTCGGTTCCCTGCCGGTAGCGGATGATGAACCCGAATTTGTGCGCGTTGGCCGCCAGCCACTTGCCTTCCGGCGTCGCGCCGAATTCCGCCTCCAGGGCGAAATTCACCTGCCGGCACGTCACATCCATCGCCAAGCCAGTCTGGTGCTCACTCTGACCGGGACGGGCCGACGTCTTGTTTGCTTCCGCCTCGCCCCGCAGCTTCGCCTTGTTTTCGAAGATTGCTTTCTGGGTGGCGTAGGAACGGTAGCCCGAAAGCGCGTACAGTTCCAGCCCCGCTTCCCGGCTCGCCGCGAACAGTTCTTCCAGCGCCGCCGCCGCTTCCCGCCGCAGCTGCTTCTTCGGGTTGTCCCCGTCGAAGGGGAAGGGCACTGCCGGGACGGTCAGGTCCGCCGGCACATAATCGGCCGGCAGATTTCTTTCCTTATTAACCAGGACCAGAATACTGTCCGGATTCGTCACCACTTGGCGACCGTCCCCGTCCGGCCGGGTCGTGCCGCCGTTCCCGTCGCCCGGCTTAGCCGGCGTCTCGCGTTCCTCTTCGCCCGCCGGTTCCTCGCCGCCAGGCTCATCTTCGCCGCCGACAGGCTTGTCCGCCCCGGCAGGCTTGTCCTCTCCCGCCGGCGGCGCGATCGCCTGAGTTATTCCCGGCGGTCGGAGTACGGCGATTACCGTCAGCAAGACAATTATCCCAACAACCGCGTAAAGCGTTGTTTTTTTCCAGCCCATCTCATTTTCCCCCCATCGACTTCCGACATTATCATACCATATCCGTCGGTTATTGTCGATGGCTGGAAACTGACGGTCAACAGCCGCCCGGCGGCGCGCCGACCCTTAGCCGCGATTTCTTCCGCTTATAAGAAACAATCCTGATGGCAAGTTGAGATTAACAGTTATGCTTCCTTCCCCGCTCCGGGCGGCTCAGAAATCGCTGCGGCACAGCGGCGGCCTTCCCGTCCGGAACAACCGGGCGACGGCCGGCGCCCGGGCCGCGTCGGAAAGGGTCATGAGGCCGTAATCCAGAAGCGCCGCCGCGTCGACCGCTCCGACGAGCAGGGAGGATAACTCATTGATTCCGACCGTCATCTCCGCGTCCCATTCCCCGTCCGGCTTCACTACCGGCCGGCCGGCCCGGAAATGCACCACCGTACTGTCGGAATTCGCCGGCAGAAATTCATCCCGAACCGTTATTTTCAGCCGCAGTTCCTCCGGGCCGAAGCTTCCCTCGCCCAACTGCCGGAACAATCCGGCCGTGTCGGTCACCCGGAACATGACACCGATGCCGTCCGTCCCGTATTCGATATGGTGGGAAGCAAAGGCGTCGTTCCGCCCGTTCGCCGGGTTCGCGAACAGGACATGGAACATCGCCTCCGTCGTGTTGAAGACCACCCGCCGGAATTGATCCCCCTGATTGCGCAGGAACGCCAGGAGAGTCCGGAGCGCCGCCGGGTCGAGATAAACCATTTCGTGCACCACCAGATTGTTCTGGAAGACGAATTCCTTCTCATAGCCGAGCGACAGATAACCGCACAGCCGTCCGTCCCGCCGGCAGCCTACCAGCCGTCTCTCCGGTCCGAACAAAACCTCGAAATCATCCACCGTCAGCTCGAACAGCGTGTCGCGCCCCGTCATGTACTCGTCGTGGCACTGAATTACTTCCAGCCAGTCGTCCGGCGTCAGAATTTCGATCCCAGCCGCCGGCCCATCCGGCAGGAATTCCGGCTCCACCCGGTACTGCCGGAACCGGGAACCGTAACCGAAGCCGAGACGGTGGTAATAGTCGACCCGGAACGGCTGGAGCGCGGCCACGCCCGTCCCCTGCGCCCGGAAACGCTCCAGCGCGAACCGGATCATCGCCCGGGCCGTCCCTTCCTTTTTGTGCGGCTGCCCGACGGCGACCGCGCCGATGCCGCCCGCCGCCAGCCGCTGCCCGCGCAGCTCCATCCGATAATTGACGAGCCGCATCCCGCCCGTCATCTTTCCGTCCCGGAAAACTCCGTACAACTCGTTCCGGTCCGAATCCGGCATCGACCGGAATTCCCGGAGCATCCTCTCTTTCCTCGCCTCCGACAGCCCGAAGCCCGTATAAGCGTGCAGCAGCAGTTCGCAGTATTCCGGTACGTCTTCCTTGCCCAGTAAGCTGATTTTCCGCATTTTCCCCCTCCTTGCCCCGCCGGCCGGCCCCGGCCGTACCGGAATATTTCTGCCCCGCCGTCCCCATTCCTGCCGGCGCCCTGCCCGCCCCGGTTTTACCGCTCCGCTGCTGTCATTGCGAGGAGCTTGCGACGAAGCAATCTCTTCGCCGTTCCATCACGCATCGATAATCTCGCGCCCGCTCAGGCACCGGGGGAGATTGCCGCGTTGCCGGAAATCCGCCGGCCTCTCGCAACGACACGCTCTTGGCGATGCGGGTAACGAGGGCACGAGGCTGGGACATTCGGCCGTTCATTTCTCTCCATCGCCCCACCACTGTCATTGCGAGGAGCTTGCGACGAAGCAATCTCTTCGTCGTTCCATCACGCATC
>JBMNPB010000020.1:0-42579 GCA_050943375.1 bacterium
GCCCGGGCATCCTCCGGCCAGATTTCCGGTACCGGGTTGGCCATGGCTAGGACCACCGCGCCGGGCGCCATCCGCCGTACCATTTCCGCCGTCAAGAGCTGCGGAGCCGATACTCCGATAAAGACATCCTGCCCCGCGATGATCTCCGCCAGGCAACCTTTAATTTGCCGCGGGTTCGTGACGGCGGCCAGGGCTTGTTTCGTAGCGTTTAAATCCGGGTCACCAGCGCAAAAAGCACCGTGCCGGCCGCATATCATCACCTCCCCGGCCCCGACGGCAAGCAAGAGACGGGCGATCGCCGTACCGGCCGCCCCGCCGCCGTTGATTAGAATCCTAGCCCGAGCCAGATCTTTGCCGACAACCCGCAAAGCATTCCGCAGGGCAGCTAAAACTACAATAGCCGTCCCGTGTTGATCATCGTGAAAGACCGGGATGGACAATTCCCGGCGGAGTCGGTTTTCGATTTCAAAACAACGCGGCGCGGCGATATCCTCCAGATTAACTCCGCCGTACACCGGTTCCAGGTATTTGATCGTTTCCACGATTTTATTCGTATCTGTTGTTCGCAGGCAAACAGGAAAAGCGTCGACTCCGGCAAAAGCCTTGAAGAGAAGCGCTTTCCCCTCCATAACCGGCAAGGCCGCCTCCGGGCCGATATCCCCGAGCCCGAGCACCGCTGTTCCGTCCGTCACTATCGCAACCATATTTCCTTTAGCCGTATATTCGTATACTGATGCGGGATTGGCTGCAATTTCAAGACACGGCTCCGCCACCCCCGGCGTGTAGGCCAGCGACAAATCCTCCGCTTTCTGCATCGGGACCTTGCTCTCCACCGCAATTTTCCCGCCGCGCCGGCGATGCATCTCTAGCGCCTTTTCCCGCAGCGACATGCTCTTCCATCCTTCTTTCCAGTTAAAATTTGGACAAATTGTCCTTCTAATTATAACATACGACAGCGGGTTGACAAGTTTGGGATGTGGAAAAACGCCACGGTTCTTCCGATTGCCCGGCTTTACCGGTTATCCCGGTTCCCGCCCGGGTCAGGGTATAATATTTCCACGACCTTGACCGGTTTGTATTGCCTCCTTCGTACCCCGCTATTGCCTTACCGCTCAGATAAACTGGACGGTAAGGCAATAGCGGGGGCAAAGCATAATAAACCATAATTTTCTTATTGGCCGCCGGCAACAAAGACTTGACTGGCCGCAGCATTTGCAGTATTATATGGTGAGAATAATTATCATTCGCAACAATGAGGAGGCACAAATGATAGCTTCATCGCATATTGCCGTTGCGGCCAGGCGGACTCTGTCCCGTCCCCTGGCCGGGACGGCTCTCTATCGCTGGGCAGTTTTCGGCGTTCTGGCCGCAGCCCAGATCATCGTTATTTTTCATCGCTCTTCCATCGCAATCATGGCGCCGGATTTGGTTGAAACGTTCGGCATCAGCGCGTCGGCACTGGGACTGCTGGGATCAATGTATTTTTATCCTTACGCTCTCATGCAGCTGCCGGCCGGGATCCTGGCCGACGTCGTCGGCCCCCGGAAACTGGCCGCTTCTTTCTTTGCCCTGGCCGGAGCCGGAGCGCTTCTCTTCAGCTTCGCTCCCGGCTTTCCCGTTCTGATTCTGGCCAGACTCCTGACTGGACTCGGCCTCTCCTGCATTTACGTCCCAGCACTCAAAGTCATCTCCACCTGGTTCCGGAAGGACGAATTTGGTACTTTGGCCGGACTTCTCGTCTCCCTCGGAAATATCGGCGGCGTCATCGCGGCCGCCCCTCTGGCAGTCCTGATCTCGCAATATGGATGGCGTTACACGGTGCGCCGCATCGGCCTGCTCACACTGCTGATGGCCGCCCTTATTTATCTAATCGTTCGCAACGCACCGGCGCAAGATTCTTCCGCTACGGCAATAACGACAGAAAAAAATGCCCCTGGAGTATCCCGCCTTAGCCGAAATGATATTTACTCCGCCATTCAAGGGTTAATAACAATCACTGCCAACCGTAATTTCCGGCTTCTGGCTCTCCGCGCTTTTGTCTTCTACGGCTCCATCATGAGTTTCACCGGACTCTGGGGCGGTCCTTATCTGATACAGGCAGCCGGTATGATTCAACTACAGGCCGGAAATCTGCTGCTACTGTTCGCTGCTGGCAGCATCATCGCCGCGCCCATCGGCGGTTATTTATCCGACCGGATATGCAAATCGCGCCGCGGACCCACGCTGGCGGCCACCGTTTTGTGCGCCGCCTGCTGGATACCGCTGGCGTATGCCCCGGACCGCCTAAATTCCGCCTTCCTGGCGTTCCTGCTTTTTACCCTAGGCATGGCAAGCGGTCTGGGTGCGGCCGGGTTCGCCCAGGTGAAGGAATTGTATCCGGACAATCTCGCCGGGACGGCGAGCGGTGTTTATAACTTCTTCGTAATGGCCGGCGGGGCTGTTTTTCAAGTCGTCTTCGGCTTGATAATCAAAAGCTCTGCCCCACTCCCGGGCGGCGCGTATCCGCCCGCTGCCTTCGGCGCCGGCTTCAGGTTTCTCTTCATCAGCCTGGTGATCGGAACGCTTGCTGTCCTGCTTTCCCGGGAAGAGACGGAAAAGCAAATGGAAAGACTCTGAACCCATGGCAGTGATGATAGAAATTGCTGAGGAACAATACGGGAAGTGATTGCAGACTTTTTCGCAGAATGCTCTTTCTGCGACCCGGTCTTAGCTCATTAAAGATCGCTTGCCCGTTGTATACTGGTTACGAAAACGGGGCGTAAAAATCATATGCAGTAAGGATGAAAGACTCTGTCCACCCATTTTATTTGCCATTTACAATCTATTAGACAGCCATCGGAAAAAGAGTTTTACTAGCATAGACGGCTGGATCATCCAAACATTTCGACCTTTAGCCAGAGCATGGCAAATATCTTGGGCCTGTCAGCGTCAGCAATGGGTTCCTTGCGTAACAGCTGCGCGGAATCGCCGGAGAAACCAGGGAACGCAAGCGATAGCAAAATGAAAACTGCACTTCCGATGGCTTGGAAGCGTTTAAGCTTTTCGTTCACTTTTTGGTTTCTTTATAGTTCTAATTATTAACCGATTACTTCTAGCAAGATGACCCTTTTGAGGGAAATATTTGATAATAGAAAAATAAAATAACCGTCTGACAATTGGTCTACTTTTGGGGTCAGACGGTTATTTCCCTTAACAACAGCTTTGACATTTACTGTCAGGCGCTTACGACGCCTCCTCGACAATATCCTTGAAGCGAACACTGTCCCCGCCGAGCAGGGCTTCGATTTCCTCCACCAATTCCCGGCTGTCGCTGACCCAATACTGCCGGTCAATCAGGATAACCCGGCTTTTCTCAGTCAAGTGCAGGTAGACAGGTAAATTGCCTGGGTGAGCCAGCAAGATGTGTTTCAAATGCTTTAAGACGGTTTCCTGATTGCCGTTTCCGCCCAGACGGATGCTCACCCGCTTGGCCGAGAGGGGAATGATTTCGTCCGCCAGGATTTTGGCTTCTTCATCCCGGGAGGAGAGTCGTCCGCTGACCATCAACACGGCATCATTCTGAATATCTTTCCCGTATTTGGCATATATTTTGGGAAAAACTACCACCTCGACACTGCCTTCCAGATCTTCCAGAGTATAAAACGCCATCAGATCGCCGTTGCGGGTGGCAATCTGCTTGCAGCCGGTCACGAGACCTCCCACCCGGACGGTCGACCCGTCCTCAATCTCATCCAGCACTGACGTCGTGTGTGAAGCGAATAATTTCAACTCCTGTCGAAAATATTGGAGCGGATGACCGCTGATGTATAGACCGAGCATCTCCTTTTCAAAATTAAGCCGGGTACTCTCGGGAAATTCCTCGATATCCGGCAGATTGTCAGCCGCATGGGTAAACCCGACCTCTTCGCCCAGCAGTTCAAAGAAGGAAACCTGGCCCGACTGCTTGTCCTTGTTAGCCTGCTGCGCTTCCTCCACCGTCTTGTCCAGAACGGCCAGCAGTTGAGCGCGGCGGGCACCGAGGGAATCGAAAGCCCCGCATTTAATCAAGCTTTCCAGCACCCGCTTATTAACAAGGCGCAAATCGACCCTTTCGCAAAAATCACGCAAGGACAAAAAACTTCCTTTCCGGGCGCGCTCTTCAACAATCGAATCGATCGCTCCCTTGCCGACGTTTTTGATAGCCGACAGTCCAAACCGGATTTTGTTGGCGACGACGGTGAATTTTTCATCGCTTTCGTTCACATCCGGCGGCAGGATTTCGAGACCCAGATGGCGGCATTCTTCAATATAAAGGGCGATCTTGTCAGAGTTCCCCATGACGCTGGTCAGCAGGGCAGCCATGAATTCCACCGGATAATTGGCTTTTAGAAACGCCGTCTGATAGGAGACGAGCGCATAAGCGGCCGAGTGTGATTTGTTGAAGCCGTAATCGGCAAACTGCATAATCAGATTGAATAGCTCCTCCGCCGTTTTCAGTGGAACGTCGTTTGCCGCTGCACCTCGGCAGAAAGCTTCTTTCTGCGCCGCTAAGACATCGGCTTTCTTTTTCCCAATGGCCCGCCGCAACAGGTCAGCCTGCCCCAAGGTGAATCCGGCCAGATCGCTGACGATACGCATGACCTGCTCCTGGTAAACAATAACTCCGTAAGTGTCTTTCAGAATCGGCTCTAGTTTCGGATGCAAGTATTCAATCGGCTTTAGGCCGTGCTTTCTCTGAATAAAATCCTCCACCATTCCGCTGCCCAGTGGTCCCGGACGATACAGCGCCTGAATGGCGATAATGTCCTCAAAAACAGAAGGCTTAATTCTTTTGTTCAAATCACGCATTCCGCTGCTCTCCAGCTGAAAAACACCGATGGTTTGCCCTTCACACAAAAGATTATACGTTTTCGGTTCGTCATGCGGCAAATTGTTCAGGTCGACCGGTTCCTGCCCGGATTTGCGGATTAATTCCAGAGTATCGTAAATTACTGTGAGCGTCCGCAAGCCCAGGAAATCCATTTTCAGCAAGCCGATACTCTCCAGGATGTCCATTGAAAACTGCGTGACGATGCTGCCGTCGTTCGTCTTCTGCAACGGTACGTATTCCGTCAACGGTTCCTGTGAAATAACTACTCCGGCCGCGTGCATTGAAGCGTGGCGCGGCATCCCCTCAAGCGCCATGGCGGTGTCAATGAGCAGACGAACATCCGTCTCGTCCCGGTACATCCCTTTCAACTCCGGCACCGTTTCCAGCGCACCTTTGATTGTTGCGCCGATTTCCGCCGGAACAAGCTTCGCAATTTTGTCCACGTCCGCGTAAGGCATGGCCAGGGCCCGGCCGACATCACGGATGGCCGCCCGGGCGGCCATCGTCCCGAAGGTGATAATCTGCGCCACTTTATCGCTGCCATACCGCTCAACGACATAATCGATGACCTTACCCCGCTGTTCAAAACAAAAATCGACGTCGATATCGGGCATCGTCACCCGTTCCGGGTTAAGAAATCGTTCAAACAGAAGTCCGTACGGAAGGGGATTGATATCTGTGATTCCCAGTACATAAGCGACGAGGCTGCCTGCCGCCGAGCCGCGGCCCGGACCCACCGGGACGCCCATTTGTCGGGCCTGATTAATAAAATCCCAGACAATCAGGAAATAGCCAGGGAAACCCATCTTGATGATGACACTCAACTCATGTTCCAGTCGTTCCCGGACTTCCGGCGTCGGCTCCGGGAAGCGGCGCGGCAGGAAATCTTCTACTAGCTTCCGCAGATAGCCGGCGGCGTCATACCCCTCGGGAATCCGATAAAGCGGCAGATATTTCTTCTCGAAGTCAAAATCAACATTACATCTTTCCGCAATTCGGATCGTGTTAGCGATCGCTTCCGGCTGACCGGGAAAGAGAGCGGCCATTTCCTCTCCTGTCTTTAAATAGAATTCCTCGGTGGCAAACCGAAGGCGGTCGCTGTCGTTCACCGTTTTACCCGTCTGGATGCAAAGCAGGACATCATGGGCCCGGGCGTCATTCTTGCGGATATAGTGAATGTCGTTCGTCGCCACCAGCGGGATATCCATTTCCCGGCTCAGACGGACAATTTCCTCGTTAACTTTCCTCTGTTCAGGAATCCGGTGGTCCTGAATTTCCAGAAAGAAGTTTTCCGAACCGAAAATGTCTTTCAGCCGCAAGGCCGTCGCGCGCGCTCTTTCCGTATTGTCGGCCAGAATAGACCGGGGGATTTCTCCGGCCAGGCAAGCACTCAGGCAAATCAGTCCGGCACTGTACTTCTCCAGCAGTTCCCAGTCGACCCGCGGCTTGTAATAAAACCCTTCCGTAAAAGCAAAAGAAACAAGTTTCACCAGGTTTTTGTACCCTTGCTCGTTTTCCGCCAGCAGCACCAGATGATACGGGGAATCGTCCTTCTGGGCCGTCCGGTCGTGACGCGTCCTCTGCGCACAATAAACCTCGCAGCCAACAATCGGTTTAATTCCCGCCTGCCTGGCCAGCCGATAAAAACGGATAACGCCGTACATCACCCCGTGATCGGTGATGGCCAGAGCTGGCATTCCCAGCCGCTTCGCCTCCTTCACCAATTCCTCGAGGCGCCCGGCGCCATCCAGAAGACTGTACTCGGTATGCGTGTGCAAATGAACGAAGGGTATGTAATTGTCAGCCAAAGCGTTATTTGTCTCTGTCATCGCAGTCTCATCCCCCAGGATCCTCCTCTCTCCCCGTCATCGCCGCTTCGCCGCGGCGGAATTAATAAATCTGTCCCCGCATAATATTGGCAAGGTGCGCCACGTGGTCGTCGATTCGCTCCAGATTGCTGATGACATCCAGATAGACGACGCCCGATGATGTCATGCAGACGCCCCGGTTTAGCCTGTCCATGTGGTTGCGGCGCAGGTCCTTTTCCATCTGATTAATAGCCTGTTCCGTCGCCAATACTTGGCTCACCAATTCATCTTCATCTTTTTCCATGGCTTCCTTAGCCCGCAGGATATTCTCCTGCACCAGAGCAGCCATCTCCGTCATCTCCTTAACAGCAATCTCCGACATCGCCAAATTATGTTCAATCCGGTGTTCGGCCAGTTCGGCGATATTAATTGACAAATCGCCAATGCGTTCAATGTCGTTCGCCGCGTTTAGAAGTCCGTTCAGTTTTTCCGACTGCCTTTCAGTCATTGATTTCTGGAGCAGCGTGACGAGATAAGCGGTAATATCTCTTTCCAGTTCATTAATGATTTCTTCGTGCTGATACGTCTGCTCGATCTGCTTTGTATCACCATGGAGGAAACCGTCCATGGCACATTTGAGAGAGTCGTGAGAAATCTTGGCCATCCGGCCCAGTTCATTGACAACTTGGACGATGGCGATGGAAGGGGTGTTCATAATCCGGCGGTCAAGGAATTTAAGGCCGCGCTCCATGATAATTTCTTCCCCGGGCACAATTCTTTCTACAAGACGCACCATGGAGCGAATAAAAGGCAGCGTCAGTATTGTTACGGTGACGTTGAAAATCGTGTGGGCGTTGGCGATTTGCCGAATTATATCATCGGAAGTCATTTTCACTAATGACACATATACGGGCAGGACGGGCAAAAAGAGAAGAGTGCCGAAAATTTTAAAAAAGAGATGGAATACCGCCGCCCGGCGGGCGGCCACCGTAGTCCCGATACTGGCCAGCAATGCCGTTGCTGTCGTCCCGATGTTATCGCCGAACAGGATGGGCAGGGCAATGTTAAGAGATACAAGGCCGTAACCCGCCAAAGCCTGGAGGATACCAATCGTCGCGCTGCTACTCTGGACCACAGCCGTCAGAGCGGCCCCAGCCAGTACTCCCAGGATCGGATTCTGCGAGAATTCCGTCATCAGCATTGTGAAAACGGGCATCTCCTGCAATGGCTGCATCGCCGCCGTCATAAACTTCATGCCCAAAAACAACAGCCCGAAGCCGAGGGAAATCAGTCCATAATGACGCAATTGCCGCTTCGGCGAAAATAAAGTCAGGATCATCCCGATACCAATTGCCGGCAGCGCGTAATCAGTCAGCTTGAAGGCAATCAGCTGCGCCGTCATCGTCGTACCAATCGCTGCCCCCATGATTACTCCTACCGCCTGATGCAATGTCATCAGGCCGCTGTTAATGAAACCGACGACGATGACGGTGGTGGCGCTGCTGCTCTGAATTACTGCCGTTACCAAAGCCCCGACCAGAACCCCCAACAGCGGGTTGGTCGTCAGGAGGGCCAGCAGGCGGCGCATTCTGTCGCCGGCCGCTTTCTGCAATCCGTCCCCCATTAACTGCATACCGTACAGGAACATTCCGAGGCCGCCGATCAACTCGAAAAGCATGGCTTTTCCCATAAAATCCTCCTATGCGTCAAGAACTCTTTCGACTTTCCCATCTTATCGCCGGATGTTTCCCTCTGCTGACAAACCTAAAAATACTTCGCGAACACGCAGGACAGTTCCTTCCCGCCGCAGACTGTTCCCGCAAAAATCTGGGGTACCGCATCCGTCCGGTTGACCATGCCACGAATCTGACGGCAACATGCTGGCGGATGATCATGTCTTCGGCAGCGGCAGCCGGGAACTCAGGCCGGGCTCAAGCTGCCGGGTACACCATTCATCCGTCTGCCGCCGGCTTCATCCCTGACCGGGCCGTTCAATCTCGGCTCGGCTTCAGTTTGGTCAGGACCGAGTCCATCTTTCCGTTCATAGTTCCTTTCTTATCCCGCCGGTCGTCGATCTTAATCAACGTGGATACCCGCAATACCCCTTCCTCAAACGGCACCTCGTGCATCCTCCGCACTGCCTGCAAGATTAAATCCAGGTCCCCTTCCAGGACGGTCGCCATCGGCGTCAGCCGCCATGTGATATCCGGCAGGTCCTCCAGCACCTTGTGACAGTTGGCCACATATTTGCTGACACTGGGCGAACCGGTCCCGAGCGGAGTGATACTGACTTGGGCTATCGCCATTTTTCCACCTCCTTCTATGGTCTTATCTTTAATAATAATTTCCCTTCTGGCAGTTCAAAATCCTCTCCTTCCTTGCAGCGGTGCCGAAAGATAATCTCGGAAACAACTTGGGAAACAGCCTTCTCCTGATTACGCCAAACCTGCTCCGAAAGTCCTGTTTTTGTGATAGACTAGAGGCAGGGCTTGTCCGGTTCATCGTCACATCCGCTTCGGAGCCCACGGCCAGCGGCGTGAAAAGATGGCGGGCCCCGGCCGGTGCGTTTACCCTGTTAATTACAACAAGGAGGTCAGATGAGAAGAAATGAGTGACTACAAGGTAATTGAAGGTTTGGAACCGCAGGCGGTGCTCAGATGCTTCGCCGACCTCTCCCGGATTCCCCGCGTGCCGGGAAAGCAAAAACAAGTCAGTGATTTCCTGGCAAATTACGTCCGGGGCCTCGGTCTCCCTTGCATCCAGGACTCCCACCTCAACGTCATCGCCCGCAAGCCGGCCGCGCCCGGCTATGAGGCGGCGCCGCCGGTGATGATTCAGGCCCACATGGATATGGTCTGTGAGAAAGATCCCGGCGTAGAGCACGATTTCACCCGGGACCCACTGCGACTGCGGCGGGAAGGGGATAAGATTACGGCCGACGGCACCACTCTCGGTGCCGACAATGGCGTCGGCGTCGCCTTTATTATGGCCCTCCTGGCCGATAAGACTCTCCAGCACCCCGCTCTGGAAGCCGTCTTCACCACCGACGAGGAAACGGATATGGGCGGGGCCTTCTCCCTCGATTACAGTCAGTTCCAAAGCCGCCTTGTTCTGAACTTGGATGCCGGGGCTGTGATTGTCAGCGGTTCGGGCGAACTGGAAGTGGAAATGCGCTTCGCCCGGAACACGGTGCCGATCAAACCCGGCAGCCGGCAGTACACTGTCCGGATTGGCGGGCTCATCGGCGGCCACACCGGTGCCAATGCCATGGCAGAGCGTGGCAACGCGATCGTGCTGCTTAACCGCCTTCTACTCGCTCTCGGTAAAAAAGTTGACTATCAAATCATCCTGATGCAGGGCGGCGCCGGCATGTCTTCCGCCTTCGCCCGCCAGGCGGAATGTACAATTGCCATTGCCCCGGCCGATGTGGCTATCGTGCAAACAGTGGTGGATGAACATAATGCCGTCTACCGGGAGGAACTCAGCAAGCGGGACCCCGATGTGACAGTGACAATAGCGCCGAACACGGTGGATTATTCCGCAGCGCTGGCGCCCCGGACGGCGGACACTTTGCGCAAGCTGCTCTGCATCCTGCCGGACGGCGTCTTCTCCCTCAACCGCGATTTCCCCGGCGCCATGGAAAGCTGCTCCAATGTCGGAGTAGTCGAAACCTGCGAACAGGAAATGTTCGTCACCATCCTCATTCGCAGCGTCATCGCCGGGAAGAAATATTACCTATACGATAAAGTGACATTGCTCTGCGACGCTCTCGGCGTTTCGCACCGCATTGGCCGCGACCTGCCTCATTGGAATTATAATGTGGATGAGAAGACAGCCAGGCTGCTTCGGGAAGTCTATCCTGACCTGGAGCCCAGCGTCAGTCAGGGAACTTTGGAATGCGGCATCTTCTGCGCAAATCTGCCGGGGGCCAGCGTCATCGCCCTAGGCTCCCCTTATTATAATCCCCACTCTCCCCGGGAATACTTCCTGGTCAGCGAGACCGCGCAGTACTGGGAACAGTTTCTGGCATTCCTCGCGCGGTTGAAATAGTAAATTGGAAATGCTAAAAGCGGCCGGAGGCTTTTAAAGTCTCCGGTCGCTTTTAGCCGGCTTACTGCTCCCGGCGCAGCATCTCTTTCAAACGCGGCAGCGCTCTCTCGGCGGCTTCCGCGCCTTTTTTAATGCAGTCGGGTATTTTGTCAGTGTCGGTCAACCCCACATCGTAAATGCGAGGCTTAATGATTACGTCCGCGTACCGCTCAATTTTCAGATCGGTAATCTTTTCGCCCATGATCTCCACCGACTGGGTCAAGATTTCCACAATATCATCGATTCTTTGCGTCTTCTGCCCGCTGAAACCCAGGTCGACGGCAATCACAATCTCCGCCCCCATCGTCTTCAGAATACCGGCCGGCACACTGTCCTTCAGGCCGCCGTCCACCAGGACGCGGCCGCCGAACTCTTTCGGCTCAAAGACACCCGGGATGGCACAACTGGCCCGGACAGCTTCGCTGAGCGCTGCGTCCGTCACATAAACGGTACGGGCCTGCGCCGAAGCCGGGATATTCCGGCGGGGCAGAAAGACAACCGTGTCGCCGTTATGTACATCCGTCGCGACCACCGCCAGCGGCGTTAACAACTCTTCGAAAAACCTCCCTCCCGTCAGCCTCTCCATCATTTTTTCCAGTTTTTCACCCCGGACAAACCCCAGCGGCGCGCCGAGCAGTAACCCCAGCGGCAGATGTAGGAAATCGCCCGCCGCCGCGGCCGCCATTTTCAGGATATTCGTCACACTGACGTCGTAATCGTACAAATCCTTACCGCCGAGCCCCAGAAAAGCTTCTTCCATCTCCGCCGGGCCCAGACTGCTGGCGTAAAGGCTCCCGACGATGCTGCCGGCACTGGTCCCGGCAACCAGATCCGGTTTGATTCCGTTCCTCTCCAGGACCTGCAAAACTCCGATATGAGCGGCGCCCCGCAGTCCGCCCGAACCGAGGGCGAGGCCAAGCCGCGGTTTCGCCGGTCCCGGCGGCGGGCGGTTTTCGGTCTTGAATACTATTTTCACGGCAATTCCTCCCGTCATTCACATTCCGCGACAATAGGCAAAGCTATTTTATCATATGAATGACAGCGCAAGCCGTGCCGGTCCTGAACTGGAAACAGACCGTTTTATTAACTTGGTATGCTTAGTAGAACCCTTAGCTATCAGATATTACGACATCGCACTGCGGAGTTGTTTGGTCGGGCTAAGCTCGGTTAATGGAGAAATGTTAGTATTTCTCGGGCGTTGGTTAATGATAAACTAATCGGGTTGCTGATGCAAAATTGTAAAGCGAATCTTTGTGTCCGTCAACAATAAGCCAGTAATAAGATAGTTTGAAAAGGCAAATAAGTAGATTACTACCAAGGAACCGGCAGTCAGGATGACCGCTCAAAGAATGAGTATCCTGCAATTGTCAGATATTCTCGGTAATGTCTCGGAAGCCTGTCGCAGAACCGGCACAGACAGAACCAGCTCCCATGAATGGAAAAAGGTACTTTCAGGCCCGTGGCTTGACAAGGGCACCGGAGGACCAAAATTCGGACTTCCAAGACCAATGGTTTCATTGAGCGCTTTAAACGTACCCGTCCCGGATGAACGCGTAGTCTTTCATGAAAAGTATTTCAAAACGGTGGACGCATTGCAGCAAAATCTCGTTAAATGGCTTCGCCACTATACCCGCGAGCGCCCACACCAAAAGTGTCGGAGCCGGGAAAATCGCCCTGCTGATACGATCCGGCAATCCCTTAAGTTGTTAGACATGAAGATGAGTTCGGCGCGAAAAAGATTCTTCGTTAGAAACTTGTTGGAAAACTGCCAGAAAAACGACTCCGAGGGTTTCAGATATTCGCTGAAATCCTCGGAGTCGTAATTTTGCGGTGGTCGGTTTGATGGAATCTGAACCTCCGCCTCTCGGCCTCGAAACAAGAAATTTCTTTTTCGGACCGGCCCGAATCTGTAAACTTACCGTTTAGCCGCCCCGTACAGAATCTGCCCGCAGGCGGCGCCGGTATGGAAGCCCTTTTCCACCGTGATTTCGCCGTTGACGATGACGTATTCGATACCGGCGGCATACTGATGCGGCTCAAAGAACGTTGCGGTGTCGGCAATCTCTTCTTCGCTGAAAACGGTGATATCAGCCCGGTTCCCTTCTTTAAGAACGCCTCGGTCGGCGAGTCCCAGCCGGCCGGCCGGCAGCGACGTCATCTTCCGGACGGCCTCTTCCAGCGTGATTACTTGCTCTTCCCGGACGTAACGACCCAGGACCCGGGCAAATGTGCCGTAGCTCCTCGGGTGGGGTGAAGCTTCGCCGTATTTGCAGATATGCCCGTCGGTGACGACCGAGACGTAAGGACTCCGCATGATTGTTTTAATATCTTCTTCGTCAATGTAATGATAAATTACCATCGGCTCACCCGCCAAATACATCTCAATGACCAAATCGATCCCATTTTCCATGCTTGGAGCCAGTCTTCTCTGGACCAGTATGTCCCGCATGGTTTTCCCGGCGTAAGACGGCTCGGACTGATACGTGGAAATCTGAATCAGCGACAGGTCTTCCCCGACCCGAATCCGGATTTGGTTCGCGGCGTACGCTTTGATTCTCTCCAGCAAAACCGCATCCTTCAATCTTTCTGCCAGTTCGGTGTTGCCGCCTTCCAGCGCCCAGTCCGGAAAACATTGGCTGAAGCCGGTGCAGGAAGCCCCGTACGGGTACTGGTCGGCGGTGACGTCGACACCCATGGCCCGGGCCATGGACACCATGCTCACCAAGGTGGCGCCGTAGCCCCAGACAGCGGCGCCGCAAGGCTTGAGATGGGAGATTTCCACCGGGACACCCGCTCGGCGGCCGATTTCGATTGCCTCGCCTACGGCTGTGATTACCCCGGTCTGCTCGTTCCGGCTGTGGGTCGCGTAGAAACCGCCGTGCCGTCCGGCCACTCTCGCGAGCCGCACCAGTTCTTCCGTCGTCGCGTACCGGCCCGGCCAGTATTCCAGGCCGGACGACATCCCAAATGCCCCCTCCAGCATTGCCTTCTCCACCAGGCTTTCCATCTTCGCCATCTCATCATCATTCGCCGCCGTCGTTGAATCGGCCATTCCGGCTAGGCGAATGTCGCCGTGGCCGACGAGGGTCCCGTAATTGACGGACGGCCCCGCCGCCGCCACCGCCGCCAGAAATTCCGCCACCTCGACGCCGCCCGCGCCGCCGCCGCAATTTGTCCCGATAACAGTGGTCACTCCCTGCCGGATATAATTGTCCGCCTTGGGCACGGCGCGGACGGCTTCATCGGCGTGAGTATGGATATCAATGAACCCCGGGGCGACCACGGCGCCCCCGGCGTCGATAATCTTACCGGCCGTCGCCCCGGACAGATCGCCGACTCGGGCGATTTTTCCGTCCTTGACCGCGACATCGGCCCGGTAGCCTCCTTTCCCCGTTCCGTCCACCAGGAAGCCGTTCTTGATTATGAGATCGTAATTCATTCCCATCACCCCATCACACCTTTCGTACTTTATCGGGTTTGTTTTTCGTCGCCGGTACCTGCCCGCGCCAGCGGGCTCCGGCGGGACTCGCACTGTAATCGATACTTCGCCTGAATTCCCCATACTCATTCCACTTTAGTTACCCATTTCCTGCCATACCCGTCAGGATAATCCGTTATCGCTTTGGAAAATGACAGATGATTCCCGATAACATTTCTCCTTCCTCCGCTGTCGGCCGGAGCGCAGTGGCAACGTACTGATACCCGAGGCCGCAATTGTTCCTCTCCCTGAAATCCGGCACCGGGATTTCATTCAATTCTCTTGCCGTGTGAGACGACTCGCCTCGCTTCCCTCCCCGGCTGCACCCTCCTCCTGCCCGAAAGCGATGAATTGCCTGCGGCACTTATAGTCGGCTTACCCTGCACCGCTTTTCCGATTTCCCAGTGGCAAAGGAATGTGCCTGGCGTCAAAATTCGAAATCTCGCATCCCAACCTCCACATTTTGCCCTCCGTAGCCTTGTCCGGCAGGTATCGCCCCTGCTGCGGGGAATAATATATTATTATTCGTCTCAGAACGGAGGGAAAACATGGACGATATTTTGATTCACAGCGCTTATCTGGTGACGATGGAAGGCGAAGGCGCCGGCATTATCATGGACGGAGCCGTGGCGATTAAGGGCAATAAAATCGTCGCCGTCGGCAAATCGGACGACATCCGCCGGGAACACCGTGCCCACCGGGAAATCGACGCCAAAGGCAAAGTCGTCATGCCCGGTCTGATTAACGCCCACTCCCACACTTGGGAAGGTGCCATCCGGGGCGTTGCCCAGGACACGAATAACTGGATGCAGCGCGGCGTGCGCCCCTTCACCGAACATTTTACCCTAGAAGCGATGGTCACCGGTTCCATGGTCACCGCCATCGAGGCCCTGAAGTCCGGGACAACGACATTGCTGGACTTCAACAATCCCATGGACGCCATCGTCAAGAACTTCGACGTCCTCGGCATCCGCGCCCGGGTAGCCCCGGTCGTCAACGAGATGATGCCGGGCTTGTCCAAGCTGAAGCTGGGCGAATTGTACCCCTTTGACTCGAGCGTCGGCCAGGAGCGCCTGCTGAACAACATCAAGCTGTTCGAGGCGTGGAATGGTGCGCGGGACGGCCGGATTACCGTCCTCTTCGGCCCGCAGGGTCCGGATATGCTGAGCAAGGAACTACTGCTTGAGGTCCGCGCTTATGCCAAGAAATTCGGCACCAAGATTCACATGCATGTCGCCCAAGGCGACCGGGAAATCAATCAGATGCTCAAGCGCCACGGTAAGCGAAGCATTCCTTACCTGGACGAGATCGGCTACATCGACGGGGACCTCCTCGCCGTCCACCTGACTGAGGCGACCCGGGAGGAAGTGGCACTCCTCGCCCGCAAAGGCGCCGTGATGATTGCCTGCGTCTGCTCCATCGGCATTATCGACGGCATCGTCGTCCCGATCATGGACTATCTGGCCGAGGGCGGCAAAGTAGCTCTCGGTACCGACCAGACCCCGGGCAACAACAACTGCAATATGTTCAACGAAATGAAATTTGCCGCCGTCCTGGGCAAATGCAAAGTCAAGGACCCCACCGCCCTCCCAGCCTGGAAGGCCTTGCGACTGGCCACGATCGAAAGCGCCGAAGCCGTCGGCCTCGGCGCCGAAGTGGGCTCATTCCGCCCCGGCAAGAAGGCGGATGTCATCATTATTGACATGACGCACCCGAACCTCTCTCCCATCATCACCTATCCCATGCGCAACATCGTTCCAAACCTCGTCTACGCCGGCCGCGGCCATGAGGTGGAGACGGTCATCGTCGACGGCAAAGTCATTATCGACAATTATGCCGTCCTGACGGTGAACGAGAAGGAAGCGGTAGCAAAAATGCAGGCGGAGGCCGACAAAGTGGCCGCCGCCACGGTGGAAGATTACAAAGTGGCAAACCCCGAACTGTTCGCCATGACCGAGAAAGGCTTTGTATAAACCGACTTGACGCCATAGTATAATGAAGCCACTGCTTTCATCCAAGCAGTGGCTTTTTCTCGTGATTTTTTTATTCTTTGGCCAACGCCCGGTATCCGATGTCTCTCCGGTAATGGGCCCCGGCAAAATCAATCCGCGCCGCCGCGGCATAAGCCCGGTCGATTGCCGACCGGATATCCGCCCCGAGGGCAGTGACGCCCAAAACCCGGCCACCGGCGGTGACAATCTTACCGTCTGCCAGCGCCGTGCCGGCGTGGAGAATGGTGACCCCCGGTTGCGAAGCGGCTTCGCTCAAACCGGTAATTACTTTTCCCTTCTCGTATTTGCCCGGATAACCGCCGGCAGCCATGACGACGCAGACGGCGCTCTCCTCCCGCCAGCGGATCTCCGTCTGCGCCAAAGTCCCGTCGATAATCGCTTCCATAATCTCCACCAAGTCCGATTCCAGACGGGGCAGAATGACCTGTGTCTCCGGGTCGCCGAAGCGGGCGTTATATTCCAGCACCCGGGGTCCGGCTGCGGTGAGCATCAGCCCGGCGTACAGCACTCCCCGGTATTGGCAGCCTTCCGCCGCCATAGCCGCAACCGTCGGAACCAAGATGCGGCTATAAACCTCCGCCGCCATCTCCGGCGTGTACGCCGGTGCCGGCGAATACGCCCCCATGCCGCCGGTGTTCGGCCCTTGGTCCCCGTCGTACACCCGCTTGTGGTCCTGGGCGGAAACCAGCGGTATTACCGTTTCCCCGTCAGTGAAAGCGAGAACGGAAACTTCTTCCCCTTCCAGATACTCTTCAATGAGTACTTTGTTACCGGCTTTGCCGAACACTTTCTCCTGCAGCATCATCCGGACAGCCGCCGCCGCTTCCGCCCGGTCGCGGGCGATAATCACCCCTTTGCCGGCAGCGAGACCGTCCGCCTTGACGACGACAGGAAGAGTGGCTTGTTCCAAATAGTTTAAGGCTGCCGCCGTTTCCGTAAACGTTGTTGCCGCCGCCGTCGGAATTCCGGTTTTACGCATTAATTCCTTGGCGAACGACTTGCTTCCTTCCAGACGGGCCGCCGCCCGGCTCGGCCCGAAGATACGCAGTCCCTGCCCAATGAACTCGTCGACGATCCCTTCCGTCAAAGGGACCTCCGGCCCGACGACGGTCAAGTCGATCCGCTCCGAACGGGCAAAAGCCGCCAATTCCGCAATAGTATCCGCCGGAATATTGACCGGTTCCGCCTCGGCCGCGATGCCGGCGTTGCCCGGCGCGCAGAATAGCCGCGTCACCTGCGGACTTTCCGCAATTTTCCGGACGAGGGCATGCTCCCGGCCGCCGCCGCCGACCACGAGTACTTTCATTGCTCTTTCCCCTTTCGACCCGTCAATGTTTGAAGTGGCGTATCCCAGTGAAGACCATGGCAATGCCATGGGCGTTCGCCGCCGCGATGGAGTCCTGATCCTTAACCGAACCGCCCGGTTGAATGATGGCCGTGACTCCCGCTTTAGCCGCTTCTTCCACCGTGTCCGGGAAAGGGAAGAAAGCGTCCGACGCGAGCACGGCTCCTTTCGCCTTATCGCCGGCCTGCTCGGCTGCGATTTTTGCAGCGCCGACCCGATTCATCTGGCCGGCGCCGACTCCCACAGTGCGGCCTTCCCGGGCCAGGACAATGGCATTTGATTTCGTATTCTTGACTACTTTCCAGGCGAAGAGCAGGTCAGCCATTTCCGCCGCCGTCGGCGCCCGCTCCGTGACTGTTTTTAGAGCGGCCGGCTCGAGGTCGGCCGTGTCTGCGTCCTGGAGGAGAATGCCGCCGGACACCCGTTTAATATCGTCCGGCGTCCGGGTTCCGGTCATTTCCCCGGTTTGCAGTAGACGCAAATTCTTTTTCTTCGTCAGGATATCCAGCGCTTCCGGCAAAAATCCGGGCGCGATGACTACTTCCACGAAGATCTTGGCAATTTCCGCCGCCGTCTCCCCGTCAACCGGGCGGTTCAGGGCAATGATACCGCCGAAAATGGAAACCGGGTCCGCTTCGTACGCGCTCCGGTACGCCGCGGCAATTGTATCGCCGGTACCTACCCCGCATGGATTGGTGTGCTTGACAGCCACGGCGGCCGGCCCGGTGAATTCCTTCACCAATTCCAGGGCGGCGTTTGTGTCGTTCACATTATTGAATGACATTTCCCGTCCATGCAGCTGCTCCACCCCGGCAATGCACGCGGCCGGCGGAAAAGGTTCCCGATAGAAAGCGGCCCGCTGGTGCGGATTCTCACCGTAATGCAAATCCTGAACTTTATCGTATGTCAGGGTGAGCGTCCTGGGAAAATTCTCTCGTTCCGGCTTTCTCTCCCACAAATAACGACTGATAACGGCGTCATACGCCGCCGTATGCTGGAAAGCTTCCACGGCAAGTCCGAAACGGAGATCGTCCGGTATTCTGCCGTCCTTTTTCAGCGCTTCGCTGATCTCCCCGTAACGCTCCGGATTGACGACAACAGCCACAGAGGCAAAATTCTTGGCTGCTGAACGGATCATTGTCGGTCCGCCGATATCAATATTCTCAATCGCCTCCGCCAGACTCACGCCCGGCCGGCTGATCGTCTGTTTGAAAGGATATAAATTGACAATTACCAAGTCGACCGGTATTATCCCATGCTCAACCAATTGCCGCATATGCTCCGGTTCGCTCCGGACGGCAAGTATCCCGCCGTGCACAACCGGATGCAGAGTTTTGACCCGCCCGCCGAGGATCTCCGGAAAACCGGTCACCTCCGACACTGAACGAACCGCCACTCCTTCTTTTTGCAGCAAGGCGGCTGTCCCGCCGGTGGAGATAATCTCAACGCCGAGATCGGACAGTTCTTGCGCCAGCGCCACAATCCCGGTCTTGTCAGAAACACTGATCAGAGCTCTCATTCACCTTCGCCCCTTTCTTCCTTATTTTTTTGACTGCTGCCCGGCCCGGCCGGCTGGATAATAACCCGCCGCCCTTCCAGGCGCAGGCAACCAGCCGCATATAGCCCAATGGCGCGGGAATACAGTTCGTGTTCCTGTGCCAGCACTCGCTCAGCCAGCGTCTCAACCGTGTCATCATCATGCACCGGGACGGCCGCCTGCAGAATAATCGGCCCGGTGTCGACCCCCTCGTCCACAAACATCACCGTACACCCGGATATTTTCACCCCGTAGGAGAGCGCCGCTGCGTGCACCCGCTCGCCGTACATCCCCGGCCCGCAGAAAGAAGGTATTAAGGCCGGATGGATATTCATGATGCGGTTTCGGTACGCCGCGATGACCCGGCGGTCCAGAACGGACATGAACCCGGCGAGAATAATTAACTCCGCCCGGTGAAGCGCCAGACACTCAAGCAGGGCGGTAGTGTATTCCGCCATTGATCCGAAATCTGCCGGCCGGAGGCAAACGGACGCAAGCCCGTGCCGCTCAGCTCGCTCCAGGGCGTAGGCCGACCGGCGTGAACTGATGACGACGGCGATCTCAGCGTCCAGTTCACCCCGCTCAATCCGGTCGATTATCGCCTGCAAATTTGTCCCGCCGCCGGAGACAAGAACAGCCAGCCTCACTTTCCCCATGCTTTCCCTCCTAAACTATCTCAATCGACCGGTCGCCCGGCTTCACTTCCCCGATAATGTAAGCTTTTTCACCCAAGGCGGTGAGTGTTCTGACAGCCTCTGCCGCCTCTGCCGGCGGCACGATGACGACCATACCGATGCCCATATTCAAAGTCCCGTACATCTCCCGCTCTGTCACTGCGCCGGCCTTCTCCACCAAACGGAAAACGGTCGGTACGCTCCAGGCGTCCCGGCGGATAATGGCACCCGTCCCGGCCGGCAGTATCCGCGGAATATTTTCATAAAAACCGCCGCCAGTGATGTTGGCAATTCCCCGCACCGTTACCTTTTCCCGGAGCTCCATCAACTGCCTTACATAGATTTTAGTCGGAGTGAGCAATTCATCACCCAGAGTCTTGTCGAGTTCCGGGAGATAGTCACCGACCCGGTAACCGGCCATTTCGAACAAGACCTTCCGAACGAGAGAATAACCGCTTGAGTGGAGTCCGGAGGAAGCGATGCCGATAATGGCGTCTCCCGGACGGATAGCGCTGCCGTCAATCAGTTCCGCCTTTTCCGCCACCCCAACCGCAAATCCGACCAGGTCGTACTCGTCCGGCGCATAAAAGCCGGGAAGTTCCGCCGTCTCCCCGCCGATCAAAGCGCAGCCAGCCAGTTCGCACCCGTCGGCGACCCCTTTGACAATCGCCGCCACTTTTTCCGGCACCAGTTTGCCGATGCCGATATAATCAAGAAAAAAGAGCACCTCCGCTCCCGCGACGGCAACGTCGTTAACGCAATACGCCACCGCGTCCTGCCCAACCGTGTCGTGCCGCCCGGTTAAAAAGGCTATTTTGAGTTTCGTCCCAACGCCGTCCGTCCCGGAAACGAGCACCGGCTCCTTATACTTGACGGCGAGTTGGAAAAGTCCGCCGAATCCGCCGATATCATTCAGCACTTCCGGACGGTACGTCCGCCGTGCGTGCGGCGCCAGTAGCCGGACCGCTTCGTAGCCAGCTCTGATGTTAACCCCAGCCGCCGCGTAAGTCATACCCACTTTTTTCTCCGTCATTATCTCCGCCTCCCGCGCGCTCATCCCGGCCTGACCGGTTAGTCGTTTTCCAGTATATATTTATTATTTTTAATCCACGGCTCCACATCAAAAGGATATCTGCCGTCAAAGCAGGCAGCGCAGAAGCGCCCCGGCTCCAGCCCGGCCGCCCGGAACATTCCTGCCTCGCTTAAATAACCGAGACTGTCAGCGCCGACAAGTTTTCTGACTTCCTGCGGCGAATTGCCGGCTGCGACTAATTCCTCCGACGACTTGGTATCGATTCCGAAATGACAGGCAAAGCGGACCGGCGGCGAACTGATGCGCAGATGCACTTCGGTCGCTCCGGCCTCTCTGATCATCCGGACGATTTTGGCGCTTGTCGTTCCCCGGACAATGCTGTCGTCGACCACTACTACCCGTTTTCCGGCCAGAACTTGTCGAATCGGATTCAATTTGATTCTTACCGCTGCTTCCCGTTGATCCTGCTTCGGCTGGATGAACGTTCGCCCGACGTAACGGTTCTTGATTATCCCTTCCGTGAAAGGGATGTCGGACGCCTCAGCGTAACCGATCGCCGCCGACATACCCGAATCGGGGACGGGAAAAACAATATCCGCTTCGACCGGGTGCTCCCGCGCCAACTGCGCTCCGAACTGCTTCCGCACCAGATGCACATTCCGGCCGTCCAGATCGCTGTCCGGCCGGGCAAAATAAATATGCTCGAAGACGCAGAGCGATTCCTTCCCCGGGCTTGGCAAGCGGCGGCGGCGTAGTCCTTCGCCGTCAATGACAACCATTTCCCCCGGCGCGACATCGTCCATAAATTCTGCCCCGACCGCATCCAAGGCGCACGTCTCCGACGCCAAAACATAATTTCCGTCGAGGCTTCCCAGCGAAAGCGGGCGGATGCCGTATGGATCCCGGACGCCAATTAACTTGTCCTTTGTCAGCAACACGAGGGCATAAGAACCTTGTAGATTTCCCATGCACCCGAGGACGGCATCCTCGACTGACCCCGCATCCAACTGAGCAATCAGGCTCGCGATCACCTCGCTGTCAACGGTTGTCTGGAATATATGCCCTTTCCCTTCCATAGTGCGGCGCAGTTCCGGGGCGTTAACCAAATTGCCGTTATGGGCAAGCGCCAGCACTCCTTGTTTGTAACGGACACGAAGGGGTTGGGCGTTGACAGGCAGACTGGCCCCATTTGTCGAATAGCGGACATGGCCAATGGCGATGTCACCTTGCAGTTTCTCCAGAATAGCCGCGTTAAACACTTGGG
Source organism: bacterium (assembly GCA_050943375.1). Classification (GTDB taxonomy): domain Bacteria; phylum Bacillota; class SLNR01; order SLNR01; family JBMNPB01; genus JBMNPB01. Next base: position 22,090 of record JBMNPB010000020.1, read on the forward strand.
GCACCAGCCCCATATCTTTGTGCAGATAGACGTCGCGCCGATCGGAGACGGCGATGCCGGCCGATTCCTGTCCGCGGTGTTGCAAAGCGTAGAGACCAAGATAAGTCAGATTGGCGACCGGAAGGTCCGGTCCCCAAATTCCGAATACCCCGCACGCTTCCTCCGGGCGATCATTATTTTCGGTCGGTCCCATCTCTATCCCATCAGACATTCGATCGCCTCCCGCCAAGCTTTCTCCATTTCTCCCGTTGCCGTGTCGATGCAGATTTCCCCGTTTACCCGGAAGATCAGTTTTCCGGCGCTCACCCGGCCGATAACTGCCGCCGGCACTTGGTGGGCAGCGGCGAGGGAGAGCAGTTCGTTCAGATCCGTCCCGGCAACGGAAATTACGGCGCGGGCTGCCGTTTCACCGAAGAGCAGGAAATCCCGGCGCAGTTCGCTGTTAATATCGACTTCCGCTCCTTTGGCCGCCGGCGCGGCGGCAAAGCAGCATTCCGCCACCGCCACTGCCAGGCCTCCTTCGGCGCAGTCATGAGCCGAACGGAGCAAACCATTGTCCGCCGCCGCCAGGAGGCATTCAATCAGGTTCCTCTCTGCCGCGAGATCAAGAACCGGCGGTATCCCGGCCACGCGACCGTGAATCGTCGCCATATATTCACTGCCGCCTATCTCCGCTTTCGTAGCACCCAGCAAAATAATCACATCGCCCGACGCTTTGAAATCAAGACTGCAGCGTTTGTCCAGATCCGGCAGCAATCCGATCATCCCGACGATCGGCGTCGGATAGATAGCCTCACCGTTCGTCTCATTATAGAAGCTCACATTCCCGCTGATTACCGGGGTATCCAACGTCCGGCAAGCATCACTCATTCCTTCCACCGCCCGTCGGAACTGCCAAAAGATTTCCGGTTTTGCCGGACTGCCGAAATTGAGGCAGTCGGTAACAGCAAGTGGCCTCGCTCCGACGCAGGCCAGATTGCGCGCCGCTTCCGCTACAGCGAGGCCACCGCCGGTGTACGGGTCAAGATAGCAAAACCGGCCGTTACAGTCCGTCGTCAGGGCTATCCCTTTCGGGGTCCCCTTGATGCGAAGCACCGCCGCGTCGCCGCCGGGGTGAAGAACCGTGTCGGTCATGATGGTTGAATCGTATTGCCGGTAAATCCATTCCTTATCAGCAATATTGGGCGACGCCAGCAATCTGGCGAGCGCTATGCCATAATCGGCCGGTTCCGGCAGGCGCGCGGCGTCGAAAGTCCGCCGCTCTTTGGCGTCCTCCGCCTCGCGGTACTCCGGATAATACGTCGGCGCTTCTTCCGTCAACGCCTTGACAGGGACCTCGGCGACGACCGTCCCATTGTCCCTGACCCGCAAAATGCCATCACCGGTGACGGTTCCGATCTGCACCGCGAGCAAATCGTATTTAGTGAAGATTTGCCGGGTTTCCCCTTCGCAGCCCTTTTGGACAATCACCAGCATCCTTTCCTGGGATTCGGAAAGCATCACTTCATAAGGCGTCATCCCTTCCTCCCGGCGGGGCACCAGGGCGACATCAATATCCATGCCGGACCCGCCTCTTCCCGCCGTCTCGCTGCAGGAAGACGTTAGCCCGGCCGCGCCCAGGTCCTGAATGCCAATGACGGCGTCCGTCCCAATCAGCTCGAGACACGCTTCCATCAGCAGTTTTTCCAAAAACGGATCACCGGCTTGGACAGCCGGACGCCGCTCTGCCGTTTCTTCGCTCAATTCCTCCGAAGCGAAAGTAGCACCGTGAATGCCATCCCGTCCCGTCCGCGCCCCGACCAGCATAACCGGGTTGCCTTCTCCAACCGCCTTCCCCCGGACGATGGCCTTTGACTCAATCAAGCCGACTCCCATAGCATTAACCAGGGGATTCCCGGCATAGGTATCGGCGAAGAACGTTTCACCACCCACCGTCGGAACGCCAATACAATTCCCATAGCCGCCGATGCCGGAAACAACTCCCCCGACGAGACGCCGCACCTGATAGTCGTCTGGATTGCCGAAACGGAGCGAATCGAGCAATGCAACCGGCCGCGCCCCCATGGTGAAGATATCGCGGACAATGCCACCAACCCCTGTCGCCGCCCCCTGGTATGGCTCGATGGCCGAAGGGTGATTATGACTTTCAATTTTCATAACAACCGCCTGGCCATCGCCAATATCCACAATTCCGGCGTTTTCACCCGGACCCTGCAGAACTCTTGCCCCTTCGGTCGGGAAAAGTTTCAGCACCGGCCGGGACGTCTTGTAACTGCAATGCTCCGACCACATGACGGCAAAGATACCCAATTCCACGTCGTTCGGCTCCCGGCCCAGACTGGAGAGAATTCTTTCGTATTCGGACCGATTCAACCCCATTTCCGCCCAGCGCTCTTGCTTAGCCATTGTTATCCCGTTCTTTCCGGTGCCGCAATATTGACTCGAATAAGAGACGACCGTCCTCCGAACCTATGATTCTTTCCACGGAACGTTCCGGATGCGGCATCAACCCAAGGACGTTCCCTTGCCGGTTGCAGATGCCGGCGATATTCGCCAACGCCCCGTCCGAGTTCGCAGCCGGAGTGATATCGCCTTCCGGAGTGCAGTAGCGGAAGACGATCTGCTTGTTTTTCCGCATCTCCGCCAGGGTCACCGCGTCGACGTAATAATTGCCTTCTCCGTGCGCAATATCCATCTTCAGCACCTGAGCTTCCCGATATTGGGAAGTGAAAGGAAGACGGTTGTTCTCCGCTTTCAAGTTAATAAAATCGTTCCGGAATTGCAGACTCCCATTGCGGCGCATCGCGCCGGGCAGAAGACCGGCCTCAAGCAAAATCTGGAAACCATTGCCGATGCCCAGAACAAGTTTACCGGCGGCAGCAAATTTATCCACTGCGACCATGATGGGTGAAAAGCGGGCGACCGCTCCCGGCCGCAGATAATCGCCGTAGGATGAGCCGCCCGGGAGAATTACGCAATCGTAGCCGCTGAGATTGCTCTCAGTGTGCCAGAGCTTGTCCGCCGGCTGACGCAGCACGTTTCTGACCGCATGATAAGCATCGAAGTCCCCGCTCGTTCCCGGAAAGATAATCACGCCGAACTTCATTCTCCTACCTCCGCTATCTCAAATGAGTACTCTTCAATCACTGAGTTAGCCAGCAGCTTTTCGCACATTTCCCGGACCCGTTTTTCCGCTTCCGCCGCCGGTGCCGCCACTAACAGCTCGAGATACTTGCCGACCCGGACGTCCTGTACTTCCCGGTAACCGAGTGAGACAAGACCGCTCCGCACGACACTCCCCTGCGGGTCAAGCACACTCTTTTTCAAGGTCACGAATACTCTCGCCTGTACCATGTCAGACTATTCCTCCTATCTGTTTTAATACTTCCCGATAAACCTCTTCCCCATTGCCCAGATCAAGGCGGAAACGATTTTGGACATACTCTTCCCGCGCCGGCAGGTCCCAGAACCGACACTTTTCAAGGAAATCTTGTCTCCCAGCAGGATTTCGCTTTTATGCAGACCGAACTCCAGTTTTAAATCAATCAGATCGAGTCATCTAACAATGAGATATTCTTGTAGAATCCGGTTGATGGCATAAGAAAGTTTTTCCACCTGCGCCGTCTGCGCCTCCGTCGCGAGGTCCAGCGCCCGGATATGGCAATGCTTAATCATCGAGGCATAGACTTAAGCGGTCACCTTCTCCCGCAGCACCGCCGTAAATCCGGCAAAGTCTTCCCTGATGATATCTGCCACTTCCCGCATCTGCAGTGCGAACGCCGTATCCAGGATATCGGAGGATGTGCTTCAGAGATAAATAAACCGAGACTCGGCTCCCACATATTCCGTCACGTTGGTCGTAAACACCAACACACCGTACCGGACTTGAGCTTCGATCTCGGCTATCCGGGCAGCATCAAAATCTGCCTTCTCTTTGATTGCGGCGGTAGCCTCCCCGGGAACCACCCCGAACTCCGCCCATGTCTTGTAAGCCAGAATGTCAATCTCCGGCCATTTCCCATACCGGTTTTCCGTCTCCCAGGCCTGCTCCATCCGCGGGCGCTTGTATCTGTCAATCACTTCCGCCACCTCCTCCCTGTTCGCAGCCCGGTCAGGCCGCCGCCCTTTATTTGCCAGTCAGATGTTTAGCCAAATATTCGCGGTAACCGAGTTCGTTCAGTGCCGCATCTTTCTGCGCCACCTCTTCCGCCAAACCGGCCTTGAACGCCCGGATTTTTTTCCGCAGTTCGGGGTAGCGCAAAGAAAGAATCTGCACGGCCAGAATGGCCGCGTTTTTCGCTCCGTCCACTGCCACCGTCGCCACCGGTATTCCGGACGGCATCTGCACGATAGAATAGAGCGAGTCCACCCCGTCCCCGAACGAGCTCCGCAACGGAACGCCGATTACGGGAAGGACAGTGCTAGCGGCGATGACTCCCGGCAGATGTGCCGCTTTGCCGGCCCCGGCGATAATTACTTGCAACCCCCGCTCTTCCGCCGTGCGGGCGTACTGAAGTACTTTCTCCGGCGCCCGGTGGGCGGAAGCAATGTTCATTTCACAGCCAACCCCGAATTTCTCGAGCACCTGGGCTGCGTCCTTCATCACCGGCAAGTCCGAATCGCTTCCGAGGATAATTCCGACCGGATTTCCCTCTATGCCGACCATCCCCTTCCCGGGTATCTCCTCCCGCCGGACGAAACTGCTGACGGCGGCTGAATTGTTCGTGATACTTCCTTATATTTTTATTTTAGCAAGCATTCTTGCTCGCTGTCAATCCATTTAGCGAACATTTAATCACATATGATAAATATTATTCGGCATTCATCAGCTTAATTCTGCCGGATGCCAACCCGGTCCAATCGGACGTCGACGATGACCCTGACTTTCGCCTGCGGAAATATCTCTTCCCAGTCAACCGAATTCATATACGCAGGATAAAACGCTGCAAGGTACGATCCGATGCCGAAAATATCGCTTCCGTACTCTTGTTGCTTTTCGATCACCCGGCTTGACATCTCTTCCAGGTCGGCACTAAGCGCCTTCTCAATCTCGGCAACCGCTTCCGGCTCAAAAACCTTTTCCGTCCGCAGATGTTCTTCCAGATACCCTGCTTTGGCTGTGAAGGAAATTTCTATTTCCGGCCGGGAACCAAGCTGCACCACTTTGATGCGGCGCCGCCCCCCATAATCCGCACGGAGACGATATCACCCCCGTATCCCTCCATTTCAAACGTATGCCCTTTGTTCCACAGCTCGCCGCAAACCAGCATTACCGCGACCGTTTCGTTGAGATTGTAAGTACCCACCATTCGCCCCTGCCGGAAGACGGCTAGCCCCGTCAGATGCAATTCCCCTTCTTCCTCTTTTATCGTCACCAGCGGGATATAGCCGTGGTCGTGCCGGGATTCCAGCTTGATTAAAAAATCGGTAAAGCGAACCGGAGGAACGGCAGAAACCCGCTCCGCACTGCTGAAAAGCATCTCCTCGATATAAGTGCTTATCCTTTCCGTCTCCCCAAGCCGAAAGTGAAAAATATCCGCCGCTTTATTCTCGGTCACCAGCAAAAAGGCACGACTGTTGAACTGAAAATCGTGGTCAAGCTGATGCAAAACAGCATCGATTCCCTCCTTGGCCATTTCGGCATTAAACAGTACAATTTTCACTTTGCCCAGAACGAGCCGCGCGTTGCTCCGCCGCTGTAGCGTCCGCAGCGCTTCGCCGAACGTCCTGCCTTCCGCCTCCTTCGTCACCCGGGTGCTGTTCGCATCCTCATTGAATACCGGACTCCCCACAATCAGACGAATTGACTTCCCTCCTTCGCTCCCAGGATCAAAGCCCAGACCAAAGACGATGGACAGCCGGTTAATCGGTTGTTGGTCCCAGCATCCGATGAAAATGAACGCCGCGAGTAGGCAAACAGCGGCCATCTTATTTTTGCGCAACCGCTTTTCCTCCTCTCACCCAGGCAGTCAGGTACAGCAGTATCGGAATGATGAACATCCCCCCGATACTCGCGTAACTGACAACGTCGACTGCCTTATACGTCTCGGTGATATTGGCTGGCAGAAAGGTCATAGCAAACAGCAACGGAATGACAACCGGCAGAGTGAACTTATGGTGGCGAAGACGAAGGAGGTGCGTGATACCCTGCACCGCAACAAGCAATGTGCCGCTGATGGTAATGATTATTGAATGTAGCCACAGAAATAGAAACAATTGCTCGACCCGGTCGAAAAACGGTAGCCGGATGTTCTTTAGATAGTTGAGCACCGGCCAGTTCAGGCTAATCGCCCTGATTTCGCCGAAATACCCGATGATGGCAAAGACGGATAACAAATAGGACAGAAGAACAACGGCGATAACCGCTCCCATGATCTTCATGTCGCTTTTGGGCTGTTGCAGATAAGGGTGGAAGACAACCATAAATTCGAACCCGAAAAAACTGTACAGCGACGGCAGGACAGCCCGGACAATGTTCCCCGTACCCGCCGCGCCAATCGGAAGGAAATTCAGAAAATTAATCTGGTCAAACTCCAGGAAATAAAAGGCCAACGTCGGAAACAGAAGATAAAAAACCAATTCCGAATAGCGGGCGAGGACGATCAGGTCATGCCGCAATATGTAAGCAGCCAGCAGGACAAGCAGTGCAGCAAATAACGCCCGCGGCGTCTGCAGAAAGGAATATGTCCGGGCCAGATCGGCGAAAACCCGCGTGACAACGACTGCGCCGGCCAGGCTAAAGACAATGTAATATAGAATGATGGTTTTCCCGGCTATCCGACCGAGCAGTATCTCACTGATTTCAAACACATTTGCCTCGGGAAAACGGCGGCAGATAAGCACGATAACCACCCCGGACCCGGAAACCAGGCCGCCGGCCAGTAAAAGGGAAAGCCACAGGTCATGTCCGGCAATTTCGGCCAGTACCCGGGGCAGACTCAGAATCCCGGTACCGATGATGATACCGGAGAGAAAGGTGAACATTTGGAATGACGTCAGTTTTTTATTTTCCGGCATGGCCTTCATTTCGTTCCTCCAGTTCCGCCGCCGCTTCAATGTCGCCGGCCTGCATAAAGCTCGGCCTTTCGTTTAAAAAATACCAAGGTGCCCGGAGAATGAAATCCTTCAAATCCCGCAAGCGCAACGGAGCGACCGGCGCCAGATATGGTGTCCCGAAAGAATCCAGCGAGCAAAGATGGATGAGAATCACCGCCCAGGTGATTGAAATACCGTACCCTCACAAATAACCGGCCATAATCGTAACCGGAAAGCGGAGCAGACGCACGCCCAGAGAGGTACTGTAATTCGGCACGGTGAAGGAACCAAGCATGCTGACAGCCAAAACGACTACGAGGACAGGGCTGATGATATTGGCCCGCACCGCCGAGTCGCCCAATATCAGCGCCCCCACGATGCCTATGGTCTGCCCGACCGGCCCGGGCAGACGCAGGCTGGCCTCTCGAAGCAGTTCCACCGCCACGTCCATCAGCAGTGTCTCCGTCAGCGGTGAAAACGGCAGCCCCGATCGCGACCGGGCGAGCGGCACCAGCAAATCAGCCGGGATCATTTCGTGGTGATAAGTCAGGATGGCAACGTACAAAGCCGGAAATGTCGTCGCCACGATGAACCCGAGCACTCGCACCAGGCGAATCACCGTCACTTGGACCGGCCGGTTGTAATAATCGTCGGGCGACTGGAAAAGCTGGGCGAGGACGACGGGCAGCACCGACACCACCGGGGAACCGTCTACTAAAACAGCCACTCGTCCTTCCAAAATATTCCCTACGACGCTGTCCGGCCGCTCCGTCTCCGTGACCTGAGGGAAAGGCGAAAGCGTATTTCCTTCAAACCTTTCAGTAATCACGGCACGGTTCACCACCTCGTCGACCCGGATTGCCGCCAGCCTTTCCCTCACTCCGCGGACGACTTCCTCCCGGGCGAGGGAGGACAGATACATCAGTATGACCTCTGTTCTCGTTCTCTCTCCGACCACAAACCGTTCCGTTTTCAAATCACTCGTCTTGAGCCGCTGCTGGATCAGCGCAACGTTGTCCCGCAGCGTTTCGTTGAAACCTTCTTTAGGACCGAGGATAACCCTCTCGTCTTCAATCTTCTCCACTCCCCGGTTTTTCCATTCCCGCGCCGCGATGACCAGTGCCGCTGGCAGACCATCCACGAACATGACGGCATCGCCGTTCAAAATCACCTCTACTGCCGGTGCAAGCGCCTTTAACTCTCCAACGTCAGCGATGGGAATCACCTGCTGTAGCGCCTCCAGCGTAATTCCGGCCGGGGTGAGATGATCCGCCGCCAGCAGCGGCTGCACGACGGCTTCGTTCAATGTCCGCGCATTGGTCAGGGCTTCAAGAAAGACGAGTAAGCCTTTCCCGGAACCGTTCCGGCCGAAGCGGACGGAGCGGAAGATAATATCGGAGCAACTACAGAAAACCTTCCTCAGGGCTGCCTCATTAGCCCCCAGATCAGCCGCCAGCGGGAGTGTCCCTTCCGCCTCCCCCTCCGCGGCTGGCCCTTTCATATCCCGGCGCCGGAAGCGGCGCCACAACCCGGTTCACTGCATCATGGAAGCCTCCTGGGACAGATTGTCTTTTTTAGCGTTGCCTGATGCATTCCCCTTTATGCGGAAACAGAGGATGCGCCTCCGGACAGCGTCACCAACTCCAAACCATCCCTTTGGCCTCTCCCTTCTCCCCAGTTATCAACAATTGCGTGCCAATTATTGACACAAAACCCTGAATAGTGTATTATGCTGTTAAGAGTGTCGCTTTGCAATTCCATAGTCAATTTTCCGCAAAAGGCAAAACCGCCGAAAGACGGGGACGCAAAACCATGGGTCTAAAGCAGCCATCCGGCTGCCATGATTGCCAGGCTGCCGGGGAAGCGGACGTTAGCCCATGCAGTTGACGTAATCTTCGGCGGGGCTTTTTGTTTTGCCCAAAATCTGACCGAAGGAGGAAAGAAATGAACAAAACCGAATTGGTAGCAGCGGCGGCCCAAAAAGCCGGAGTTACCAAGAAAGAAGCTTGTCAAGTCGTCAATGCGCTTTTGTCAGTAATTGCGGAGACCGTCCACAACGGGGAAGACGTTCGTCTTGTTGGTTTCGGCTCTTTCCGGGTCCGGCGGCGGGCCGCTCGGACCGGCCGAAATCCCCGCACCGGCAAAGCCATCCGAATTCCCGCCAAAACGGTGCCCGTCTTCAAGCCAGGCAAAGCCTTCGCCTAATCCCGGTCTGATAATCAGAGAACGAACCCGCGGGTAATTTTTCCCGCGGGTTCGTTCCGATTTGCCGTTTTTTTCCCCTAAAGTGCAGTTCCGGTGATTCTTCTGATTTCCGCCGCGGCCCGCAGATAATAGCCATCTTCATAATGGAAAGGGGTAAGTCCCCAGACGTGCTGTCGGCTGGCAAGAAACCCGGCGGCGTTAATATCCAGAATATTGCACCCCGGCAAATTGGCGGCAAAGTAATCGTAATATTCACTGAACCAAACGTTCCTCTTTTTCCCTTCCGCAATTTCCTCCGGCAGAAAAGGCAATGTCCGTCCGTTGTCCCGATATTTTTCCTGCCAGAAGGCCCGGTGAATAATAATTCTTTCCGCCGGCATGATTTCTTTCAGCCGTGTGATAAAACGCGGGCAGGCGTCGTACCAGCGGGCCTTCGTCGCTGGTGTCAGTCCTTCCAGTAACTCAAGGCGGTAACCGGTGACAGCTTCCAGGTTAGAGGCCCGCAGGGCTGAACTCATCTTAATAATTCCGTTCCCGATTGCGGCATGGTGGGATATTTCCTGCACCATATCGACAATCAGAAAATCCGGGGCCAGCGCGGCCAAGTCTTGGAAAAACGTTTTCCGGCAGTCCTGCACAAGACATCTGGTCTCGAACCGGTTTTTGCTCGCCAGTTTCGTGTCGTCCACCGTTATCGGTGCCGCCATCTGACTCGTGATCGACGTCCGGGCGTAATAAAGGGTCAATTTAAATCCTTCCGGGGATAGCCGGAAAATATCTCCGGTGCAGCAGCAGCCGAAAATGGCTATATTCAGCACAATTCTCCCTCCTAATCCAGGCTGTTGCCACTCACATTATCCCGGCTGTTCTGCAATTCCGGCAATCCGCCGGAGCAAATTGGCCGCCCGCCAATAATAACTGGGTTCGAAATGTGATGGCCGCAGCCCCCAGGTATGACCGGCATCACACAGAAAGCCCTCCTGGCTCAGGTCGAGAATATGAATTCCCGGCCAGTGGGCAGCAAAGAAATCATAACAGATATTTCGGATAGTGTTTTTATGTCTGCCTTCAGCCAGATAGACGGGACTGAAGTCGAAGATTTTCTCACCATCCCGATATTTCTCCAGCCAGAGCGCCCGGTGCAGAACAACTTGCTCCGCCCGGATAATCTTTTGCAAAGACCCGATAAAATCACGGCAGGCTTTTCGCCAAAGTTTCCAGACTTCCTCACTTGTGCGGTCCAGTTCTTCAAAGACGTATCCGCTCGTTTCCTCAACCCGGGAACTCTCCATTACCCCCGTCCGGGTGACGTAGCTTTGTCCTGACCGAACGGGATTGCGCCCTTCGTAAACAAGGTCGATCAACAGATAGTCGGGATGTGTCCGGGCCAGATCACTCAGAAACGTCTTGCCGAAATCATTCAGGACCATCCGCCGTTCGAAGCGGTTCTCGAGCAAAACGGCATCCGGCGCGAGCGGAAGCGGCGGAGACATCTGACTGAGGATGGACGTCCCGGCATGGTATAATTCAACAGAAAAATCCGGCGGTGACAAGCGGAAAATGTCGCCGGTGCAGCAACAGCCTAAGATAGCGACTCGGAGCATTCTGACACCTCCTTCGCTGGTGTCCAGTCAATGCAGCGCATTATCTCCGCTGCCGCCGTCCGATAATAATCGGCTTCAAAATGGTAAGGCGCGAGACCCCAAGGATGCGACGCTTCGGAAACGAACCCGTGTCCCTGCAGGCTGAGCGTCCGAATGCCCGGCCAAGCCGCCAGGAAATCAGCGTAACACATTTTGATAATCCGGTTACGGTATTCTATCTCTTGCCGGGCCGCCAAAGGGAAGTAGCGGATTTTCCCCTTTTCCCGGTAGCGGGGCACGCAGACGGCACGGTGCAGAATAACCCGCTCCGGCGGGTAAAGCTCCTGCAGGATGGTAACCGTCTTCCGGCAGGCGTCTTGCCAGAGTCGCCTGGCTTCCTCGCTTCCCCGGAGCACTGTCCCAAAATTCAACCCGCTCGCTGCCTCGACTCCCGACATCTCCATCGAACCAGACCGTGTCACATAGCTCGCCCCGATTTTTGCCAAATCCGGCCCCTCGTACATCAGATCGAGGAGAAGATAATCGGCGGCAACACGCCTTAAATCCGCGAAGACTTTTTTCCGGAAATCCCTTACTACCAGCCTGACCTCAAATCGACTCACCAGACGGACATCCTCCTCCCGAATCGACACCGGTTCGGAAAGCAAACTAATGAGGGAAGACCCGGCATGGTAGTGCACCACCTTGACCGCAGGCGGAGCAAAACGGAAGATATCCCGGCTGCAACAGCTCCCCAGGAGAGCGAATTTAATCATTGTTCCCCTGTCTCCTTTCCACAAGTTCGGGCAGGCACACCATGGGCTCCCGATCGGATACTTCGATAACCGGTTCGGGCGACAGACGCTCGTCGCCAACGGCGATTTCCCTGATAGTTTCAGCCGCCCGCCGATAATAGCCAATTTCGTAATGGTACGGTGACAACCCCCACACATGGTGCTTGTCGGCCAGGAAACCTCCTTTGCCAAGATCAAGGCTGTGGCATCCCGGCAAGGCTGCAGCCAGCATATCATAGCATTCCGCCAACATGCCGTTGCGTTGTCTCGCCATTTTAAGCAACGCGGGTGGGAAGGAGCGGATTCGGCGGCCCTCCCGGTATTGCTCGCACCACATCGCCCGATGCAGAATTATTCTCTCCGGCGGAATGATCTCCCTTAGTCGGGCAGTGAACTCTTCCCCGACCTCGCGCCACAGTTTTTCCCCTGCCGGCGAAAATCGGGATACGCGCCGGAAACCGTACTGCCGGTTTTTAACCAGGCCGGATTTGACTAATACATCGGAGAGAGTGACGTAGCTAGCGCTGGTCCTGAGACAGTCCCAACCTTCGTTGATGCAGTCGATGACCAGATAATCCGCCGCCAGGCTTTTGAGGTCGGCGAAAAACGACTTGCGGAAATCGTTCAACAGTGTCCTCCGCTCAAACCGGTTCGCCAGCCGCACGCTGTTCTCACATATTTCCACCGGCGGCGACACGAGACTGAGCAGCGAAGTGCCGGCGTAATAACGGACAACCTTGAAACCAACAGGAGACAAACGAAAGATATCGCCGGTGCAGCAGCACCCCAGGACAATCATCTTCAGCACAGTCCCGCCTCCTTCCAGGGCAATGCTGCCGCCCCAAATGAAATCTCTTATCCCATCATATGAAAGGCGGCGAAAAAGGAGAGAAGAGCCGGCTCCTAAACTGGGATTCCTGAATACCATTTTTGTCCCGGCCGCCAAGTTGCGAGGTAAACAAAAAAAGCCTCGGATGAGGCCGATTACGGTTCCGTCGCACGGAACCGGCTTAGAATACTACTTTTTCCCCGCTTCCGAGAGCTGTCACTTTTCCCTCCCGGCAAAGCCAGACCGGGCCGAAAGAACGGTTCTCCGCTTCCTTTCCATCGGGCGCAATCCGGACAGCCTTCAGGGCGTTCAGGTAATCGGCGATCTCAATATTGGTCGCGAACCAGACATCCCTGGCTTTGCCAATCTGAGCAGCAAACCGTCCAATCTGCCCCCATCCATCGGCCTCATTCAATTCCCAGCTGTGCCCGTAAACTAACATCAGCAGCGGTTCCCGTCCAGTGGGAGCGGCCAGGAACCGGCGCCCTCTCTCCGCCAGATCATCCAGATGATAACAGGTTACTTCCCAACGATAAAGATCGGCGGGAAGACCGAAAGAACGTCGGTTGTATTTCGTCGTCCGGCCATAAGTCAATCCGAGATCTGGCAGCAGTTTCGCCACTGTATCGCTGTATTCGCCGTAAGGGTAAGACATTCCCCGGACCGGATAGCCCACCAAGTCCTCCAGCGCTTTTTTGTCCTCCTTGATTTCAGCGATGGCGGCCGCCGGGGCAAGCTGCGGGAGATGGGGATGACTGACTGTATGCACCGCTACTTCGTGGCCGGCGTATAGTCCGGCCACTTCTGCCGGCCGGATCATGCCGTATCGGCCCAGCGCGCCGGAATTCAGGTTGAATGTCCCCCGCAAACCATGCTCATTCAATATTTCCACCAGTCTTCTGTCCTCCGCCAGGCCGTCGTCGTAACTCAGAGTCAGAGCCCTCGTCCGGCCGTTGGGAAATCGAACGTCTACTCGCATCGTGCTTCCCTCCCCGCTACGATTATTAAATAATATTCCCGGGTCCGAAGATGGTGACTGCGGCCGTGCCCCGGGTAAAACTACTAACACTTCCGATACTTCCGCAATAATATGGAGATAAGGGCACCCGCTCCGGCGGCGGGTGGCAGGAAATTGCGTTGAATAAAAACCTTTGCGGGAGGACGGGTCATGAGGTCATCGATTGGTCAGGAAAGTTCTTTTAATAATCCAAGACAGGAAGTTCGGGATTTTCTCGCCGCAGCGGCGCAGCAACCGGCACCTTTTTTCTTCCTGCAATTCTCCGGCGTCAAATATGTGGAAATGGAAGGGCAACGACCGCTCCGCTTGGCTAACGAAGCTCAGAAACTGGGACTTCCGGTTCTATACGTCTATCTGGACCGCCCCAGCCGCCTGGAAGCCGTTCGCGTCAGCCCGCACCTCCTCGTCATCTCTTCCGGTTTGCTGTCCTCCCTTTCCCACGAAATCTTCGCTGCTCCTTTGCCCGGAGTAAAAATCCTCTGTATCCATTTCCCCCATCCTCTCAGCCATAATTACCTGCCGCCGGCCCGGGAGAACGGCTGGGTGACCGTCTACGACTGCATGGACAGCTGGCGGGAGTTCCATCCCCTGGGGCAGGCTTACTGGTTTAGTGAGGCGGTGGAAGCGGAAGTGTGCCGCAAGGCCGATATCATCATCGCGACCAATTCGACGCTGGGGCAGGAACTGCTCCGTTTCGGCGCCATCCGGTATACAGTGATTCCGAACGGAGTCGACCCGGGCCGTCTGGACCGAAATCTTCCGCCGCTGCTGTTGCCGCGCGGCGAGATTACGGTCGGTTTTTTCGGTTACATCACCCGGGCTTGGTTTGACTGGAACCGTCTCGTCCAACTGGCGAAAAGACATCAGCGCTGGCTTTTTCCTGTTATCTGGTGGGGGGAAGACTGGCCGCCCGGCTTGCCGCCGAATATCCATTCCCTCGGTTCCATCCCCCACACGGAACTGCCCCGCTATACCCGCTATTGGGACGTCGGCTTTGTCAATTTCAAAAACAGTCGTTTAATTCACTGTTCCTGCCCGATAAAAATTTATGAATACCTTCATCTCGGCCTGCCGGTTGTGTCAGTGCCCATCCCTCATCTCCGCGAATACCCGTATGTGTATACGGCCGTAAGTCTGGCTGAATTCGAACGGCAAATAATCCGGGCAGCCCAAATCCGGCCGCAGAACCAAATCGTCGATCCTTTTATCAAGCAGCACACCTGGCAGCGACTGTTTGGCCTTTTCCTTGACCGCGTCCGGCAGCACGTGGCGGAACGGAGCAACCGGACATGAAAATCCTGTTTGTGTACGGCTTTTTTTCCCACGGGGGCTGCGAGACGGTTCTGTACACCCGCCAGAGTGCCTTGCTCCGTCGCGGAGTCGAATGTCATGTTTTATTTATGGCTCCGGCTGACGCCAACGTTTTCAACGCCGGGACCGGAATGTATTTTTCCAATGACGCCGGCGAAATCCTCGCCCTGCTCCGCCGGGAGGATTATACAGTCGTCGCCGTCCTCGATTGCCCCGCTTTTTATCCGCTTCTCGCCGCCGCCGGCTTTCGGGGAACGGTTGTCGCTGAATGCCATACTTCAAATACCGAATATTTGCGCTATATCACAGAACTGCCGCTCTACCATTACCCAGACGCTTTCATAGTACCCAGCCCGGTGCAGGCTCTGACCCTGCGGAAAATATATCAGATCCAAGCACCCGTTTATGTCCTGCCGAACGGGATTGACTGTTCCCTGTTCGATTACCGGAACGTTTCCCCGGCGGGATGGCCCGCCGCCACTCCCGCGCACAGCCGCATTCTCGGCTGGGTTGGACGTCTTGAGGCGGCAAAGAACCCCCTTTTCTTTCTTCGTCTGGCTCAGTCGCTTCGCAAAGAAGACCAGAATTTGCAATTCTGGCTGGCCGGAGGAAAAGACTTCTCACCCTTGCTGCATCAGGTTAAGGCGACGGCAGTATCTCTGGGCTTGCAGGAGCATTTTCGCTGGTTCCCGGCCATTCCTTATCGGCGGATGCCTGAATTCTATTCCCGTCTCGCCCGCTCCGGCGGCTGTCTCATATCGACGTCGGAACGGGAATGCTACCCGATGATTCTACTTGAGGCAGCGGCGTGCCGCTGCCCGATTGCCGCCACAGATATTGCCGGAAACCGGGCCGTCATCACGTCGGGCTATGACGGCCTCCTTTACCCGGCCGGTGATTTAACCGCTGCCGCCCGGAGCGTGGCCGCGCTGCTGAACGATGGGAAACTACGCGAGCGCATCATCGCTGCCGCTTACTTCCGGACTCGCACCGACAATTCCGCCGAACGGATGGCCGGGAGACTGCTCGAGCTTTACCGTACTATTCTGGCGCCCCGAAAGGACCGGGAGGATACGGATTAATCCGCCGCCCCGGCAAAAAAAAGTCCGCCGGGCCAATAACCCGGCGAAACCCTCCTATTCTTCCCTCATCCCGGTGCGAACAAATCCTAACCGCATTTGGAGTAGCCGCAGGAAGGGCACGTCACGCAGCCGCTCTCATAAGTGATCGGATTGCCGCATTCCGGACAAGCGTTAACTCGCGGCGGCGCTATGCGGCTCCTCTGCGCTTCCTCGGCGGCGATAAGCTGCGCCGCCGCCGCTTCCGGCCGGAGGCGGCCGTTTTGCTCGTGTTCGATGTACTTCTGAATCGACCGCCCGATCGCATCCGGGCAGGACGTCACCCTTATGCCTTCCCGCCGGACGCAGGCCGGGCAGCGAATACCCCGCAGCTGTTCCGTAATCACTTCCGCCGGAATGCCAGAACGCAGCGCAATCGAAATGAGACGGCTCGTGGCTTCGGACTGGGAGGCGCAGCCGCCGTGCCGACCGGGGGTGGTGAAAACTTCGCAAATGCCCTGGTCGTCGGAGTTAACATTTATGTAGAGGTTGCCGCAGCCGATTTTGACCTTTTCCGTCATCCCGATGGTGACATATGGGCGGGGACGCGGCTTGAACGTGATTCCCGATTTGACCGCATCCTTTGTCGCCGGTGTGCTCAGAACCTGCGACTCCCGGCTGCCGTCCCGGTAAACGGTTACGCCTTTGCAGCCGAGTTCGTAGGCAAGACGAAACACTTCCCGGATGTCTTCCGGTTTCGCACTATGCGAAAAATTGACAGTCTTGGAAACGGCATTGTCGGTATATTTCTGAAAAGCTGCCTGCATCCGGATATGCCATTCGGGGCTGATATCGTGAGCAGTGACGAACAGACGGCGGACGGCAGACGGAATTTCCGCAATATCCTGAACATTCCCGGTTTGCCCGACTTTCGCCATGATCTCCGGAGTGTAAAAATTTCCCCGCTGTGCCGCCGCTTCAAACAAAGGATGGATTTCGGTGAGAGTGTCATTGTCGAGCACCGTCCGGGTATAGGCAACAGCAAAGAGGGGTTCTACCCCACTCGAGACGCCGGCGATAATCGAAATGGTTCCTGTCGGGGCAATAGTCGTCACCGTGGCGTTCCTTAGCCGCGGTCCACCCTGCCGGTCATAAATGCTGCCGGTAAAATTAGGGAAGACGCCCCTTTCAGCCGCCAATTCGCCGGACATCTTTTTGGCTTCCGTGTCGATAAACCGCATAATCTTTTCCGCCATCTCGACCGCTTCTTCCGAATCGTAAGGAATGCCGAGAAGAATGAGTAAATCGGCGAAACCCATCACCCCAAGGCCGATTTTCCGGTTGCCTTTCGTCATCTCGTCAATCATCGGCAGCGGATAACTATTCGCGTCAATCACATCGTCCAGAAAACGAACGGCCATCCGGACGGTCCGCCGGAGTTTGGGGTAATCAATTTCCGTTTTCCGGCCTTTGGTTCGGACCATTCGTGCCAGATTGACGGAGCCGAGATTGCACGACTCGTAAGGCAGAAGGGGTTGTTCACCGCACGGGTTGGTGCTTTCAATCTCTCCCAGCTGCGGGGTCGGGTTGTCTTTATTCATCCGGTCGAGGAAAATGATGCCCGGTTCGCCGTTTTGCCAGGCCTGCTCCACCAGCAAGTCGTATACTTGCCGGGCCGGCAGTTTTCCGGCCGACGCCCCGGTCCGCGGATTGACCAGCTCATACTCCCTGTTATCCGCCACCGCCTGCATGAATTCTTCGGTGATCCCGACAGAAATATTGAAATTAGTTATCTCTTGATTATCGCGTTTACACGTAATAAAAGAAACAATATCGGGGTGATCGACCCGAAGGATGCCCATGTTGGCGCCCCGGCGTGTACCGCCTTGTTTAACGGCGTCGGTGGCCGCGTTGAATACTTTCATGAAAGATATTGGGCCACTCGCCACCCCGCCCGTCGTCAGGACTTGATCGTTGCGGGGGCGGATCCGGGAAAAAGCAAAGCCGGTGCCGCCGCCGCTCTTATGAATTAATGCTGCGTGTTTGATGGAATCGAAAATACTCTCCATCGAATCTTCAATCGGCAGTACGAAACACGCCGACAATTGCTGCAGTTCCCGGCCTGCGTTCATCAGCGTCGGCGAATTGGGCAGAAAGTCCAGATTGTCCATCGCGGCGTAGAATTCCTCGGCGACGGCCTGCACCGCCGCGTCATCCTTGCCGTAGATCTCCCTTTCCACCGCCGCTATATTGACGGCTACCCGCCGCAGCATATTTTCCGGTGTTTCGATTACTTTACCGTCCTTTTTCTTCAGGTACCTTCTTTCCAGAACGGTTAAAGCGTTGCTCGTTAATTGCAACTTTTCTCCTCCCCCCGGACAGCGCATTTCCTTCACGCTTCCATCTACTACATATTGTTTACTCCTTAATTATATTATACGATATCTAGTATGTCGAATATCTTTATGGCAATAATCCGCCTCTCCTGCCACTTTTTCCCCCTGTGCTCTTTCATTCAGACAAATTTTCCTTCGCGCGCGCTTTTTCCCGAATGAAAAAGCCGCCTCCGGGGCGGCTTAGATCTTGATGACGGTAAACAGACCGGCCAATTCAGCCCAGAACGCCGGAAAAGCGAAAGCAAGCGGCCACAGACCGAGCCCCCGCAGGCCGTAAGTCTCGACCAGCGTCATCTTGGCATGGAGACTGTTCGGATTCTGGAACCATACTTCATGTTTTTCTCCATCGGAGACATAGAAGAAGAACGGCTCTTTGGCAGTATCATCCCATTGCACCGGCACTTCGTACTCCTCAATGAGGCTGGTTGCCCCCCGATATGATACGCCCCGGGCGAAAAATCCGGCTGGCGGCGGGACAATCCAGTCATATCCGTGAAGTGGGATGCCCAGCAGCAGTTTATCGGCTGGAATCTGCGTCAATGCGAACGCCAGAACCTCTTCCATCCAGGGAAGCGGGGCAATCGGTCCCGGTTCACCGCCGGCCCAGTGGAACTCGTAAGTCATAATCATCAGGAAATCGTTGAGCGGAGCGAGGGCCGCGTAATCAAAAGCACCAATCCATTCCCGTTCCGGAAATTCGCCCGTTTTGGCCGGGACGGCCATCGACATGATGAGCCCGGCCGGACGAAGGCGCTCCGACAATTCGCGGACGAAGGCTGTAAACACTTCCCGGTCTTCCGGCAAAACATTTTCAATATCCAAGTTGACGCCGTCGTAATTATTCTCGGTCAAGAGCTGATAAATCGCTTCGACGAGAACGGCTCGCCGTTCCGGGTCGGCTAATACGGTGTGGGCAAGCTCTGGACTAAACTCCCCGCTGACAAAATTGGTGATGACTGCCAGAACAGCAATATTGAGCGACTGGGCCTCGGCAATGAGCGCCTGGCTTGTCTCCCCGGTCAAGGTGCCTTCCGGTGTAAAGTCGTAACTGAAGATACCGATATACGTTAGAAGTTCACTGAATTCGACCATATTCTCATAAGCGCTGCCGGACTGGACAGTTCCGGTATAATAAGCGAATGTTCCAATGGCTTGTGGCGCCATCTCTTTCCCTCCCCATCATATCTTGCTGTATCTTATGTCCGGTCCGGCGAGAGGGTGAAAAACGACTAAAAATAGATAATTACTCCTGACACAATCCCGTCCGCCACGGATAAAAGGCCGTAGGAAGGCCGGGGGGAGCGGCGCCGGTCCGTCGGTGAGCCCGGATTGAAGAGAAGCAGCCCGTTCTCCCGCTCGTTGCACGGCATATGGCTGTACCCGAAGACGATGCAGTCCGCCGCCGGAAAAGCATTCTGAGCCCGGCGGCGTGTCGTTCCTTTTACTCCGTCCCCGTGGATGAGGCCAATGCTGCAGCCGCCCAGAACGAAAAGTTTCTGCCGGCCCAGAACCTCCGCCAATTCCGGCGGATCGCCGTTACCCGCCACCGCCGTCACCGGGGCGATCTTTTCCAATTCCCTGAGCACGGCCAGGTCTAAAATATCACCGGCGTGCAGAATATGATTGACTCCGGTCAGGCCCCGCCAGACCGCCTCCGGCAGTTGTTTCGCCCGCCTGGGGATATGAGTGTCGGCCAGAACGCCGATCAGCATTATTCCTGCACCGCCCCGCATAAGATTTCGCGCCCTTTCGTCAACATCAAAAGGAGAATACAATCACACGGTTAACTATATATTAAGGATAATTGGGGAATTCATACCCGCATCCAGGGGAGGGACTTCAATGTTTCCAAAGATGCTTCTCGGCGTTATCCTGGGCGGAGCTGCCGGCTTTGGGTTCAGCGCTCTCATTCGCCGGGTCGGCCCCACGTGATCCATCTTCTGCCACCCTGTTGCCGGCATCCTGCTGGGCGCCGTCATGGGGCTGATGGTATCTTCCGGCGGAAGATAATTTTCATTGCAGCCGGAGCGGAGACGGTTAAATGCCTTCTCCCTTCTTTTTTACGCGGAATAAAAAAGTACTCTCCGGGCAATTAACTACCTACCTAAGTTTTGTACAAACATGAGCACCCAACCAGGTAAAAAACGGGAATTCCAACTGTAACGGTCTCTTTGTGCGGCAGGAGTCCAACACAATGCGGACCAGGCTGTTCAAATCTGGGAGAAAGAAAGCAATTCCGCCTTTAGTTTCCCGGATGGCCA
>JBMNPB010000021.1:0-42089 GCA_050943375.1 bacterium
TATCACTTTCTAATTTGCATTTAGAACAAGTTAGCTTTATTACGGTGCCCATAATAATCAACCCTTCTTTCGCTCTATTAAGATAGTAAAGTGTTTACTAATCTGGTATATATTCTAAGATGTCCCCTGGTTGGCAGTCGAACAATATACATAACTTCTCCAGTGTTTCGAAGTCGATACGTTTCACTTTTTCATGGTATAGGTTTGAAATCGTATTCCGATTTAAGCCTGTCTTTTCGTGGACACTTTGAATGGTTTCCCTGTATTTACCCATTAATAGCGACAAGTTACATTTAATCATTGGATAACCTCCTTTCTTGCTTAAATAATATAGTATTTTACCCAAAAAAGCAAGCAAAACAATTGACACCATAGTTAACTTGTTATATAATATGCTTAACATCATAGGTATTAACAGAAAGGAGGCCCCACAATGAAACCACAAGAGCGCGTAAAAGGCAAGGTAATACCCTTCAAAGCCAGGCGCAAGCCCAGCCCACAGCCGCCATTGCCACCGGCTAGTGTGGCAATTTTACGGGCAGCTTAGGGACCTACCGGGAGTTGAGCCGGCAAATAGAGATGAAAGGAGCTTAGATATGTTTGTCTTAAAGGACAAAAATTATTTTCCTTATGCATTGGCTAATTACTTTACCAATAATGAGAGATGGCAAGCTAGGACGTTAAGCAGCCCGCAATATCAGGAACTAGCGCAAAGGGTAGAGCAATACAAAGAAGAAAACCGAACTAAAGCCGAAGTAATATTGAACAGTATGGATGAAACACTAGCTCTCCTCGAAGGAATCAACATTGACGAAGCGGCTACTGAGGGCCTGAGGGCTGGCTTGGACTTAGGCGAACTGCTTTACAGTGGTAAATCTTTGGAAACATTGTTGCATGAAAATGCCTTCACTACAGTTAAAGAAAGGGAGGCATGTTAATCATGGCCAAGCGGCGTGGTAACGGTGAAGGAACCATCTATAAACGGCAGGACGGGACCTGGGCAGGACAGGTAAGCATAGGCTACGACCCGGTAACAGGGAAGCTGAAGCGAAAAAGCTTTTACGGCAAGACCCGCAAAGAAGTTGCTGACAAGATGGCCAAGGCCCTGCAGGAAGTGAGTAGTGGAACATATGTTGAACCGGTGCAGACTACTATCGGGGAATGGCTGGACAAGTGGCTGACCAGCTATAAGAAAGGACAGATAAAACCCAGCACATATGAGAGCTACGAAACGTTAATTAACGTCCATATCAAGCCAGCGTTGGGGAATGTTCCGATGGCCAAACTGCAGGCCCACATGCTGCAGACTTTTTACAATGAGAAGCTAGAAAACGGCCGGGCAGACGGTAAAGGCGGCCTGTCCACCAGAGCTGTTCGCTATCTACATGCTATTATCCGCCAGGCCCTGCAGCAAGCCGTCAAAGAAGGGCTGCTGCCACGGAATGTTGCAGATGCCACCAGCCCCCCAACAGTGAAAAATAAGGAAATGCGGCCCTTGACCGAAAAGGAACTGCTTAAATTCTTCGAGGTGGCTAGAGATGACCGGTTTTTTGCGGCTTACGTCCTAGCGGCGACTACCGGCCTTCGGCGGGGCGAACTGCTGGGCCTGTGCTGGGACTGTATAGACCTGGAGAACGGCGTTATAACCGTCCAGCGGCAGTTGTTAGTCCTGAAAGACGGCCTTTCCCTGGAGGAAACCACCAAGAGCAAGAGCGGTCGGCGAAGCATTGTCCTGACAGATGACGCCATCCGGGAGCTGAAAGCCCACAGGAGGCGGCAGGCGCAAGAGAAGTTGCTTATGGGAGAAGCCTACCAGGATAACGGCCTGGTATTCTGCAAGGAGGACGGGACCCCCCTTGACCCAAGGGAATTTACTAAACGGTTTCAACGGCACTTGGAGAAGGCCGGATTGCCAAAAGTACGGCTGCATGACTTGCGTCATACCCATGCAAGCCTTCTTCTTGCCCGTGGTGTTCATCCAAAGGTAGTGCAGGAACGGCTAGGGCACAGCAGCATAACCATGACCCTGGACCTGTATAGTCACTTAACCCCCGGCCTACAGGAGGCGGCAGCGGCCACGTTAAACGGCCTGCTGGGAAAAGAAAAAAGCCCTGCTGATATGCAAGGCAATAACTAGGTAATATTGACCTACAATAGCAGGGGTGCAGCCCTGCTATTTTTTTGTACCCAACTGCATTAAAATTGCATTACTGAGGCTGGTTTTTATATACTTCGGGGTTTTGCAAAACCCCGAAACCCTTGTCGTTACTGGTGGGCGATACTGGTTTCGAACCAGTGGCCTCTTGAATGTGAGTCAAGCGCTCTTCCCCTGAGCTAATCGCCCGCTTTTATAAGTAATATTATTTTATCACATCGCACTGCACAAAGCAAGCGCCGCGCCATGCAATGTTTCCCAAATTAAGCGCATGATTAGCGGAACCGGACCCGGCCGGTGCGTACACCGTGAAAATTCGACCAAGCTAATTCCTCGATATCCGCCCGGCGCATACTTTCGACTACCGGGACCAGACTGCGCCGGTTGCAGCGTAGATGTTTGAGCCGGTTCCGGACAGAAATCTCGCTGCGGTTCAGAATGGAGCAAATGTCGCCGAGGGTGTGTTTTTCACAGATCAACTGCACCAGCAGCATGTCTCCCGTCGCCGTCCAGGACCGGTTCTGGGACAGATCATCTTTTCTTTTCGTCGCCAAGCGCAACTCCTCCCCTTCGTCTGAGATGAAAAAAGCCTGTCTTCTGACAATTCGCCAAAAAGACAGGCCGGCTCGCACGGAGTACTCCGCAGATCTTTTCGGCAACTGGCTGTCTTAGTCTTACGACGTTAGACCCTTTAGTTTTGCGTCCCTTCCTTTCGAAAGGTTTGCCTTTTTCCAAGCTTTTCGATATTTTCAGGCATATGCCCGCATATATTGTACAATCAGTCGATCAAGGCGAAGGCTCATTCGATACACTTCTTCTTTCACCAAATTCTGACGGTCCTCCTGGATCATGAGATGAAGCTGGTTTCGCAGCGATTCCATCTCCTGTACGAGTACATGATTGCCGTCGTTGGTTTCCTGCCAGCTTTTCGACACTGCCGTTCCTCCTTGAACCTGTCGGCCGAAACCCGGGAGCCTCTGCCGCAGTATTAAGCACACCCGGCTCCTAATTTACCATATTCGACCTGGTATGTCAATATATAGCAGATATTTTTCTTATCATTCGCCGCCTTCCTTGTCGACAATTGCGAACATCATTTCCGCTTCGGCAACAATGTCCCCGTCAACGAAAATTTTGCCGCTGCCCTTGCCAACGCTGCCCCGGATTTTTGTGAGGACAACGTCAATCCGCAGCTGATCGCCGGGCACTACCGGCTGGCGAAAGCGGGCTTTGTCAATCCCGGCGAAATAACCGATTTTCCCTTGCTGTTCCGGCAGGCTGAGAATCGCCACTGCTCCCGTCTGAGCCATCGCCTCGACCAATAACACGCCGGGCATTACCGGCCGGCCGGGGAAATGCCCCGGGAAAAAGGGCTCGTTGGCGGTGACGTTCTTGATGGCGACCGCCCGCTTGCCCGGCTCCATCTCAACAATCCGGTCAATAAGTAGAAAAGGATAGCGGTGCGGGAGAATCGACTGAATGGCGCGAATATCGAGCATGTGTTATCTCCTTTCGGCGGGACTTGGTCACAACAGCTATTCACCAGACGCTTCTTCCGGCTTGTCCCCGGGTTGCCCCGGCCGTTCCGGATGCCTGTTTTCCAAATCAATCCGCGTCCGACATTTCCAGCAGATAATATAACCGGCCACGAAGGTATCCAAGCTGCCTTTGATCGACTGGACGACAGGAGTCCCGCATTTGGGGCACAAATCTTTGTCGTTCATGCTTATCCCTCCCGGCTGGTTATGTACGGCCGCATTATTACATGCCGGCCAAAGAATAGTCCTGGTATTTAATATCGCTGACAATCTTGTCCGGCGCGACCAAGGAAAGCTTCTTTCCCCGCAGGCGGCCAAAGCCGCGCAGAAATTTTGTCCGGCAAGTATGCAGAAGGGAGCGGAGTGGTTCGACGCGGTCGTCCAGTCCCTGGACGACATCCACGACAGTGTCAACGATTAAGCCGGCCTGTTTGTTATTGACATTAAGGATGATCAGCCACTGTCCGCCTGGATCCCCCCGGTAGAAATAGCCGGATTTCTTGCGGAAATCGATGACGGGAATCATCGCCCCGCGCAGGTTGACAAAGCCATCCACTGCATCCGGGGAATCAGACAGGGTCATCACATCTTTCACCTTGGCCACTTCGTGCACCGCATCCATGTCAATGCCGAACAGTTCACCGCCGATTTCAAAAACGACAATCTGTTTCTGCATCAAATCATTGCCCTCCTAATGCCCGAACACAAGTTCTTCTCGCCTGAGAAAAGCAAAAAGCCGATTTTCTTCGCCGCACGGCCGGCGGAAAACAAGCTTTCTCCGGAAGGAATAGGCATAACACTTCAAATATACTTCCGGCAGCCCGGCGGCCATGACCGTAGCGTTAGGCCCGTAGCTTTGCGCCCCTGCCTTTCGACAAGTTTGCCATTATCGGGAACTTTTTGTCCTTGCTTAACTGTATTATAACAAATTTCGCTGTCGAGATTTGTATTAATTTGCGTAGTCTTAATATTTTGCTGTCGCCCGACCGGAATCCTGCCGTTAATTGTTGAAACTTTTATCTTTCTCCAGCCGGCAAAGGCAAGGGAATTTAGCGGCGGCAGGAGCAGGCAAATCCGAACGGACGTGGAATATAATAGCGGCCGGGACTCAGACTTTTCTTTAAACAACCGGAGGGAGATAAAATCATGCCGAGGAAACAGAAAACGCCGCCCCGGTGGCAGCGGCGCCGGGTATCCTTTCTCATTATCGTGACTCTGGTGGGCGCCCTCTTGCTGTCCGGCCGCCTCCTCTGGCTTCAGCTCATCAAAGGTGATGAATACGCGGTGATGGCCGCGGCTTTCCGGACCCGCGTCCGCGCAATCAAAGCCGAAAGAGGAACTATCGCTGATCGGAACGGCGATCTCCTCGCTTTGAGCCTCGACGCCCACTCTGTTTACGCCAATCCGAATCTGGTCGAAGACAAGGCAGCGGCAGCGACCCTTCTCGCGCCCCTGCTGGGAACAAGCAGTGAGGATATTCTGGCGAAGCTCACTCCATCGCGGCCCTTCGTCTACCTGGCGAAAAAAGTGACCCCGGAAACAGCCCAAAATGTAAAAGCACTGGAATTGGCCGGCATCGGCCTCGAGGAATCGGGGCAGCGTTTTTATCCCAACGACAGCCTTGCCTCCCATGTCCTCGGCTTTGCCGGCAGCGATAACCAAGGTCTTTATGGGCTGGAACTCCATTATGAAACAACCCTTGCCGGGACTGACGGCCAAATCCGGGGTGAATTTGCCGGCGGCAAACAATTGCCGGGAGGCATTGAGCAGTACGCGCCCCCGGCAAACGGCAGCCATCTCACTTTGACTCTCGACTCGGCCATTCAGTACGCGGTAGAAAAGGAATTGGCGGCAGCCGTTCAGACCCACGGGGCCAAGCGGGCAATTGCCGTCGTCATCGACACTATGACCGGCGGCATTTTGGCAATGGCCAGTAAGCCTGATTTCAATCCGAACCAACCAAATCTGGTCGGCCCCGAGTTGTGGCGAAATCCGGCTGTCACGGATTTGTATGAGCCCGGTTCGACGTTCAAAGCGATTATCCTGGCAGCGGCACTGGAAGAGGGAATTACCAACCAGCCTGAGCGTTTCCACTGTCCGGGTTTTATCAATATCCCCGGCCGCAATATCGGTTGCACCCGGGCCCACGGCGACCAGACTCTGACTGAAGCGACAGAGAATTCCTGCAATGTTGCCTTCGTCACCTTGGGGATGCGTCTCGGGGCAGAACGTCTCTACCGCTACATCGACCGCTTCTCGGTGGGGAAGAAGACCGGTATCGATTTCCCCGGGGAAGCAGCGGGACTGCTCATCCCCCTCGACCGGTTGCGGGAAGTTGATCTGGCCCGGGTCGCCATTGGCCAGGCCGTCTCGGTAACCCCGCTGCAAATTGCTGCTCTCTATGCCGCCATCGCCAACGACGGCGTCTATCGTCCTCCTCACCTGGTCCACAGTATCACCCGGGAGGACGGGACGGCCGTGACCGGCTTTGCGCCGGCCGCACCGGAGCGAGTCATCTCCGCCACAACCGCCCAAAAAATTAAAAGCATGCTGGAAAGCGTCGTCAGCGAAGGCAGCGGCGCCAACGCTTCCATTGAAGGCTACACTGTCGCCGGAAAAACCGGGACTGCCCAAAAAATAAGCAACGGCGCTTATGCACCTGGTCTCTATGTCTCTTCATTCGCCGGCTTTGCCCCCGTTGAGACCCCCCGTGTTGCAGCAATCGTCATCATCGACGAGCCGAAGGGGAAAGAGCATTACGGCGGCCAGATCTGTGCACCCATTTTCAAAAGTGTCGTCGAAACAGCGCTGCGGCGGCTCGGTGTATTTCCGGTCCAGCCGGACGGGACAGCCGCAGCAAACGACTCAGAAGAAGATAAGACTGCTGTACCCAGCGTTCTCTATGTCCCGGCGGAGGAAGCCAGGGAAAAAATTAAAAGCGCCGGGCTGCAGTTGATTGTCGAAGGGGCGGGAGAAATAGTCGTGGAACAGTCACCGGAACCGGAAACGCCGGTTCGGCCGGGTACAGCGGTCACCCTAAAACTGGGGGAAAGGAACGTCGTCCAGGACACCGATAATTTTGTCGTCGTGCCGGATCTGCAAGGCAGGACCATCCGGGCCAGCGCCGAACTGCTCGAGTCGTACGGCTTATATCTGAACGCCGCCGGTTCCGGGTTCGCCGCTCAGCAACAGCCCTCTGCCGGGACGCTCGTCCTCCCCGGAACGGCTGTCCGGGCTGAATTCGAATGAAGCAACAACAGGGCTGTCAGCGTTGACAGCCCTGTTTATGTATCATATGCTTAACTCACATTGGCTACCGCCGGCGTCCCGGCGACAAAATCCCTGATTTCGTCCGCGCTCATCCCGGCCAGGCCGAGCCGCGTCACCGTCCGCCCGATGTGCCAATAGTCAATTCCGTGGGCGATGCAGGCCAGATTGATGATGGATTTCATTGTTCTAGTCTCAATTCCGAGCATATCGCCGATCGAAGCCATGGGTACGAGGCTCGCGGGAACGTCCTCGAAAATATAACGGTGCTGCAAAGTAGAGGGAGCCTTGATCCCACTGTACCCCTTGTTATTCTGCACCGCCTCGTACAGCGATGAGCCGTAAGCACCGTAAGCGACTCCGAGCCAGTCCCAAGCTGATATCGCTTCAACGCCGAGAGCGGCCGCAACCGCCGTTCTCTCCTGATCCATCCGTTCGATAATGCTGGCTACCGACGGGGTAATGCCTTCGTGATAATACTCGAAATCACCGGATGTGGCTTCGATTCGCCCGCTGTTCAGCAATGTCGGGGCCGGGTGAAAAATCGCCCCAATATTGTCGAAACTCGTTTTCAAAACGCTTTCCGCCGGGCTGAATTGAGTGAAAGCTTTTCGGAGCGTTTCCACGACGACCGGCGTCTCACTGGCCGGTAAAGCAGCCACCGGCACATCATATTTTAGACCGAAAATACGCGCGTGAGCCGGTGCAACAGTCCGGCTGGCAAAAATAAACGTCTGAGCCTCAGCCACGATCACCCGGGCCGTTACCCTTTTCTCCTGGAGCACAGCGTTGAATTCCAATGCCCCGCCGGTCCGTCCCGGATTCAAAACAATCATCTGCCCGTCCGCCAGATAAGGAGCGCAGGCTTCGGCTACCGCCCGGTGTCCAACTGCCGGCAGCACAACCATAATCACATCGACACCGGCAATCGCCCGACCGATGTCGGTGGTAACGATATCCAGGCGGCCGAAACCGCTGATCGGGCCGGATAATTGCACTCCGCCCAACCGCTTTACCTCCGCCAGACGCTCCGGACTCCGGTTATAAAGGCTGACCGTAAAACCCTTGACAGACAATGCAGCGGCCATCGCAAGTCCCCCGTGTCCCGCGCCGATAACAGCAAACGAAGGGATGCGGCCAACTGCTTCCACTCCTCCCGCCACCTTACTCCGTTTCATGAGCGCTCAACTCCTTTCAAAAAATAAAATTCCCCGCCGCTGTCGGCAGGGATGCTCTTTCGGATAGCAGAATACAGCAATAACAGTAAGCAATACTGTCAGAGCCGATTGCTCCCAATCCCTTCCTACGCTTACGAGGTTAGCTGACGGGTTCGGGTCGAAAGAGTAACCCTACCGGCGACCGGATTCACCCCAAGTTTTGGTTCCCCCGCTCCTTGCGGATTCAGCGTTACGCAATTGTTTGATTTTTCTTATTATATCACTACTCATCTTCTTTGTAAATCTTTAACAGCAAAAAAATCTAAAAATATTTTGACAATCAAATATTCCGGTAATAAAATATTCATATGTTAAACTGTTAAGAACAAGGAGTTGCTCTTTTGGCAAAAAAAACGATGCAAGATATGACGGAAGGGAATATTTTTAAACACCTGATTTCCTTCTCACTCCCTATGTTTCTGGGCAATTTATTGCAGGCGCTTTACAACACCGTCGACAGCATTTGGGTAGGACGTTTCCTCGGCGGCGATGCGCTGGGCGCCGTGTCGGTCAGTTTTCCGATCATCTTCGCACTGGTTGCGCTGGTCATGGGCATCACCATGGCAACAACGACGATGGTGGCCCAATACGCCGGAGCCAGGAAATTCGACATGGTCCGTAAGACGATCAACAACTCCATCATTATACTCGGAGCTGCCGGTTTTGTAGTCTCCGTCGCCGGAGTTTTTCTACACCGCCCGCTGCTTCATCTGATCAATACGCCGCCCGAATTGATCCCGATGGCATCAAGTTATCTCGCCATTTTCCTGGGTGGGCTTCTGTTCATGTTCGGCTACAATGTCTTCGGCGGTATCCTGCGGGGATTGGGAGATTCGCGAACGCCTCTCCGCTTCCTCTTCTATGCGACAGTGGTCAATATTATCCTTGACCCACTGCTCATCTTCGGGTTCGGCCCTTTTCCCCGGATGGAAGTCGCCGGGGCGGCGCTTGCCACGGTCATCTCCCAGGCCGTCTCGACCGTTTTGGCTGTCCGCCATCTGAACCGGCAAAATCATCTTGTCCGTCTCAATGTCCGCGAACTCCGTTTTGACTGGGAACTGACGAAGACGACAGTACGCATCGGCCTCCCTTCCGGCATCCAGCAGACACTTGTTTCCCTGGGGATGCTCACTATGACGTCTATTATCAATTCCTTCGGTTCGTCAGTAGTCGCCGCCTTCGGGGCGGCAAGCAAACTGGACAATTTCGCCTTTATGCCCGCGATGTCCCTGGGCTTGGCCACGACTGCTTTGGTGGGGCAGAATATCGGCGCCGGCCGGGAGGATCGGGCCCGGGAAGCGGTGTATTGGGCAAGCCTGAGTGCGGTCGTAATAACCGGAGCCATTACTTTGGTGGCGCTGTTCGCCCCGGGCACGCTGATGGTCCTGTTTAATTCGGAACCGGAAATCCTCCGGCTCGGATCGGAATATTTGCGCATTGTCGGCTTGTCTTACATTCCGATGGCGCTGATGTTCATTCTCACCGGCGTTTTGCGGGGCGCCGGAGATACCGTGCCGCCGATGATAATCACAATTGTCAACTTGCTCATTATCCGCGTCCCGCTGGCCAAAGCGCTCTCCGGCCTGCCTGCTCTTGGGCACCGGGGCATCTGGCTCGCCATCGTCATCAGTTCCGTCGCCGGCCTTCTGCTTAACCGACTCTATTACGTCTCAGGGCGTTGGAAGAATAAAGCAATCACACGACGCGGCCCCCAAACCAGCGAATCGTAAGTCAAAACCGGGAAGGAGTGACGCAGTTGTCCCAATACAGCGACGGTGATCTGGCCAGACAGATGCTTTCATTTTTCATTCGCGTCAACAATTGGCTGCGCTGCCAAATTCAGGGTCAGGCTGCCGCCTTAGGCGGCAGCCTGACGCCGGCCCAATTCAAGACCCTGTTCATGATTCGGCGGATGCAGCCATGCATGATGAGCGTGCTCAGCGAACGTTCCCATGTGAGCACTTCCAGTCTCACCATAATGTTGAATAAATTGGTCGGGGAAAGTCTGGTGGAAAGATTAAGCGATCCAGCCGACCGACGGGTTGTCCGGGTCCGCCTGACCCCGCAGGGGGCGGAACTCCTCCGGCAGATGGAAATGGAAAACCTCAGATTGTTGGAGGCAAGGCTGTCTGCCCTCACCCCACCGGAGAAAGAAAGACTGGCCGATTTGCTGCCGGAAATCAGCCACCTCCTGGACAATAGCGAAGGCGGCAGTCAAAAATAGTGGGATAGTCAGACGGCGATGTCCGCCGGAGCAACCGCATCTCTTTTTATCTTTCTAGTCGTTGTCTTCGCCAACTCCTCACTCTGGAAGCGAAACCGCCGGATCCGCTTGTAGCTGACGAGCTTTCGGTTGATTTCTCGTATCTCGCGGCGCAGAAAGACCGACAGAGTTTCCGGCGACAAATCATCGGCGACCGCCCGTATCGCGTCCTCATCCGGCACAAGCACAGCGGCGACGACAATATCCGACTCAAAGACATCTTTCTGGCCGAAGACGAGAGCTTCCCGGATATATTTACTTCGGCTGAGCAAAGCCTCGATTTCCTCCGGGTAAATATTTTTGCCGTTCTTGGTAATGATAACATTTTTCTTCCGGCCGGTGATATACAAATAACCCTCCGCATCCAAGCGGCCGAGATCGCCCGTCCTGAACCAGCCTTCCCGCAGGACGGCCGCCGTCGCGGCCGCATCTTCGTAGTAGCCGAGCATTACGTTCGGGCCCTTCACCACAATTTCCCCGACTCCCGCCGCATCCGGTGCGTCAATGATGAGTTCCATGTCGGGCAGGACAATCCCGGCGGCGCTGTCCTTCTCGGCGCCAAGGCGGTTCACTGCCACGAGAGGCGCGCATTCCGTCAAACCGTAACCCTGTAGAAAGCCGAAGCCCAATTCCCGGAAGTCTCTGACTACCGCCGGGTCGATAGCGGCCGCCCCGCTGATCAAAAGGCGCAGTCTCCCCCCGAAGGCGGCATGGACGGGCCCGAACAGCCGTCGCCGCCAATCCAGCCCGAACCGGCGCAGCCAAGGGCTGAGCGCCAGCGCGAGAGCCAGCTTTCGCTTGCCGGCGGGTGTCCGGGCCGCCCGACTTAAGATTTGCCGGTACATGGACTCGAACAATAGCGGAACCCCGAGCAAAAACGTCGCTTCCACCGTTCGCAGGTCGGCGGCGATATGGCGAAGTCCCCGGCAGTGCGCGATGGCCGCGCCGCGAGAGAGCGGAAAAAGAAAGCCGGCCGTGCCCTCGTATGTATGATGTAAAGGCAGAACGGACAGAAAGACGTCGTCGGCATCGACAGCCACCATCTTGGCCATGGAGCGGACATTGGCGGTTATATTCCGGTGGGAAAGCATCACCGCTTTGGCCCGGCTCGTCGTCCCGGAAGTGAAGAGGAGAATCTGCAACGTTTCCGGATCAATGGGAACATCAAGATAATACCGCACCCCCCGGCTGAGCAAAGCCCGGCCTTGGGCGAGCAATTCACGGAAAGTAAGAATACCTGTCTCCCCGGCCGCCCCATCCAGGTCAATGAGCCGCATACCCGGGTCCAGCTGCGCGGCAGCTGCACTGATTTGCGCCCGGTATCGGCCGGCAAAGATGACGGCGCCGGGTTGGGCGCGTTTAAGCATGTTTTCGATTTCGAGCGGCGGCAGTTCCCGGTCGAGGGGAACGATTATTCCCACCCCGTTGACGACGGCAAGATAGGCCACGGCCCATTCGTAACGGTTCTCAGCCAACAGAGCGACCGGACGGCCGGCCAGACCCAGTGAAAGCAAAGCAGTTCCCATCGCCTCGACATCCTCGTTGAATTCACGGTAACTGATTTCCCGGCGAATATTTCCGGCACTGTCGAGGAGGATAAAGGCCGTCTTGCTTCCGAAGCGGGCGCAGCTGTCGCGCAACATTTCCCGTAAGTCTTCGGCCGGATTGGCTTCGAAATAGCAATCTTCCATCAGCGCATCTCCTTTCCGGCACAATCAAGGTCGTCATTTTTACTAATTTATGCCGGCCGACCGGAAACGTAACTGCCGGGCGCAGTATAAAAAAAGAGCCATGACAAAAAATAAAAGAAACTAAGGAGGTGGAAATGATGAGTGTTCCGAAAATGCAGGTGAAATGCGGAGTCGATAATTGCCATTATTGGAAAAGCAATTACTGCACGGCCGACGCCCTGGAAGTGAACCCATCCGGTGACGGCCATGCCGATACGAGCGAAGGTACCAGTTGCACGACATTCAAGCCGAACGGGAAAAACGGCACCATTATGTAAACAGTTCGACCGTAGCAATTGCTACGGTCGAACTGTTGGCAACAACGAATTCTAAGGCCGCATGGTGATAACCACGATTTCGGGACGATTGAAAAGGCGCTGTTTGACAACGCTATTGCCGAGTCCCCGGCTGACAATGAGCGCAGCCGCCCCGCGGGAGTACATACCAGCGTAATATTCCGGGAAAAATCCCTGCCCCGGCGCAACCAGGCCGCCGATGCCAGGAAGGATCACCTGGCCGCCATGGGCGTGACCTGACAATGTCAGGTCCGCGCCGGCGGCGGCGTAAAGCGCGAAATGCTCCGGCCGGTGCGCGAGCAGGACGGTGAACTCTCCTTCCTTTCGTTCAGCCAGAGCGGCGGACAGCCTCTCGACCACACCGTCCTCGTCCCTGCCCCGCACTCCCGGGTCAGTGATTCCGGCCAAGCGCAGCCCAGCTCCTGCTTCGAGCATCCGGGAGTCATCATCCAAGACAACTACTCCTTTCCGGCGCAAGGCGGCAGCCAGATCATCCCAGCTTCCGGCGGCTATCTCGTGATTCCCGGGCACATAATAAACGGGCAGCCCGGCCAGGCCATCCAAGAGAGCGAAAAGAGGCTCCGGGTTATAAGTATTAGAGTCAACCATGTCTCCGGTGCAGACAACGATGTCCGGCTGCTCCTGCTTGATCAGCCGCAACAGATAACTTTGCTCCGAGCCGAACATTTGACCGTGCAGATCGCTTAAATGCACGATAGTAAATCCTTCCCGGCTCTCCGGGAGAGAAGGAACGGTGATTGTCTGCCGCGTCACCACCAGCCAATTATTCTGGGCGAAGAGAAAGGCTCGCCCGGCCAGAAACACAATCAGCAGCAGAATCCCCCAGCACAACAATCGTTTCATCAATCCACCTCCGGGCGGCGGCTCGCCGTTATTGTCACCGCGGTAATTTTTCGTAAACATCTCCTCCGGGGACAAGACTGTCATCAGCCCGGACGCCACTCTCTTTTCTTCCGGTCTGCCGGCGCTTCCGGCAGTGAAAAATGCCCCGGACAGCAGGAGGTTCCACATTTCTTCCGAAGAAGTAACGGGGGAGTGATACTGATGCCCAGGCGACTGACGATCGCGCAGATTAAACAAATCCTTGCTACCGAACCAGCTTTGCTCAATTTGGGTGTCTTGGCCGGCGACAGCCGCCGCGGCGTGCAGAAACTCCTGGAAAGCCATTATCTCCGGCAAGACCGCCTGGCCCGGGAAGAGGAACGCTGGCACAAATTCCGGCGGCATGAACAGGAGTGCTGGGACGCCGGCTATTTTCAGGCAGCCGGACTGGACGAAGCCGGACGCGGCCCGCTGGCCGGGCCGGTCGTAGCGGCAGCCGTTATTCTGCCGCACCGTTTCTATCTGCCGGGAATGAAGGATTCCAAACAATTGAGCGCCGCCCGGCGGCAGGAATACACCGCGCAAATCAAAAAAGAAGCGGTGGCCTGGGCAGTGGGAACGGCCACCGTCGCCGAAATCGACGCGCTGAACATTCTCCGGGCCTCGTTGCTTGCCATGGAACGGGCTTGGCGGCAGCTCTCTGTCCCTCCCGATATTCTTCTCATCGACGGCCGGATTTCCCTGCCGGGAACCGAGCTGCCGCAGCGGCCCATCGTCGCCGGCGATGCCAAAGCCGCCTGCATTGCCGCCGCGAGCATTATCGCCAAAACCCATCGGGATGAAATCATGTGCCGTTACGCCAAAAAATATCCGGAATACGGCTTTGAGCAGCACGCAGGTTATCCGACCGGGCGTCACCGGGATATTCTGCGCCGCATCGGCCCTTGCCCGCTGCACCGCCGGACATTCCTGAAATTTCTGAACGGGCCGGACGCCGGACTGTTCGACACCGTAACGGCCGGTAATTAATCATATGACCGGCCAGCCGGAATCTCGTTCAATTTTTCGGAGGTGAAAAAATTGGATAATCTGCTTCAGCAAACCGCAGCCGCGCTCGCCGCCGCGAAATACGCGATTGCCCTTACCGGCGCCGGAATTTCCACCGAATCCGGCATCCCCGATTTCCGCGGTCCGGACGGCGTCTGGACAAAGGACCCCGCGGCGGAGCGGCGGGCTTATCAGACGTTTCACGCCTTCCTGGCCAATCCGCGCCGCTTCTGGGAAGAAACATTGGATCGCCCCAGCAATCTCGGCGATTTGTCGCGCGTCGAACCGAACCCGGGGCATCTGGCCCTCGCCGCTATGGAAGAGATGGGAGTTCTGAAATGCGTTATCACTCAGAACATCGACGGCCTCCACCGCAAGGCCGGTTCCCGCCGTCTCCTGGAATATCACGGCAACTCCTTTCGTCTCCGCTGCCTCGCCTGCGGCGCCCGATGCGAGCGGGACAACGCGGCTCTGCGCCGTCTCCAGTTGGCCGGAAAGCTGCCGCCGCTGTGCCAGGAATGCGGCGAGCCTCTGAAATCAGATGTGGTTTTCTTCAATGAGCCAATTCCTACCGATGTCGCCGCCCAAAGCGAAGCGGAGGCGGATCGCTGCGATCTGATGCTCATCTGCGGGACGTCCGCCGCCGTCTATCCCTTTGCGAGTTTACCGCAAACCGCCCGGCGGCGCCCGGCGGTCAAAATCATCGAGATTAACGCCGAGCCGACGCCGCTGACGCGGGGACATGTCTCCGACTGCCTTTTGCAGGGCAAAACGGGAGAAATTCTGCCCCGGCTTGCCACGGCTGTCAAGAGAATCAAGGAAGAAAAGTAAAGGCCCGGTTAAAACAGGAGCCGGCCGGGATGGCCGGCTCCTGTTTTTTTGCGATTGGCGGTCAGGCGGAAAAGATTTCTTGGGCTACTTGACAAAATTCCGTCACCAGCCCGATAAAGTCGCCGGAGGCACGGACTTGCCGCAGGATTTCCCCGTCGCCGCAGCAATAAATTTTGAGCATTCGCTCAATAATTTCGCTCCCCGGATTAATCAAGCTGTTCACCCCATTCCTTTTCTTAACGGCCATCACCACCCGAAGGCAAAAGAAAAGCCCGCTTCTCCCCGGACCGGAAGGAAAACAGGCGAAAGAGTCCTTCTTCCAGCAGTCCGGCCGCCATCCTGCCAGGCCCGTGACTTTGTGCCCCCGTCTTCCGGCGGGTTTACCTTGGATGGTAAAAAGACTTTATTACATTAATTATAACTAATCATCCCGGCGGCGTCCATCTTTTACCGTTTTTGCAGCCGTTTTTTTGTCCGCAAGTGCCGCTGCGGCGTCATCCGGTGTAGTTTCGGAACCAGGCGCTGACGGCGCCGATTTCCCGGCAGGCCTCGGCGCCGAACAACCCGGTTAGCGACGTCAGATCACTGCCGTTCTCAGCCGCGTAAATACTCCCGCTGCGGTAAAAATCCCAGTTTTCATTGTACGGCTCCCGGAAAACAACCAAAGCGAGCCGGTTTACTCCCACCGCCCGTTCACGACTGTCCTGATCGGTGAAATCCCGGACGGCGATCAGATTGTCCGCGCCGGCGCCGACCAGACGCCAGCCGGGAAACTGTTCGGCAAATTCCGCTGTGTTCATCTTCACACCCCACCGCTGCGTTTTCCTTTAGACTGCCCGCCGGGCTGCCGCGTTATTCCGCGGCGGACAGTACAATTGGCTTCACCTGTCCCCCGGCCAACCGTAAATCCTCTCCCCGCCGAATATTCTCTCCGCCGTCCACGTTTCCATATCGTAGCGGCCGTACTCAAAAGCGTTAAAGACATCAACGATCCGAGCCGCCAGTTTCGCCTCCGGGCTGATATCGCCGTCAATGACGGCCTGAAGCATAGTTTCATCCACCCGCAGCCGCGCAGCAAGCACTGACGGCGACAACGCCAAACGCCGCATGATTTCTGCCATTCGATTGCTCATCACTGCCACCTCTTTCCCGGGTTTGCTATCAACATTAATAATACGGCCTGGCCGGCAGAATTCCCTCCTCCAGCGCCTTTTTGCCACTCGATGACCCGGCGAAAAAAAGCGTGCTTAATCCGGACCGGCCGGCGCTATCGGGCGACATCCCCGCTCAGAGAGACAATCCGTCCTTAGCCGGGTACCGGACAGCACGAATTACTTTGACAAACAAACATTTGAGGCTTAAAATGGTTTTATATGTTCATTAAATTTCAGAGGAGGTGCCTGTCTTGGCTCCCGCTTCCCGGCGCGAAACTGCTTTGTCACCCATTCTCGTCCGCAAAATGCTCTCATATCGTTGGTTTATTTTTGGCCTGCTTTCTTTTGCCTACATGCTCGTAGTCTTTCACCGGATGTCCACCGCCGTAATTACCAGTGATCTGGTGGAGACTTTCCTGATCAGCCCCGTTTCCCTCGGCGTTCTCGGCTCCATGTACTTTTATCCCTATTCCTTAATGCAGATTCCCGCCGGGATGATGGCGGATTCCATCGGGCCCCGCAAACTTGTTGCTTCCTCTTTGCTGATTGCCGGCGGCGGAGCGATCCTGTTCGGCCTGGCGCCTACTTTCCCGGTAGCCGTATTCGGCCGTTTTCTGATCGGCGTCGGCTTGTCCGCCGTTTTTGTCCCGACGCTCAAAATCTTGTCCATCTGGTTCCGGCAGAATGAATTCGCCACCTTGACCGGAATTCTGAATTCAGTCGGCAGCCTGGGCAGCCTGGTAGCCACCGTGCCCCTCGCTTTCATCGTCCTTTCCATCGGCTGGCGGCAGACAATGTTCATCATCGGCGGCCTGACCGTCGTCGTCGCCGCCGCTGTCTATATCTTAGTCCGAAACCGGCCCCGAGACAAAGGTTACCCGAGTATCGAAGAAATCGACGGCGTCCCGGCGGCCAGTCGGCCGGCGGAGCCGCAAGTCCCCGTCTTTCAGGGATTGCGGGCAGTCCTCAGCAACCGTTACGCCTGGCCCCTCTTTTTCCGCGGTTTCATCTCCAGCGGCGGCTGGACCGGACTGCAGACGATGTGGGGCATCCCTTATCTGATGCAGGTAGTCGGCTTGGACCGCATCGCCGCCAGCTCCCTGATGGCGATGATTTCCATCGGCACCATCGTATCCGCCCCCATCGGCGGTTTCATCTCCGATCGGGTCTTGCGCTCCCGCCGCAAGCCGGTCTTGCTGGCCGCGGTACTGAGCAATCTTCTCTGGGTGCCTCTGGCGTTTTTCTCCGATCGGCTGACCCCGTCCATGCTCATGGTCATCTTTCTAATGATGGGGCTCGTCGGCGGATTGGGCGTCGCCGGTTTCGCCATGATCAAGGAGCTTTTCCCGCCGGCGCTCACCGGGACGGTCAACGGCACGAACAATTTCTTCGGGATGTTCGGCGGCGCCGTCTATCAGGTCTTTCTGGGCGCCATCATCGGCCGCTACGTCAACCCGGCAACGCCCGACATCTACCCGCCGGAAGCTTTCCGCGCTGCCTTCATGTTCTTGTTCTTCAATATCACGGCCGGGACAGTCGCCACTTTCTTCACGAAAGAAACGATGCCCTCCCGTCCGACGGAACAAAAAGTAACCGGCACGGCCTGAAGCCGTAAATGGTAATCCCGCCCGTTCCCGGGCGGGATTATTTGTCAGCCGGAGTGACAGTCCTATACTATTGCCTGAGCCTGCGCTGAATAATCCCGGCCAGGCTTGTCCACATGCCAGCGCAGCAAAATAACTTGCTTTTGCTCGATTTCTTCCTGCCATTCTTTTAGCTTGCGCCGGATGGCTTCCTTGTAAACGGGAGTAAATTCGAGAAGCCAAGTTCCTTCTTTCGGGCAGAAACGCCGCACCCCGATCGTTTCGACGATTTCGCCGATATCCTCAATTGCCGTCATCGCCCGCAGAAAACGGATAAAATCCGGTTTGACCGGCCCCAGAAAGGCAAAGGAATTTTCGTCCGGCGCTTCGTTTTCCCATCGGATGCCGTCGCCGACACGGCGCAACGCTTCGGCGATGCCTTTAAGCATCTTTTCTGCCTCAACAGGACTGCGGCATTTTTTTCTCAGCATCCTTCTCTCCTTTTCTCCGTAAACCGTCCGGCTTGCCGTCCATCGTCGCCGGCGCCAGCCGCGCCGGAGGATATATTTACCAGTCCGTCTTAATGTTACCACGCCGGGACTGTTTTATGCGTCGAATTTCCTATGCAGTTCATAAATATTCGCTCTACACCTTCTTTGGAAAACCGACGCCGCCGCATATTCCGCGCCGGCAGCGGCGGACCCGTCCGGGCCCTGTCCTACCTCCGCTCCCGCGCCCTCCGGCGGTGCGCCCGGCGCGAGAGCGCCGGGCGGGGCAAATCCCCGCGACAAAATAACGGCGTGCCTTTTGTCGCACGCCGTTCGGATAACCAAATTTCTGCGCCGAAAAACCCCGCGGCTGTAGAAATCACCTATTTCCGGGCAAGAAATTCTGACATGAACCCTTATTCCGCCGGGATGTCGTGTTCCCACCGCCCCATGTATTGCGTCCCGTCGGCCCGGGTCATTGTCCCAATACCATGTCTTTTGTCGTTATGCCAGCTCCCAACATATTTGTCGCCGCCCGGCCAGAGCATGACGCCGTAACCGCTACGCCGGCCGTTTTGCCAATTGCCCACATAGCGGCTCCCGTCCGGCCAAATCATCGCCCCTTCGCCGTGCCTCTGGCCGTTTCGCCACTCGCCGCAATACTTGGCACCGTCCGCTGCTTCGCCCCGACCGCTTCCATTCGGCCGCCCGCGCCTCAGGCCGCCGAGATAGCGGAGCCCGTCGGAGAATTCAATCCAATCCGGCGTGTGCCGGTTAATCTCCCGTATCTCTGCACCCATTCGAATCGCCCTTTCTTTTTTTCTCTGGCCGGAAATTCGTTAAAGTGTGCTGCTCTGTTTTTTATTATGTTATACTATATTCTTGCTCCGAAGAGATATTCCTGCCTTTATACCATATGCTGTATCAGTTTATATGTGCTATACTTCTTGCTTCTGCTTTTCCGGCGTCATACCAACCGGAAAGCATTATCCCGGCCCTGAAAGGAGGGGCAGGTGAAAGCAGGAAAGATGCCGGTTAGAGCTGTGCCAATACGGCTGGAGAATATAAAAGCAGGGACGGCATCAGCCGCCTCTGCTTTTACGCCGGCAATTTTTCTTCCTTATTGCCCCAAATTCAGCATCCGTCGTAATAATTGCGCTGTTGCATCGTCGTCAATAATGCCGGCCAGCCGCCTCATTTCATCATGATCATACTGCCGGGAATTCGCGTAAGTCAGCAGGGCGGCGATAAAGCGATCATAGCTGCCTCCCCCGAGAGAAGACAGGGCCAATGCATAATCGCCGTTCCGGATAGTCTGCCGCACCCCTGCCGGCATCCGCCGCCCCCGTCCCAGGTAATCCCGCAGCAGCGGCAGATAATCGGCGCCGCCGTCCACCCGCCGGGCGAAGTCAAGCGCTGCCGCATCCTCTTCCAGCAGCAGGGCGACAGCCACCGGATAAGCCCGCGCGTATTTGCCGTCCGGCCGGGTAATCACCTGCCGCAGAAGAGAGAGCGCAGCTTCCGGCTCCCCGCTGGCAAACTTGCATTTCGCCATTTGGTACCAATAAAGCCAGTTATCCGGGTCGGCTTCGGCCAGGTCGGCATACTGGGCGTACGCCGCTTCGTCCCGGCCCAGACGGAAATAGCATTCGGCCAAAGCCTGCCTCGCCTCCGGCACGTCCTCAACGGCGAGGAACCGCTCATAGTAGTCCGCCGCCCGCGCCGGGTCCGCTTCCTCCGGCCGCCGTCCCAACTGATAAAGGCGGGCGAGAACGAGGAGGGAATGGGCATCCTGTGGGTTTTGGTCCAGCGCTTTTTCATACCCGGCAATTGCCGCCGCGTAGTCCCTTGCCAGGAGAAGACGGTCCGCTTCGCCCGGCGTCTTCCCCGCCAAGGTGAAAAAAGGCATCACATCGTTGCGGACAAGAAAGCCGGATCCGCTGCTGTCATTAATTCGGTTGCCGGCAGCGTCATAGGCGTAAACGCCCCAGGTGAACTCGCCGCCGGCATACAGGGGACCGAGAACAGAAAGAGGGTCGATTCCATCCTGATCGTAAGCGATGCTCCCGGTAAACCGATTCTGCGCCGCTGCCGCCGCCACGTCTAATGTCGCTGTGCATTCCGTTATCCCGGAGCGCCAGACTGACGTGTACCGGGAAGCTATCGTGCCGTCCGGTCTTCGGAGCACCGGACCCCAGAAGACATCGTAACTGACGGCGCCCGCAACCGGTTCCCAGATAAAAGCGATTTTGTCTACCGCTGCGGCGCCGGCGAGAGGGGCGACGAGCCGGACCGAAGGGATGAACTCCAGGTCCCGGCGGGCAGTTTCGCCGGCCGCGACCGCAACCGCTTCTTTGCTTTGCCGCAGCGTATATCCGGCGATGTCGGCCACCTTAACCCCGACGCCCAGATCATACCGACCGGGCGCCAGGCCGGTGAAGACAAAGGTCCCGTCGCTGCCGGTGACTACCCGCGGCAGGTCTTCCGTCAAACTTGTGTTGTAATCACCATAAATCTCCCGGTCGATAAGGTAAACTCTGCCGTTCGCCAGGCCGGCGCCGTCCCGAAGGATCCGGCCGGTAATGGTCCCGGTCGTCCCGCCCGTCTGAATAAGCCGGTCGATGCGCAGGATATACCGCGTCGCAATTTCTCCCCAATTGGCAAGGTTCTGGGCCTTAACACCCGGACCTTCGTCAGCCAGTAACTCTCTGTACAGCTTCTCCGCCATTTCCGGCAGAGCGGCGAAAATATCCTTTGCCTCCTCAAAGCATCCCATATCCATCAGAATTAAGCCTTTCAGCCTCTGCATGCCCAGCCGATCATTGTTCGGCTTTTCAGCCAAACTGCGCTCGACCAACGCCAGAGCCCGTTCATAATCATCCCGGCGGCGGTAAATTTCCGCCAGGAGCTGCGTGCTTTCGACCTTGCCCATTTTACTCTCTTCCACTGCTTGAACGAGATATTCGGCGGCCGTATCGTATTCGCCCAGATGGTAATAAGCCTGCCCGATCTCGTGCAAGGCATGCACCGCCCAGGGCGATTCGGAGTACCGCTCCCGCAGCAGTTCAAATTTCGCAATCGCGGATTGCAGCTGCGACGGGGAACCATGCGCTCCGTCGGTCCACATGCTGGAAGGAAAAATATTGATATAGTCCGGACCGCTGCCGCCCGCTGCTTCCCGCTGCGCTGAGAAGTAAAGAGCCCGGACTGCTTCGTCCGACCGGGGAAACCGCTTAACGATTAAATTGTAATACCGGTCGGCCAGATCATTCTCCCCCCGGCCCGCAAGAACATTCGCCCGGCCGTACAGGATGCCGGGCGCTGCGGCATAGACGGCGCCGGAAAGCAGTAGAATAACAGCCATAGACAGGACAATATGCTTGCCTTTCATCCTAATTCGCAACCGAGACACCTCCTAATCCACGGGAATATATACTATCTGCGCCCCGCCGTCGGCGCCGACGCTCAGATGCTGCGCAAAATAACGGGGCGCTGCCGCCGGCTCGGTCCGGCGCAGACAGGGATAAAACAGACTGCCGCCGGCAACGGCCGCCGCCACGACTACCACGGCAACTGCCGGCGCAAGGGAAATCTCGTATGTCGTCTCCCAGAACGTGCGGAGTTTATCCGCTGCCGCCAAAAGCCACGACCTTTTTCCCCGCCGCATTTCCGCCGCGAGAGTATTGCTCAGAGCATGCTTTTGCCTTTCGTTCAAACCGACGCCACTCAAACCGTCCCGGAGGAAATCGCCGATTTCCCGGTCATTTTGCATTATCTTCACCTCGACTGCTCGCCATAATCTCCCGAAGCTTTGCCCGGCCCCGCGCCAGCGTACTCTTGACGGTACCTTGGGCAATCCCCAGAATTCCGCTGATTTCCGCCACACTGCATTCCTCGAGGTAATGCAGGGCGAGGACTTCCCGGTACCGTACCGGCAGCCGCCGCAGGCAGGCCAAAACTTCCCGGCCTGCCTCGCGCTTCTCGTACGCGGCGGCCGGGTCGGATGCCGCCGCGGCTGGCCAGACTGCAAGCCGCGCGTCGGATAGCAGCGTGACCCGGCGTCCCCACCAGCTCGCCGCTTTGTTCCGGGCGATGTTGACGGCAATCCGCAGCAACCAGGTCAATAAAGC
Organism: bacterium; assembly: GCA_050943375.1. Classification (GTDB taxonomy): domain Bacteria; phylum Bacillota; class SLNR01; order SLNR01; family JBMNPB01; genus JBMNPB01. Next base: position 22,543 of record JBMNPB010000021.1, read on the forward strand.
CGACTCGCCCCGGAAGCTGTCAATCTTGCGGCAGGCTTGCAGCAATGTTTCCTGGACCACGTCTTCCGCCGTCTGCCGGTCGCCGGTTACTGCCGCGGCCGTCCGCAGCAGCCGGTCGCCGTAACCGTCCACCAACGCCTGCACCGCCGCATCGCTTTTCTCTTTTAGCCCGGCCAGCAAATCTGCCTCGGTCACCGCCCAAACCTCCGTTCCATCTATTAGACAAAGCAAAACCGCTTCCGGTTGCACGAAAAAAATTTTTTGCCTTCATCCGAATTCGGCAGGCCGCGCCTCTTTCCTTCCCGCCTCCCGACGCCTAAATCCGCCTTGCTTCCCGCGGCCAAGCCTGGCCGCCGCAATTAAGACGAAAAAAGTCCAGCCGCAAACGGCCGCATTTTTCCAATAATTGTAATTTTCCGACGCCGACGCGTCAACCGCCTACCCCTTTGCTCTGGACTGTCCGGAAAAGAACCGTTTGGGGTACGCGCCTTACTGCGCAGAACAGGGTTAACATAAAATACCAACATTCCCGAGTGATAATCCCGGCAAAATTGTACATAATAAAATCGTAAACAGCGCTGGAGACGAAAGGAGGGTTAATGTATATGCCGCAACATTTCCAAGGATTGAAAAGCACCATTGAGAATCAGCTGGGAATTCATCCTGACGCGAACACCCCGGCACGGCAGTGCGGTGCAGTCGGCGGTCAAATGGTAAAATCGATTATTGCCAGTTCCGGTGCTAATCTCAACAGTCTGAAGCAGGAAACATCCGCCGAACTGGGCATCCAGGTTGGCGCCGATGTCCCGGCTCGTTATAACGGGGCGGTGGGAGGCCAGATGGTGAAGAAGATCATTCAGAGTTCGGCTGGAATGGCCGGAACCGCCGGAATGACCGGAGCCACCGGAATGACCGGAGCTGCTGGCCGGACCGGCGCCGGACGGACAACCCGGTAATCGGAGTCAGTTAACCTGATAAATAGAGCGAAGGGCGGGTGCAATTCCCGCCCTTCGTTTATTCATCCCTTTTCCCGCTCCCGCCGCTCACCGCCGTTGTCCGGCGAGCAGAATATCGCACAGCTCATCCGGGCTAGTGGCGACCACCGTCTCCGAGGAAAATTCGCTCCCGGCATTTTTCGGCACAAAAATCGCGCCGCAACGGGGGCAGCGAAACAATTTGACGGCGGTCAGCCGGAACAGTGCCGCTTCTGTCCGGGTCAGCGCCCGGGCAGTTTCCATATTCAATTCCGTCTTGCATTGAGTGCACATCGCGTTGGCCATTGTATTCTCCCCTCCCGCAGCGGAAAGGCCCGCCAGCTTGTACATTTAGCATATAACGGCCGGCGCGAAAATATTGTCAGTCTCTGCCGCAAGCTGAGGTATATTTCTACAATATCCGCGGACAAGAAGCACCAGCTCCGGCTCAAAACGGCGCGGGGAAGGCAGTTTCGCCTCCCCGCAATTTCGACAATACCGTCATTTATTCTTTTTTCAGTACCGGCAGCCAGATTTCGCTCCGGAAATTTGGTTTCACCGTGTCCTTCCCCTCGAACCAAAGAATTTCCGGCCCTTCCGCCGCTTCATAGCCGGAAGCAGGCAGCCATTCCGAATAAATCCGCCCCCAGACGTCCTGCAAAACGGCGGGGAACGGACCAATTGCTTCAAAAACAGCCCACGTCCCGGCCGGAACGTCAAGGCAGGTCAGATTCGAAGGGCAATCTCCGGTTGTGGCAACCCCGATATAGTGATCCAGTTCGCCTTTTTTCCTCCATCCTCCCTCCCGAGAAATTCACGGAAGCCTGAATGAGACCGGCTGGCTCCACATTGGGAAGGGCTTTGAGCTGCCCCATAATCTCTTCGGTCAGACTTCCCCACATCGCCGCAATCGCGGGGTTGGCGCCGCTGAATTGAATGGGTACTCTGCGCCTGACACCCGCAATACGGAACGCTTCCTTTTCGGCCAGACGGTATTTCATTTCGCTTCCCCCTTTGACCGTCAATTGGAAGCTCAGACGCGGATACGCTGTCACTGTCTTTCTTCCCTGCCTTGCGTCCGAAGGAGTAATCCCGTGCACGCCCTGAAAACCCGGGTAAAGGAAGCCGCCGCTGTATACCCGTATTTCACGGCAATGTCAATAATCCTCCCGTCACTTTCCAGCAGTTCCAAAGCGGCCAGAGTCAGCCGCCGGCGGCGGATATATTCGGTCAGGGTAATTCCGGCAAGGAAGAAAGCAGCCGCCGGGAATGGTATTCCGAGCAATAGGCAAGACGCGCCGCCTCCCTCAGATCGATATGCCCGGACAGATTCGCTTCGATATAACCAGGTGCCGCGTTCATTCCGGCGAGGGTATCCATGTCAATCGCCTCCTGCCGTTAGAATAGCATAAATCCAAGGCACATCTCCGACAATTCCGGCCCGATTAAGCGGCAGGGCTTGCCTGGCAGCAAGCCCTGCTTTCGGAAATTTGCAATTGTCCGGGCCGGAATGAAGGCAGCAGCCGAACTGCGCTCAGACCGGCGGGAGTCGGCAGGCCTGCTCCATTCGGGTGCTCAGAACAGTATCCTTGACACTCCGCTGCAATCATCCGGCGCGGCAAAACCGCCGCATCAATAAATGACAGCGGCCCCTTCCTTCAGGCCTTTAATTTGCGGATCAATTATCACCAAATCTCCGGCCTTGAGCCCGGTCGTGATTACTATGTCCCGGCCGTTGTCAAATCCGGTCGCCACCGGACACAGCCGCGCCTTCCCTTCCACAACCGTCCAGACAGCCTGGTCCTCCCCGTGCGGGAAGACGGCCGTATTCGGCACGGCAAGCACGTCTGTCTGCCGCTCGGTGGTGAAGATGACTGCCAGGGAATAGCCGGGCCGCAGCGTCAGCTCCGCCGGGACCTGCGGCGCCAGCGTAACTCGCACTCTTTTCTCCGTCAAACCCAGAGGCGACACGTTTTCCGTTGCCGTCGGAGCGACGGCAACGACCGTACCGGGGAAGACGTAATCCCGGCCGCCGCCGCGGCCGAAGCGCATTTCCGCCGCCATTCCGGGTTTGATCAGGGCGACGTCTTCCGCCAGCAGGTCGGCTTCCACCTGAAAATCCCCACCCCGGTACAATGAGAGTAGTAGCGAACCGGACGGCACCACCATTCCTTCCCGGACGGCAATCTGAGCGACGATGCCGCTTCGGGGAGCAGTGACCTCCCCCGCCGCGATTTCATGCCGCGCCGCGTCAATGCGGGCCTGCAGCGCCGCGATCTGCCCGGGGTAATAGTCCGACTCCGCGGCCCGAACGGCCTCTTCGTATTCCTGCTCGCTGATCGCCCCCGCCGCCAGCAAAGCCTGCAGTTTTTCCAGATCCACCGCCTCCTTCGCCTCGGCGTAAGCAGCCTGGAGGCTTCTCATCTCCCCTTCCAGCTGCGCCAGCAGGAACGTCTGATTCCGGGTGTCGAACCGGACGAGCAGTTCGCCGGAGCGGACCGTATCCCCTTCCCGCACCGGAAGAGCGGTAACCTTACCGCCGCTCCCGGTATAAACATCAGTCGCCTCAGCCGCTGTCACCGTGCCTTCCTCCGCGAAGGCGCGGACGATTTCCCGCGGCCCGACTTCCAGGACGTCCGCCGTCAGCCCTTTCGTCAATCCCCGCCACCCCAGAAAAATGAGGGCAAGGCCCAGGACGGCGAAAAGCCCGCGCTGCCATTTCTTTTTCACCGTGTTCTCCCCCTGTCTCGCTCTATTCTCTCGCCCGCAGGACTTCGGTCAATTCAAGCGTCCTAATCTTCCGCGCCGCCGCCGCCTGGGCGAGCCAGATCGCGGCCGTCGTAAATATAAACGCAATAATGAAGGTCAGGTTTCCGATCTCCGTCGGTAAAGTATAAGCATCCGTGTTGAAAGCCTGGCCCATGCCCGCAAAGAGAAGCCTTGTCAGCGGAATACCGGCCAGCATCGCCCAAAAGGCGATAAACCAATGCTCGAAAGTGATGACGGAAAGGACTTCCGGCGGCGTCATCCCCAGCACCAGCAGCGTCGCCAAATCACGGCTCTGCTCCGATAAGGTGACGAGGGAGGAATTGTAGATGATGGCGAAACCGGTGACGATACCAATAATGAGCAGAAAAGACATCGACCCGTACATCATTTCCATCATTTGACCGAATTGCTCCCGCAGAGCATCATTGCTTTCGGCTCCGCTGATCCGCGGCGAATCCCGATATGCTTCGAGCAGGCGGCCGGCGCTTTCCGGCGCCGCCCCGATGAGGACAGCCGTGCCGATATCTCCCTGTCCCAGCAGATCCTGCAGCGCTGCAATATTCATATAGGCGCCCATTCCCAGATATTGCGGCACGACTCCCGTCACGGTGACGCTCCGTTCCGCCGCCGGGTCCCTTCCGAGCGGGCTTCGGATCAGCAGTTCCGTCCCGACCCGGGCCTCGAGAAGCTGCGCAAGCCGCTGGGACAGAACGATGCCCTCCGGGGGCAGAGCGACGTCCCGGCCGCCCTTGTCCAGGATATGATACAATTCGCTCCCGGCCGGGAGGCCGGTCAACGCCGTCTCCTGCTGCCGCCAGGAATTGGTCAGGGTAACGGGAACCTCCGCGATCGTCTCAACCTGCCGCACACCCGGAAAACGGCCAAGCTCCCGCTCCACCGCCTTCTGGCTTTGCGGCTCGGCCAGAACTATCTTGACATCGTAAGTCTGGACTTTAGCAAACTGATCGATAATCATCCTCTGGGTGATATCCATGAATGACCAGGGCAGTCCGAGCAAAGAAAACGTGAATGTGATTCCGAGAAAGAGGAAAAGAGTGTGGGCGGGACGCCGCATCAGATTGCGGATGGCGATTTTCCCCTGCGCCGTCAGCGCCGACCAGAATAGCCGGACCCGCTCCAGCCAGACCCGCCCGCCGCCCGGGGGTGCCGGGGGACGCATCGCCTCGGCCGGCTCCAGTTGCAGAATGCCGCGACAGCCCTGATAACCGGCCACGGCGGCAAACCCAAGGGCCAGGAGAAGACCGCCGGCAAAATAATCCCAGGAGATGCGCCCGTACAGCTGCGGCAGATTGAAGTACTGCCCGTACAAAGCGGTAAAAAAGAACGAGAGCAGAATCCCCAGGGCGCCCCCGACGCTACCGCCGGCGCCCCCGATCAAGAGGGCGTAAGACAGATAATGAGTAAGGATTTCCTTTTCGGTGTAGCCGAAAGCCTTCATTGTCCCGATCTGGCCCCGCTGCCGCTCAATCATCCGGCGCAGGGTGATAAACAGGATGACGGCGGAAACAGCGAGAAACATGACGGGCATGGTCCTGGCAATTCCCTCCATTCCCAACAATTCCTGCGTCAGCATCAGATGGCTGAGCTGTTCGGAGCGGGGAATAATGCCGGCTGGTCCATAAGGCGCCAGGGAAGTTTCCAGTTCTGTCTTGACCGCGTCAAAGTCAGCACCCGGCTCCAGGGTAAAGACGATATCGTTTATCACCCTGCCTTCTCCGCCCAGCTCCGCCATGACATCATAAGCAATGAAAGCGATACCGAAATAAGCGGGATACGGAAAAATCTCCGCCGCTGTTCGCATCGCGTAAATGAATTCGGGGCTCCGGGCCGCACCGGCAACGGTAAGATTGTGCCTGGCGCCGCCGATGATTACCGCCAATTCCTGCCCGGGAGAGAGGCCGTTGGCGGCAAAAAAATTGTTGTCAACCCAGACGGCCGGCCGGTCCGTCGGCAAAGGTTCTCCCGTCAGCAGTTCCGCGCCGTTCAGAACCGGGTGCCGGCTCAGATCGAGAGTGACGAGGCGAAGATAAGTACTCTCCGTCCGGCCGGGGATGATGACCCGGACGTCTTGCACCAAACGGCCCTGCACCGTGTCGATACCGGGGACGGCGCCAAGCTCCGCCACCCGGTTATAAGGCATGGAACGCACCGTCGCGAAACCGTCGGCAAAATGGTGCTCCCGATAAAAAGCCGCCTGAGAAACCCGGAGATTGTCCATCGCCAGGGAAAAAGCCGTGAAGACGAGGAGCCCGATGACGATGATCGCCGTGCAGGCCAGATAAGCCCCTTTGATCTCCCGGATATCCCGGAACATTTTCCGCTGCAGCATCACCAATTCACCTTCTCCGGCGGGAGGGGAGAAGAATTTTCCTTAATGTCGGTCAGCCTCCCGTCCTTCAGATAAAAAACCCGGTCGGCGATTTGGGCGATCGCTGTGTTATGAGTGATCAGCACTACTGTCTTCCCGGCTTCGGAACTGAACCGCCGCAGCAGTGACAGCACCTGGATGCTGGTGCTGAAATCCAGCGACCCGGTGGGCTCATCGCAAAGCAGGAGATCCGGGTTCTTGACCAGCGCCCGGGCGATGGCCACGCGCTGCTGCTCCCCGCCCGAAAGCTGGGACGGGAAGTGGCGGACCCGGCCCGCCAGGCCAACGTCCGCGAGAACGGCCGCCGTGTCCAGGGGCGCCCGGGCAATTTCCGCCGCAAGATGCACGTTTTCCCAGGCATCCAGATTCGGCAGCAGATTGAAAAATTGGAAAATGAAGCCGACGGCGTTGCGCCGGTAAACCGTCAGGGCCCGGCTGTCCGCCGTGTGCAAACAAATATCCCGGTAGTAAAGCTCGCCGGCGCTCACCCTATCCATGCCGCCTATCAGATTGAGAAGAGTGGTCTTGCCCGAGCCGCTCGGCCCCAGGATGCAAACCGTCTCGGCCGGATAAATCACAAAGCTGGCCCCGCACAGAGCCTCCACCCTGACTTCACCCATCTTGTATGTCTTGCCGATATTCCGGGCGACAATGACCGGTTCCGCTGCGCTCACCTTCTCGCCTCCTTCTGGTCCGGGCCGCACGGGACGATCCCGGTACGTCTTTATTGCCAACTCGCCGGGAATATACCTGAACCGGGAAATTCCCGGCCGGGCAGCCGAAATCAGCTGCCGGCAGTATTCTGCGGCCGCCCGGACTTGTAAAATAAAGGCGGCAAACTGACTGCGTCGGTACGGGTCAGACCGCTCCGCCGGCGAACTCCCTGCCGCCATATTCCTTTCTTTTAGAAAAAACAGTAAACCTACCGGGCAAACCCGACTTAACTGATGGACTCGATTATCTTCCCGATCTTTTCGGTCGCCGCAGTCCGGGAGGAGACTCCCTCCTTCGCCTGCTCGGCCGCGAACCGGTCAAAACGCTCCGCGAAACGCCGGATTCGCCGCAACACAGTCGGGGCATGCCAGGTGAAATTCGTCTGACGATAACCGGCACCTTTCTTGGGCGCCAAGGATTCGGCGTAGAACCAGTCCCCGACGATGATCACATTCCCCGGCTCGTTCATCCCCTTGATCATCACCCGTAGCCGGTCGTCCTCCGACCGGCGCAGAAAGTCGGCCAGGATGCCGAGGCGAACCCGGCGGGCCGGGATGTCGTCTCCTTTAAGGCCGACGGCCGGATCAATCAGCAGGTCGCAGCCCCACGCCCGGGCGTACTGCTCCAGCGCTTTCCTCTCCTCCCAGAGAAGCTCATAATAATACCCGCTCCCGGGCACAAGGCCACCGTGTTCATACCACACCGGATCATCCGGCGGCTCGTCCGGCAGGCTGAAAGAGGAGAACGCCCCGCTGTGGCGGAGGCGGAGATGGCTGCCGCCAGCCTGACCGTCGGGCAAATGGCGAATCAGTTCCCGTACTTCCCGGGTATATTCCACGATCAGTTCCGTCCGGCGCTCCGGATGGTCAATGGTGGAAAAGGATGGAGTGCTTATCCGGCTGCTCAGCACCCGGGATTCAATCAGTTCCCCGGTCAGCTTTACCGTCAGATCGGCCGCGAGACGGGCGGCCGTCTCCGGTGCCAGCACGTCGATTACCGCTTCGCCCAGATTCGGAATGTCCGCACCGACGGAGAGGGCCTGCAGCTGCTCAATCATCTGTCCCGGTAATTCGCCGATTGCCACCGGCAGGAGCGGCACGCCCATGCCCATAGCGTAACCCGTCTCCTGGTGCACCCACGGCTTGCGGATTGACACCGGGGTAATCAGGGGAACAAAAAGGTGCGACCGGGATATGGATTTCTTGATTTCTTCCGTAAACGGCTGTCCCGGCACGATCGCCTGATCCCACATATTAATCAAGCCGAGGCCGGAGAAATGACCGGCGACTTCCCGGGCGATGGCAATATCCTCATGGGCGTAACTGACAAAAACCCGATAAGGGTACAATTAACTGCCTCCTTTCCTAACTGCGACGAATGATGATCTGGCCGGCGAAACGCCATTTCTGCTCTGTTGCCGGCCGCTTCCATCGCTTCCCGGCTGCCCTTTCACCCTAGAGACAACAGCAGCGGGTCCGCAGCCGGCAACAAGCCGATAGTCAATAAGCCTCGCGTGCCACCGTGGGTTTGCCGGCCTTTTTGCCTTAGGGGGACGGCGCGCCGGCGAATATGGACACCGGCAGCGGAACGTCCTAAGACAAATCTCCCTGACCTGCCGCCGGCATCCTTTTTTGACAAAGGACAACGTAGGCAATGAAAGCTGAATTTACCCGAGCACCGATGTCCCGCGAAGCCTTCCTTGTAGCGGTGGGCTTTGCCATATCAAACGGGGTTGCGCGCCGTCATCCCTGCTCCTGCCGCCGCCACACCCCGGCGGCAAAGCCGGGGAAGTTAATGTGCCGGATCGTACCGTACCGCTCTCTCACGTCAGTTCGCTGCGCGGGATCGGTCTTGTAGTTCCCCGCCCAGATGTGGCAGACCGGCTTCTGCCGCGCCAGCGCCTCCGCCACCACCGCCCCCGTGCCTCCCTGCCCCTGAGGCGGCGCGCCGTCCCAGACAGCGAGGAGAACATCGCAGTGACGGGCGACGTACAGGCCGGTTTGCTCGTAAGCCGCGTCCCGCGTGGCGGCCGGCGGCATCTCGATAATCTCCTCCGCCCGGTCGGCGAGCCAATGCCGGAACTCCCGGCGCAGTTCCGCCCCGGCGTAGTCGGTCCGGTGGTCATCCGCCGGGCCGAAATCATTGACATAATCCTCGGCCGGAAGCGGCAGAATGGCCGTCAAAGACGCCCCTTCCCGCTCCAGGAGGTGACGGGCGACAATCCGGTCGGCCCCGACGGCAAGCGGTGAAAATACGGTCAGGTTCCGCTCCGGGTATGCATTCTCAATGAAAGCGGCGGCCGCGGCGATACCCGCTGTCAATTCCAGCCGCCGCGCCGGATCAAGCCCGATATGCCCGGTGATACCGACCCGCAGCCCCTCCCGGTGCCCGAGGCGGGTGAGAGCCACAAACCGGTCCCGGTCGGTGTGCATGTCAATGATGTGGTCGGGCGGAAGGCTGGACAATTCATATTTGCGCTTGCCCGCCAGGCTGCTCATCCGAACGATGGTCTCCAGCGAGCGCGCCCCGTGCCGGTATTTCCCGGCCCGCAAAAAAGCGTCCAGCACCCCCGGTTCGATTGCGAAACGGCCGTTCTCTTTCGTCTCCGGGGCGTAGACAGCAAGAAAGCTATTGAGGAGGAAAGCGCGGCGGATAAGATAATATTTGTCCTCCACCGTATTCGGATTCGCGTTCGGGCCACGGACGTCAATATAAGCGCGGAGGCGGCTGACAAAATCCGGCTTCTTCGCCGCCAGTTCCTCCGGGCCGTCACCCGCGGCGAAGGCACGGAACGAATGGCGTGTCGCTCCGGCGAAGACAAAGATGCCGCCCCCCAGCGGATGGACCCGGCCCGCCTCCATGAACTCTCCGTCCTGCATCGGGGCGAGGAAATAGCGGAGCCACCCCAACCGCCGCCCGGCGCAGGGGGTGTCAAACTCATCCCAGAACACCAGCGGCATCTTTCCTTTCAGGTGCAGATCCCGAATCTGGTGGAAAGCGGCCGTCAGTTCCGCCGGCGTCTCAAACTGGGAAAGGTTGAAGGTCAGAATGGCTTCTTTGCCGATACCCAAATCTTTGGCAATCTCCTTGATAGCGAAGGACTTGCCGGCACCGGGCGGTCCGAACACGGCTACCGAGAGGGGGGTTACCGGACGCTTCTGGCGCAGGTATTCCCGCATCGCGTTGTTGACGGAACGTACCCCTTCGATTTCCTGCCGGTCGGCGCTCCGCCATCTGCCCACCGTCTCCACCGGCGCCTGGCCGAGGGCGGCCGCCGGTCCCTCCACGGCGATGCGCCGGGCAAGTCCGGTAACGGAGGCGTTCACCCCGGCGGCCGCTGTTCCGTTCCCTGCTTCGCCTGTCGCGGTGACCAGGATGGACCAATGACCGTGCCGCTCCGGATCGGCGGCCGCTCCAATCTTGTCGCGGAAGAGGCCGAGATTCCAGATTCCGTCCGGATCTTCGGCCGCTGGCACCGCCGGCGTCCGGGCAATCCTTTCACACGGGAAGCCAAGGCCGGAACGGCCTTCCCAGCCGCCCGCATAGCCAAAGGCGTGCAGCGAACGGGCGAGGCCGAGACCGCGCCGGAGCGCTTCCGCCCAATCGGGCTGTCCGGCGGCGCCGGTCCAGGCAGCGGCCAGTGCCGCGGTAACGCAGGTATTGTATCCCATCATCCCGCCCCGGAAGCGGCGGGCGAAATCCCCCTCCTGGCCGGAGCGGTCGAAAATAAGGCTGTTGCCCTCCCTGTCGACCAGAACGGCCCCGCTCGCCCCGACCGTCACTGCGACTCGGGCAAAGGCCAACCTGCCGCCGGCCCGGTCGGCGAACGGACAAGCCGGGCTGTGGACGGCCACGACAATATCCTCGAACAATTTCTCCCAGGACAGTGATCCGCTTACCCGGACAGCGCAGGTCCGCAAATCGGCGACCGATGTCACGATTGTCGTCCGGTCAGCCAGACCGGCGGCGCTGAAACGGCTGAGGAGAGGGTTGTCGGATTGCCCGGATAGCCGCGAGAGTTTAAGCAATACCTGCGCCGGCCGTTCTCCCGCTCCGCCGCAGCGGAGTACTTCCGGCCAGGCGTCCGTCGCGTCCCGGAAACCGAGACCGCTGTCGTCGATAACCAGAAGGTCGGAGTCCGCCGCCGGTGGGCCGGTTCTTACATCCTTCCCCGGCTCGCTCCGCCACCACTCGGCGATCCGGTAAGCCGGCGGCCGTCCTTCTTCCCGGTACTTCGCCCAGACTGTCCAGGTGGCGGGGATAGTGCCCGCCCCCGGCTCCCGCAGTATCTGCTCCGGCAGAACCGGGCGGGCAACGCTGTCCGCCGGAAGCATGGCCGCCAGCAGCTCACCCAGCAGCGCCGCGCCGCCCGGCTGTGAACTCAAGGTCACGTCCGCCGCCCGCTCCGTTTGCCAAAAATACGAACCGCCCGCCGCCGGCTCGCTACTCCGCGCCAGCAGCCAGTCCACCGTCGGATCACCGCAAACCAGAATCCGTTTTGTCATCGCCGTCGCTCCTTCGCCAGTCAAAAATTTGCCGCAAGATCATAAACCAAAAACCCCGCAGTCAACAGTTCGCGTTTCCGCTTCTGCCGGAAGCGGCCTGATGCCCTGCGTCTCCTTCCGCTGTTACCCCGGCCTGTCACCAATAATTTCCCTCCCGGCGAGAATTTTTCCTGCCGGGAGGACGGCGGGGCGGAAGTTAACCGACGCCTTCCCGCCGCGCCGGCAAGCGAAGCAAATTCCGGCCGCATCCCGTAGACCGGTCCGGAGCCGGTCTCCGGACCGGCCATTCCCTTTCACCGTTGTCCTGTTGCCAAAACAAGATGCCGCCGAATGGCGACAGGGGTATTCACTTCAAGGCAGGGCTATCACCGCATTTGCACAGTATCACCGGAGGCCGAATCCCTCCGTCAGCTACGCTGCCACCTCCCTTTGACAAGGGAGGCTTCCGAAATTGCACCCCCTGCGGCATGCACGGCTTAGCAAAGCATGTGTCTTTCCGGCTAAGACAGCTTTCATTTACGTTGTCCCCCTTGTCAAAGGGGGATGCCGCCGAATGGCGACAGAGGGATTTACTTACCGTATCCCTTAAACTTAACCGCCTTACTTACACCAAGACCGCTCCCCGGCTTTACTCCCGCATTGGCTGAGGCAGTTGTCCGCCCACATCTAAACCAGGAACGCCAGACTCTCCGGGCATTCCGGCAACACCCGGTACAGCGGCACGTCCCGCGGCACCCCCAAAAGGGGCATTTCTCCCGCCGCCGCCCGGCGCAGCGGCGCCACGGCGGAATATTGCCCGTTCGGCACTGTCGTCCCATCCGCAAGAACGTACCAAGCGGCGCCACGCAGCTGCCGGTACGGCGCGTAGTCGGAGGCGAACCCCCGGGCAACCAAATTCGCCATCACCAAATAATCATCTCCCGGGTTGACAGTAACGTGACCGTAGCCGGGCGGGATAATCACCTTGTCACCCGCCGCCGCCGCCACCAGCACTACATCGGCAATAGTGTCCCAAGCCTCGCCGGGCTTCTGGAGCAAATATTGCGCTGCGCCGTGGATGACTTCATAAATCTCCGGATAAGTTCCACCGCCGCCGGACCGCGCCGGATGATAATGACCGTACGTCTTCACCGCTTCGCGTCCGACACTCCCCGGCCGGAGCACCGTCAAATCGAAGCGCAGCCCGGCTGCCTCAATGCGCGGCCCATCGCCAGCCCGCCGGACGTCGCGGTACATCCGGTATAATACATCCTCCGGCATAGCGGCCGCCGGTTCCCGCAGCACGTCGGCCATGTCGGCGGCCCGGCGGAGAGCCGGCGCCGAATACTCCGTGCCGGCGGCGAAATGAAGCCATCCCGCCTCGTCCAAGCCGATATGCAAGTAAGTTGTCGCCGCCAGATCGATCATGTCCTTCTCTCCTTCCAGATGGTGCCGGACGAGTGCCGCCGCACTGGCGGCCAATCCCGGCTGCCGACGCATATTTTGACGCCGTCCCGCCATCTTCCTGCCGAACGACGGCAAGCCCGGCAACACCGAAAAGATTTTGCCGCCGGCTGGAAGGAAGGTTTTGTCAAAATTATGGCGAATATAAAGAATAATGGAAAGGAAGCCTGAATCTGGTTAACCGGGAGGGTTGAATTTGGGGATAGAGAAGGAAGCCCCCGGCGGGCTGACCGACAACCGGAACGCATTACCGGCCAGCCGCGGCGATGAGCTGCTGCGGGCGGTTTTCCATAACACCGGCGACCTGATCCTCGCCGTCAAGCCCAATTCGGACGGTTCCGGCGGGGTATTCGTCGCCGCTAATGCCGCAGCCTGCCGTGCTCTCAACTGTGACTGTCAAACATTGCTCCGGACGGAACTGCGGGAGATCGCCGGACCGCACGCCGCCGGACGGCTGCCGGAATTTCTCCGGCGGCTGCGGGAGAAGGGCAGCTTTATTCACGAAACCGAACTGCTGGCCCGGGACGGCTCGCCCGTCCCGGTGGAAGCGCACGCCCGCCGCCTGCGCCTCGGCGGGGAAGATATCATCATCATTGTCGCCCGGGATCTCCGGCCCCGCCGGCAAATGGAAAAAGAAATCCGCGTTCGCCGGGACTGGTGCCAGGCAACCTTGGCGAGCCTCGGCGATGCTATTCTCACCACCGACATCGCCGGCCGGGTGACTTATCTGAACCGGACCGCCCGGACTCTGACCGGTGTCAGCGAAGCGGCTGCCGTTGGACAGCCGCTAGCCGCCGTATTTCGTCTCCTCGACCCGGCAACAGGCCGGCCGGCGGCTCTGCCGCCGGCCGGGGCGCCCGGCAAAGGAGCCAATCGGGTCCTGGTGCAAACGGACGGAAAAAGAATTGCCGTCTCCGTGACAGCGACGCCGATCATCGACGACACCGGTGAGCCGCTGGGCACCGTCATCGCCTGTCAGGACATCTCGGAGCGGGAAACCGTCGAAAAGCAGCTCCTGTACCGGTTGCGTCTGGAGGAAGCGGTGGCGGCGGTGGGCAAAATCCTGAACTCCAACGAACCGGTCGATTTCCCGCTCATCCTGTCCATCCTCGGGCAGGCGGTATCTGTGTGCCGTTCCTATATCTTCCGAATCGGCGAGACAAACACGACCATGAACAAAACGGCCGAGTGGTGCGCCGCCGGCGTCGAAAGCCGGCTGCGGGAAACTCAGGGCATCAGCGGGGACGATTACCGCTGGTTCACCCGGAAGATAATCGGCCGGGAACCTGTCGTCATCCCCGATATCGAGGACATGCCGCCGGAAGCGGCCCCGGAGCAGCAAATGTACCGCCGTCTCGGGGCTAAAGCACTGCTCTGTATGCCCGTCAACGCCCCCGCCGGAGACGTCTCCGGCCTCCTGGGCTTCGCCGACACTCAGGGTTCCCGCGTCTGGCTCAAAGAGGACATCGACCTCCTCCAGACCGCCGCCGTGATGGTCGGGGCTTATTTCGACCGGAAAGAAAATAACGAGCGCATCCGTTACATGAGTTACCACGACCGGCTGACGGGATTATTTAACAAAGGATTCTTCGAGGAAGAGACCATCCGCCTTGACGCCTCCCGCCAGCTCCCGGTCAGCGTGATTATCGGCGATTTGAATGGCCTCAAATTCGTCAACGATGCTTTCGGGCACCAGGAAGGCGACGCGATGCTCGTGCGCGTGGCGGACATCATGCGCGCGTCCTGCCGGAGTGAAGATATCATCGCCCGCTGGGGCGGCGACGAATTCGCCGTCCTGCTGCCCCAGACCAGCGAGGAAGCGGCGCTGGGAATCGTCAAACGCATGCAGGAAGTGTTCGCGGCAACCGACATCACCCCGATTAAACTGAGTGTGGCTCTCGGCTCCGCGACCAAGACGGAGCCCGGGCAGAATATCCGGGCCGTCATCAAGGAAGCGGAGGACCGCATGTACCGCAACAAACTCCTCGGCCGCAGCGCCCGCAGCAATATCATCACTTCCCTGGGCAAATCCCTCTGGGAAAGGAGCTACGAGACGGAAGAACACGCACTGCGCCTGCGGGATCTGGCCCTTTATCTGGGGCGGCAGATGGGGCTTTCGGCCGCCAAGCTGGACGAACTTTCTCTCCTTGCCATGCTGCATGATATCGGCAAAATCGGCATTCCCGACGAAATCCTTCGCAAGCAGGGACCCCTTACCGCCGAGGAATTCGCAATTATGAGAAAACACCCGGAAATCGGCTACCGGATTACCAGTTCCGCCCCGGAACTCGCCCCGGTGTCTTACGGAGTGATGACGCACCACGAGAATTGGGACGGGTCCGGGTATCCCCATGGGCTCAAAGGGGAAGAGATTCCCCTGATTGCGCGCATCATTGCCATCATCGACGCTTACGATGTCATGCTCCACAGCCAGACGTACAAGCGGGCCCGGAGCCGGGCGGCGGCCCTGGCCGAAATCGAGGCCTGCGCCGGAACGCAGTTCGACCCGCATCTGGCGCGGCATTTCCTCGCGGTGATCGGCGGGTACGCGGGTTTTACCGAGGCGGCCGCCGCGCAATCAGATGAATAAGCAAAAACGAACGGCCGGCGGCCGTTCGTTTTCATCGTGGGACAAATATCCCAAATGCGTCCGCAGGGTGACGGAGACGTCAACCAAGCCGGCAGACCGCCTTCCGCAGCAAATCCCCCTGTCACCTGCGGTGACATCCCCCTTTAGCAAGGGAGACAACGTCAAGCGAAGCTGTCTTAGCCGGAAAAACACAGGCTTTGCCAAGAAGTACAAGCCGCAGGAGGTGCAATTTGGGAAGCCTCCATTGCCAAAGGGAAGTGGCAGCGCAGCTGACGGAGGGATTTGACATCAACCTCCCACTGTCATTGCGAGGAGCCGCGGGCGGCGACGCGGCAATCTCTCCCGCATAGCACAGCCCACTTCTCCCGGCCCTTTACCCGCGTAGCAGAACAACTGTCATTGCGAGGAGCCGCGGACGGCGACGCGGCAATCTCTACCGCATAGCCCAGCCCATCCCGTACCTTTACCCGCATAGCACAGCATGTGTCATTGCGAGGAGCCGCGGGCGGCGACGCGGCAATCTCTACCGCATAGCAGAGCAAGTGCCAGCACAGCCATCCCGCACGGTACTCCGTAGGATACGGTGCCCCCACCGTTCCACCCGGACCGTCCCCGTGTCCCGTAGGGGCGGTCATTGACCGCCCACCCTGATCCCTGGTCCCTCACCGGCAAATCCCCCTGTCACCATTCGGCGACATCCCCCTTTCACAAGGGAGACAACGTCAAGCGAAGCTGTCTTAGCCGGAAAAACACAGGCTTTGCTAAAAGTACATGTCAGACCCCAGTTCTGGAAGCCTCCATTGTCAAAGGGAGATGGCAGCGCAGCTAACGGAGGGATTGACCTTTCCTGCCAATGCCCCGCTTCCCTCTCACTCCCCGTCCGGCACCATCTCCGCCTGCACCACCAGCCGGTGGGTCGGATCATAGACCGGGTGGCAGGTGATCAGCGTCAGCCGGTATTCCTCCTCCCCGCCTACGATGACGGACATATCGTCCGGCTCGACGATCAGCGACCCGGTGACGGTGTACCGGTAAGTCTTCTCCCGGGTGGTGACGGTGACCACGTCGCCCGCCGCCAATTCGTCCAAGCGGTTGAACAGCCGCCCGCGCGTATGGCTGCGGTGTGCCGTCAGCACCGTGTTACCTGGAGCGCCGATCTCGGCTGTGTCCTCCAGCAATCCCGCCGCCACCCGGAGATTGGCGGTACTCGTGCCCCGCAGGACGGGGAGCCGCAGATTGATTTTGTCGACTTCCAGAACGGCGACCGTGCCGGCCGGATCGGCCGGCGGTGCCGGCTCCGCCGCGGGCGGCACGGCTGTCTCCCCGCCGTCCCCGGCCGGCGGCAGGCTCTCTTCCCAGGCTGCCAGAAGCCGCTGCTGCTGATAATTCGAGTACATGCGCTCCGCGTACGGGTACAGGAAGATGGCAAGTCCGATAATAATCAAAACGCAGGCTGCTTTTCGCATATTTCACCTCATCTGTCAGGATTGGTAAAAACGGGGATACGGTATCATGCCGGAAACAGGCGGCAGCAACATTGCGCCTTCTGCTGCACCGCCTTTCCCCGCTTTCCGCTGTTCGTGCCGAGAACTGTGGCAGCCGGCGCCGGGAACAACAAAGGAAGTTGCCGTATCTCAGATCAGTCCGGCCGGCAACGCCCAGCCGAAATAGGTCATCAGCGCCGCATAGGCAGCAAACGTGAACAGCAGCAGCTGCAGCGCCCGCCGGGTCACGTTGCGGCGCGCAAACCACAGGAACAGTAAACCGGCGGGAACCAAGACGAGCTTGTATATCCCGAAGCAGCCCCGGCGGCTCAGGAAAGCAACGAACGGGTTCATTTCCGGAAAGCCGGCGTTGACGGAAACCATGGTCACCCGGTAGTCAATCAGGTTGAAAATCGCCAGCAACAGCAGAAGCAGACGGTAGCCCTGCCGGGACACCCATCCGAACCTTGCCCCCGGTATCTTCATGCTTAACGGACTCCTGACTGTGAGGGACGGAATTATTGTTATTTATAATCCTGTCCGGAGGACATAAACAACGCATCGGCCCGGCAAAACAGCGCATATCCCGGCTTCCCCTCCGTAAGGGTAAGGACGGCTGTCTTCCAAAGCAGGCGCGGAACCGGCCCTATTCGCAAGCCGCGGTCTCCCGTACCTTTACCAGCATAGCAAAGCATGTGTCATTGCGAGGAGCCGCGGACGGCGACGCGGCAATCTCTCCCGCACAGCACGCCCCATCCCGTACCTTTACCCGAATAGCACAGCCCGCATCTTCCCGCTCTTCTGCCTTCGTAGAGAAGCCCCTGTCATTGCGAGGAGCCGCGGACGGCGACGCGGCAATCTCTCGGATCTCGTACCCTGCAACATTTCTCTTCCCGAGTAACCAATCAATATCATTACACTGAGCCTGGGCAGTGCCACAACAATCTCCCGTACTTGTCACAGTTCATAATATAAGTCCCGCCACTCCTTATTTATGGACTCTATTAAGTCGATCTTATCCTGCCTTGACCCGGCTTTTATCTGTTTTTCCCTCGCTATAATCTCCCTGACATCGATACCCGTTTCATAGTAAACCAGGGCATCGACGTTATACCGTGCGGTAAACTTGCTTGCTAACTTCTGTTTATGCTCGTACACCCTTCTTTTCAGGTCGTTGGTCATACCCGTATACAATACCGTATGGGATGCGTTCGTCAGAATATAGACGTAATAATCCTTCACTATCTTATGCACCCCCCAAGCCCGGAACTGCCGCGCTCCGGTAAACAACGGTTCCTGCCAACGAACGATGCAGGTCCAAGGCAATGAGCCGGAGATTGCCGCGTCGCCGGAAAAACACCGACTCCTCGCAATGACAATAGCTGGGCGATGCAAGTCCAAGGATACGAAATCCGGTTTTCCGCGCCTCCGTGAAAACGCCTGTGTGGAATAATAATAGCTGGACAATGCGAATGTTCCGATGCGGTAACTGCCACAGTACGTCCCACATCTCCGGCCCTTTACCCGCATAGCAAGGCACTTGTCATTGCGAGGAGCCGCGGGCGGCGACGCGGCAATCTCCCCCGCATAGCACAGCCCATCCCGTACCTTTACCCGCATAGCAAGGCACTTGTCATTGCGAGGAGCCGCGGGCGGCGACGCGGCAATCTCCCCCGCATAGCACAGCCCATCCCGTCCTTTACCCGCATAGCAAGGCACTTGTCATTGCGAGGAGCCGCGGACGGCGACGCGGCAATCTCTCCCGCATAGCACAGCCCGCATCTCCCGTACCTTTACCAGCATAGCAAGGCCCCTGTCATTGCGAGGAGCCGCGGGCGGCGACGCGGCAATCTCCCCCGCATAGCACAGCCCGCACCTCCCCGCTCTTCTGCCGGCATAGCAAGGCCCCTGTCATCGCGAGGAGCCGCGGACGGCGACGCGGCAATCTCGACTTTCGTATCCAAGCCCCTCGGCCGCAGTCCCGCCCGGCCCGCTGTCCTGCCCGAACCGTCCTGTGTTCCCGTACCCCGGCCGACTCCGAATCCGGGCCGGAGCGCTGTGCCTGAGACGTGGAGAGAGGGCAATGCGGCGCATTGCCCTCTCGGCGGGTAATTAGGAGACTGAGAAATTTTTATACCTGAGGCTCAGGAAGTTGTACTGCATATATGTTAACTTCGTAGTTACCTGGTAATGCTTGCACTTCGAACGTTGTCTCGACAGTATCTTCATAACCAAAGGTGAAACCATCGTTCCGATCGCCCCAATACCAGAAGTCACCTGTCTCATCATAGCCCAGCACTTGTCCGACGGAATCACCAGCTTTTGCTAAAACTTTCTTGATACCGGCATTTCCGCCATTTTCAATTACCTCAACTATGTAAAGAACTCTCTCGATTGGCTGGGTACCTTTATTCGTAGCCTTCACTGTGACGTCAAACGGGCTGTTGACATTAAAGACCGTACCCTCTTTCCAGTCAATAGCTAGTGATGGTACTTCCTCCACAATACAGCTATCGATGCGTTCAAATGTATATTTATCAACAGCTACCAAATCAAGATCAGGATTATCAGGGTCTGTAAATAGTTTTGTGCTTTCACCGTCCCGGTAAAGATCAGGATAGGGATGATTTCACCTTATCTGGGAAGAAGACCGAAAGCTGTAAGAGGATCTGTCCCCAG